>NZ_JBNPUZ010000019.1:0-146969 GCF_051168435.1 Bradyrhizobium sp. HKCCYLR20261
CCCGCGCGTGAAAGTCTGAATCTCTACAAATACTTGATTCTCAGCCGGTTATTTCGTCGATTTTTGACTCAGTAGTACTAATCCGCCCTACGCGCTGCAAATGTAGATTCGCACGACGCGATCATCGTGAATTGAGAGGGTGCATGCTGGATAATTGGTACGATATCAAGTTTTTGGAGAGCGCAACCAATGTACGCAAGTTACTTGGCAATTCCACGGGGCGCATACCCAGCGCCACCACCGCGCGGGAGATCGCCGTATGCATACAACAGGGCCGATTGTTTTTTGAGGCCGCAGCGCTCGCACCGATTCAGATAAAGCCATTGCAGATCTATTACGGCGTCGTCGCCTTCGCGCAGGCAGTCATCGTCGCTCGCAAAGGTGTTTCCTTGTCAACGCTGGCTCGAAAGCATGGGCTCAAGGATGTGACATCGCTAGCCGCCGGCGTGGAAGAACTGGCGCTGAAGGTTGAAAACAAGGGCACGTTTCAGGAGTTTAATGATGCTATCGCGCCTCTGGGTCGAATTTGGTACTTTGAAAACTCGATGCCAAAATGGCAAGAAAAGACCTTCGACAAGGCGGCGGGTCTGAGCAGCCAGCGGGTCGAAATCACCGACATCTTGGCGCGCGCACCCGGAATAGGGGACAAGTTTTCGCAGACATTCGGTTCCGCTGCCAAGTCGATTCCGATCTCGCTCCATTTCTCAACGCCTTACACCGGCACCTGCACCTTGCGCATCGATGATCCTGTTCTGTTTACCGATATCTCAGACCTAGCGGCATCCATTCAAAGATTGCGCGCAGCATACCCGTTTCTTGAACGATGGCGCTTCGTGGAAGCCCAGCTGGCGTGGGGAAATTCTATTATCATTTTCGACAACGCCGACAGAAACGGATACGATGACCTAGCCGACGAAAATCTGATCCAGTCTAATAATAACGGCTTCGCGGCCAGCCGCGCGCTTATGGGCGGGGATCGATCGATTGTTCCTGCCGTTGATATTCTTCCGCCGTTGTCCGGCGGGTATGTCGGCCCTGGGCCGACATATGCCATGCAGCCCATCAACGATATCAAACTCAACGAGTATGCCTTGCAATTTCTGGGCAGCTTTTTGTTGAGTTCACTGGTGCGCTACCGGCCCCAAATCTGGCAGAACGCGATTTCCAGGTCGGCCACCGCCCAAAACCCGGCCGATGATCGCGCATTATCCTTGATTGAAACGTTTCTTGATGACGTGCTCAGCGGTTTCCCAAGCATGGTCGTGCGCATTTTCGATTTTAGGCGAAGTCGATAGCCGTAACACCGCTACCCACTTAGATGGAAATCGAGTTCGCTGTGCTCGCTCAACGCATCTGACAAACACTAGCCCGCAGGGCGGATTAGCGCAGAATTAGCCGTCCACTTTTCGAGACACTCGGCGGATTACACCTTCAGCTAAGCCCTACGCTAGCCTAAGTAACCTCGGCAGATCTCCGTAAAATCAGCTATTGAAAGTCATTGAGGCTGAAGATGGCAATGCCAAGAATTTTCGAGTTTGTAGAGCGGATATTTAGAATTTGGGTTGGCACCGCCTGGGGTAAAGGCGCGTTGGCGCTTATCTTCGGCGGCGTGCTGTCCATCACCAGCATCGTTCAGTACCTGATTCCGCCTGTCGCCAAACTTTTGGAAGTCAAAATAGCCATCCCCGAGACGCCGATATGGTTGAGCCTGACCCTCGTTGGGCTTGGAATTTTGCTCCTGGTACTTTCCCGCCTCATCCCCGACCGTTCTGAGCAAGTTGCGCCAGCCGAGCCGCCCAACCCTCACGACACCCAGCTTTTAGCTTTGTACCGGAAGCTGATTACGCCACAGCTAGTGAGATTTTTGACACTTCATAGCTTCAGGGATGCCTTTAGGAACGAACGGATACAGCCCTTGGAAATACTGGCGGACGACTGGAACACCGCCCACTACGAATTCATCGACGCTGAGGTCCAAGATGCGCTCGAAGAAGCCCGACAACTCGCTCGAGAGTTTTGTAATTTGGCCGGCGACAAACTGTTTACCGACGACCGAAACCCCAAGCTCCTCACGCCGCTCACCTACGTAGATCTTGGCCAGGGCATCACCCCCCAAACCCGCGCCAACATCGCTGAGCTGAATGCGGCAGCGAGGAAGGCAGCCGAGGCATTCAACTCGTTCGAGCGCATCGCGCGGCAGAAGATTGCCTAAGACACTGCCTCCGGCGCCATTCAGAACCCGCCCGATAGCAGGGTTCGGCTCCGGGCTTTGCCAACAGACAGTGGCTCAAACACGCGTTTTGATTGTGGTCCTAACCCGCCGCCCCGTAGGATGGCTTGAGATTCGCAACCATGCTACCGGGGGATAAAATGGACGACACCCAGAAGTCACTCAGATTCGCCGATGGAAAGCTTTTGGAGGTTGACCTCCCTCAATGGTTTCGGAAGGCTACTGAAGAAGACGGGGAATTCGATGACCTCTTAAGCCGAGCAGGCGCAAGTAGGTTGGATGACTATGGGGACAAGACCGACACCATCAAAATTTACCGCACTCCCCAGGACACCGGATATTTGGTGATCTTCTGGGATACCTTTGAGATTATATCTCTGGTTTTTATAGGCAACGTCGCCGATTACATGACGTTCAGGGCACAATATATTGCGCCTCTCGCACAGCTCATCATGGCGACCGATCAGCACCTGGCTTGGCAGGAGGAGCGAAGGAATAATCCCTCAGCCTGCGCCAAGCGATAAAATTCTTATTTCGCTTTTACAGAATTCATGCCATACTCCCTCCCGACTCACCCCTCCGAGAGGGGCGTACGCGCGGTCGTCACGATACGTGGGGTGGGTTGTGGTGGCCGTGTCGGGTCGCAGCGTGGCTTCGTGTCGCGCCGACGAACGAGTTCGATGCGGACGTGAAATCGTGTGGGCCTGGCCTCCCGGTGCTGAGGTCAAGCCGGCGATGACGCCTCAACGCGTCGCGTCGGCGACGGGGACAAGAACGCCGATCCCCGGGGCGAGCACGTATAAGCGTTAAGACCGCCACGCGGGGAATGCCGGATGTTCGGCTGAACCTGTGGTGACTGCCGCCTGCTTTTTTTGTTGCAGGCGGGCCATGGGTGAGGCCTTCACCCGGCATTCCCCGTGCCCTCTCGATCGGTTTTGAGGGCGGACGGTCGCATCACCTGGGCGGAGGACGCCGCGGGGCTGCGGGCGTGTGTCTGCGGGGTGGAATGTGGATGGAGGCAGGCTCTCTCTCCGTCGTCATTCCGGGGCATCGCGCAGCGATGAGCCCGGAATCCATAACCACGAGCGGATGTTGTTGGAGCGAGATGGAGCTGCCGACGTGCCTCACACAGCGGCCGGTGGTTATGGATTCCGGGCTCGCCCTGCGGGCGCCCCGGAATGACGTGGGGAGAGAGCGTGAGCGCGATCGAGCAGTCGCCGTGCGTCAGAGGGGACGATGGATGAGTGGGGCAACCTCTCTCCACGTCATTCCGGGGCATCGCGAAGCGATGAGCCCGGAATCCATATCCCCGAGCGGATGTTGGTGGAACGAGATGGAGCTGCCGGCGTGCCTCACATAGCGGACTGTGGTTATGGATTCCGGGCTCGCCCTGCGGGCGCCCCGGAATGACGTGGGGAGAGAGTCTTCACATCAGCGGGCCGTGTGTCTGCGAGGCGGGATGCGAAATGCTTGAACGACTCACTCAGCGTCATTGCGAGCGCAGTGACGTGTCCGCCGAAGCTCGACGAGCGAAGGCGGAAGCAATCCAGAGTCCCGCCTACGCCACTGGATTGCTTCGCTGCGCTCGCAATGACGTGGAGAAGGCTGTGGCTTTTTCAGAACCGCGGCAGATCCGGGAACGCCAGCTTGCCCGCATGCACATGCATCCGCCCCAGCTCCGCACACCGATGCAAGGTCGGAAACACCTTGCCGGGGTTCAACAGGCCCTGGCTGTCGAACGCGCATTTCACGCGCTGCTGCTGGTTGAGGTCGATCTCGGTGAACATGTCGGGCATCAAATCGCGCTTCTCGATGCCGACGCCGTGCTCGCCGGTGAGGACGCCGCCGAGCTCGACGCAGCAGCGCAGGATGTCGGCGCCGAAGGCCTCCGCACGCTCCATCTCGCCGGGCTTGTTGGCGTCGTAGAGGATCAGCGGATGCAGATTGCCGTCGCCGGCATGGAAGACGTTGGCGCAGCCGAGCTGGTATTTCTCCGACAGCTCGCGGATGCGCGCCAGCGCCTTGGGCAGCGCGCCGCGCGGGATGGTGCCGTCCATGCAGAGATAGTCCGGCGAGATGCGGCCCACCGCGGGAAACGCCGCCTTGCGGCCGGCCCAGAACAAATTGCGCTCGGCCTCCGAGGTCGAGATCCGGCAGGTGGTCGAGCCGCAGCCATTCGCGATCGCCTCGACGCGGCTGATCAGCTCGTCGACCTCGACGCCGGGGCCGTCGAGCTCGATGATCAAGAGCGCCTCGACGTCGAGCGGATAGCCGGCATGGACGAAGGCCTCGGCGGCGTGGATGGCCGGCTTGTCCATCATCTCCATGCCGCCGGGGATGATGCCGGCGCCGATGATGCGCGCGACGCATTCGCCGGCGGCCTCGACTTGCGCGAAGCCGACCATCAGCGCGCGCGCCGTCTCCGGCTTTTGCAGGATGCGCACGGTGACCTCGGTGACGACGCCGAGCAGCCCTTCCGAGCCGGTGATCAGGCCCATCAGGTCATAGCCGGCGTTCTCGGTGCACTTGCCTCCGATGCGCAACACCTCGCCGTTGATCAGCACGATCTCGCAGCCGAGCACGTTGTTGGTGGTCATGCCGTATTTGAGGCAGTGCACGCCGCCGGAATTCTCCGCGACATTGCCGCCGATCGAGCAGGCGATCTGCGACGACGGATCGGGCGCGTAGTAGAAGCCGGCATGCGCCACCGCCTGGCTGATGGCGAGGTTGGTCACGCCCGGCTCGGTGACGACGACGCGATTATCGAAATCGATCTCGCGGATGCGCTTGAACTTGCCCAGCCCGAGCAGCACGCCGTCGGCCAATGGCAGAGCGCCGCCCGACAGCGACGTGCCGGAGCCGCGCGGAACCACCTTGATGCCTTGTTGATGGCAATATTTCAGAACCTGCGAAACCTGTGCCGTGGTCTCCGGCAGCACCACCACCATCGGCGGCTGGCGATACGCCATCAATCCGTCGGACTCGTAAGGCAGCATTTCGGCGGCGCTGTCGATGACGCCCTCGCCTGGGACAATCGCGCGCAGTGCAGCAACGATCTCGCCGCGGCGCGCCAGCACCGCCTGATCAGCCTCCGGCATCATGATGGCCATCGCGCGCGTCTCCTGACCTCGATTTCGACCGTCATATCAACCACAACCGCGGCGCTTTGGGTAGGCGGACGCGGCCGGTTTCGCTGTTTGCTGCCGCGCAAAGTTCGCGGCGATCAAATGAACCCTATCCCGATGGACGGCTTGTCTGAGGGCGGAGGCCATGCAACAAACCTGCGCACGATTTTTGTCTCGAAACCACAGAGCCTGATCCATGAAGAAACTGACTTTGACTGCGCTCGTCGTGATCGCCTCGTCGTCGCTGGTGTCCGCCGCGCTGGCGCAGGATGCCGCCGCAGGCAAGACCTCGTTCAACAAGTGCCTGCCGTGCCACGCGATCGGCGAAGGCGCGAAGAACAAGGTCGGCCCGGAACTGAACGGCCTCGACGGCCGCAAGTCGGGCACCGCGCCGGACTACAATTATTCGGAAGCGAACAAGAACTCCGGCATCACCTGGAACGAGGCGACCTTCAAGGAATACATCAAGGATCCGAAGGCCAAGATTCCCGGCACCAAGATGACCTTCGCCGGCATCAAGAACGAGACCGAGGTCAACAACCTCTGGGCCTACATCTCGTCGTTCGACAAGGACGGCAAGCAGAAGCAGTAAGCGGCGGCGCGCCACGCGCTCTGCCCTCGAAGCCCCGGCCGCGCGCCGGGGCTTTTTCGTTTTCAAGGCGCGGCCGCCGCAGTGGCCGTCAGCGCGCCGACCATGCGGTCGACTTCGCCGGCGACGAGCTCCGGCACGGCGTTCTGCACCATGTGACCGAGGTCGGGCACGACGATGAGCCGCGTCTGCGGCAAGGTTCGCGCGAGCTGGCGCGCATGAATGTCGGTGTAGACGGTCTTGTCGGCATCGCCGGCCAGGATCGTGACGGGGACCTTGATCTCGCCATAGCGCGGCGCCTGCTCGATCACCGCCTGCTTCAGGGTGACGAGATCGAACGCGTTGGCGAGGAATTCGCGCGGACGCAGCAGCAGTGGCGTCGCGCTCTGGTCGACGAAATCCTCCGGCATCTGTTGCGGTGCAAACACGCCGCGGGCGCCGGGGCCTATCAGGGCAAGCCCGAGCGGCAAAGTGATGGTGTGGGCCAGCAGCGGGCCGATGACGGGCGTCGTCACCGCGGCGTTGTACTGCCCGACCCCGCCGCGCCAGGGATAGGCGACCGGCGCCAGCATCACGAGCCCGGCGACGCGGTCCGGGAAGTCCAGCGCCATGCGCAGCCCGAGAGCGCCGCTCCAGGAATGCACGACCAGGATGACCGGGCCGGCGCCGATCCGGCCGAGCGCCTCGTTCAGCATCCGGGCCTGGGCCGCCGGAGTGGAATCCTCCGGCCTGACGCGCGGGCTCCAGCCATGGCCGGGGCGGTCGACCAGCAGCACCCGGTGGCGCTCCGCCAGCATGTCGCCGAGCGGCTTGCGCATCGCCTCGAGGTTCGAACTCGCGCCGTGCAGCAGCAACAGGGGAGGCTTTTCGCGGTCGCGCGGACCGATATCCACAAGATTGATGGTGGCGCCGTCGACGTCGATGGCCTGCCCCTTCGCCGGATAGCGGCGCTCGACGAGCGCGACGCCAGCCCGGGTCATCGCCGCGAGCACGGCCAATGCGCCCACTAAGAACATTGAAATCATTGATAGTTTTCTGCCTGTCACAAAGACAGTTACGGGCTGAAAAGACGAGAGTTGCAGATCCAGCGGCGGTGCTGGGCCGTTTCAATAGGGAATCCTGTCATCACGGCGTCGTCGGCCATTTTATAACCATGGTCGGGACTTTTCCTCGCAATCGGCTGATGGCCGTGAATTACTTACGGTTGGGTCATTGCAGGATGTCACCTGCGATCACCGGCCCTGCGTTTAGTTTGGTGTTTTGGGAGGGGGTATCCGATGAGCTTTCGTTCAAGCGAGTCAGCGATCGACGAGATCGTCGCGAGCTGCAATGGCGATCTGCGCGGCGCACTGAAGGCGCTGCTGCTGGTCAACGAGCATCTCGAAGCCGAGATCGCTCAGCTCTATGCCGCAGCCGCGCAATACGGCATGCCGGACCGCCGCAGCACCGCGTTCCACTAAGCGGACCGACCGGGCGCAGTCGCGCCGATCAGTCCTCCTGTGTCAGGTCCTTGTTCGGGCACGCGTTGATCGTCGATCGCGCCAGCTTGGCGTCGTCTTTCGACTTGAACGGCCCCGATGCGAACCAGATGTCCCCGATGATGACGGGGTTGCTGGTCACGATCTCGCAGCGATCGGTGGCGCGGTTTCCGACCACCCAGAACAGACCGTCCGCCTGCGCGGCGGCCGCCGTGATTTCCAGAGCTGTCAGCCCCACAAGCGCCGCCGTCAGTCCTGCACGCCTCATTACGCCGTCTCCTCGCCAGATCTCCTCCGGTGAACGGCAGGTGGGATGGCGCGGTTCAGCCGGCAAGCACGGCCGTCCGAACATGGTTAACCGGCGGTTAAGGCTAGATATCGCGGCCTTCGACCTTTTCGGTCAACGATTTGACCAGGTCCGGCACCTTGTCGAGGTGCGGATTGACCTCCAGCGCCTTGCGGAAGGCATCCAGCGCCCGTTTTTCCTCGCCGAGGTCCTGCATGATCATGCCGAGACCGGCGAGCGCGCCGAAGTGCCGCGGCTCGCGCACCAGCACCTGCTGGATGTCGGCAAGCGAGCGGCCGTAATCGTTCTGCAGGTAATAGATGGTCGCCCGCCGGTTCCAGGCCTCGACATAGTCGGGGCGGAGCTTGATGACGGAATCGAGCAGCTTGAGCGCGACCTCGTTCTGCTTCGCGTCCATCGCGGCCTTGGAGCGCGCCATCAGCAGCGCGACGGTGTCGCTGGGGGTCTGCAGCCAGATCGCCCAGATCCGGGCCTCGACATGCTTGGCGCTGATCTCGTCGGGCGCGGCCTTCAGCGCCCCGAACAGGAAATCGAGCCCCTTGGTCTTGTCGGCGCCGACTTTGGGCAGCTTCGACGGCGCTTCAGGGGGTTTTGGCTTGGCGCCCGACCGCGGCTCACCCTGCGCATGCGCGAGGTGCGGTATGCAGATGACGGCGGCGGCGAGCAGAATCGCCAGGGAGGAGCGTTTTGCCATGCGGCAAGTCTAAACGCAGACGGCGCGCCCTGCAAAGCAGAGCGCGCGTCAAAGACCTGTGAGCAGGTGAGACAAGCGCGGGCTAGATCAGCCCTGGCGGGCCTTGAAGCGGCGCTGGACCTTGTTGATCACGTAGACGCGGCCCTTGCGGCGAACCAGACGGTTGGCGCGATGGCGGCCACGCAGCGACTTCAGCGAGTTACGGACCTTCATGGGACATCCTGATACGTTCGAAAGGCCGTGTTGGACAGGCCGGAAGTGGCAAATAGAAAGGGATTTCCGCAAGCGACGGGGTCGCCCGGAGTGGCCGGTTTCTAACCACCGACTTGGGCGATGTCAACGATTGTGGCGCGGGCTTCAACAGAGCCTGGCATCCTGGGCCCTGGGGGAACTCGGCCGGCGGCCCAATTGCCGATTGCCAAATTCGTTATATCGTATAATCAATTTCACAAAGCCAAGAACCAAACCAAGAACCGCACGCCGGGAACGCCCATGCCAAAGCTCGCTCTGCCCAAGATCGACGACGTCGTCGCCATCGACATCCATACCCATGCCGAGGAGCCGTGCGGCATGCATGCCGACGACGGCTATGACGATTTCCAGGCCCAGATGGCCGAATACTTCAAGTCGCCGCACAAGCATCCCCCGACCGTGCCGGAGACCGCGGCCTATTACCGCTCCAAGAACATCGCCGCGGTGATCTTCCCGGTCGATGCCGAGCGCGAGACCGGCTTCCGCCGCTACAAGAACGAAGAGATGCTGGAGATCGCCTCCGAGCATCTCGATGTGCTGATCCCGTTCGTCTCGATCGATCCGCACAAGGGCAAGCTCGGCGTCCGCGAGGCGCGCCGGCTGATCGAGGACTATGGCGTCCGCGGCTTCAAGTTTCACCCGACGATGCAGGGCTTCTACGCCAACGACCGCCTCGCCTACCCGCTCTACGAGGCGATCAATGACGGCGGCGCGATCGCGCTGTTCCACACCGGACAGACCGGCGTCGGCTCGGGCATGCCGGGCGGCATGGGGATGCGGCTGAAGTACTCGAACCCGATGTACATGGACGACGTCGCGGCGGATTTCCCCGACCTCAAGATCATCCTCGCCCATCCCTCCTTCCCCTGGCAGGAGGAGGCGCTGTCGGTCGCGACCCACAAGCCGAACGTCTACATCGATCTCTCCGGCTGGTCGCCGAAGTACTTCCCGCCGATCCTGGTGCGCTACATCAACTCGATTCTGCAGGACAAGATGCTGTTCGGCTCGGACTGGCCGGTCATCACGCCGGACCGCTGGCTGGCGGATTTCGCCAAGCTCGATATCCGCGAGGAGATCCGGCCGAAGGTGCTGAAGGCCAACGCGCGCAAGTTGCTCGGGATCTGAGAGCGCACGTCAGCATGAGCCTCGACTCCGTCCGCGCGTTCTTCGCCGAAAAGGCCCCCGATATCGAGGTGCTCGTCTCCTCCCAAAGCTCGGCCACCGTCGCGCTCGCGGCGGAGGCCTATGGCGTCGAGCCGGCGCGCATCGCCAAGACATTGTCGTTGCGCGTCGGCGACCGCGTGATCCTGATCGTCGCGGCCGGCCACGCGCGGATGGACAACAAGAAGGTCAAGGCGCTGTTCGGCGGCAAGCCGAAGATGCTCGGCCTCGACGAGGTCGCCGACATCACCGGACACGAAGTCGGCGGCGTCTGCCCGTTCGGACTGAAGTCTCCGCTGCCGGTGTATTGCGACGTCTCGCTGAAGGCGTTCGACATCGTCGTGCCCGCGGCGGGCTCGACGCACAGCGCGGTGAAGATCACGCCGGAGCGGATGGCCGAACTCACATCTGCCGAATGGGTCGATGTCTGCGTGACCTAGGTCACGCGGCATCGACTTGATAGCCGGGACTCCGGCAAATGATGGACGCGTGCAATCGCATCCAACGCTAAGCACAACCGATCGGTGCTCGATGTCGTTGGATACATTGCATGTCGCAAGCCATAGCCGCCTTGTTGTCCGGAATAGGCGTAGGCCTCTCCGTCGCCGCCCCGATCGGCCCGATGGGCGTGCTCTGCATCCAACGCACGCTGAGCTGCGGCGCCGCGACGGGAGTGGCAACCGGTTTGGGCGCAGCCACCGTCCACCTCGTCTACAGCGCCTTCGCCGTCTTCGGCCTCGGCACCCTGGCCCAGCCGTGGCTCGAGTCGCACTCGCTATTACTTGGATGTTGCTCCGGCCTGATCCTGCTCTGGTTCGCGCTCCGCATCTATCGCCGCGCGGTCGTCTTGAGCGCGAGCGCCGACACGGCGCGCATTCACCCGGCGCACGCGTTCTTCAGCGCGATTGGATTGGGCGCTGCCAATCCGCTCACCATCATCCTGTTCCTGGCGATGCTTCACGCGCTCGCCGGACAATCGGCCGCACCACTGCTGATTGCAGGCGTGTTCGCGGGCTCCGTCGCCTGGTGGCTGGTGCTCAGCGCGACGGTCGCGTTGATACGACAGCGTGTCGACGCTGGCGTGATGGCATGGAGCAGCAAGCTCGCGAGCCTCGTGCTGTTGGCGCTCGGTGTCACCACCCTGCTGCGCATGGTGGTGCGGCTCATGGCCTGATCGCCCTCACTTCCGCTTTCCCTTCGCCAGCTCCTTCACCAGAAATTCCGACAGCACCTCCACGCGCGCTGGGCGCGGGCCGCCGGGCGGCATCACCAGGTGCATCGCGCCTTCCGGCTGGCTCCAGCCTTTCAGCACCACCTCGACCTCGCCCGAAGCAATCGCATCGCCGACGATGAAATCCGGCAGATCCGCAATGCCGAGGCCGGCGACCACCGCTGGCAACAGCGCCTCGCCATTGTTGACGCGCAGTTGGCCCGCCGGGCGCACGCTCGCCTGCTCACCGGCGGCGTTGGTGTAGTGCCAGACGCCGGCGGTGGAGAGGTAGGCGTAGCCGAAGCAGGTGTGCTCGGCGAGATGCATCGGATGCGTCGGCCGGCCGCGCCGCTTCAGATAGGACGGCGCCGCCACCGTGTAGCGCGGCATCGAACAGAGCCGCCTCGCGACCAGCGATGAGTCCGGCAGTCGCGCGATGCGCAGCGCGAGATCGAAACCTTCGCCGATCAGATCGACGGTGGCGTCGCTCATGTGGAGATCGATCGAGACCTCCGGATACTGCTCCAGGAAAGCCGGAAGCAGCGGCGCGATCTTCTTGACGCCGAAAGTCATCGGCACGGCGAACCGCACCAAGCCGCGCGGCGTCAGCGATTGCGCGAGGGCCTCGGTCTCCGCAGCCTCGCCGTCAGCCAACAACTGCGCCGCGCGCTCCGACAGCCGCTGGCCGGCATCAGTGAGCGCCAGGCGGCGCGAGGTCCGGTTGAACAACCGCGTCCCCAAGCGCTCCTCCAGCCGGCTCACCGCCTTGGAGACGGACGCCTTGGAGACGCTCAGTTCCTGCGCCGCGCCGGCAAAGGAGCGCAGTTCGACGACCTTGGCGAAGATCGCCATCGCCTCGAAATCCGGGAGTCGCGCCATCGGCCAAGTCTCATTTTTGGAAACAATAGGTTTCAACAGTTTCTATTTATATACTCCGGTTCCCGGTCTATTCCAATGCCCAACAGCGCGGCGGCCTGGCCGGCGCGCCATCTCAGGAGCAGACCCATGATCGAACTGAAGCCCTTTGCGGCGCTGGGCGGCGCCGACCACGGCTGGCTCAAGGCCAAGCATCATTTCTCGTTCGCGAGCTATTACGACCCCAGCAATATGGGCCATGGCGCGCTGCGCGTCTGGAACGACGACGAGATCGCGCCGAACACCGGCTTCCCGGCGCATCCCCATCGCAACATGGAGATCATCACCTATGTCCGCGAAGGCGCGATCACGCATCAGGACAGCCTGGGCAACAAGGGCCGCACCGAGGCCGGCGACGTCCAGGTCATGAGCGCCGGCAGCGGCATCCGGCACTCCGAGTACAATCTCGAGCCGACCACGACGCGCATCTTCCAGATCTGGATCGAGCCGACCACCGACGGCGGCCAGCCGACCTGGGGCGCCAAGCCGTTCCCGAAGTCCGACCGCTCCGGCAAACTGGTGACGCTGGCAAGCGGCTTCGCCGACGACGCCGATGCGCTGCCGATCCGCGCCAAGGCGCGCGTGCTCGGCACCACGCTGAAGGCCGGCGAGACTGCGGAGTATGCGGCGGATAAGGCCCGCCATATCTATCTCGTGCCCGCCGCCGGCAGCGTCGAGGTCAACGGCGTCCGTGTGAACGCCCGCGACGGCGCCGCCATCCGCGATGAGGCCACGCTGAAGATCACCGCGCTCGAAGATTCCGAGCTGGTGCTGGTCGACGCCGCCTAATTGTTTGTCACGGTCCCGGCCGGCGATCCGGCCGCGACCATCTTTCTCATCACCCTCGTCCCCACGGAGACTGTCATGACCAAGGTTCTCGTTCTCTACTACTCCGCCTACGGCCACATCGAAGCGATGGCCAATGCGGTGGCCGAAGGCGCCCGCGAAGCCGGCGCGACCGTCGACATCAAGCGCGTGCCGGAGCTGGTCCCGGCCGACGTCGCCAAGGCCTCGTACTACAAGGTCGATCAGGCCGCCCCGATCGCCAAGGTCGAGGAACTCGCCGATTACGATGCGATCATCGTCGGCACCGGCACCCGCTTCGGCCGCATGGCCTCGCAGATGGCCAACTTCCTCGACCAGGCCGGCGGCCTCTGGGCCAAGGGCGCGCTGAACGGCAAGGTCGGCGGCGCCTTCACCTCGACCGCGACCCAGCATGGCGGCCAGGAGACGACGCTGTTCACGATCATCACCAACCTGCTGCACTTCGGCATGACCATCGTCGGCCTCAACTACGGCTTCGCCGGCCAGATGAAGCTCGATGAGGTCACCGGCGGCTCGCCCTACGGCGCGACCACGATCACCGGTGGCGACGGCAGCCGGCAGCCGAGCGAGAACGAACTGGCGGGCGCGCGCTATCAGGGCCGCGTGATCGCCGAGACCGCAAAGAAGCTGCATGGCTGATGTGACTGGGGCGGCACTTCGATCATCGAAGCGCCGCCCCATCTCGTCGAAAGAATGTAAAGGAGTCTGCAATGCCCGCCATGTTCGAACTGGTGACGCTGGCCAGGCTGGCGCGTCATCCCCTGCAGATGATGGCGCGCCATTGGTACTGCAAGGGGCTCTATCGTGCGAGCCGCGGCCAGCGCCGCTGCGCGGAGTGTACGGCCGCTAAAGCGGCTTGATCTGCACCTTCTTGAACTTCACCACGCCCGAGCCGTATTGCAGGGCGATCGGGCCCGCCGCATGCTTGCTGTCGTCGACATCGGCGGTCTTTTCGCCGTTGAAGATCACGGTCAGCCGCGTGCCCTTGGCGGTGATCTCGAACGTATTCCACTTGCCGCCGGCCTTCGGCATCGGATCGACCTTTGAGACGTCCACGATCGCGCCGGTGCCGTATTTCGGGTCGGGCCGCTTGTCGAAGATATTGACCTCGTAGCAGATGTTGGAGTCGATCTTCTCCGACTGGTCGCAGCGGATGAAGATGCCGCTGTTGGCGGCGTCGTCGACCCAGAACTCGGCCTTGATCTGGAAATCCTTGTAGCTGGTCTTGGTGACCAGATAGGACGGATCCTTGCCGTCGAGCTTGTCGGCCATCAAGGTGCCGTCCTTGGCCTCCCAGTTCGCCTTGCCGACCTCGGTGAACTCGACCTTCTTGTCGCCGTCGACCAGCGTCACCCAGCCGTCATCGGCCGATGCCGCCCCGATCCCATTCAGCGCAGCGCCCGTCATCACCAAGCCAGCCGCGAGCACGCCCCACCGATACCGCATCAAAACGCCTCCCTGCATTTTCTGTTGCGCGGCCACGATAGCAAAGCGCCGGACAATGCAAACGAGTTTCGATGCTGCACCTGCTCTCTCAACTACACCGCGGTGGACCGCGCAAAATCGACATAGATCTCGCGCAGCCGCGCCGCCACCGGCCCGACCTTGCCGTCGCCGACCGGCTTGCCGTCGATCGTGACCACCGGCTGCACGAACGAGCTCGCGCTGGTGATGAAGGCCTCCTTGGCGGCCAACGCCTCGTCGACCGTGAACAGCCGCTCCTCGACCTTGAGCTGGCGCTCCTCGGCGAGCTTGACCACCGCCTTGCGGGTGCAGCCCGGCAGGATCGCGTTGGAGTTCGGCCGGGTCACGATGACATCGTCCTTGGTGAGGATGAAGGTCGACGACGAGCCGCCCTCGGTGACGTGGCCGTCCTCGACCATCCAGGCCTCGCCGGCGCCGGCCGCGGCGGCCGCCTGCTTCGCCAGCACCTGCGCCAGCAGCGCGACGCTCTTGATGTCGCGGCGCGCCCAGCGGATGTCGGGCACGGTGATGACGCCGATGCCGGTCTTGGCCGAAGGCGCATCGACGATGTTCTTGTGGGTCACGAACATCACCAGGGTCGGCTTGACGTCGCCCTTCGGAAACGGAAAGTCGCGGCCCTTGTCGGCGCCGCGGGTGACCTGGAGATAGACCATGCCCTGGTCGAGCTGGTTGCGGGCCACCAGCTCCTTCTGCAGCTCCTCGATGCGGGACAGACTCTCCGGCAGCGCGAGGCCGATCTCGCCGACCGAGCGCTCAAGGCGGGCGAGGTGGGACTCGCTGTCGACCAGCTTGCCATCGAGCACGGCGGCCACCTCATAGATGCCGTCGGCGAACAGGAAGCCGCGATCGAGCACCGAGACCTTGGCCTCGGAGAGCGGCACGAAGGCGCCGTTGACGTAAGCGATCGGGTCCAAGGTAGCTTCTCCTATTCGTTACATGGTGGGCGACGGGCACACCGCTCTCTCCTCACCTCTCCCCGCGTGCGGGGAGAGGTCGGATTGCATCGAAGATGCAATCCGGGTGAGGGGGCTCTCCGCACGGCCGGTGCGCGTGGCTGCCCCTCACCCCAGCCCTCTCCCCGTGAAGAACGGGGAGAGGGAGCAGACTGCCGTCTGCGATCAAGCCTGCGAACAACGACGAACGCTAATGCGACAAGATCTTCGACAGGAACTGCTGCGCGCGCTCGCTGCGGGGCTGGCCGAAGAACTCTTCCTTCCTGGCGTCCTCGACGATCTCGCCACGGTCCATGAAGATGACGCGGTGGGCGACCTTCTTGGCAAAGCCCATCTCGTGGGTGACGACCATCATGGTCATGCCCTCGCGGGCGAGATCGACCATGACGTCGAGCACCTCGCTGATCATCTCCGGGTCGAGCGCCGAGGTCGGCTCGTCGAACAGCATGGCGATCGGGTCCATGGCGAGCGCGCGCGCGATGGCGACGCGCTGCTGCTGGCCGCCGGAGAGCTGCGCGGGAAATTTCTGCGCGTGCTCCTTGAGGCCGACGCGCTCCAGCAGCTTCATGCCCTTGGTCTCGGCCTCGGCGTGGCCGCGGCCGAGCACCTTCTGCTGGGCGAGGCAGAGATTGTCGATGATCTTCAGATGCGGAAACAGCTCGAAGTGCTGGAACACCATGCCGACGCGCGAACGCAGCTTCGGCAAATTGGTCTTGGGATCATTGACCTTGAGGCCGTCGATCGTGATCGTGCCGTCCTGGAACGGCTCCAGCGCGTTGACGCATTTGATCAGGGTCGACTTGCCCGAGCCGGAGGGACCACAGACCACCACGACCTCGCCCTTGGCGACGGAGGTCGTGCAGTCCTTCAGCACCTGGAAGGTCGGGCTGTACCATTTGTTGACGTGGCTGATTTCGATCATGGGAGCCGACTACCTGATGATGGCGATGCGCGACTGCAGGCGGCGGACGCCGTAGGACGCGATGCAGGAGATGGTGAAGTAGACCAGGGCTGCGAACAGGTACATCTCGACCAGGCGGCCGTCGCGCTGCGCGACCTTCGACGCGGCGCCGAGGAAGTCCGGGATCGAGAGCACGTAGACCAGCGAGGTGTCCTGGAACAGCACGATGGTCTGGGTCAGCAGCACCGGCAGCATGTTGCGGAACGCCTGCGGCAGCACGACGTAGCGCATGGTCTGCGCGTAGGTCAGGCCCAGTGCCGAAGCCGCGGCCGGCTGTCCCCGCGAGATCGACTGGATGCCGGCGCGCATGATCTCGGAGAAGTACGCCGCCTCGAACATGATGAAGGTGATCAGCGACGAGGCGAAGGCGCCGACCTTGATCGGCCGCGACGAGCCGGTCAGCCACTGCCCGATATAGGGGACCAGGAAGTAGAACCAGAAGATCACGAGCACCAGCGGCAGCGAGCGCATGAAGTCGACATAGAGCCCGGCGATCCAGCCCATCACGCGATAGCCGGACAACCGCATCAGCGCGATCAGGGTGCCGAAGATGAGACCACCGGTCGCCGACAGCACGGTCAGCGTCAGTGTGAAGGTCATGCCGTCGATGAAGAGGTAGCTCAGCGAGCGGCGGATGACGTCGAAGTCGAAATTGGCCAGCATCTCATTTGCCCGTGATGTAGCCAGGAATCGCCACCGCGCGCTCCAGGAGCCGCATGCCGATCACGACGATGATGTTGATGACGAGATACATCAGGGTCGCGGCGCTGAACGCCTCGAACACCTGGAACGAGAATTCCTGCATCGCGCGGGCCGCGCCGGTCAGCTCGATCAGGCCGATGGTGATCGCGACCGCGCTGTTCTTGACGGTGTTGAGGAATTCGGACGTCAGCGGCGGCAGGATGATGCGGAAGGCCATCGGCAGCAGCACATAGCGGTAGACCTGCAAGGTGGTGAGGCCGAGCGCGGTCGCCGCCATCTTCTGGCCGCGCGGCAGCGAGCCGATGCCAGCCGCGAGCTGCACGGCGACGCGCGCCGACATGAACAGGCCGATGCCGACGGCGGCCGTGTAGAACGGCGCATTCGGCATCTGCTTCAGCCACAGCCCCGCGGCGCGCGGCAGCAGCTCCGGCAGCACGAAGAACCACAGGAACAGCTGCACCAGCAGCGGCATGTTGCGGAAGAATTCGACGTAGAGAAAGCCGATCCAGGTCGCGAGCTTCGACGGCAGCGAGCGCAGGATGCCGACGATCGTGCCGAAGATCAGCGCGATCACCCAGGCCGACAGCGAGGTCACGATCGTGACCTTCAGCCCCGCCAGCAGCATGTCGAAATAGGTGCCGGCCCCGGTCGGGTTCGGCTCCAGGAAGATGTGCCAGTTCCAGGTGTAGTTCACGGGGGTGTCCTGAGGGATTAGCTCACAGTCGGATCACGGGACGTCGCCACAAGCGACGCTGCGCTCCCTCCCCCCTTGCGGGGGAGGGGTGGGGTGGGGGGTCCACACGAGCAGTCTTTGCTGGGACCCCCACCCCCGACCCCTCCCCGCAAGGGGGAGGGGAGCGCACCGCCATCGCGGCGAGAGCTGCGACTTCAGCTTACGGCTTGTACGATTCCGGGTCCGGCGAATCCGACGGCTTGGCGAATTCGGCCTTCAGCTCGGCGGAGATCGGGGTGTTCAGGTTGAGGCCCTTCGGCGGGATCTTCTGCATGAACCACTTGTCATACAGCTTGGCGCCCTCGCCGCTGGTGTAGATCTTGGCGGTGGCGGCATCGACGACCTTCTTGAACTGCGGATCGTCCTTGCGCAGCATGATGCCGTAGGGCTCCGGCTTGGAGAACGCGTCGCTGGAGACGACATAGGCGGCCGGATCCTTGGAGCCGGCGACGAGGCTGGCGAGCAGGATGTCGTCCATCACGAAGGCCACGGCGCGGTCGGTCTCGACCATC
The DNA here is from genome assembly GCF_051168435.1 of Bradyrhizobium sp. HKCCYLR20261. Lineage (NCBI taxonomy): Bacteria > Pseudomonadati > Pseudomonadota > Alphaproteobacteria > Hyphomicrobiales > Nitrobacteraceae > Bradyrhizobium > Bradyrhizobium sp. HKCCYLR20261. The sequence continues at coordinate 18,133 of NZ_JBNPUZ010000019.1, forward strand.
AAGAAGGCCTCGGCGTGATCCTTGGCCGGGATGATGTTGATGCCGAGGCTGCGCGCGGCATTGGCTTCGATGAGCTGCTTGATGTTGGTGGTGCCGGCGGTCGACACGACCGTCTTGCCCTTCAGATCATCGATCTTGGTGATGTTGCTCGCCTTCTTCGTGACGTAGCGGCTCGCCGTCAGGAAGTGGGTGTTGGTGAAGGAGATCTGCTTCTGGCGCTCGGCATTGTTGGTCGTCGAGCCGCACTCCAGATCGATGGTGCCGTTGGCGAGCAGCGGGATGCGGGTCGACGACGTCACCGGGTTGAGCTTGACCTCGAGCTTGTCGAGCTTGAGCTCCTTCTTCACGGCATCGACGATGCCCATGCAGATGTCGATGGCGAAGCCGATCGGCTTCTGGCTGTCGTCGAGATAGGAGAACGGAATCGAGGAATCGCGAACGCCGAGGGTGATGGCGCCGGTCTCCTTGATGTTCTTCAGGGTCCCCGTCAGGTCCTCGGCCTGCGCCTGGCCGGCGCAGAGCGCGGCGGCAAAGGCCAGACCAAATAGGCGAAGCTGCTTCATCTGTATCTCCTCAATCCGGCTGAGTGCCGGATGCTTGCATAAACCTGAGCCAACTCAAAATCGTCCCGCCCGGCCTCGGATGATCTCCGGCCGGACGAGCGCGGGCACCATAGACCGCCCCGCGGCGGCAAGTTCTCGGACGCTTGCGACAAATTGCCTGTCCAGCGCCCCGTTCGACAAGAGATTCGGCCTGAGAGTGCAGCGCCGAACGCCGGGATGGTAAACTACGAGGGCCGCGGCGGTCGTGCGACGCGACGAAAGTCTGAAGCGGGTACTGCTTCTGCTCATCATGCTTCGGTTCCCATCCGTAGCGGACCTCATGACTTCAAAAGCGACGCTGCTTCCACGATCGCGGTGCGCTCCCTCTCCCCGTCCTTCACGGGGAGAGGGCTGGGGTGAGGGGCAACCACACCCACCGACCGTGCGGAAAGCCCCCCTCACCCGGATTGCATCTTCGATGCAATCCGACCTCTCCCCGCAAGCGGGGCGAGGTTGAGACCGTCGCTGCCGCGAGATGCGTGGCTCATCCAAGCTCCCAACTCACAACGGCTTCCGCAACTCACCCAGATCCCAGAACAGCCCGGCCATCAGACCCAGCGCCTCCTCCGTGACGTCCACAAGAATGTGCTCATCCGGCGCGTGCTGCGAGCAGCCGGGATAGGAGTGCGGGACCCACATGGTCGGCATCTTCAGCACGTCGGCAAACACGTCATTCGGCAGCGAGCCGCCGAAGTTCGGCAGCACGGCGGGCGCCTTGCCGGTGCTCATCTTGATCGAGTCCGCCGCCCATGTGATCCAGGGGCTGTCGATGTCGGCCCGCGAAGCCGCGAAGCCTTGCGTCATGCTGACCTCGATCATCGGGAAGCCGTGCGCGACGAGATGGGCCTTCACATCCTCAACGATGGTGTCGACCTTGGTGCCGACCACGAAGCGCAGTTGCAGCACGGCGCGGGCGCGGCCGGGAATCGCGTTCGCCGGCTTGTCGATATTGCCCGAGGAGATCGCCAGCACTTCGAGCGTGTTCCAGGCATAGAGCCGCTCCGCCGGAGTGAGTCCGTCCTCGCCCCAATTGTCCGACAGCGCCGGCTCGTCGGCGGTCGGCTCGACCTTCACGTCGGCCAGGATGGCACGGATCGCGTTGGTGAGGCGCGGCGGCTTCAGCGAGTCCAGCTTGATGCGGCCTTGACCATCCACCAAGGTGGCGATGGCGTTGGCGAGGATGGTGGCTGGATTGGCGAGCACGCCGCCCCAATTGCCGGAGTGATTGCCGCCCTCGCGCAGATTGACGTCGAGATGCAGCCGGATGCCGCCGCGGCAGCCAAGAAAGATGGTGGGCCGCGCGGTCGACAGCCGCGGGCCGTCGGAGCCGATGAAGACGTCGGCTTTCAAGGTGTCGCGCTTGAGGTCGGCCACCTTGGCAAGATCCGGCGAGCCGATCTCCTCGCCCATCTCGATGATGAACTTGGCGTTGAAGCCGAGCTTGCCGCCGCGGGCGTCGCGCACCGCGCGCAGCGCCGCCATGTTGATGCTGTGCTGGCCCTTGTTGTCGGCGGTGCCGCGGCCATAGAGCCGGTTGCCGTCGGGAGTGACCACCCAGGGATCGCGGCCATCGCGCCATTCGCCGGTCATGCCGTCGACCGTGTCGCCGTGGCCGTAGCTCAGCACCGTCGGGGCGCTGTCGCTCTCATGATAGGTGGCGATCAAAAACGGCGAGCGGCCGCTCGGCGACGGCACGATCTCGGAGGTGAATCCGAGCGCGGCGAAGGACGGCGTCAGCTCGTCGGTGAGATAGGACGCCAGTTCGTCCTTGCGCTCGGGATTGAGGCTCTCGGTGCGGTAGGCGACCCTGCGACCGAGCTCGGCCAGGAAGTCACCGCTGGTCAGGCTCTGACGGGCACGGGCGATTGCATCAATCCTGGTCATGGCGCTTTTCCAGTCACAACGAAGGCGGCGTCATATCGGGATCGCGGCAGAAGCGGAAGGGGCTGGGTTTGAATTCAGTGAACATTCAGCCGGTCTCGAAATTCGGAACCGAGCGGCGGGCGCCTGAGGGACATGAACGACGGGCACACGCGCCCTTGTTCTCGCGGTGCGAATCGCGCACCCGAGCTTGTCGCCGTGAACGCCCTCACGAGACGAAGGGCGCGGGGAATGCCGGGTGCTGGCCGCAACCCATGGCCCGCCTGCAGAAAGAGTAGCAGGCGGCAGTCACCACAGGTTCAGCCGGTCATCCGGCATTCCCCGCGCGACGGTTTTCACGCGTATAGCGCGCTCTCCCCGGTGTCCGGCTTGATAGCCACCGTCGTCGGCGGGATCATCGCCCGCGACTTGGCACCAGCGTCGGGGTGCCAGGACCACACGCCTTTGCGTCCGCCAGATGCCGTTCGTCCGCGCGGGCTTCCCCACGCTGCGGCATGCCGACAGCCGTCGCACCCCACCTCGCGTGTCGTGACGATCGCGATGCGCCCCTCCGTATCGAGGCGGGATTTCGGAAATAAAGCATATATTCGGGTATTCGTAAAGTAAATTCTTCCCGTGAGCCTCAAGCACGACTTCTGCTCCTCACCCTGAGGAGCCCGCCGCAGGCGGGCGTCTCGAAGGGCGAGGCCACTACTCGGGCCTCATGGTTCGAGACGCGCCGCGAGCGGCGCTCCTCACCATGAGGAGAAACTCCGAGGCCGTTATGGCGCGAGGAGCTCTCACCAAACCGATCCGTCAGCCCGCTCCTCCCGCGATCGACGAACTCATCGGAGGAACCACGGCGCTCTCAATTCACCGCATTGCTGACCATCACCTCGATCAGCTTGGTGCCGGGGCGCCGGAAGGCCTCCGACAACACGGGCTTCAGCTCGCGCGGATCGCTAACGCGCAGCGCCTCGCAGCCGAGCGACCGTGCCAGCCCGGCGAAGTCCACCTGGGGATCGACGAAGTCCATGCCGATGTAGTTGTCGTCGCCGTGGAACGACAGCAGGCGCTGCTTGATGATGCGGTAGCCGCCATTGTTGACGATGACGACCGACAGCGGCAGCTTGTGGTGGGCGGCGGTCCACAGCGCCTGGATCGAGTACATCGCGCTGCCGTCGCCGGAGTAGCACACCACGGGACGGTCGGGATTGGCGAGGCTGACGCCGACCGAGGCCGGCAGGCCCCAGCCGATGCCGCCGGAGGCGAGGCCGTGATAATTGTAGCGGTCGCGATACGGCCACAGCGCCGTCATGTAGCGCGCCGAGGTGAGGCCTTCGTCGACCAGGATGCCGTGCTCGGGCATTGCCTGGGCGACCTGCAGCGCCAGATAATCGGGATCGATCGGCGTCTTGTCGCGGGCCGTCTCGATCTGCGCCGTGAGCGTTTGGCGCCGCGCGCTCCAGTTCTTCGACGACAGCTCCGCGATGCGCGCCTGTGCCGCGGCCTGTAGCGGCCCGCCGCCAAGCTCGCGCAGCAGCGGCGTCAACTGGAGAAGTGTTTCGCGGACATCAGCCTTAAGCGCGATCTCCGCGCCGAAGTTCTTGCCCAGCTCCCAATCGACCAGGCCGATCTGGATGATCGGCAGGCCATCGGGCAGCGGCTCGATCTCGCTGTGCACGGACATCCGCAAGGGGTCGGCGCCGAGCACGATCAGGAGATCATGCGGCGCGAGCAGATCGCGCACCTGTTTCTGGGCGCGCGACAGCGAGCCGATGTAGCAGGGATGCTCGGAGAGGAAATGCGAGCCATAGGGCGCGGACTGCTGATGCACGGGCGCGCCCAGCGCAGAGGCGAAATCGGCAGCGGCCTGCAGCGCATCGCTCTTGACGATCTCGTCACCGGTGATGATCACCGGCCGCTGCGATTTGAGGATACGCTGCGCGAGCGCCCGCAGCGCGTCGGCAGAGGGCTGCACGCGCGCATCGACACGGGTCGAGCGGCCGAGCTCGATGCCGGCTTCCGCGTTGAGGATGTCGCCGGGCAGCGAGATGAACACCGGGCCGGTCGGCGGCGTGGCTGCAACCTTCGCGGCCCGCCTGACGATGCGCGGCAGGTCTTCCAGACGCGTCACCTCCACCGCCCATTTCACCAGCGGCTCGGCCATGCGCACCAGCGGACCATAAAGCAGCGGCTCCATCAGGCCGTGACCCTGCTCCTGCTGGCCGGCGGTCAGGATCATCGGCGTGCCCGTGAACTGCGCGTTGTAGAGCGATCCCATCGCATTGCCGAGGCCGGGCGCGACATGGACGTTGCAGGCGACAAGCCGTCCCGAGGCGCGGCTGAAGCCGTCGGCGATCGCCACCACCAGGCTCTCCTGCATCGCCATGACGTAGGTCAGATCGGGATGATCCTTCAGCGCGTGCATGACCGGCAGCTCGGTGGTGCCGGGATTGCCGAACAGATGCGTGATGCCCTCGTCCTTGAGCAGCGCGAGAAAGGCCGAGCGTCCGGTGGTGCGGTTTTTCATCAGGTGTCCTCCGAGCAACGCAGCCTCAGTCTGAGTGCAAGCTCTTTCCCCGTCATTGCGAGCGGAGCGAAGCAATCCAGGGGCGGCGCGCGCGACTCTGGATTGCTTCGTCGCTTCGCTCCTCGCAATGACGGTGGAGAGAGCGCCGGCGCTACGCGTTCACCGTCGCGTCATACGCCGGATAATCCGTGTAGCCCTTCTCCTCGCCGCCATAGAAGGTCGGGCGGTTGTACGGCGTCAGCGGCCAGCCGTGCTGCAGGCGGGCCGGCAGGTCCGGATTACTGATAAAGTAGCGGCCGAAGGCGATGGCATCGGCCTGGCCGCCGGCCACGGCGGCCTCCGCCGGCTGGCCGGTGAAGCCGCCGGCGCCGATCAGCACGCCCTTCCAGACCGGACGGAACAGCGCAATCGCCGACGGCACGTTCTGCCAATTGACGTCGGCGCGGCCGGCGCCGGAGGAGCGCGGCTCGATCAGGTGCAGATAGGCGATGCCGAGCCTGTTCAGCGCTTCGATCGCATAGGTGTAGAGTGGCATCGGCTCGGCCTCGCCGGAGCCGTTGGCGATGCCATAGGGCGACAGCCGCACGCCGACCTTGTCGGCGCCGCAGGCCGCGATCACGGCCTCGGTGACTTCCAGCAGGAAGCGGCAGCGGTTCTCGATGGAGCCGCCATAGCGGTCGGTGCGCTGGTTGCTGCGGGTCTGCAGGAACTGCTCGATCAGATAGCCATTGGCGCCGTGCACCTCGACGCCGTCGAATCCGGCCGCCATCGCGTTGCGCGCGGCCTGGCCATAGGCCGCGACGAGAGCCGGAATCTCGTCGGTCTCCAGCGCGCGCGGCGTCTCATAGGCGGCGCCCTTCCCTTCCGCCGTCATCGCCTTGAGATCGTCGCCGATCGCGATCGCCGACGGCGCCACCGGCAGCGCGCCGCCCGGCTGGAACGACGAATGCGACACGCGGCCGACGTGCCAGAGCTGCAGGAAGATGACCCCGCCCTTGGCGTGGACGGCGTCGACGACCTGCTTCCAGCCGGCGACCTGCGCATCGCTATAGATGCCGGGCACGTTCGGGCTGCCGGTGCCGGTCGGCAGCACCGGCGAGGCCTCGGCGATGATGAGGCCGCCCGGGGTCGCGCGCTGCGCATAATATTCGACGTTGAGCGGGCGCGGCGCGAGCGTCTCCCTGGCGGCGCGCATGCGCGTCAAGGGTGCCATCACGACGCGATGCTTGAGATGATATGGACCGATCGTCAGCGGCGAAAACAGCGCAGGCAGCATTTCTCCCCCAGAGAATGTCGTTATGTTGTCGGTTGAGGTCATCTTGTTCGCAAAACATGACGGTGGCAATGTCGGCGCGACCTCCGCATGAGCAGATCCTCCATGCCGAAAACGGACGCCGTGCAACCGCGGGCCATCGCTCGCGTTGCAGCCGCGAAGACCTGTCATGCCGCGCGCCGGATGATCTTGCGGCCGCGTCCGGACGTCATAGACAGATGTTTTCTCGTCCAGCCGGAGAAATACGCCGTGCCCCACCCTGCTCTGTCAGCCGATCACACCGCCGTCGTCACCGGAGGCGCCTCCGGCATCGGCCTCGCCGCCGCCATCCGCTTCGCCGAGCGCGGCCTGAACGTCTGCATCGCCGATGTCGACGAAGCCCGGCTGAACGAGGCGGCCGCCAAGGTCGGCGCCGCCGCGACACGCGGCGAGGCCGCGGTGATGACCGCCAAGACAGATGTAAGCAGCCGCGACAGCGTGGCCGCGCTGGAGGCGGCGGTGCGCGCGCGCTTCGGCCGCGTCGACGTGCTGATGAACAATGCCGGCATCCAGCCGGGCAGCAAGATGTTCGGGCCGGAGGACAATTGGCAGCGCATTCTCGGCGTCAACCTGTGGGGCATCATCCACGGCTCGCAAATGTTCGCGCCCAACATGATCGCACAAGGCAAGCCCGCTCTCATCATCAACACCGGCTCCAAGCAGGGCATCACGACGCCGCCCGGCGATCCCGCCTACAACGTCTCCAAGGCCGGCGTGAAGGCGTTCACCGAGGCGCTGCAGCACGAGTTGCGCAACACGCCGGACTGCCAGGTGACGGCGCATCTGTTCATTCCCGGCTTCGTGTTCACGCCGCTCACCGCCAATGGCCGCGTCGAGAAGCCCGCCGGCGCATGGACGCCGGAGCAGACCGTCGATTTCATGCTGGAGCGCGTCTCCGCCGGTGACTTCTACGTGCTGTGTCCCGACAATGACGTGCCGCGTTCGCTCGACGAGCGGCGCATCCTGTGGGCCGCCGGCGACATCGTCGAGAACCGGCCGCCGCTGTCACGCTGGCATGCGGACTATGCCGACGCATTTGCGACGTTCCTGAAGACATCGCCATGATCCGGTCACGCCGCGGCTGTGGCGCGTCGTCACCACACGGCGACGTGCCGGTTCCCGGCGCGTCGGATCGTCGCAATCGGCTTCCCGCAACGGCCATCATCGCGCGAATGACGGCGTCGAATGTGTGCGCAACTCGCTGAATCGCGGCGGGCACCGCGCCCGACCGCTCAGCGAGACATTCGCCGTCAAGCGATGAGACGCCGCAGTTGCATCGGTCGCACGGCACGACAATCTGACGCAGACGCATTCCACAATCCCTGCGCGAAGCCGCCACGAAGCAGGCGTCAGATCGGCGCCATCGCCGCACCCGCGTCAGCCGCAGCAAATCGCGCGCCGGCGAACGCGTTGGGGGGGGCGCAGCATTGGGGAGACCATCGGACATGACGCGCCATCACCGTCACCATCACGACAGTCACCACGATCATCATCATCACAACCATCACCACCACCATCATCACAATCATCATTGCCAGCCGGCGCCGCCGCCGTGCCCCACGCCTCCCACTCCGACTCCGCCGACACCAACGCCGCCCACCCCCACGCCGCCGACGCCGGCACTCGGCTTTGCCGACCTCGGCATCGTCTTCAACGACGCGACGCGCTTCCTGGAAGGCGGGCTGTGGCGCAACGTGGTCGAGGAAGGCGGCCAGGGGCTGGGCAGCATCTACAACTACACCGGCGACCTCACCGTGATTCAGGACGGGCTGAAGGCGATGGTCGCGGCCGGCCAGTTCAACGGCCAGGCGCTCGCCAGCGTCAACAAGATCCTCGCCGACATCACGATCGCGCAGGATGCCGCGATGGCCTCGGTGACCGGCGGCGGCGCGTTCGGCAGCATCGCCGCCGCAGAGACCGCGCTGCGCAACGCGCATCTCGACATTCTCAACGTCGTCAACAACGATCCGACGCTGGCCGGCAAGACCACCAATGCCGACGGCGCCACCGGCTTCCTGCAGGTGCCGCAGCTTCTGCCGGACGGCGTCACGGCTGCGACCGCGCCGAAGGGCACGCTGGCCGAGCTCGGGCTGATTTTCAACGATGCCGCCAACCGGCTGCTCGGCGGGGTCAACGACAGCAATGTCGAACTCATCCAGAACGATGTCGACGCGCTGATCGCCGGCCTCAACGCGCTGGTCGCGGCCAACCCGCTGCAGTTCGGCGGACTCACCGGCGTCCACGCGCTCGCGATCATCGATCAGCTCGCGCTGGTCAATACCCACATCAACGGCGCGGCGGGGAATGTCGACATCGGCCGGGCGCTGAACGACGACTTCCTCGATATCATCGACATCGTCGCCGGCGACACCAACCTCGCCAACATGGCGCAGCAGAACGGCCTCAACGGCTGGACCCAGTTCGGCGACTTCCTCAATCCGACGCCGGCCTATCAGGACAACCAGGCGCAGACCGATTTCTGGGCCATGTTCATCGCGCAGTCGAACGCGCTGGGCAAGGCCGCGATCGCAGCCGTCAATGCCGGCGACGCCGCCGCGATGGCCAAGGTCACCGCCGACCTGATGACGTTCAAGAAGGACGTCACCGATTTCGATGCGGCGCAGGGCGGCATCTTCCAGGCCCGCTTCGACAACGAGTTGCTCGGCGACCAGAGCACGCTCGGCGCGGAGATCGCCAAGATCCTCGAAGGCTTCCAGACCGGCAACAAGGCGCTGGTGGCGGCCGCCGCCGACCAGATGCACCAGAACGCGGCCGATGTCGGCGGCAACAACATCCCGGTGAATGGCGGCGCCTATGACGTCAACGGCACCACCGTCGCGCAGGTGCTGGCGACGACCGGCGGCGGCAACGCCAGCGCGGCCGCCGTGCTCGCGGAGATCATGGCCCAGCCGGCCGCGAACGTGATCATGCTGCCGGGCGCCGCGTCCTCACACGGCGCCGCGACGACCGTCCCGGAGGCGCCAGTCATCGACCTGCCCCAGGTGGACATGTCGCAGCATCAGCACGCCCATCATCACATGTGGGCGTAGCCGCCTCAGGCGCCTGCACCAGCAGGCGCCTGACCAGTGCGAGCGCGGTTTCGGTGGCCGGATCGGCCGCGATCACGGAGACCGCGAGCACGATGAGATCGACCGGCTGATGCGACAGCACGATCACATGCGTCGCATGCCGCGCCGTCATCAGCGCGACCATGCGCTCGACGGAAGGGTCGCTCGCTGCCAGGCCCCATGAGGCGTCGGCCCGCCGCAGCACGCGGCGGGAGGCGAGAAAGTCGCGCAGCAGCGGCGGATCGTAGGCGACGAGCTCCGGCTCGCGATAGCGTCGCGCGCTCTCGAAGATCGGCTGGCGGGTGAGCTCGGCGATCAGCTCATCGCGCGTCGCCGCGGTGGCGGCGCCGATCGAATCGAGCACGCCGGGCTGCCGCGCTTCGAGCATCGCGCGCAACGCATCTCCCAACAGGCCGATCGTCAGCACGCCCGCGATCGCCACCGCGCAGAAGCGCGTCAGTTGCGCAACATCGACGTCAGGCGACAACGCGGCTGCGGCGGCGCCGAGCACGGCCGCGCCTGAGAGTCGCAGCAAGGTCAGCCACAGGCCCTGGCGCTGCGCCTCGGCGCTGGCGCCCGCGATCAGGATCGCGGTGACCGCAAGCAGCGCGCCGAGCGCGCCGAGCCGCACCGGCATGTCCGGCGCGAGCACGCGGAAATCGGTGACGATGAAGGGAATGACGATCAGCGCGCCGGAGGCGACGCGATCGATGGCGCGGTTCTCCCAGGCAAGCAGGTTGCCGCGGTCGCGGCGGAGCAGCAGCCAGGCGCAGATCGCAAAGCCCGCGAGCTGAAACGCCGACAGCACCGCCGTATGGTGGTTCTCGAACGCGACCGGACCGAGCGCTCCGGCCAGCGCGAGCACGACGCCGCCGAGCAGCGCGGCCGTTTTCAGTCCGCGATGCGCATGCCGGCGCAGCAGGCCCTCGGTGACGACGAGCGCGCCGAGCGGGATCAGCGCCGCCGGGATCAGCGAGATGCGGTCGAGCGTGGCGTTGTCGGTCCACCAGGCGAGGCCGCGCAGCAGGAACAGCGTGGCGACCAGCGCCAGCAAGGCGACCAGCCGCGCGGTCAGCGGCCCCCTGGGGTCGCGCCGGTGCAGCATCGCGGCGGCGACGGCAAGGCCGATTGCGCCGCAGAGATTGACGACGGAGTCGGCGACGACGCCCGGCATCATTGCGCGGCCTCGCTCGACGGAACGCGCGGGCGCAAGGTGCCGAACGGCCTTGTGTCATCGAGCCAATGCAGCAGCGGCAGGATCATCCGCTGCAGCGCCAGCACGGCCGAGGTTGCCAGCAGCGCCGGCAGCGAGCCCGAGGGAATTGCGCGCAGCAGATAGCGGCGGGCGGCGGCGAGATCGATGCGGCCGAGCTGCAGCAGGTCATCGCCCCTGGCGTAGTCCAGCTCGCGCGCGCAGAAGCCGTTGTAGACGTCGTCGCGATGCTTCGGCGCCTCGTCATAGGTCTTCTTCAGCGCATCCGAGCCGCCGGTATAGGCATCGGTAATGACGAAGCGGGTCTCGTCGAAACCGGCCTCGCGGCCGACGCCGAACACAGCGCGATGCGCAGCCATGATGCCGCGCGCGAGTTCGAGATGCGCGAAGCTCGCGCGCGCCTGCGGCTGCGGCGAGGGATAGACGTCGGAGAAGGTCTCGCAGACCATGCCGGCCACCGCCGGCACCTGCGTGACGTTGGAGATCCATTTCGGCCGCAGACCGTCGCGGATGAACAGCAGCAGCGTGGTCAGGCCGTAGAGCACGCCGGACAGTCCCTTGCCGCGCGCGTCGGGATCGACCATCACGAGCCCGAGATGAATGACCTCCTGCGTCTCGCCGTCGCGCGCGACCTGCATCACCGCCAGCGCGTTGAAGGCGATGGGCCGGCCGGTCGAGGCATCGGAGACGAGCGTGATGATCGCGCGCGCGAGCGCCTCGCGTTGTCCCGAGAAGATGCCGTAGGTGAGATCGCCTGCCGGCAGCGTCTTGCCGGCGATGGCGCGGAGATCGGCGACGAGGGCAGCCAGCGCCGCATCGTCCAGGGTCGTGCCGGGACTTTCGACGATCCGCGTACGCAGATCCGCATGCGTGCGCAGCGACAGGTCGATCGCCTCCTGGCCCAGCGCGGTGAGCCAGAAGCCGAGGCTGTCACGAATACGCCTTGCGGCTGCGACGACGTTCATTCCCCTCATCCGCCCGGCGAATCGGCAGACCGCCCGCCCGCCGTTGATAGGCCGAGCCGCGTTAATGTATGGCCATGACGCGCAGCGGAGCCTCTGTCACGGTAAACGCAGCTTGAACGATGGTCATCGCGGCAAAGTCTGCCCGCGTGGCTGCCCCTCACCCCAACCCTCTCCCCGTAAGAACGGGGAGAGGGAGCAGACTGCCGCCGTGGCGCTGGCCTTGGCCTATCAGTGCCAGCTATATCGACCACATTCCTGCGCGGAGAAAAATCCAACGTGCTGACGCCAGCTGTGAGCGCAACCTCGTCGCTCCGGGTCGGATGCGCTCCCTCTCCCCGTTCTTCACGGGGAGAGGGTTGGGGTGAGGGGCCACCCCGCGCACCGGCCTCTCTTGGAGTGAGAAGGGAGGAAGGGCTACGCCTCACGCCGCCTTCGACACCTCCATCAGCAGGCGCTCGGCGCGGGCGTCCTCGATGCGGTTGACGAGCTTGCTGCTCTCGTGGCGGTCGCGCAGCGTCTTGGTCAGGGTGACGCAGGTCTGCACCAGCATGACGATGCCCATCGTCAGATAGCCCTTCATCCAGAGATCGATCGGCATGAAGAACACGCCGATCGCAACGAGGAAGGCGGAGGCAGCGAACGAAACGTAGGAGAATGTGACGAAGGCACCGCTGTGGGGCTGGGCGTTCTGGTTCATGATCGGCTCCTGTGACATGAGTTGGATGGATGCGTTAAGATGGGTCGTTCAAGGACATCAGTTTGCCGGGACGTTGCGGCCGGCCTTCAGCCGCGCCAGCACGTCGTCGGCGGTGGTCTTGATGCGCGGGCCGAATCCCTGCTCGGCGAGCTTCTCGGCCGTGGTGATCGGGCCTGTGGCCGCGTCGAGCTCCATCAGCGCCTCGTCGGCGGCCTGCGCCTCCATCTGCCGCTCGCGTAGCCGCTTCAAGGTCGCCTCCGCTTCCGGCAGCGTGCATTCGTAGGGACGCGCCGCCTCGATGCCGCCGCGACGCAGGTTGCGCACGGCCTCCGAAGCGCGGGCGATGCGGCGGCCGCGATCGAGCTCGGCGATGCGGGCTTCAGCACCGGCGACGTGTTTCTTCAGCCGGCTGATCTCGGTGGCGAACAGCGCCCGCGCGGTCTTGGCGGCATCGCGCTCGGCCTCGAGCCCTGCGATCGCCTGCGCGGCCTCCCGCGCCAGATCCTCGCGGCCGCCGTAGAGCGCGGCGGTGGCGCGCACTTCGAGATCGGTGATCCGGGCCAAGGTGGCCTCCAGCCGCCTGCCCTCCTGCTGGTCCTGCGCGATGGCGAGCGCCAGCGCGCGCTTGCTGCGCTCGACGGCCGCGGCCGCATCGCGCATCTGCTGATCCAGGATCACCAGCGCGGTCCGGTCCTGCAGCTCCTCCTCCGCGACGGCGACGGTGCCCCGAAACAGCGTCAGAACGGTCTTGAACATTGTCAGCTCCCTGTTATGAGCATCGCTCATGTGATTTCTTCTAACGTAAACCTGAGCGTTGCTCAAGAATTATTTTGAGCGTCGCTCAAGATTTTGGTAAACAATGTCTAAAACCCTGGAAAGACGTGCGAAACAGCGCGATGCCCTAATCGAGTCGGCCGAGCGGATGATCAAGACGAGGGGGCTGGCGGGCCTCAAGACGCGCGATCTCGCCCAGGAGATCGGTGTCGCCAACGGCGCCGTCTACAACCTCGTCGCCGATGTCGACGAGCTGGTGCTGATGGTCGGCTCACGCACTTTGGCACGGCTCGATGCAGAGCTGTCGGCCGCCGAGAGCGCCGGCCCGTCCGGCCCCGAGGCGGCGCTGGAGCGGATCGCGGTGGCCTATTGCGACTTCGCCGCCCACAATCTCGAACTCTGGCGCGCGCTGTTCGAACATCGCATGGCGCCCGACAAGCCGCTGCCGGACTGGGCCGTCGCCGATCAGATGCATCTTTTCCGTCACATCCACCAGCCGCTGGCGGCATTGTTTCCGCAGCGCTCGTTCGACGACATCAGCGTGATCGCGCGCAGTCTGTTTTCGGCGGTCCACGGCATGGTCGCGCTCGGTCTCGAGCAGAAGCTGATCGCCGTGCCGCTGGCGCTGCTGCGCCAGCAGATCGCGGCGATGGTGAAAGCGATGGTGACGGGACTGGTGGCGGCGGACAACGCGGCTCGATGAACAGCCCATGGCGACCTCACGGGGCACCGGCAGCACGGCTGTCGGCATGACGCTTAGCGGTTCAGGGCGCCTGGATCTTTGCTCCCCGACGACGATCTCGAACGCCAGATTTCTTGGCACTTGCGCTTTCCTTGGTGAGGTCGCTGCGCAGAATTGCATCGCTGATGTCCGCGCCGGCAATCATCATGCGGTTCGTCGCGAAACCGCCCCCGAGCATGTTGCCGCCCCGGACGACGAAGCAAACGTCTTCCGGCTTGTTGCGCAAGTCCCATGAAAACGGCGGGGACTGCCCGGGGATGGGTTCAAAAAGCCTCTTGAAGGCAACATCGACATAGAAGTGATAGGCGTAGACCGACGCACCCGATGACGGAATGTCCCGATCGTCATCGATGTTGCCAAATTCGTCGTACACATACGCTCCCATCAAATTCTTGGTTTCGTCAGCGGTAAAGCTTCCCTCGAGACAGACACCGCCGTGTACGCCAACATGAAAGCCGGCCCTCTTATAACCTCGCAGATCGACATCGGAGGATAGCGTCACCCTGATCATCGGCCGCGGCCGATCGCCCATCACACCAACATCGGCTTTGTCCCGCTCACCGACGACCTCGATTGCTTCGACTTTGAAGTCGTCCAAACCGGCCGGAGCCAGCCGGAGCATCGACAACAGCACGGTGAGGGCAAGGGCGAACACCTTCGCTCCAGAGTTCATGATCCTTCTCTTTCTGCTCGAACAGCCTTCGGCAGCGCGCCACCTGGGACTGTTCGCCCCAAGGGCGATATGCCATGATCGCCCAGCTCAGAGTGGAATGCGATAGACGTGCAAGACATCGGTCTCACGGCGTTCGATCTCGGACTGCGCGGCGCGGCGAGTGGACTGTTCACGATGATGGTCCTCGTGTTGATCAGGCTGCGTCCGGGCAATTGCCAGGCCGTGCTCGGCCTTGCGATGTCCGCGGGTGGCGCCGGTTTCGCCGTCGCCACTGCACCTTTCATTCCGGTCTCGACCTTCTGGTGGACCCTGCCGATCCTCTCGGCGCAACCGGTCGTGTTCTGGCTGTGGGCGCGCGCCGCCTTCGATGACGACTTTGCGCTGAAGCCGTGGCACGGCGCGGTCTGGCTTGCCGTGATCATCCTCGGCTTCACGGCGTCCCTGAGCTGGCCGATGTGGCCTGTGGTCACCAAGATCTGCGCCAAGGGCCTGTCCGTGGTGGCGGTCGCGTTTTCTCTGCTCGCGCTGATGCAGACCGTGACCACCTGGCGCGACGACCTGATCGCGCGGCGGCGGCTGCTGCGCATGGCCGTGCTGGTCCTGAACCTCAGTTTCATCATCTTCGTCGCCGGGCCGGCGCTGCTGCCGATTCCCGGACAGGTGCTCGGCATGGCGGCCAATACGGGCGGACTCGGCAGCTTCATCAGCGCGCTGACGCTGTGCACGCTTGCGATGCTCGCCAGCTGGACTCTGTTCGGAGCGAACGCGGCGGCGGCGCTGCCGAGCCCCGCCATGCTGGCTGCTGCAGGCGCCGATGAGCCGCAGGGAACGCACATCACCGCCGGCGAACGCCCTGCCGTGGCGCCCCTGCTGCTGCGCCGGCTCGACCAGCTCATGACGGTGGAGCGCATCTATCGCAGGGAGGGTCTCTCGATTGGAGGCCTCGCGGCCGAGCTCAACGTGCCGGAATATCGGCTGCGGCAGGCAATCAACGAAGGCCTCGGCTATCGCAACTTCAACGCCTTCCTGAACCGCTACCGGCTCGACGACGCCAAGGCCGCGCTCGCAGATCCGAGCCAGCGCGAGGTGCCGGTGCTGACCATCGCGATCGACGCCGGATTCCAGTCGATCGGGCCGTTCAACCGCGCCTTCAAGACTGCGACCGGCATGACGCCGACGGAATTCCGCCGCCAGGCGCTGGCAGGAGGCGCGGAGGCACCACCCGATTTTGAGAATTCGGCAAGGTGATTGAAGAATTCGGCTGGCCGAATCCGGGATGCGGCCAACGCGACATGGCGCGCGGGCGCAGAAATGGCCCCGTCCCTCTTTCCCTGAGAACGTCATGACCAACGTCATCTCTCCCTCCTCCGAACGGCTGCATGCGCTCGATGCGGTCAGGGCCTATGCGCTGCTGCTCGGCATCGTGCTGCACGCGGCGACGTCGTTCCTGCCGCTCGGCCCGCACCGGTTCTGGTTCATCGAAGACACCCATACGAGTGCCGTTCTCGGCGTCGTCACCTTCGTCATCCACATCTTCCGGATGACGACCTTCTTCCTGATGGCCGGCTTCTTCGCCCGCATGAGCCTGCACCGCCGCGGGGCGGCGGGGTTCGTCAAGGACCGCCTGCTGCGGATCGCGCTGCCGCTGGTGGTCGCCTGGCCGCTCGTGATGATGCCGATGGCCGCTCTGGTGGTGTGGGCCAGCCACTTTCCCAACGGCGGGCCGACGCCGGGCATGGGCGGCTGGCCGCCGGTGCTGCCGCGCTTTCCGCTGACGCATCTGTGGTTTCTCTACATGCTGATCGAGCTGTACGCCGCGGCCCTGCTGTTGCGGTGGATCGTGCTCGCGGTCGACGCCGACGGACGGCTGCGCGCGGTGCTGGACCGCCTGTTCGCGCTGATCATGCACAGCCGGCTCGCGCCCGCGATTCTGGCATTGCCGATCCTGATCGCGCTCAGTCTCGATCCGACCTGGATCGGCTTCATCGGCGTGCGCACGCCCGACCAGTCGCTGATCACCCCCAGCCAGGCCTGGATCGGATTCGGCAGTGCCTTAGCTGTCGGCTGGCTGCTGCATCGGCAGATCGCGCTGCTGCGGCTCATGGAGCAACGCTGGCTGTCCAACACGCTCGCTGCCGCGATCCTGATCGCGCTCAGCTTCATGCTGGCGTTCTCGGTGATGCAGGTCTCAACCCGCGTCTGGAGTGCTCCGGTCGATCTCGCCACGCTCAGACTCGCGGGCGCGATCGCCTACGCGCTGGCGATCTGGACCACGACCTTCGCCGCGATCGGCCTGGCGCTACGCTTCCTGGCCGGCTTCAGCCATACGCGGCGCTATCTCGCCGATGCCTCCTATTGGCTCTACATCATCCACATGCCCATCGTGATGGCGCTGCAGCTTTTGGTCTCGCAGCTCGATTGGCCATGGCCGGTCAAGTTCGCGCTCATTCTGCTGATCGCGCTTCCTCTCATGCTGGCGAGCTATCACCTGCTGGTGCGGAATACTATCATCGGCCGGATCCTGAACGGCAGGACGGTCAAACCACGCCCCAAGCAGCTCCCGGTCGCCGGCCGCGCCGTGACCAACTGACGACATCAGCTGCGCGTCGTCTGCCCTGGGTAAGGCGCTGCTCTGGTCAAAATTTGATCAGGCGGTTTCACGCGCCCGCGCTAGATTCGACCGTGGCGGCAGGTGGATGCCGCCTCAGGCGATGACAAGTGCGGGGGCGAAGCGATGTCACTGTTCATCCGCGGCGGCACGGTGGTGAACCACGATCATTCCCGGCGCGCCGATGTCCTGATCCAGGGCGGCACCATTCTCGCGGTGGGCACTGCAATCGAGCCGCCGCTGTCGGCCGAGGTGATCGATGCCGACGGCTGCTACGTGCTGCCTGGCGGGATCGATCCGCACACCCATCTCGAGCTCGGCTTCATGGGCACCGTGTCGGCCGACGATTTCGAATGGGGCACCAAGGCCGGACTCGCCGGCGGCACCACGATGGTGGTGGACTTCTGCATCCCCGATCCCGGCCAGTCGATGCTGGCGGCCTATCAGGACTGGCGGCGCAAGTCGGAAAAGGCGGCGGCCGACTACGGTTTCCACATGGCGGTGACCTCCTGGTCGAAGCAGGTTTTCGACGAGATGGAGATCGTGGTCCAGACCTACGGCATCAACACCTTCAAGCATTTCATGGCCTACAAGGGCGCGCTGATGGTCAACGACGACGAGTTGTACAACTCGTTCGCGCGTTGCGCCGCGCTCGGCGCGATGCCGCTGGTCCATGCCGAGAACGGCGACGTCGTGGCGCGGTTGCAGGAGGCGATGCTGGCGCGCGGCATCGACGGGCCGGAGGGCCACGCCTTCTCGCGGCCGCCGGAGGTCGAGGGCGAGGCGACGAGCCGCGCGATCATGATCGCCGACATGACCGGTGCGCCGCTCTATGTCGTGCACACCAGCTGCCGCCAGTCGCATGAGGCGATCGCGCGCGCCCGCGCCGCCGGCCAGCGCGTCTATGGCGAGCCGCTGATCCAGCATCTGCTGCTCGACGACAGCGAGTATCGCGCCGCGGACTGGGACCAGGCCGCGGCCTGCGTGATGTCGCCGCCGTTCCGCGACCGGTCGCATCAGGACAGCCTGTGGGCCGGGCTGCAATCCGGCTCGCTGCAGGTGGTCGCGACCGACCATTGCGCCTTCACGCTCGCGCAGAAGCGGCTCGGCCGCGGCGACTTCCGCAGGATTCCGAACGGCACCGGCGGGCTGGAGGACCGGATGCCGCTGCTGTGGACCGCGGGAGTCGAAACGGGACGCCTGACCAAGGAGGAGTTCGTCGCGGTCACCTCGGCGAACATCGCGCGCATCCTCAACATCTTCCCGCGCAAGGGCGCCGTGATGGCCGGCTCCGACGCCGATCTCGTGGTGTGGGATCCGGCGATGCACAAGACGATCAGCGCGACCCGCCAGGTCAGCCGCATCGACTACAACGTCTTCGAGGGCTTCACCTGCACCGGCGGCCCGGTCGTCACCGTGTCGCGCGGACGGATCGCCTGGCGTGACGGCGAGCTGCGCGCGCAAGCCGGCGACGGCCGCTATGTCGAACGGCCGGCGTTCCCGCCTGTGCATGTCGCCAATTCCACCTGGAAGGAGATCGCCGCGCCGCGCGGCGTCTCACGCGAGATGATCACGCCGTAGACGGCGTCGCGAATCATCTCCGCCGCGGCGGCATTTACCGGGCGGAAACCGTTGCTGTCGTTGAATGCGAGCATGGCACAGTTGCGCATGGAAGTTCGCGATTCGGCCGGCACGCCGCTGCCGGGCTATGGCGACGCATTCTTCGACCTCAGGCTGCCCGGCGATCACTGCCGCGTGGCGCAAAACCTGCTCCGGATGATTCGCGGCGACAACGTCCGCTCACCGGCGCACAGCATCCATTTTTTCCGTGACAGCGTCGAGATCGGCAACTGGTCGGTCGACGACGAGCGCATGGAAAGCCTCATCGACGAGTACGCGCATACGCCGCCAGCGGCGGCGTAGCGTGTCTTCGACTGGCGCCCCTGCTCAGACGATTCGCGGGTGCGCCTTCTGGTGCCAGGCCCAGGCCGATCGGATGACATGGCCGAGGTCGGAGTGGCGCGCCTTGAAGCCGAGCTCCTGCTCGGCGCGCCGGGGATCGGCGACCAGAACCGGCGGATCGCCGGGGCGGCGCTCGCAATAGACCAGCGGCACCTGCTCGCCGGTCTCCTGGCGGATCGCATCGACGATCTCGCGCACCGAATAGCCGCTGCCGGTCCCGAGATTGTAGGCGCCGCCAGTGTGTCCCTCCAGCAGCCGTCCGATCGCCGCGATATGGGCCGCGGCGAGGTCGTCGACATGGATGTAGTCGCGCACCGCGGTGCCATCCGGCGTCTCGTAGTCGGTGCCGAAGATCGCGAAATCCGGGACATGGCCGAGGATCGCCATCAGGGCGCGCGGGATGAGGTGGGTCTCGGGATCGCGCAGTTCGCCGATCACGCCTGAGGCGTCGGCGCCGCAGGCGTTGAAATAGCGCAGCGCCGTGGCGGAGAAGCCGTAGGCGGCGCGGTAGTCCGACAGGATCTGCTCGATGATGAATTTCGAGCGGCCGTAGGGATTGACCGTCGGCCCGGCCGCACTCTCCGGGATCGGCTCACGTCCGGCATTGCCATAGACCGCGCCCGTGGAGGAGAACACCAGCCGCGTACAGCCGGCCTCGCGCATGCCCTGCAGCAGGCCGAGCGTGCCCGCGACATTGTTGAGATAATATTTCTGCGGATCGGCCACGGACTCGCCGACGGCGCTCCAGGCCGCGAAGTGCATCACGGCCCGCACGTCATATTGCCGGATGGTGCTCGCCACCTTGATGCTGTCGGCGATGTCGCCGACCACCAGCGGCCCCCATTTCACGAAGCTACGGTGCCCCGTCGTCAGATTGTCGTAAACGATCGGCGTGAAACCCGCCTCGGCAACCGCCTTGCTGCAATGAGCCCCGATATAGCCGGCCCCGCCGGCAATCAGGATCGTACCCTTGTTCCCCATAATTCCCCTGAATTCTCGATATCAGCGCAGCCATGCCTGCGGCCGGCGCGAAATATCGCCAGAGTAGGCTAAGCCGCAGCCCACACCAAGTCCGGGTTGAACTGTCTTCCTCCGGGAACGGGAACCCGGTGATGCGAGTTGCCATCGCCGCCCCGGCGCAAGTTCCATGGGGCGGGAATGGCTGTTCCAGCGTCCGCGCGCATCCCCCATACCCCAGAGTACAGGTAGCGCGGATCGCAGAATGCGGTAGCTGTAGTCTGGCTCGATCCATGTCGGGAGCTGCAGGAGGCGTGTCTTGAGTGAACCAGCGAGCCAAGTCGATACGGCGCCACGCGCGGCATCGGCGCCACCGCCCTCGCCTGCCCCTGCGCCCGGGCTGTGGGCACGGCTCGGCATTCCGCTGCTGGCCGTGCTGGTCGCGCTGGCGTTCGTCGCGCTCGCCACCTCGCGCTGGAATGCCTGGACCGGCAACGCCACGACGCAGACCACCAACGACGCCTATGTCCGCGCCGACATGACCCAGCTCTCCAGCCGGGTCGCCGGCGAGGTGCTCAAGGTCGCCGTCAGCGATTTCCAGCGGGTCAAGGCCGGCGACCTCCTGATCCAGATCGATCCGGCCGACTACGAGGCGCAGGTCGCGCAGGCCGAGGCCAATGTCGAAGCCGCCCAGGCGGCGCTCGACAATCTGAGCAACCAGGTCGAGCTGCAATACGCGACCATTGCGCAGGCCGAAGCGCAGCAGGTGTCGGCCGGCGCCGCCGAGGTGCAGGCCCGCCAGGAGGAAGAGCGCCAGCAATCGTTGTCGCAGAGCGAGGCCGGCACCAAGCAGCGGCTGGAGCAGGCCACCGCCGCCTATGCCAAGGCGCAGGCCGATGTGCGCGCCAGCCGCGCCGTCATCGCCGCCCAGCGTCATCAGCTCGAAGTGCTCACCGGCACCAAGAAACAACGCGGCGCCGATCTGGCCGGCGCCAAGGCCGCGCTGGCCGCGGCGCGGCTCAAGCTCGGCTACACCAGGATCACCGCGCCGTTCGACGGCGTCGTCGGCCAGCGCCAGGTGCAGACCGGCGACTACGTCAATATCGGCAGCAGCCTGATCGCGGTGGTGCCGCTGCCCCAGGTGTTCGTGATCGCCAACTACAAGGAGACGCAGCTCACGCATGTCGCCCCCGGCCAGCCGGTCGACGTCACCGTCGATTCCTTCCCGGGCGAGACGCTCCACGGCCGCGTCGAGCGCATCGCGCCGGCCTCCGGCTCGCAATTCGCGCTGCTGCCGCCCGACAACGCCACCGGCAATTTCACCAAGGTCGTGCAGCGAATTCCCGTGCGCATCGCACTCGATGCCGACCAGAAGCTGCTGAGCCGGTTGCTGCCGGGCATGTCGGTCGTGACCCACATCCGCACCACGGGCGCGGCCGATGGCGCCAAGTGAGAGCATCCGTGAGGGTATCCGTGCGAGCGATCGCGGACCGCTGTCGCAGGGCGGCCAGGCGGCGCATCCGCTGTTCGCCGTCGGCGCCGTGCTGCTCGGCTCGTTCCTGGCGAATTTCGACAGCCGCCTGACATCGGTCGGCCTGCCCGACCTGCGCGGCGCGTTCGCGCTCGGCTTCGACCAGGGCGCGTGGCTCTCGACCGCGGCGATCGGCTCGCAGATCTTCATCGCTCCGGCCGTGGCCTGGCTCGCGACCGTGTTCGGCCTGCGCCGCGTGCTCGGCATTCCCAGCCTGATCTATGCGGTGGTGTCGCTGATCATTCCGTTCGTGCGCGACTACCCGACCCTGATCACGCTTGCGATCATCCACGGCATGCTGCTCGGCACCTTCGTGCCGGCGACCTTGATGATCATCTTCCGCAACCTGCCGATCCGCTGGTGGCTGCCGGCGATCTCGATCTACTCCATCCGCGTCGGCTTCGCGCTGGACACCTCGACCTCGCTGGTCGGCTTCTATGTCGAGCATCTCGGCTGGCAATGGATGTACTGGCAGGGCGTGGTGCTGGCGCCGCTGATGGCGGCGATGGTCTATCTCGGCACGCCCGCCGAGCCGGTCAATCGCACGCTGCTTCGCAATGCCGACTGGGGCGGCATGCTGCTGCTCGGCAGCGCCGTGTCGATGATCTATGCCGGTCTCGACCAGGGCAACCGGCTCGACTGGCTGCAATCCGGCACGGTCGTTGCGCTGCTTGCCGGCGGCGCCGTGCTGTTCGTTCTCTTCCTCGTCAACGAGGCCCTCAGCCCGCAGCCCTGGGCGCATTTCAACGTGCTGTTCTCGCGCAACATCGGGCTCTCGCTGACGGTCATCCTGCTGTACACGCTGACCAGCCTCTCCAACGCATCGCTGGTGCCGAACTTCCTGGCCACGATCACCCAGTTGCGCCCCGAGCAGAGCGGCTCGCTGCTGCTGATCTATGGCGCGCTGCCGCTGATCGTGCTGGTGCCGCTGTCGATCTGGCTGCTGCGTCATGTCGATGCGCGCCTCGTCGTCGTCCTCGGGTTCAGCGCCTTCGCGGCGGCCAATCTGTGGGGCACCCAGCTCACCCATGCCTGGGCGCGCGAGGACTTCATCGGCATCGTCATGCTGCAGTCGATCGGGCAGGCGCTGACCCTGCTGCCGATCATCATCATGGCGCTGTCGAATTCGGATCCGGCGCGCGCGACGTCGTTCGCGGCCTACATCCAGATCATGCGGCTCGGCGGCGCCGAGATCGGCGTTGCGCTGATGGGGACGTGGCTGCGCGTGCGCGAGCAGGTGCATTCGGCCTATCTCGGCCTCAACATCCAGAGCGGCGACGTTGACGTCGCCCGCGCGCTGCAGCGGCTGACCGGCTATTTCACCAGCCACGGCGCCGCACAGGCCAAGGCGCGCGCCGTCGGCACGCTGGCGGGCCAGGTGCAGCGCGAGGCCAATGTGCTGGCTTATCTCGATGCGTTCTGGCTGTGCTTCTGGCTCGCGATCGCCGCGCTGCTGCTCGTCGCCTTGATCACGCGCGCGCCGCCGGGGCCGTTCTCGCCGACGCCGATCGGTTTGCGAGCAGCGTGGATGCGGCGGTTCGGATCGTCGGCGACGTGAGCCTTGCCGCGCGCTGAGCTTAACGTTTTGAAGTGAAGACAAGCCGCGCGAGACGAACGCTCGCGCTGGATGTTGCGTGTCTGCTCAGAGCACCACGACATCTAGCCGTGAACAGATCTCAAACCGCGAGTCGCGGCTGATTCGGACGCGGTTCGTTCCAGCCGCGTTCCGAACGTTAACAGCATCGCGCTACGCCGTCGCATTCTGGGACATCATGCGCGCGAGGATTGCGGCAGCTCATCCAGCGGCCATTTCGGACGCTTGATCTTGGCGTACGGCAATTTCGTCACGTCGCGCGCGACCACGCCGGGCGCATCGACCATGATGATGTCGGCCGCGATCGGGGCGAACGAGGCGCGGAAATGCTGCGCGGACTTCACCACGACGAGCTTGCGCGTGGAGGGATCGCAGCCGAGCTGGGTGAAGAAGTCCTTCCCGAACGCCTGGCAGCGGAACGTCGTGATCACGACCTCGACGCCATTGCACGCGATCAGCGCGCAATCGCCGAGCTTGGCCGGCGTGCCGGCGAGCCCGGTCATCACCATGTTCTCCTTCAGCGCCTTGACCTCCCAGGTCGCATCGACCGGCTCGCCGGACAGCGGGCCGATCTTGCCGCCGATGCGCAAGGGAAGCTTGGCGCCGATTCCGGCATCGAAGGCGATGCGCACCGCGATCGGGTCCCACATCGGGCCGACGCAGACGTTCTCGATCTTCCGCTCGAGCACGCGGCGCAGGATGAAGGTGGAATCGCCGGGCGCGCCGCCGCCGGGATTGTCGCTGGCATCGCCCAGCACGATGGTGCCGTCCTTGGCGAGCGCCTGGTCGAGCGCGGCATCGACGCCGGGCATGCGCTCGGTCACGGCGTCGCGCATGCCGATCAGCTCGTCCGCGAGCTTGCGCGCCAGCCCTTGCGCCTTCGCGCTATCGGGATCGACGGCCGCGTCGCTATAGACCAGCACCTTGGTGCCCATCGCCGGCGTATCGCCCCAGCCGAAGCCGTGTACGATCGAGGCCGAGACGATGCCGTCCTTGCCTTCCATCGCGGTGATGCGGTCGACGAAGCTGCGGACCGGCTCGCGCGTGGTGTGCAGGGTCACGATCATGTCGGTGTCGACCAGCGCCTTGCGCAGCTTGAGCCGCTTCTCGGCCAGCTCGGTGCAATGCTTCACCAGATCCTGCGCGCGCTCGAGGATGTCGGTGTGCGGATATTCCTTCCAGCAGATCAGGAGATCGGCGCTGTCCACCATCAGCTCGCTCATGTGGACATGCGGATCGAGCGTCGCGCCGATCACCACGTCGGGGCCTGTGATCTCGCGGATCCGAGACAGCAGCTCGCCCTCGCAATCGTCATAGCCGTCAGCGATCATCGCGCCGTGCAGGCCGATCAGCGCCATGTCAATCGGCAAGGCGGCCTTGAGGTCGGCGAGGATCTGGTCGCGCAAGGTCTCGAACGCCGCGCGGGTGACGAGCCCGTTCGGCACGGCGGCTGCGACGAGCCCCTCGATCAGCGTCCATCCTTTGAACGGCCCGACCTGCCGCGCGGCCCACAGCGGCCCGCCATGCATCTGCATCTTGTCGGGGTGCTGCCCTGCCGGAAAGTACGCGCGCTCGTGAAAGGTCCCGAGTCCCGTCGGCATCGGCGCAAAGGTGTTGGTCTCGGTAGCGAGGGCGGCGGAGAAGACACGCATGAAGAAATGGCTCTTGGTTCGCGCTGACAATGAGGCGGCCGCAGGGGACCGCATCGCGTCCGCGAGCACAAGACAGTACGACGGCAGAGCGCCCCGTCGCCCAGCGCATGCGAGCGATCAGTTCGCGGTGACCGGCGCCGGCACCGACTGATCCGCGATGGTCTTGATCGCGACCTCGGCGACCTGGGCCAGCGACTCGCGGTCGGCGCCCGAGGACGCCATGACGCTCATTCCGGTGATGACGGCGGAGACGTAGCGCGCGAGCGCGGCGGGGTCGGCGCTCTCCGCCAAGTCGCGCTCCTGCTTCGCGCGCTCGAAGCGATGCCGGAGCTGCTCCTCGGTCTGGGCGCGGCGCGCGGCCAGCTCGAACGGCACATTGGCCGAGCCGGAGCCGCAGGCAAGGCCGCCCTGCACCAGCAGGCAGCCAGGGGGATTGGACGGATCGGTCTGCTTCTCGGCGACGCCCATCAGCATCCGCGCGGTGACCTCGCGGGCTGTCGGCGCGCCCAGCACCTCCTCCATCCACTCTTCGCGGCGCTGGATGTAGCGGTCGAGCGCGGCCTTGAGCAGGGCCTCCTTGCTGCCGAAGGCGGCATAGAGGCTGGGCGGGTTGATGCCCATGGCGTCGGTGAGCTGGGCGATGGTCGCGCCCTCATAGCCATGGCGCCAGAACACCTCCATCGCCTGGTCCAGCGCGGTGTCGCGATCGAAAGTCCGGGGCCGTCCGACGCCCATGATGCAAAACTCCTGTTTTCGTCTCCGCCCCGACTGATTCTTATCTATTTGCGATTCCTAGCTATTTCTTTGATCTGCCGCAGCCGCCAAAGTTCCGTCTAGGATTTTCGTAGCATCCGTTACATAAGTCTCTTGCGAACGAGTTGCCAGCGCCACATTTGTAGCGAGCACTACAAATCTGGAGCGCGACAATGCCTTCGCCCGAACCAAGTTCCCCCAGCCGCCTGAAGCGGTGGCTGAGCACCGTTGCCGTCGCCGGCGTGGTGATCGCCGCCGGCTCCTACGCCGGCACCCGTTACTTCCATTTCAGCCCCGTCCCCCAGGCCGCCCACGCCGCGGCGCCGGAGCAGGCCGTTCCGGTGACGGTCTCCGTCATCGAGCCGCGCAAGGCCAGCCTGTGGGACGAGTTCTCCGGTCGGCTCGAAGCCGTCGAGCGGGTCGAGGTCCGGCCGCGCGTGGCCGGCGCCATCCTCGCCACCAATTTCACCGAGGGCTCCCTGGTGAAGGCCGGCGACGTGCTGTTCAAGATCGACCCCGCGCCCTATGCCGCCGAGGTCGACCGCGCCCAGGCCCAGCTCGAAGCCGCGCGTGCCCGCGCCTCCTTCGCCGCCAATGAGCTTGAGCGCGGCGCGCAACTGGTCGGCAGCTCGATCGTCACCAAGCGCGACTTCGACCAGCGCGACAACGGCAATCGCGAGGCGATCGCCAACGCCAAGGCGGCGGAAGCAGCACTCCAGGCGGCCAAGCTCAATCTCGACTACACGCAGGTGCGCGCGCCGGTGGACGGTCGCGTCGGCCGCATCGAGGTCACCGTCGGCAATCTCGTCGCCGCCGGCTCGGCCTCGCCGGTGCTGACCAACCTGGTCTCTGTCAATCCGATCTATGCGAGCTTCGACGCCACCGAGGATGTCGTGCTGCGGGCGCTGGCCGCCGTGGCCGACGCCTCCGGCAAGCGCGGCAATCTCGACCGCATTCCGGTGGAGATGACGACGTCGGGCGGCATCACCGCGTCGGGCCACATCCAGCTGATCGACAACCAGGTCCAGGGCCAGACCGGCACCATCCGCGTCCGCGCCGTGTTCAAGAACGAGACCGGCACCCTGATCCCCGGCCAGTTCGCCCGCGTCCGCATGGGCCAGCCGCAGCAGCAGTCCCTGGTGCTGCTCGACGAGCGCGCCATCGGCACCGACCAGGACAAGAAGTTCGTCATGGTCGTCGGCGACGACGAGCGCGCGGTGTATCGGCCGGTGACACTCGGCGGCAGCGTCGAGGGCCTGCGGATCATTTCGGCGGGGCTGAAGCCGGGTGAGCGAGTGGTCGTCAACGGCCTACAGCGCGTGCGGCCAGGGGCACTGCTGAAGACGCAGGTGGCCGCGATGGGCGCGCGGGATGGGGCCGACACGAAGCAGATGGCGCAGCGCTGATCGTCGTTGACGATATCGTCGCGCCACGGGCAGTGCGCTCCCTCTCCCCGTTCTTCACGGGGAGAGGGTTGGGGTGAGGGGCACCACACCCACCGACCGTGCTGAAGGCCCCCCTCACCCGGATTGCATCTTCGATGCAATCCGACCTCTCCCCGCCTTAGCGAAGCTTCGCTTCGCCCTGGCGGGGCGAGGTACACCGAGCCCGCTGACCGACCGATCAAGACAACTAACAACGTCAGCCACACGCTGACCTCCCGACCACGGGGCCTCCCATGAACCTCTCCAAATTCTTCATCGACCGGCCGATCTTCGCAGGCGTGCTGTCGACGCTCATTTTCCTCGGCGGCCTGATTGCGCTGTTCTCGATGCCGATCTCGGAATATCCCGACGTCGTGCCGCCGTCGGTCGTGGTGCGCGCGACCTATCCCGGCGCCAATCCGAAGGTGATCGCCGAGACCGTGGCGACGCCGATCGAGGAGCAGATCAACGGCGTCGAGAACATGCTGTATATGAGCAGCCAGGCGACCACCGACGGCGCGATGACGCTCACGGTCACTTTCAAGCTCGGCACCGATCCGGACAAGGCGACGCAGCTGGTGCAGAACCGGGTGCAGCAGGCCGAGCCGCGGCTGCCGGCCGTGGTGCGGCAGCTCGGCGTCATCACCAAGAAGAGCTCGCCCGACCTCACCATGGTCGTGCACCTGAACTCGCCGAACGGCCGCTACGACACGACCTATCTGCGCAACTACGCGGTGCTCAACGTCAAGGACCGGCTGGCGCGCATCGACGGCGTCGGCGACGTCCAGCTGTTCGGCGCCGGCGACTATTCGATGCGGGTGTGGGTCGATCCGCAGAAGGCGGCCGAGCACGGACTCTCGGCGAGCGACATCGTCAAGGCGATCCAGGCGCAGAACGTCGAGGCCGCCGCCGGCGTGGTCGGCGCCTCGCCGAACGTCAAGGGGCTCGATTTGCAGCTCTCGGTCAATGCCGAGGGCCGTCTCTCCAACGAGGACCAGTTCGCCGACATCGTGGTGAAGACCGGCGCGCATGGCGAGGTGACGCGGCTGCGCGACGTCGCCCGCATCGAGCTCGGCGCCTCCGAATACGGCCTGCGCTCGCTGCTCGACAACAAGCAGGCGGTGGCGATCCCGATCTTCCAGGCGCCCGGCTCCAACGCGCTGCAGATCTCCGACAACGTCCGCGCCACCATGGCCGAGATCAAGAAGACGATGCCCGAAGGCGTCGAGTATCACATCGTCTACGACCCGACGCAATTCGTGCGCTCCTCGATCGAGGCCGTCGTGCACACGCTGTTCGAGGCGATTGTGCTGGTCGTGATCGTCGTCATCCTGTTCCTGCAGACCTGGCGGGCCTCGATCATCCCGCTCTTGGCGGTGCCCGTGTCGATCGTCGGCACCTTCGCGGTGATGCATCTGTTCGGCTTCTCGATCAACGCGCTCAGCCTGTTCGGCCTGGTGCTCGCGATCGGCATCGTCGTCGACGACGCCATCGTCGTGGTCGAAAATGTCGAGCGCAACATCGAGAGCGGACTCTCGCCACGTGACGCCACCTATCAGGCGATGCGCGAGGTGTCCGGCCCGATCATCGCGATCGCGCTGGTGCTGGTCGCCGTGTTCGTACCGCTCGCCTTCATCTCCGGCCTCACGGGTCAGTTCTACAAGCAGTTCGCGTTGACGATTGCGATCTCCACCGTGATCTCGGCCGTGAACTCGCTGACCCTGTCGCCGGCGCTGTCGGCGCTGCTGCTCAAGGGCCACCACGACCCGAAGGACCGCCTCACTCGCATCCTCGACCGCTCGCTCGGCTGGTTCTTCCGCGGCTTCAACCGCGCCTTCGTCCGCGCCTCCGACAATTACAGCGGCAGCGTCTCCAGGGTGATCACGGCCAAGGCCGCCGTGATGATCCTCTACGTGCTGCTGATCGGCGCCACCGCCGTCCTGTTCAAGCAGGTGCCGGGCGGCTTCGTGCCGGGCCAGGACAAGCAATACCTGGTCGGCTTCGCCCGCCTGCCGGACGGCGCCACGCTCGACCGCTCCGAGGAGGTGATCCGCAAGATGAGCGACATCGCGCTGACGCAGCCCGGTGTCGAGAGCTCGATCGCCTTTCCCGGCCTCTCGATCTCCGGCTTTACCAACTCCTCCAATGCCGGCATCGTGTTCTCCGGGCTGAAGCCGTTCGATGAGCGTAAGGATCCGTCGCTGTCGGGCGGCGCGATTGCGCTGGAGCTCAACAAGAAATACGCAGGCATCCAGGACGCCTTCATCGCGATGTTCCCGCCGCCGCCGGTCAACGGCCTGGGCACGATCGGCGGCTTCAAGCTACAGATCGAGGACCGCGCCGGCCGTGGCTACGAAGCCTTGAACGACGTCACCACCGCCTTCATGGGCGCCTTGCAGAAATCACCGGAGATCGCCGGCGCGTTTTCGAGCTTCCAGGTCAACGTGCCGCAGCTGTTCGCCGACATCGATCGCACCAAGGCGCTACAGCTCGGCGTTCCCGTGACGGAGGTCTTCAACACGCTGCAGATCTACCTCGGCTCCTACTACGTGAACGACTTCAACAAGTTCGGCCGCACCTACTCGGTGCGCGTGCAGGCCGACGCGCCGTTCCGCGCCCGGGCCGACGACATTCGCCAGCTCAAGGTCCGTTCGTCCACGGGCGAGATGGTGCCGCTGTCGGCGCTGCTCGACGTCCGACAGAGCGCCGGTCCTGAGCGCGCGATCCGCTACAACGGCTTCCTGTCGTCGGACATCAACGCCGCGGCGGCGCCGGGCTTCTCATCGGGCCAGGCGCAGGCGGCGGCCGAGAAGATCGCGGCCGAGGTGCTGCCTCCTGGATTTGCTTTCGAATGGACCGACCTGACCTATCAGGAGTTCATCGCCGGCAATTCCGGACTCTGGGTGTTTCCGCTCGCGATCCTCTTGGTGTTCCTGGTGCTGGCCGCGCTCTATGAGAGCCTGACGCTCCCTCTGGCGATCCTGATGATCGTGCCGATGGCGCTGCTGGCGGCGATGGCCGGCGTCTGGATCTCGAAGGGCGACAACAACATCTTCACCCAGATCGGCCTGATCGTGCTCGTCGGCCTCTCCGCCAAGAACGCGATCCTGATCGTCGAATTCGCGCGCGAGCTCGAATTCGCCGGACGCACGCCGCTGCGCGCCGCGATCGAGGCCAGCCGTCTCCGGCTGCGGCCGATCCTGATGACGTCGATGGCGTTCATCATGGGCGTGCTGCCGCTGGTGCTCTCGACCGGCGCGGGCTCGGAGATGCGGCGGGCGATGGGCGTCGCGGTGTTCTCCGGCATGATCGGCGTCACCGTGTTCGGCCTGTTCCTGACGCCCGTGTTCTACGTGCTGCTGCGAACCCTGACCGGGATGCGGCCGCTCGTCCAGCACGGCGGCCACGGCACCGTGGCGGCCCAGCCCGCGGAGTAAACGCCGATGTGAACAGGCGTGATGTCGCCCGCCGCGAAACGCAATCGTCTCTTCTCACGTAGAGGCAAGTGACAGTCGGCGTCCTCATCATGCTTCCCCGATGATCCGGTGCACGATCAATTCTGCAAAACTGTGAACCGGATCACAGACCAGCGCAGCGAGATGGAGGACGCCAACTCCAGCACGTTGCGCCGACCCGGCGGCCTGTCCCGCACCAGGCCGCCGGGTCATTTGACGAAGGAGTTGCAACATGGATTTTTTAAATCATCTGGTCGCAGCCCGGCTGATGAAGACGGCGCAGGGTTTCGAGCGCATCGGCGTTCACCGCGCCACACACCGGCTGCCGGCTCCGCCTCAGCGTTTGGGCACGACACCGACGACGCTGGCGCTGGTGGTCGATCGCCAGGGACGTGACCCGTCCGCCGCGCCATGCTGCTCAGGCGCCGACAGCGTCTGATGGCGACCGTGTGGCGGGCGAGGCCCGCCACGCCAGGCCTCATGTGAGCGCAGGCTTGGTCTTCTCGACCCAATCGGCAAAGCTCTGCGGCGCAACGCCGGTGATCGTCTGATAATCGCCCGTCACCCCGGCGACCAGCCCCTGAGCCGTATTCGGCTCGAACGACGCGAACACCTCCGCCAGCGGTCGCGGCAGTCCGGCGCCGACCATGCCCTGAATGAGACCTTCGAGGGGCACCTGCACCACCTCGATCGGCTTGCCCACCGCGGCCGAGATGATCTGCGCCTTTTGCGCCTTGGTCAGCGCCTCCCCACCACTCAGCGTGAAGACCTGCTTGCCGCCGGCGCTGCCGGCGAGAACCGTCGCCGCCGCGCGCGCGAGATCGTCGCGCGCGATGTCCGCGCTCGCGCCACCCTGGTCCGCCGTGAACCAGCGGCCCGAACCGAGGATCTGCGGCAACGAGCTCATCAGATTTTCGAAGTACCAGTGATTGCGCAGCACGGTCCAGCCGGCGAGCCGGCTGTCTTTGAGAGCGGCCTCGGTCAACGCGTGGTCCGGCGCGAGCAGGATCGGCGAGCCCTCCGGCTTCGGCATGGACGTGTAGATGACGTGGCTGACGCCGGCCTGCTCGGCTGCCGCGATCGCGTTCTTGTGCTGCTGCAGCCGACGGCCCGGCCGGTCGAGCGCATCGGTGCTGATCAGCAGCATCCGCTCCGCCCCGGCGAACGTCGCGACAAGCGAGCCTGCATCGTCGAAATCGGCGCTGCGGACCTGGACGCCTTGCGCCGCCAATGCCTGCAACTGCTCCGGCTTGCGGGTGGTGGCGATGATGCGGGAGGCCGGCACACCGAGCGTGGTCAGCAGGTGGCGGATCACGGCGCGGCCGAGCTGCCCGGCGGCGCCGGAGACGAGAACGGATTGAGACATCGTTAACCTTCGTTACGAGGGGCTGGATGGGCAAGACGTTGGCTTTCGGCCGCAGTCGCCTTAAAGTCTCGTTTCGAGACCAGCACTACATTAGGAACCACGATGACCCGCCGAAAGAAGGCAGTTTTCTGGGAGATAGGCACATGAAGGGAACTGCCCCTCCCGGCACGATCGCGGCTGAAGGCGCATGCGACAATGATCCCGGCCGCTGGAAGGCGAAGTTCGCCTCGATCGACGATTGTCCGATCCGCACGGTGATCAATCAGATCGGCGACAAATGGAGCCTGCTCATCCTGGCCGTGCTGGGCTGGCGGCCCCACCGCTTCGGCGAGCTGCGGCGCGAGATCAGCGACATCTCGCAGCGGATGCTGACGCAGACTTTGCGCGACCTGCAACGCGACGGGTTGATCGCCCGCCGCGTGCTGCCGACGGTGCCGCCCAGCGTCGAATACAGCCTCACCGACATCGGCCGGAGCCTGCTCGGGCCGATGTCACACCTGATCGGCTGGGCCGAGCAGCATCACGCCGCGATCAAGGCCTCGCGGCAACGCTTCGACGAGAGCATCGCGTCGGACTAATCGACGGCATGGCGCCAGACAGCCGCGTCACGGCGCGACGTGACGACATGGATGCGGACGATCGGCGTTGGTGCTCGTACTGCGGCGCCGGAACGGCTCACGGCCGCTTGCATCCTGCGCGATCGAGCATGTCCCTGACGATCAAGGGCGTTGCCGGTGTTTGCGCCGCATCGGGCGCTGCGGCAGCGGAGCTCAGCGCCTGACCGGCCTGCGCGGCACTCAAGTTCAACGATGTCCGGCAGGTCGCGCGCCCCATGCTGGCGACTGCGCCGGCGGCCTCGCCGACACCGGCAAGGTAGGCGGTGAGAACCTGCTGGGCCGTGCGGTCGGTCGGCGCCTTCTCCAGCATCTGAATCACCTGGGCGACCGATATCAGGCCTTGGGAGGTGGACGACGCGGCGCTGGATGGCGACGTCGCCGCGATAGCTGACGCGAAGACGGCGACCGTGAGGGTCAGTTTGGCCAGGCAACGAGACATGAAATGGCTCCTGAGTGAGACAATGTGTTTCTTCGGAATCGCATCTGGCAGCCTCGCGCACGTTCCCGATTCCGCACGCGCAGCTTGGAGTGTCGCCCGCGATCGACCTCCCCCTCCAGGGGAGGGTGAGACCCGTCGCGCAGAGCCGCAGTCGAGCGGAGGACCGATCTGTCGTGCGAAAATAAATTATTGTCAAACAATAATTTTTGGATCACCCTATGGCCAGATCGTCGAGAGACCCATCAACAGCGGAGCCGTTCGACCATGACGCAGACAGCAGAGACTTTCGGCACGACTGCCGCGCACGACAGGCGCGGCGATCGCATTCGGCGGCTCAGCCGATTGATGTCGGCGGGCTGCCTCGCGACATCCGCTCTGCTTGCCGCGGCCATGGCAATCTATTGGGCCGTGACGCCGACACACACGCTGTTCAGCCAGGCCGGAATTCCGCATGCTCCGGTGACCGAGATCGACCCGTCCACGCGCGCGCTCGCGTTCGCCATCGCCATGATCCCGCTGGGCACGCTGATCTGGGGCTTGCTGAGCGGACGTCGTTGCTTCGACGCCTTCGCCGCCGGCCGCATCTTCTCGCGGGACTCGATCCGACAGCTCCGGGCATTCGCGATCGCTGTCGCAGCATCAGCCCTGTTGAAGCCACTCGCTGCTGCGGCGCTGTCCGTCGTCCTGAGCCTGCAACAGCCGGCGGGACCGAAGACCCTCGCGCTGAGCATGGGATCGGACACGCTGCTAGCTCTGATCTTCGCAGGGACGGTCGCGGTCATCGCCTGGGTGATGACCGAGGCGCTGGAGATCGCCGACGAAAACAATCAGTTCGTCTGAAGGACAGGACATGCCGATCCGAGTGCGGCTGGGCGTGATGCTCGCCGAACGCAATGTGAAGTCCAAAGACCTCGCTGAATATGTCGGGATCACCGAGGCCAACCTCTCCCTTCTCAAGCAGGGCAAGGTGAAGGGTGTGCGCTTCGAGACCCTCGAGCGGATCTGCCGGTTTCTGGGCTGCCAACCCGGAGACCTCCTGAGATATGAGGAGGCGCCGTCGGCCGAGACGGACATCGGGTGACACCACAGCCGCGACAGCGCTGCTGATCACGACGGCCGGACCCGCACTCGCGCGAAGCGGACGGGCCGCCGCGCGGCGGCCTGTCACGAGAGGTCGGCACGCCCGCGCGTCGCCGCAACGCCGCTGATGCAGTGCATGAACGCCAAAATAGCATCATGTGACGATCAAAACTCGCGCTTGCCACGGCTTGGTCGAGCCGATAGCTTTTTTGAACCTTTCAAGCGCCTGGGATCATCGAGCATGCTTTTTCTGCGGACCACCTCCACGACGGCAATGGTGTCGAACACGACGGATCGGAGGGCCAGAGGCGCAGTTGCAACCGTGTCGAAGACGGCGCTGGTGGCTGCAGCCGCGTTGCTCGGCGTGATCGCCTCGGCGCAGGCGCGCGATCTCACCGTGGTGTCGTGGGGCGGCAACTATCAGGACGCGCAGCGCAAGATCTATTTCCAGCCGTTCGCCGCCAAGCTCGGCGCCACCGTGCTCGACGAGAGCTGGGACGGTGGCTATGGCGTGCTACAGGCCAAGGTGAAGGCCGGCGTGCCGAACTGGGATGCGGTGCAGGTCGAAGCCGAGGAGTTGGAGCTCGGCTGCAGCGACGGCATCTATGAGAAGATCGACTGGAGCAAGCTCGGCGGCAAGGACGGCTTCATCCCGGCCGGCGTCAGCGATTGCGGGGTCGGCGCCATCGTCTGGTCCACGGGCATGGCGTTCGACGGCGACAAGATCAAGGATGGGCCGAAAACCTGGGCGGATTTCTGGGACACCAAGAAGTTTCCGGGCAAGCGCGGCCTGCGCAAGGGCGCCAAGTACACGCTCGAATTCGCGCTGATGGCCGATGGCGTATCGGCGGCCGACGTCTACAAGGTGCTGAAGACCAAGGAGGGCGTCGAGCGAGCCTTCAAGAAGCTCGATGCGCTGAAGCCCGACATCGTCTGGTGGGAGGCCGGCGCGCAGCCGCTGCAACTGCTGTCATCGGGCCAGGTCGCGATGACCTCGGTCTATAACGGCCGCATCACCGCCATCAACCGCACCGAGGGCAAGCATTTCGGCTTCGTCTTCCCGGGCAGCATCTATGCCGTCGACAGCTGGGTGGTGCTGAAAGGCTCGCCGAACAAGGACGCCGCGATGAACTTCATCGCGTTCGCGAGCCAGGCGGAGAACCAGGCCAAGCTGCCGGAATACATCGCCTACGGCCTGCCGAACATCGCCGCCGCCAAGCTGGTGCCGGAGAAGTACGCCGCGGAGCTGCCGACCACGCCAGACAATCTCAAGCAGGCGATCGCGCTCGACGTCGGCTTCTGGACCGACAATTCGGAAGAGCTGTCGAAGCGCTTCAACGCCTGGCTGGCGCGCTAACTTCGCCAGCCTGGCTGGCGCGCTAACTGCGCCGAATACCTTGGACGCGCGATCCTCGCATCGTGCGTCCGCCTCACGTGCAAGCGTACCGGCGTGATCGGCGCCGAAAGCCAGCGTTCATGGACAGCCCCTTCATCTCGTTCCGGCAGGTGGTCAAGCGCTTCGGCCCGCTGACCGTCGTCGACCATCTCGATCTCGACATCGCCAGAGGCGAGTTCATCGCCCTGCTCGGCCCCTCCGGCTCCGGCAAGACCACGCTCTTGATGATGCTCGCCGGCTTCGAGCAGGCGACCAGCGGCACGATCGCGGTCGATGGCGTCAGGGTCGACGGACTGCCGCCGCACAAGCGCAACATGGGCGTGGTGTTCCAGAACTACGCGCTGTTTCCGCATATGAGCGTGCGCGACAACATCGCCTTTCCCTTGAAGATGCGCAACGCGCCGAAGGCCGAGATCGCGACGCGCGTCGCGCGCGTGCTCGACATGGTCAAGCTGTCGGCAATGGCCGAGCGCAAGCCGGCGCAGCTCTCCGGCGGTCAGCAGCAGCGCGTGGCGCTGGCGCGCGCGCTGGTGTTCGAGCCGCAGGTGGTGCTGATGGACGAGCCGCTCGGTGCGCTCGACAAGAAGCTGCGCGAGCAGATGCAGCTCGACATCCGCGACCTGCACCGCCGGCTCGGCCTCACCATCGTGTTCGTCACCCACGACCAGGACGAGGCGCTGACGATGTCCGACCGCATCGCCGTGTTCAACCACGGCAGGATCGAGCAGATCGGCCCGCCCCGCGAGATCTACGAGCTCCCGCGCACGCCGTTCGTCGCCGAGTTCATCGGCGAGACCAATCTGCTGTCGTGCAAGGTGGAGGAGCAGGCCGGCGAAACGGTCCGGCTGACGACGGACGGCGGGCTCACGCTGTCGGCGCATGCCGCCGCCGCACGCATCGACGGCGGCAAGGTGCGGGTTTCGATCCGGCCCGAGGCGATCCGGATCAACGATCACGCCGCGGCGACGGCGAACCGCGTCACCGCGCGCATCCTCGACGCCGTGTATTTCGGCGATCACATGCGCCTCGTGGCTGTTGTCGGCGAGCAGCGGCTGATCATCAAGGGCGACCGCATGAGCGAGGCGGCGGAGGTGGGCCGCGACGTTGCGCTGTCCTTTGCGGCGTCGGATGTCTGGGTGGTGGGATCATGCGACCAGACCTCGGCCACCGCCTGAAGGCGGCCCTGCTGCTCGCGCCGCTGCTGGCGTTCATGCTGTCGTTCTTCGTCGTGCCCTTGGTGACGATGATGAAGTCGGCGGTGTCGGACCCCGTGGCCACCGAGGCGCTGCCCCGCACGGCGCGGGCGCTGACCGGCTGGGACCGCACCGGCGCGCCGCCTGCATCTGCGCAAGCCGCGTTCGCTGACGACATCCGCGCGATAAAGAATGACGAGCAGTTCGGCGATCTCGTCCGCCGCCTCAACAGCGCGCAGTCCGGCTTCCGCAGCCTGCTCGGCAAGACCCGCCGCGCGCTCGACGGCAGCGATGCAGCCGATCTCGCGAGCATCGACTCGCGCTGGAGCGAGAGCTCCTACTGGACGACGATCGCCGAGGCCGTCGCCTCGCCCTGGACCGACAAGAACCTGCTCGCGGCCGTCGATCTCGAACGCAATGCATCCGGCAACATCGCGGCAATGCCCGAGGGCGCCTCGGCCAACCGGCTGATCATGATCCGGACCTTCATTACTTCGGCGCTGGTGACGCTTGCCTGCATCCTGATCGGCCTGCCATATGCGATGGTCGCAGCCACGGTCGAAGGATGGCGCCGGCAGGTGCTGCTCGGCGCCGTGCTGCTGCCGCTGTGGACCTCGCTTCTGGTGCGTACCGCGGCCTGGTACGTCGTGCTGCAGGACAACGGCCTGATCAATGCGACCTTGAAGGGGCTCGGCCTCACCTCGGCGCCGGTGCCGCTGATGTTCAACCGGCTCGGCGTCGTCATCGCGATGACTCATGTGCTGTTGCCGTTCATGGTGCTGCCGATCTTCAGCGTGCTGATCGCGATCCCGCGCAACCTGATGCCGGCGGCGGCCTCGCTCGGCGCGCATCCGCTGCGCGCCTTCTTTCACGTGCTGCTGCCGCTGTCGATGCGCGGCGTCGTCTCCGGCGCCGTGCTCGTGTTCATGGCCGCGCTCGGCTACTACATCACGCCAGCGCTGATCGGCGGTGCCAACGACCAGATGATCTCGTCGGTGATCGCCTATTACGCCACCGGCGCCGCGAACTGGGGTATGGCCGGCGCGCTGGGCCTGGTTCTTCTCGCGATGACGATCCTGCTCTATGCCATCTATATGCGCCTGACGGTCGAGGAGCAGCGCGCATGAGGCCGCTGCCGATCCTGAAAGCGGCCTTCGCCGCCCTCGTCGTGATCTTCCTGCTCGGCCCGCTGGTCGCGGTGCTGCCGCTGTCGCTGACCGACAGTGTGTTCCTGAACTATCCCATCCCCGGCTACTCGACGCGCTGGTTCAAGGAGCTCGTCACCGCCGACTCCTGGCGGCTCTCGATCGTCAACAGCCTGCTGATCGGCGCCGGCACGACGGTGCTCGCCACCCTGCTCGGCACCCTCGCCGCGCTCGGCCTGCGTGGCAAGCGCGCCTCGCTGCTGTTTTCCACCTTGCGGACGGTGTTCCTGCTGCCGATGGTCGTGCCAGCGGTGGTGCTCGGCGTCGGCATGCAACTGATGTTCGCGCGCTACGGTCTCACCAACACCTATCTCGGCGTCATCATCGCCCACACCGTGGTCGCCGTGCCGTTCGTGCTCGTCAACGTCTCCTCGGCTTTGCAGGGCGTCGACGTCAGGCTGGAGCAGGCCGCCGCCAGCCTTGGCGCCGCGCCGCGGACGGTGCTGTTCTCGGTGACGCTTCCCATTGCGCTCCCCGGCATCATCTCCGGCGCGCTGTTCGCGTTCGCCACCTCGCTCGACGAGGTCGTGCTGACCCTGTTCGTCGCCGGTCCCAACCAGCGCACCCTGGCCCGGCAGATGTTCGCCACCATCCGCGAGAACATCAGCCCGGCGATCGTCTCGGCCGCGGCGGTGTTCATCGTCGGCACGATCGTGCTGTCGCTCGCGATGCTGGCGATCCGGCGGCGGATGGCGTAACGCGCGGCGTGCACGTGAGGCAATTGGGTTACTCGTCATGCCCGGGCTTGTCCCGGGCATCCACGTCCTTCCGCGAGGCCCGACGTGGATGGCCGGGACAAGCCCGGCCATGACGTTGTGGAGAGAGTCGAGCATATCTCGCGATTGAGTGACCTACCCCGCCTTCACATACTTCCGCCAGTCGTGCTCTTCCTTGAACCCGAGCACCTCCCGCGTCTTGCGGTTCGACAGCGGCGCTTCGCGCTCGCCGAGCTCGCGCGTCACCGGCACGCCGGGGCAATAGCGCTGCAGCAGCTCGCGCGTCGGGATGTTGGCCGTGACCGTATCGTTCACCGCGTTGAACACCTGGAAGCCGAGTCCGTCCTTGGCGATCGCCAGATGCACGATCTCGCCGAGGTCGCGGGCATCGATGTACGACCACGCGTTGCGCTTGCGCGACGGCGGGTCGGCGAGGAAGCGCGGGAACATGTCGTATTCATGCGGCTCGATGACGTTGCCGATCCGCAAACAATAAATGTCGATGCCGTAGCGCATCGCGAACGCACGCGCGGTCTTCTCGTTGACGACCTTCGACAGCCCGTAAGAATCCATCGGGTCGATGTCGTAGTCCTCCTCGAGCGGAAAGCTGTGGAAGTCCTTGTCGCCCTCGGCAAAGCACACGCCGTAAGTCGTCTCGCTGGAGGCGATGATGATCTTGCGGACGCCGAGCTTGGCCGCGGCCTCGATCACGTTGTAGGTCGAGATCGTGTTGACGCGGAACGTCTCATTGTCGGGCTCGATCAGCACGCGCGGAATCGCCGCGAAATGCACCACGGCATCCGGCGGAGACGGCGGCCGGCCGGCATTGAATCCGCCGAAGCCGTAATGGCTGGTCAGCGCATTGAAGGCCTGGCCGCTGTCGGTGAGATCGGCGACCAGCGTGTTGATGCCGGGATGATCGAACGGCTTGAGATCGACGTTGAGCAGCTCATAGCCCTTGGCCTGAAGATGCGGCAGCACATGCCGTCCCGCCTTGCCAGTTCCTCCGGTGAACACCACGCGCTTTGTTGTCATCGTCTTTTCATCCTCGTGAGGTGCGTGAACGCGCCTGTCCTTAACAGCATTGCCCCGCCCGGCTCCATAGGAACTTGCCCAGGTCTCGCGGCCGGCTTCGGGCCATGACGGCAACCGGGCCTTCATCAACACCGTGCGATGCTGAACTTTTCCAGGCGTGAACCGACGTATTCAAAGCAAGGCCGAGGTGGAGGTCGCAAATGACGACTCTGGCCAGAGTGATTTCGAAGGCATTTTCCGAGCAATCCCAGGGGACGCACAACACGCTGCTGAGACATTTGACGTTGTTCGGTGCAGCGGTCGTTTTTGTCTGGATATTGACGCTGACCTACGGGCTCGATCTGAGCCCCGCGCTGTTCTGACCGTTATCGCCTGCAGGGTGTGCGCCGCGCCCGCGCGGAGCCGAACTCATCAGCTACAAGTCGGCAGCTCAAAGTCGGCGGATCAAACGCGGCAGCTGCAGGTCCAAGCTGGCCATCTAGCAGATGGCTGGAGGCAGCCGCGATATAGCCCACGGGGGGGGCGATCCTCCTCATTCGCCGCGCGTGCAATAGGCGCCGGCGAGCGTCCTTCGCAAAACCGACACAAGATTCTTTTCACTCATCAGTAGCCAGGTTCTTAGCTTTCTGATAGGTAACTCAGTGTGGTTAGTTGGACGCATTTGGGGCGGCCTGGCCGTCCCGGGAAAGGACGTGGTCATGAAACTGTCGTCGAGTGTTACTCCGTCAGCCGTCGCGCTGTTTGCAGCGATTTTGCTATGTGGCACGGCCGTGGCTCAGCCCGTAGCGGGCCCCGCCCCGACGCTGCCTGGCGTCACCGTCGACGCCCCGAAGACGGCGGCCAAGCCATCTCGACCGACCGAGGCGGCAGGCACGGCGACATCGCACCGGGCGGCCTCGACCCACCGATCAACCGCCCGCGCGGCGGCGTCGGGCCAGACGCCCTCGACGACGAGCAACGAAGTCCTGGACAGGATCTCCAAGCTGGAACGCGCGGCCAGCAGCTGTAACGGTGGCTGCGAGACCAGCTTCAAGTCCGGCAACCAGCCCTGGATCGGCTGCAGCCTGTCGGGTCAGGAATCGGTGCCGTTCGACGGCAAGTGCTCGGACACGCTCACCTACGCCCACTACTCGGATTGCCAGCAGACCAAGGCCTTCCTGGGCTGGGACCGCAACAAGATTTGGTGGCACTGCAGCAGCCTGCAGGTCGGCAACAAGTTCAAGGTCGCCGAAATCAAGCGGTTGAAGTCCACCCGCTGACGCGGTTCGATAAACACATCGTCGCCGGCCCGCGCTTTGCGTGGGCCGGCGACATGCGCCTTGTTCGACGGATGACGTGGGCCGGCACGGCGTATGGGTGCCTCAGGATGCGCCGTCCTGATCGCATCAACCCGGCCCAAGCGATCCCAGCCGCCTGATCCCAGCCGCTTGATCCCAGCCGCCTGGTGGCGAGCCGAGCACACGCATCGAGCGGCCTGTCCGGCCGCGCAATGATCTCGCATCATTCGCTCTCGAACTTCGTCGGAGGCGGGGACAGCACCTGAGGCCC
Source organism: Bradyrhizobium sp. HKCCYLR20261 (assembly GCF_051168435.1). Taxonomy (NCBI): domain Bacteria; kingdom Pseudomonadati; phylum Pseudomonadota; class Alphaproteobacteria; order Hyphomicrobiales; family Nitrobacteraceae; genus Bradyrhizobium; species Bradyrhizobium sp. HKCCYLR20261. The sequence goes on from NZ_JBNPUZ010000019.1 coordinate 59,103, forward strand.
GTGCGCCGTGTCGACGCGAAACACGCCGAACCCGCGCTCGGTGCTTCCATCGCGGCGGAAACGAAACAGGCCCATCACGCCGAAGAAGCCGGACGGCTGGGATATGGTCGTCACGTCAATTCCTCGCGGGCCGTGCTCCCTGAACAGCGCGACGGCAAGTGACCCCGCATCATAGGCGAGATAGGACATGGCGGTCGGCGCTTCACCGAACCGCTCGGTGTATCGGTTCTCGAATGCGCCGAGTCCGCGAAGCTCGGGCGATACGAACCAGCCGCCATCCAGCGCCGGTTCGCTGAGATTGGTGTAGCTGGCCCAGTTCACCGTTCCGACGAATTGAGCCTTGGCCAGATCGCCGCCGTCCGCTTTGACCATGCGCGCAATCCGCCCGACATTCCCCAGGTCGTCGTAAAGAAACACCGCGCCCACCGACGCATCCGCAAGCTTCCGCAGGGCGTCCCGCGGCGGTTCACCGCCAGCCGGGTAACGCTCGACGATGAGGCTGCTTCCGCGATCGGCGACGGACTTGCGCAGCGCGTCTTCGACCCGCCGTCCGGCCTTCGCATCCGGCAACAAGGCGCCGAAGGATTCGAGTCCGCGCGAGCGGCTGAACGCAATCATTGCGTCGGCCATATGATCCCGATCGACATCCAGGCGGAACAGATTCGGCGCCGCGACGATGGGCTCGGCCGTGAGGCAGATCACCGGCACGCCCGCGCCCACGGCCGTCTCGGAGACCTTGCCGACGGCGCCCGGGAGCTGCGGGCCAACGATCAGTCTTGCTCCGAGGTCGAGGACGCGCCGCAGCGCGCGCTCGGAACGATCCGGATCGCCGCCATCATCCTCGACCAGGACGGCGATCCCGAGCTCCTGCCACTCGGCGACCGCCATCTCGAAACCTTGCCTGATCGCACGTGCCGACTTCCCCAATTCGCCGCTGGCGGAGATCGGGAGCACGAGAGCCACCTTCACCTGGAGGCCTTCGGCTGACGCAGCCGATGCCGCTCCAGGACTCCCGGCCAGCGCGGCCGCGGCGATCATCACGATCATCCGCCAGGACAGGGATCTCGTACGGGAAAGCGCCATCACCACCGTCTCCATCGAGGACCGACCGACCTCACCCCATTCGTCCCGGCGTCGGATGTCATGGGATCGTAGATGACCTTGACGGAGCGCTCCGAACCAAGTCCCATCCGTTTCAGCATGCGTCGACCTCGTCCTGGCTTTCCCGATCGGCCTCACGCCTCTGATGAACGAAGCATCGAAGCCAAAATGAAGACGCAAATCCAGAGCGCCATCAAGTCTGCCCAAAGCAGCCATTTGGCTGTGCGCAATGACAACACGGCTTTCAAGATATTCTCGCCTCTGTTCGTCTCTCGATCCAGGAGAGATCATCGTCCGGACATGAGTACGCCGATGCTCGCTTCTCTTCCCTGCTGGATCGAGCTAACTTGTTTGGAAGTCCGGCTGCAAGGGACGACCTATGAGTGCGGAGCGATTTCGCATTTTCGCCGCGGCGGCGTGCCTCGCTGCGCTGTTGCCTCAGACAACACCGACGGCGGCCCAGACCATGCCCGCGCCCGACATCCAGCAAAAGATTGATGCCGTCTGCGCCTGTCTCATGACAAAGGTCGTGGAGAAGGACGATCCCCACATCTGCCAGCGGCTGAAGGATCGCATGGCCGCCAGCCATGTGCCGGGCGTCAGCATCGCCGTCATCCACGACGGCGCCATCGAATGGGCGCAGGGGTTTGGCGTTGCCGAGGTCGGCGGCCGCGCGGTCACCGCTGAGACGCTGTTCCAGGCCGGCAGCATCAGTAAGCCTGTCGCCGCGATGGCGGCGCTTCGTCTCGTCGAGCAAGGCCGGTTGGCGCTCGATGCCGACGTCAACCACGCTCTGACCTCCTGGAAGCTCCCGGCAAACACGGCATCCCCCGGAGCCGTCACCCTGCGCCAATTGCTCAGCCACACGGCCGGGCTCACGGTGCATGGATTTCCCGGCTACGCCGCCGGAGCGGCGCTGCCGTCGCTGGTGCAGATCCTGAATGGAGAGCCGCCCGCCAACACCGCGCCTGTCCGCATCGAGGCGCCCCCGGGAAGCCGTTGGAAATATTCCGGCGGCGGCTACACCATCGCGCAACTGCTGCTCGAGGATATCTCTCGGCAGTCCTTCCCCCAACTCATGCAGGACACCGTGCTGGGACCAATCGGCATGCGCAGCAGCACCTATGAGCAGCCCTTGCCGGTGGCGCTGCGCTCCGGCGCCGCCACGCCCTACCGGGCCAACGGCACGCCGATCCCGGGCGGTTTTCACACCTATCCGGAAATGGCAGCGGCTGGGCTTTGGAGCACACCGACCGAACTCGCGCGCTATGTGATCGAGGTCCAGCGCTCGCTGCGCGGCGATGCCAACCATGTGCTGTCGGCCGGAATGACCCGCGAGATGCTCACCCCCGGCCTCGGCCGGCACGCGCTCGGTCTGCCGATCGGCGGCTCCCCTGACGACCCGTTCTTCTCGCATAGCGGCATCGATGCCGGCTTCGAAGCCATTCTCGTCGGCTATCAGCAGCGCGGCGAGGGCGCGATCGTCATGACCAATGCGCAAGGCGGCCAGTTGCTGGCCGGCGAGATCCTGCGCAGCATCGCCCATGTCTATGGCTGGCCGGATCTGCATCCGATCGTCCGCAGCAGCATCGCGGTCGATCCCGCCCTGCTTGCGACCTATGCCGGCGTCTATCAGCTGACGCCGACCTTCGCGGTCACCATCACGCTGGAAGGCGGCAAGCTGATGTCGCAGGCGACGGGCCAGGGCAAGATCGAGCTGTTCGCGGAGGCGCCAAGCCGCTTCTTCGTCAAGCCGGTCGATGCCCAGTTGGAGTTCTTCACCGCTTCATCCGGGCAGATCACCCACCTCGTTCTCCATCAGAACGGCCAGGAGATGCGCGGCGAACGCAAGCCATAGCCCCGACCAGCGCGCCGGTGGCAGAGCTCACCAGACGGCCAGTGGCGCCCTAGAGATCACAGAGCACGTTCCTGATGAGGTCCGACATTGTCATTCGTCACCCAAGCGCCGCGCCTTGCTGGATGTAGCGCGTTCACGCATCGAACTCGTCCAGCTGACGGTCGTCGGTGGCAACGAGCCCGCGCGGCTGCTCTATGAGAGCGCCGTCTTCGGCGTGCAGCCGAAAGCATTCAATGTGGGCGATCGCTATCTCAATGAACTCCACATGCTCCTCGACCTCGGCCGCAAGGCCAGGGCTCCGCGCGGTCATCCTGATCGGGCCTGTCGCGGTTTCTATGGCGCCTCACGCCGACGCCAGCTGCGAGATCACGAGGTCGAGCAGCGCACGCAGCCGCGCCAGCCGGCGCAGGTCGCGGTGATAGCCGACATAGGTGTCCCGTCCCGGCGGCTGCTCGCCGACGTCGACGGGCCGAAGGCCCGGCGTCGCATCGCCGAGCGGCCGGGGCAGCACGGCGAGGCCCGCTCCTTGCGCACAGAGCATGGCCTGAACGTCGCGGTTGTTGCTGCGCATCGCGACCTCGGCCTTCGGCAGTCGCTTGGCGAGCCAGCGCGCGTCGGGCATGTCGGCGAATGCCGTGTCCATGGTGACGACCCTGATCCCCTGGCCATCGCCCTTCACGCGCCGCGGGCCATCCATGGGACCGTACACGGCGTAGGGAATGTGCAGCAGCCGCCGCGAGATCACCTCCGGCTCGTCGAACGCGCGGATGCGAAACACGAGATCGGCCTCGCGGCGGGGAAGACTGTACAGCCGCGCGTCGGTCAGAAGTTCGACACAGACGCGCGGGTGCAGCCGGCCGAATTCGACCAGCACCGGCGTCAGCATCAGGCGGCCGAACCAGTCCGACGATGAGACCCTGAGGAAACCGTCGAGCTGCGCCTGCGCGCCCGCCAGGCGCCGCTCGAACGCGAGCGCCTCCTCCTCCATTCGCTCGGCATGCGCCAGAACCGCCGTGCCTTCGTGAGTCAGCACGAAGCCTTCGGCCGTGCGCTGAAACAGCGTCTGGCTCACGGCCGCTTCGAGCGCCGCGAGGCGGCGTCCCATGGTCGGCTGCGACAGGCCGAGCCGGCGCGCGGCCGCGCCGAGCGTGCCCTCGCGCGCGATGGCGAGGAAGATCCGCAGGTCGCTCCACTCCATGCAAGACCTTTCGGACAGGGACGCGACGGACACCGCCCCATTCAGAACTGAATGAATTACATACGAATTCGATGATGTCCATTCAGAGTGCGAGCGCCGATGATGCCTTCATCACAGCAGGAGGTCGCCATGACCATCTCGATGAAGGCTGCCATTCTCCACCAAACCGGCGCGCCGCTCCGCGTCACCGCGATCAGCCGCCCCGCGCCGGGCCGCGGCGAAGTCCTCGTCCGCATCGCCGCGGCGGGCACCAACCCGCTCGACACCAAGATCCACGCCGGCCAGGCCGCGCATGCGAGGCACCCGGCGCCATCGATCCTCGGCCTGGACATGGCCGGAACGGTCGAAGCCATCGGCGAAGGCGTCACCCGGTTTCGCCCGGGCGACGAGGTCTACGGCTTGGTCGGGGGTGTCGGCGGCCACCCCGGCACGCTCGCCGAATATGTCAGCGCCGACGCGGATCTGCTCGCGGCCAAGCCGGCGAACCTCAGCATGCGCGAGGCGGCCGTGCTGCCGCTGGTGACGATCACGGCCTGGGAAGGCTTGGTCGACCGCGTCGGCATCCGGCACGGCCAGACCCTGCTCGTACTCGGCGGCGCCGGCGGCGTCGGCCACATCGTCGTCCAGCTCGGCCTCGCCTTCGGCGCGACGGTCTTCGCAACGGGAAATCCCGAGAGCCAGCCCGTGATCGAGCGCCTCGGCGCTGTCTTCATCGACCGCAACGAGCCGATCGCCGACGCCGTCAGTCGCATCACGGCGGGCCGCGGCTTCGACGTTGTCTACGACACGGTCGGCGCACTCGACACAGCCTTCGCCGCGGTCGCGCGGTTCGGCCACGTCACCTCGTCGCTGGGCTGGGGCACGCATCCGCTGGCGCCGCTGTCGTTCAAGGGCGGCACCTATTCCGGCGTGTTCACGCTCCTGCCGCTGCTCGACGGCAAGGGACGGCGGCATCACGGCGAGATCCTCGAACAGGCCGCTCAGCTGGTGGAAGCCGGCAAGCTCACGCCGCTGCTCGACCCGCGCCGGTTCGCACTCGAAGAGGTCGGCGCAGCCTATGACGCGCTCAAGACGGGCAGCGCCGGCAAGATCGCCATCGACATCTCGGCGGCGTGAGCCGGCGCGCTCTCCAAGCCTCACATGCATCAAGGAGTTATCCGATGAGAGTCTGGTTCATCACAGGTGCCTCGCGCGGCTTCGGCGCGCTGGTCGCGCAGCAGGCGTTGGCGAGAGGCGACGCCGTCGTGGCGACGGCGCGCGATCCGAATGCGATCACGAAGCGCATCGGGGCGCACCCCAACCTCCTGCCGCTCGCGCTCGACGTCACCAAAGAGAGCGAGGCGGTCGCGGCGGCGCAGGCGGCGGTCGACCGCTTCGGCAAGATCGACGTGCTCCTCAACAATGCCGGCTTCGGCCTGATGGGCGCGGTGGAGGAAGCTAGCGCAGACGAGATCGAGGCCGTCTTCCGCACCAACGTGTTCGGCCTGCTCGCCGTCACCCGCGCGGTGCTTCCTCACATGCGCAAGGCGCGCTCGGGCCGCATCCTCAACATCTCCTCGATCGGCGGCTATCGCGGCTCGGCCGGCTTCGGTGTCTATGGCGCGACCAAGTTCGCGGTCGAGGCGCTGACGGAGGCGCTGCGCGTCGAGCTGGCGCCACTCGGCATCCATGTCACGGCGATCGAGCCAGGCTATTTCCGCACCGACTTCATGGATGCCTCGTCGCTGAGGGTCAGCCGTCTCGAGATCCCCGACTACAGCGCGACGGTCGGACGGGTCCGCGCGAACGCGGGCAAAATCAACGGCGCCCAGCCCGGCGATCCCGACAAGCTCGCGCGGGTGCTCGTCGACTTCGCCGACGAGCCCGACCCGCCGGTGCGGCTGCCGCTCGGGGCCGACACCGTCGCGGCGATCGAGGCGAAGCACGCCTCCGATGCCGCCATCATCGCGCGGTGGCGCAAGGTTTCGCTCTCGACCGGTTTTTGACAGCAGCTCGCGATCGACCTCGATCCGGACCGGATGTCATGGATCGTAGATGACCTTCACGGAGCGGCCGGCGCTGAGCCCGAGCCGCTTCACCATGTCGTCGACCTCGTCCTGGCTTTCCGGATAGGCCTCGTAGGTGATCTTCGTCTTGAACAAGGTTGGATAGTATCGTGGATGAAGCGTCCACATGACGTCGCGAAAGACGCCGGTTTCCGCGTAGAGATTTCGGACGATCCGTCGCACATAGAGACTGTCGGTGGGAAGCGAGAGCGGCGGCTTGACGGCGCGGTCCTTGAAAAACTCCGTGAACGTCCGCTCATATGTAAAGCCGTGTTCGCCGCCCTGCCGACACGGACCACGCTGCACTTTCTTCGGCTCACCGTCCCGCGGTGCTTCAAGATACGTGCATAGCTCGAGGCCCTGCGGATAGTGCCAGGCGACGAGCGTGTCCTTGAGGATGTAGGTCTTGTCCGACGCCACGAGAAGGAATTGCGCGCACGCCGACAGGCAGTGGTCGTAGACCACGACCGTGGCACGACGATCGCGGACGATGTCGGACAGCGTGACCGCGGGAATTGTATGTCCTCCGAAGCTTCGCACGACGAACAATCCCCCATCATGGAGATCCTTCGCCGACGAGACATCCATATTCTCGGCAAGCACGCCGTCGAAGCAGAGCACGCGCTTGTCCGGGCTGAGGCTCATCGGAGCCTGTCCCGCATGGCGGCAGTGATTCACGGCCTCGTAATATCTCTCGCGATCGACCGCCGGCTCCTGGGCGCACGCCTCCGCTGAACGAAGCGTCGCAGTCAGGATGACAAGGCACATCCAGAGCGCCGTCTGAACCATCGGTGCCATTCCCGCCTCTGAACTTCATATGGTTCGCCCGTCTGCGTCTGGGACGTTGCCAGAGTAGGACCAGCGATCCACGTCGCTTCATGGATCCCGGTGTTCGAGGAATTCCTTCACCGGCCCGACGAAGGGGTGCATGAACTGCCCGAACATGCCGCCGGGAATCGGCTTCACCGTGCCGTAGTTGACCGGCCAGCGATCCCTGGGCAGATGCCACGTTCCGCCGAGCATGTCGAACAGCGGCGTGTGCGCCGCGTAGTTCTTGTCGAGGGCCTCGGCGTCGGAGGCGTGGTGCCAGTGGTGGAATTGCGGCGTGACGATGACGTAGCGCAGCCAGCCGACATCCATCTTGATGTTGGAATGGATCAGCACCGACTGCACGGAGATGAAGATCAGGTAGGCGAAGATCGTGTCCTGCGGGAAGCCGAGCAGGACGATCGGCACCAGCACCAGGGCGCGCGTCGCCAATGGCTCGAGGAAATGCAGGCGCGATCCCGACAGCCAGTCCATATGCTCGGGCGAATGATGCACGGCATGGATGCGCCACAGCCACGGCACCTCGTGATAGGCGCGGTGGGTGATGTATTCGACGGCATCGGCCGCCAGGATCACCAGCACGAAGCGGACGATCGCCGGCAGCGCCACGACATGCGCTTGCAAGGACGGGCTGATCGCCCAGGCGAAGGCGTCATGGGCGAAATGGGTCGAGACCACCAGGAAGACGCCGATCAGCAAATGGTTGACGCCGAAGTAAGCGAGATCGAGCTTCCAGCCCGGGCTGAGCGGCCCCTGCTCCGGACGCACCCGCGGAAACACCCATTCGAGCAGCACGAAGGCCGCACCGGTGAAGAAGAGATCGAGCACCAGCCAGTCGAGGCCGAGATAGACGCGCGGCTGCTGAAAATCCGGCGTCGGCACATAGGGCCCGCCGAGCAGGGTGGCGAGGAACAGCCCGCTGAGCCCGATCGCCGCGCTCACCCGCGGGCCGCCGAGCACGATCCCGACGACACCGAGCCAGGCCCCGGCGACCATCGCGACTGCCAGCGTCAGGCGGAGCAGCTCGACGTCGTAATGAACGCGCAGCTCGGGCGTCGTGAGAAAGGCGGGGTAGCGCAGGCAGAGCACCGCGGCGACGCTGAGCACGCCGATCGCGGCGCAGAGCGAACTGCCGATGCGCCCCTCGCCAATGCGCGGCCTGGAACTGAGTTGAGCCATCGACCGTCTCCCCAACAAAGATTTTTGACGCGCTAGAACGAGCGCGCGAACGTTTCATTGAGCCCCATGGCCAGGGTACGTCGATAGCCGATGACGGTTAAAATTACCGGAAGTCAAAGTCCGCCTGGTCGGAAGCCGCCTTGCCCTGGCATGACCGTCCACGCTCGGCCAGTTCGGCCAAGCGTGAACGAGTCGCGTCGATCACACGGTCGGGACGGTCCCGCCGTCGATGACGAACTCGGCGCCGTGGATCGAGGCGGCGCGATCCGAGGCCAGGTAGGCGATGAGGTCGGCGACCTCGCAGGGTTCGGCGCCGCGACCGATGGAAATGCCACCAAGGCCGGCCAGCACCAATTGCCGGGCGTCCTCGAGAGTGCCACCGTTGGCCTCTCGGATGCGCTCGAGGAATACATCGGCCCCCTCGGTCATGATCCAGCCGGGAGAGACGACGTTGACCCTCACGCCCTTGGGACCCAGCTCCTTGGAGATGGACTTGCTGTAGGTCCGGAGCGCGGCCTTGGCGCTGGCGTAAGCGGTGGTCGCGTCGGGAAGCGGCAGGACCGACTGGATCGAGGTGACGTGCACCACCGCGCCGCTACCCCGCTCGATCATCTGCGGAATCAGTAGCCGGTCGAGGCGGACCGCGGCCAGGAGGTTCAAGTTGAGTTCGGACAGCCAATGATCGTCCGTCAGGGCGACGAAGCCGCCACCCGGCGTGGCCGAGCCGCCCAGCACATGGGCCAGGATGTCGACGCCGCCCAGACGCTCGACCGCCGCTGTGGCCAGGCTTGCCGCGCCTTCAGCCGTCGTCAGGTCCGCCTGGACAAATTCGACGCCATCGATGGGCTCCAGCTCTCCGCGAGCGGCGGTGATCACCCGGGCGCCGCCGGCGAGAAAGCGGTCGACGGTGGCGCGGCCCAGACCCTTGGTACCGCCGCTGATGAGCACGCGCTGTCCCGCGAACTCGGTCGGATCAGCCGTGATGGTCATGCCGTGATCTCCAAGGCCTTGATGGCGTCGTTGTCGAGGGTGAAGCGGTAGGTGAAGCGGATCGGGCTGCCCTCGAAGTCGCCATGGGCAGGACCTTCGACCACGACCTGACCGTTCTCTTGGAAATTCTCTTGGCGAACGGCATCCGGCGTGAAGATCGCCCTGACCGGGATCACCGCTGCTTCGAACAGGGCCCGCATTCCGGCGTGGCCCTCGTGACGGCCTCCATCAGCAAAAATGACCGCGTCGGGCGTGAAGGGGCTCAACATGCCCTCGACATCGAGACGGGCGTTCGCGGCCACATACGCGGCAATGGGAGATGGAAGTTCGAGCGTCATTGGTCTTGTCCTGCTTGCTGCACTCGCAGCCGGGGCGGCTGCGCGTGGAGTCCGTCCGACATAGCGCTGGACAGGTCTTGCGATAATCAGGACAATTCGGGATGCCTCATCACGAAAAGAGGGACAATGTGCAAAGCAGCCTGACGGAACTCGACGCGGTTCTCATGGTCGCGCGCCGGGGCAAGTTTCGCACGGCTGCGCTCGAGCTCGGGGTTTCGACGACCGCGCTCAGCAACGCGGTCGGAAAGCTGGAGCGCACGCTCGGCGTACGGCTCTTCAACCGGACGACGCGAAGTGTGTCGTTGACGGAGGCCGGCGAGCGGTTCGTCGCGCAAGTCGCTCCGGCCGTGCAGGACATTCACGAGGCGATGGAGGTTGCGCGCTCTCAACGGGCCACCCCTTCCGGCACGTTGCGCATCAATGCCTTTCCGACAGCGGCGCGGGAGATCTTCACATCCCTCGTCCTGCCGTTCCTGCGCGTTCATCCCCAGGTCCACATCGACGTCGTCACGGAGGGGCGCCTGGTGGACATCGTCGCGGGCGGCTTCGACCTTGGCGTCCGCAGCGCGGACCTCGTGCCGGCCGACATGATCGCGCTCCGATTGGGGGGCCCGCGGCGCAATGTCGTGGTGGGAACGCCGAGCTATTTGAAAGCGCGCGGGACGCCCCTGATCCCCCAGGATCTCGCCGAACATTGCTGTCTCCGCGTCCGGCTTCCCGATGGCGCGATCTACCGCTGGCCGTTCGAGAAGGACGGACAATCGGTCCATATCGACGTCGAGGGCCCGATCACCCTCGACGAAGCGAGCCTCGCGCGCACCGCAGCCCTCGCGTCCGTCGGTCTCACCCTCGCGATGGAGTCCGACGTGCGAGACGACATCGAGGCAGGCCGCCTCGTGCGCGTGCTCGAGGATTGGACGCCCCTTCTGTCGCCGCTGAGCCTCTACTATCCGAGCCGACGCAACCCGACCGCCGCGTTCAAGGCGTTCATCGACTTCGCGCGTCGCAAAGTGGAGCCAGCATTGCCCTGACGCCGTCCATTCGGTTACGAGCACGGACAGGATCTCGCAGCCGCCAAGTCTTCCGGGTTCGAGAGCATCGGCGCGTTGCGGATCTGGCGCAGTGCGGCCTTGCGCGCACTCAGCTTGTCATCGCCATCCGTGTCGCGTGCCGGCCGCCGCAAGACGAGGGCGTTCAGAAGCTATTGCCTCGCACTCATCGGCGACATCCTGCCCGCATGGTGATGCTGGTCGGTCGCTCAAATCCCTCATGCGCCGTTTCAGCAGTCTTGACGAAACCCATGCGGGCGAAGGCCAGGTGATTTTCCGTCAACTCGATGCGGGTCTGCAGCTCGAGCATGGTGAGACCCAGCCGCCGTGCTTCCTCGCATGCCGCTGCCACCAGCCGTCGCCCGATCCCTGCACCCTGCAGGCCCGGCCGAACGGCAAGCTTGCCGATATAGAGCGCGTCACCCTTGGCTCGCACGAACACACAGCCGACCAGATCGCCGGCACGATCCGCCAGCAACAGCGCTCCCTTGGCAGCGTCGGCCTGCATCGACTGCGCTGTCAGCTGCAAGGCCGATGAAGGAGGGTCGATGCGCCCATCCATGTAGGCGAATGCATCGAGGATCAACGCGCGAACCCGTTCCCAATCGCCGAAGTCGGGAGCGGCACGGCTTATCGTGATCGCCCGCGCATCGGGCTTTGCTGATGTCATCTCGGCGACTTCTCTTCTCGGGAATGGGCGACGGTCGAAACTTTATGGGCAGTCAGCGAGGTCGGCTATGGGTCAGAAGCAGCTCCGCCATGCGGCTGCTTAAGTGCGCCTGCCCCCGTGAGCCGACGTCGCCGGCGATGACCGAAAGGATCACTTTCGCACACTGACCGGTATGTTGAGCTACCCTCCAAGATCAAGCCGTCGAGCAATGTAGAGGTGAGTTTCGTAGTCGACTTCCAGTTCTCCTCCGTGGCGATCGATCGCCTGAGACATTTCGCCGAGCAGCCCTTCACGCGCCTCTTGCGCAAGCATCCTGATATCTGATCGCGTACTTAGGAGAGTTACGTAGCTCAAGCTCGTGTGCCGCCACGTCCACCCATAGCACCGGTGCTCTACAGCCCCAAACAGTCCCGACTCATCAAACCAGCCCTTGAAAGGGCCACTCGGCAGGTACCCGGCTTCGGGCGGGGGTCCCCAGGTGCCCGTATGACGCAACGATATCTCCCTGAACTGCTCGGTCAACAAGGCGGGAAGTCCTACCGGAACATGTCCGAAGACGGCGAGCGAACCGTTGCGTGAAAGCGCCTCCGCAGCCTTTGCGAACCGCAACTCCTGGGCAACCCAGTGCCAGGACTGTGCCGCCATGACCAGTCGGAACGTTGCATTGTTTGGTGGCCATGCCTCGAATGTAGTCTCGATCAATTCGACATGATCATAGTTTGCTAACGTCTCGCGTGCAGCGCGAAGCATTTCAGGTCCGGGATCGATTGCGACGATCCGCAGGCCTCGGGCCGCGAAGCTCTTTGTTGCCTGTCCCGTGCCACAGCCGATCTCGAGGACAGCATCCCCGCGCTTCAGGTCGGCAAACGCGACGACGTCGTCAACAAGAGCCGCGGGATAGTCGGGTCGCGAGGCCTGATATGCGTTAGCAACCTGATCGAAGACAAAGCGCTGCTCCATAGAAGTGCCTCCCATCACCGGGTGTCTTCGACGCGCACCGCCGGGAGAACGACATTGGCCAGCAGGTCGAGCGTCGCCTGCCCTTGCCGGCCGCTCGCATAGAGACCTTGGGTGACCATCATGACCAGCTGGTCCCCTGGGACGATGATCAAGCGCTGCCCGCCCAGGCCCTGACCGGCAACCCATTTGACCTCTCGTTGGTCGACGAGCGTGCGACCGATCCACCACTGATAGCCATAGTAGAACAGACCGCCGAACAGTCCGAGCGCCTGCAGCCGCGGCTTGATCGAGTCCGCGATCCACGCGGCGGACACGATCCGGCGCCCCTGCCACTCCCCTCCGTCGAGCACGAGCTGGCCGATCTTGGCGGCATCGCGCGGACGTAGACGCAGCCCGGAGGCCGTTGCCGGAGTGCCGTTGCGATAGTCCTTCAATTGCCAATCATGGACGCCGAGCGGCTTGAACAACGCCTCGTCGGCGAAGACGTCGATCCGCTGTCCCGATGCCTTTTCGATGACCTTGGCGAGAAGCCCGGTGCCGCCGCCATTGTAGGTGAAGAATGTGCCCGGATCGAAGACGATCGGCTTCTGTACCACGTAGCGCAGCGGATCCGGGTCGTTCACCAGGTGCCATTCGTCATTCTTGTCGTTCCACGGCAGGTTTTCGTCCCATTGCATTCCCGAGGACATCGTCAACAGATGCCGCAGCGTGATCCTGTCCCAGCCGGCGGCCGTCACGTCGGCGTATTCGGGAAGGAATTTGGTGACGGGCTCGTCGATGTTGGCGATGAGCTTGCGATCGAGCGCAATCCCCAGCAGCAGCGAGACGACGCTCTTCGTGACGGAGCGCATGTCGTGCAATGTCGTGGCCCTGAATTCGTAGCGCCCGGCATCGCCGCCCCAGGGCTCGTCGTAGCCGGCAAAATACTGCTCGAAGACCAGCTTGCCGCCGCGAACGATCACCACGCCGTGGACGTTCGCATTCGTGACCCTGAGCCGTCCGGCGATCGCGCACAGACGAGCCCTATCCAGGCCCACCTCCTCCGGCTTCGCCACGGTCCAGCCGTCTTCCAACGTCGCGGGCACACCGCAATCGGCCTGCTGGCCGAGGGCGAGAGCCGGATTGAGCGCGAACCATGCGGCCAGAGCAACGACGTGGGGGCGCATGCGGCGTGTCCTCCATGAGCTGATAGATCCGCTTCCATCTTTGCTCAGAATTCATGACAAGAAAACCGCGCGGGTGACGTGTGGTCGGTCATCTGGAAAGGCATTGCCCAGCAATTCGAGCCATCGCCTTGCCCCTCAGCGATGGCAGCCCCAGAGGGATCGGCGACGGACCAGGAATAGCGCGGGTTGCATGTCGACGCAGCCCAACAGGGCCCTGCCGAGCTTGCAGCTGCTCGCGGGGATAACTCTCGCCGTCTCCGCGTCTGTCGGCTCGAAGGCAACGCCGCGTCGCACGCGTCGAGCGGCGTACGTCAGCCCAAGGGAGCGTCCCGCATCGCGCTTGCCGGAAAGTGCGCGACCTGTCCCTCGACATTCACCCAATGATGTTTCGATCGTTCGAAGACCGATATGGCGGGTGCGGGGAAGTCAGGATCGGCCAAGGCGCCGACAGCCACCCCGATCATCGAGGGCAGCGCGTCAGGCTTCCAGTAGACTGTCGAACCGCAGGTCGGACAGAAGAACATTCGGACGTTTCGACCGCTTTCGCCGACATGAACGAACTCCGTGGACGGTCCGGAGATCTCGACGGTCTCGATGGCATAGAACGCGTTGACGCCGAACGGTGCGCCGGTGCGCCGCTGACATGCCAAGCAGTGGCATGCGACGACCATTTTTGATGGTGCTCGCAGCAAGAGCCTCAGGCTGCCACAGGCGCATTGGGCATGGGTCATGGAACGTCCTCCGTCTTTCCAGGTCGGGACTTGGCAACTCGTCGCGGCTGGTACTGCCGCCGGAGTAGTCTATTGGCTCACCGCCGAGAGAAAGCTCGTTGATGATTTCAGACCGGGTGAAAGGCGGCATTCCCTGGCGCATCAGTCCGGGCGGAGAGCTTCTTCGAATGGCACGACCAGGATACGTGGATGGCCGATCAGGTTAAATCTGCCGGGAGTCAAACCCCGCTTTGGTCAGAAGCCACCTTGCCGTTAGATGGCCGTCGACGTCCGGTTGCACCCGGATAGCGGACATTGCGGGCGCCGGGCGAGAAGTCCGAGATGGGCCAACAGGCGACATCTGAACACTACTCATGTACAAAGGAGCGGAACTGAACGGGCGAGGCTCTCTGTAAGAAAATGACCGGCGAAAACGCAGAGACTGAGTTCCTCAATGTCGACCTCGACATTGCCGGAGAAACCGACGATCTCGAGACGCTTCTGAACTCGATCAAATCTGCAGTGGTTGTACTCAACCATGTAGGCCGATTTGCTTCCGTCGAACTGGCTGAAGAAAGCGGTTCCCTTGAGGAGACCGTGACAGGTCTACTCGACCTGATTTGCACACTTGAGCCGCAAGCTAAGAGCATCTGGGATCGCCTTGAGTTTCGTAGGGCTAACATCGGTGTACAGGCCGCGAGCGAACCCCACGCCGCATGTTTTGCGATCTCGGCCAAAGCAGTGGAGCAACTGGCCGCCCTCCGATTCGAAATTGTTGTCACGGTTTACGCCCCGGTCACGGATTGACCGTGACGTCTGCTTCGGGTCAAAAGCGGTCATGCGAGCGCCGGACGACTTACTTCCGGTCGACAGCTAAAAGCGGACCTTCCCAGCTCCGTCGACAGGTGCAGGAAGGGCGTTGATCGACGTGTTCTGCCGCCCGCGATCAGAGACGGCATCCGGAGGAGCGGCGGTGCACTTCGCGAACTGACTGGGCATGCAGAGTTCTGTCCGCACTGGACGTCCCGCCCCCCCGCTCAATTTCCGGCTGGCTTCCGCGCGTCGGGAGAGGCGGGGCATTTGCGGCGCAGCTCCTTCAGGAGCGCGCGCATCTTGGGGAAATAGGTCGCATCGTCGTCCGGCGTCATGCCGAAGCAGACATAGTTCATGTGATATTTGACCTCCTGGGCAAAACTCCTGCGCCATTCCTCGTGATCGTAGACCGTCAGGATCTCGTCATAGGCGAAGAGCAGATGCGCCACGAAATTCTTGTACAGGACGTATTTGACGCTGTCCGCGCGCAGCGCCGCGAGGTCGGGCTCGGTCAGTTCGGGGTGGCGCAGCTGCGCCTCGCTGTAGGACATGTACACTTGGCGCGCCGCAGCCTCGCGCGCATTGGTGCGCAGCTGATTGATCTGCAACGCCAGCAAGGCGAAGCCGACCACCGACACGGCGGCCGAGATGATCTGGGCCCAGTTCGATTGGGGTCTGGCATTCCCGGCCATGGCGTCCTCGCGGTCCTCGGTGGCGGCGGACGATAGCGGGACACCCTCAACACAATGCAAATGCGGCGCTTGGGAACTTCAAGTGATCCGACCACTGATCAGCTTGCCACCCTTGCACAAACGGATGGACCCGCCCCGATCCAGCTACGTCCAGCCGTCCGCCCAAAGATTCTTCTTTCTTTTTTCCAGAAAACATGCTTTTATCCGAGTCGTCCCGTCTCACACGAGGGACGCTTCGCGGTCGTCACGAACGTCGAGGCGGGATGCGGTGGGCGTGTTGGTGCTGCGCGTGGATCATCTGCGCGGACGAACGGCATTGATGCGCACGGTCAAGTCGCGTGGTCCTGACACCCCGATGCTGGTGTCACGTCTGCGTCGGCGCTCACGCGCCGCGCTGACAACGGTGGCCAGAAAGCCCGGCGCACCGGGGAGATCGCGAAGCAGCCGTCAAAACCATCGCGCGGGGAATGCCGGGTGTTCTCGGCTGAACCTGTGGTGACTGCCGCCTGCTTTTTTGTTGCAGGCGGGCCATGGGTGCGGCCAGCGCCCGGCATTCCCCGTGCCTCTTCCGAGGGAAGAGGGACATCGATCAGCAAGACTCGGACGCGAGAACGCGCCGCGAGGCAGCGAAGCCATGTGCCA
This sequence comes from Bradyrhizobium sp. HKCCYLR20261, assembly GCF_051168435.1. NCBI lineage: Bacteria > Pseudomonadati > Pseudomonadota > Alphaproteobacteria > Hyphomicrobiales > Nitrobacteraceae > Bradyrhizobium > Bradyrhizobium sp. HKCCYLR20261. The sequence continues at coordinate 75,342 of NZ_JBNPUZ010000019.1, forward strand.
TCGCAGTCATCACACGCCAGCCGCCGTCATTGCGAGCGAAGCGAAGCAATCCAGAGTCACGCGTGCGACTCTGGATTGCTTCGTCGCAAGTGCTCCTCGCAATGACGGAGACGGTGAGAGAGACCGAGGCGATCGGTATGGATGGCCGGTTGGAGCCAAATCCGACCCGGTCAGCGACGCGGCGGCACAAGAGGCTGCTCTAGCGCTTCTCCTGGCCGTTGCCTTGCGAGCGTCCCGGCGCGCCGCGCCGAACACTGCCCATTCACGATGGAAGATCTTCAATGATCGAGAAAATGGACCAGGCTGGGCCACCGGCCGTTTCGGCCGATGGTGGGCACGACAGGGATCGAACCTGTGACCCCTACCATGTCAAGGTAGTGCTCTCCCGCTGAGCTACGTGCCCTAATCCATAAAGTCCGTTCGGGTGGGCGTCCCTATATCGGCTCCCGCGCAGGCAGGCAAGGACGCAAAATGCCGAAATTGGGAATAATCCGCGAATTCGCGAGCCGCGGTCCCGGCGGCTCAGGCCGCCAGCATCTTGTTGACTTCGCTGACGAGCTCGCGGAGGTGCACCGGCTTGGACAGCACCTTGGCGTTCTTGGGCGCCTCCGAATCGGAGTTCAGCGCGACCGCGGCGAAGCCGGTGATGAACATGATCTTGATGTCCGGATCGAGCTCGGAGGCGCGGCGCGCCAGCTCGATGCCGTCCATCTCCGGCATCACGATGTCGGTGAGCAGCATCTCGAACGGCTCCTCGCGCAGCCGCTGATAGGCCGACATGCCGTTGTCGTGGGGCGAAACCTGGAACCCGGCATTTTCCAATGCCTTGACCAGGAAGCGGCGCATGTCGTTGTCGTCTTCTGCGAGCAGGATCTTGTGCATGGCTTGGGAGTCTGGACCGGTGAGAGGCGAGCGTTGCCGCCACTAAGCCTGACGGGCGGTAAATTTCGGGTGAAAGATTGCAGCTTTTGATCCGACATCGGCAAGGCAATTTGAGGGCCGACGCCACGCGTTTCGCCCAAAAGCTGCGCGCCAGCTCAGAGTTGTTCCAAGCCGGGGATGATCTTTTTCATTGCTTTTCGCTTGGCAGAACGGCTCGGATTATCGAAGATGCGAGTTGGCGAAGGCAAGCGCCTGCGTTGTCCAACGCACGACGGCCGGAAGATACCGGCGCATCAACAGACGTGACACCAACGCACGTGACCTGAGGGGACGACGCCCAGAGATGACCGATTTTGATGGCGAATTGCCGCCGTTCGAGATCATGGAGCCTGCCGAATGGCGCGCGCCCATCATCTTCAATTCGCCGCACTCCGGCTCGGTCTATCCCGACGAGTTCCTGCTGGCCTCGCGAATCGACCTGCCGTCGCTGCGACGCTCCGAAGATTCGTTCATGGACGAGCTGATCGCCGATCTCTTGACGCGCGGCTTTCCGGTCGTGCGCGTGCATTTCCCGCGCTGCTATGTCGACGTCAACCGCGAGCCTTACGAGCTCGATCCGCGGATGTTCACCGGCCGGCTGCCGAGCTTTGCCAACACCCGCTCGATGCGGGTCGCCGGCGGCCTCGGCACCATTCCGCGCGTGGTCGGCGACGGCCAGGAGATCTATCGCGACCGGCTCAATGTCGACGAGGCGCTGCACCGGATCGAGACGCTGTACAAGCCGTACCACCGCGCGCTGCGGCGGCTGATCAACCGCGTGCATCAGCAGTTCGGCACCGTGGTGCTGGTCGACTGCCATTCGATGCCGTCGGTCGGCGTGTCGCGCGACGAGCCGCGGCGGCCGGACATGGTGATCGGCGATCGCTACGGCACGAGCTGCGCGTCGCTGCTGCCGGACCTGTTCGAGGATGTGCTCGGACGGCTCGGCTATTCGGTCGGCCGCAACAAGCCCTATGCGGGCGGCTTCATCACCGAGCATTACGGCAATCCGGCCTCCGGCCTGCACGCGATCCAGATCGAGCTCAACCGCGCGATCTACATGGACGAGCGCAAGCGCGAGCGCGGCCCGCGCTTCGCCCAGGTCGCCTCAGATCTCGCGGTCCTGGCTGAAGTGCTGGCCACCGTGCCGCTCGGTGATCTCGGCCCGTTCCAGGCCGCGGCCGAATAGATCGGACCGAGCCGTCTCATCTTCGCCCGCAATGACGACGATCGCCGCTGGCGCCGGCGCAAAAAAAAAGGGCCGCTTGAATGACAAGCGGCCCAAGTCTAGGGAGGAAACGCCCAAGGAGGGCAGCGATAACGCGAAGCGCTACCGCACCGCAACAATATGCAGATGCGCTGCACAAAGCGCAAGGGTTTTTCGGCCAAACCCCATGCAAAAAACACAGGCCGGGTTGCATTGAGCGCGACCCGATCCTTATTTCATATGAATGTTCAATGGCTTGATCTAAAAGTCTGATCAATGGCGGGATCGGGTACCTTTCGGTTCTGGTTTCGGTTGGGTGGCGAGGGCAGAAATCCCGCACCGATGCGAAGCCGCCGGTCACCGGGCGGAATCCAAGATACCAAGTCGCTGTTCCATATCCGGATGCGCACCTCCCGGCTTTGCGATAGGCATGACGGCATCATCCGCTTTCCGATTCCCTGTTCGAAGGACGTGCCGTGACGGTCATCGACTTCTCTGCCTTCATCGGTCGCCTCGCGACGGCCTCGGGCGAAACCATCCTGCCGTTCTTCCGGACCTCGCTGCTGGTCGACAACAAGAGCAACCGGCAGGATTTCGACCCCGTGACCGAAGCCGACCGCGCCGCCGAGGCGGTGATGCGGCGGCTGATCAAGGCCAACTTCCCGCAGCACGGCATCGTCGGCGAGGAGTTCGGCAATGAGCGCGAGGACGCCGACTATGTCTGGGTGCTCGACCCGATCGACGGCACCAAGTCCTTCATCGCGGGCTTTCCGACCTGGGGCACGCTGATCGCGCTGCTGCACAAGGGCACGCCAGTGTTCGGCATGATGCACCAGCCCTTCATCGCCGAGCGCTTCGCCGGCGACAACGGATCGGCCAATTACAGGAATTCAGCCGGCGAGCGCCGGCTGTCGGTGCGGCGCTGCGAGCGGCTCGAAGATGCCGTGTGCTACACGACGAGCCCGCGGCTGATGAACGAATCGGACCGCGCCATCTTCAGCCGCGTCGAGGCCGAGACCCGGCTGTCGCGCTACGGCGGCGACTGCTACTCCTATTGCATGCTCGCGGCCGGCCATCTCGATCTCGTCATCGAGACCGAGCTCAAGCCCTACGACATCGCGGCGCTGATCCCGATCATCAATGGTGCCGGCGGCATCGTCACCGATTGGGAGGGCGGCCCGGCCCAGAACGGCGGCCGGATCATCGCGGCCGGCGACAAGCGCGTGCACGAGGCGGCGCTGAAGCGACTCGCTGCAGGCTGAGGGAGACGACGGCGCTTCCGTACAAATACGTACAATTCACAATAGGATGCATTGTTAACATGGCATTGAGGCGAGCTGTCTAGGTTTAAAGAAAATGCAGGCCGACGCGCATCGGGCGCGGCCGCACGACTGACCCCGGGGACGATTCATGCTCGGCACCAAGCTCCGCCTCACCCACAAGATCATGGCCATCGCCCTGATCGGAACCGGAGCGCTTGCCAGCGTCGGCGGCATCTACTTCCTCGGAAGCCGGTCCCAGGAAGCGTCCCGCGAGGTCGCAGACAATGCCCGTCGCATTGCCGATCTCAACCAGAAGCTGGCGACGGATCTGCTCGAGGCGCGCCGCGCCGAGAAGGATTTCCTGCTGCGGCGCGACCAGAAATATGCGGCTCGCCACGCCGAGCTCAGCGCGGCCATCAAGCGCGAGCTCGACGATCTGCGCAGCACCGTCCGCAGCCATGGCGAAGCAATGATTGCTGGCAAGGCGGACGCGGTGTCTTCAGGATTCGCCACCTACAGCATGGAATTCACCGAAGCCGAAAAGGCGGAAGTCCGCCTCGGCCTCAACGAGACGTTGGGCCTGTCGGGATCGCTGCGCGCGGCCGTCCACGACATCGAAGCCAGGCTGAAGGACGTCAACGATCCCCGGCTGACCAGCGGCATGCTGATGCTGCGCCGGCATGAGAAGGACTTCATGCTGCGCCGCGATCCCAAATATGTGGCCGAGTTGAAGACCACTGCCGGCGAGTTCGGCAAGGCCGTGGCGGCAGCGGAACTGGCGGCCTCCGTCAAGGCGGACATCGGCCAGAAGCTCGACAAGTATCAGAAGGACTTCCTGGCCTGGGCCGACGGCTCCCAGGAAGCCGCGCGACACGCCGCGGCAATGTCGAAAGCGTTCGCCGACATCGAGCCCTTGATCGCCGAGATCGCAAAGACCGTGGCCCAGCAATATGCGGCGGCGCAAGCCGCTGAGGCCAGCACCGGCCAGACCGTCCGGAGCAGCATGCTGCTCACGCTCGCGGTGTCACTGCTGCTGGTCGCCTGCATCTCCTTCCTGATCGGCCGCGGCATCTCCAGTGCCATCCGCAGCATGGTGCGCGCCATGACGCGGCTCGCCGGCGGCGACACCTCGATCGTCATTCCCGCCATCGGCCGTCACGATGAAATCGGCGAGATGGCCGATGCGGTCGAGGTCTTCAAGACCAACCGCATCGAAGCCGAGCGGCTGCGCGCCGAGCAGGACGAGATCGAAAAGCGCCAGGCGCAGCAGCGCAAGGCCGACATGACCGCACTCGCGCAAGGGTTCGAGCTGGCCGTGGGCCAGATCATCGAGACGGTCTCGTCGGCATCGACCGAGCTCGAAGCCTCGGCGCAGACCCTGACGCGCAATGCGCAACACGGCCAGGCGCTGGCGACCTCCGTCGCCTCCGCCTCCGGAGAGGCCGCCGCGGGCGTGCAGTCCGTGGCCTCGGCCACCGAGGAGTTGTCGGCGTCGGTCAACGAGATCGGCCGCCAGGTGCAGGAATCCGCCCGCATCGCCGGCGAGGCGGTCGGGCAGGCCCGACGCACCAATGATCGGGTCGGCGAGCTGTCACGCGCGGCGACGCGGATCGGCGACGTCGTCGAGTTGATCAACACCATTGCCGGCCAGACCAACCTGCTGGCGCTCAATGCCACCATCGAGGCGGCGCGCGCCGGCGACGCGGGCCGCGGCTTTGCCGTCGTGGCCTCCGAGGTCAAGGCGCTCGCCGAGCAGACCGCGAAAGCCACCGGCGAGATCGGTCAGCAGATCGCGAGCATCCAGTCCGCGACCGTGGAATCGGTCGACGTGATCCGCGAGATATCCGGAACGATCGAGCGGCTCTCGCATATCTCGTCGGCCATCGCAGCCGCCATCGAGGAACAGGGCGCTGCGACCCAGAACATCTCCCGCAACATCCAGCACACCGCCCAGGGCACGCAGCGCGTGTCCGACAACATCGTCCAGGTCGAGCACGGCGCCACCGAAACCGGCTCGGCATCGGCGCAGGTGCTGTCGGCGGCGCAGTCACTCGCCGGAGAAAGCAATCGGCTCAAGCTCGAAGTCACCCGCTTCCTGGAGACCGTGCGCGCCGCGTAAGCTGTCTCATCCCGCCGCCTTGCGCAGATGCTCGACGAGCAGCCTGGCGGGACGCGGCAGGGCCTCGAAGCTCCGGGCGCAGATCACGAGCCTGCGATTCGCCCAGGCGTCGCGGAGCGTCACGAGGCTGATCGGCAGCGAGCGCGCGCAACGCCGCGCCGCGGCCTCCGGCACGACGGCGATGCCGATCCCGGCAGCCACCATCTGGCAGATCGCATCGAAGTCGCGCAGCCGCGCCCGCACGTGCTGGCGGATGCCGAGCCGCGCCGCATGCCGGCCGATATGGGCGTTGAGCGCGGTGCCTTGGGTCAGACCGATGAAGTCCTCCCCCGCCGTCTCACTGAAATCGATCTGCCGCCGGCCCGCAAACGCGCTGCGCCGGTCGGCGACCAGGATCAGCCGGTCCTCGCCGAAGGCGAAGCGCTCGACCGTCTCGGGCAAGGCGTGCTCCGCCGCAAAGCCCAGATCGGCCCGGCCCGACGCAATCGCCTCGGCGATGTCAGTGCTTTCGCGCTCCTCCACGTCGACGTTGATGTCGGGATGCTCGCGCAGAAAGACGGCCAGCGCCTTGGGCAGATGCTCGGCCAGGCCGACGGTGTTGGCAAGCAGCTGAACGTTGGCGCGAAGGCCCGACGCGAACCCGGCGAGCTCGCCCTGCATGGTCTCGACCTGCGCGATGATGATGCGAGCGTGATCAAGCAGGCTCTCGCCCGCCGCGGTCAGTTCGACGCCGCGGCGGCCGCGCTTGAACAACTTCACGCCGAACGCGTCCTCGAGACTCTTGATCCGGGCGCTCGCGGACGCCAGCGCCAGATGCGCACGGTCGGCCCCGCCGGTGATGCTGCGGGCTTCGGCGACGGCAATGAAGAGCCTCAGATCGACCAGATCGAACCGCATGCTTCCTCTGCCTCAGCTCAGGACGAAGGCTGTCTCCGTAACCTCCACATTGTGCGCGCCGCGCGCTCTGGTCAAATGTGAGCGCCATGATCGATTCCATCCTCATCTTCATCGCTGTCGCGCTCACCTTGGCGGGCTTCGTCAAGGGCGCCCTCGGCCTGGGGCTGCCGACCATCTCCGTCGGCCTGCTCGCGGTCGCCATGCCGCCCGGGCGGGCGCTTGCGATCGTGATTGTCCCCGCCGTCATCACCAATATCTGGCAGACCTTCGCTGGCCCCTATCTGCGCGACATCGCCCGGCGCCTCTGGCCGCTGATGGCCGGAACGGCGATCGGCATCTGCCTCAATGCCGGCGCGCTCAGCCATGCCTCGACGCGCTGGGGCAATGTCGCGCTCGGCGTTCTCCTGGTGCTCTACGCCGTGCTCGGCCTCACCAAATTCGCCTTCAAGATCGCGCCACGCCACGAGAAATGGGTCGGCGGCATCGTCGGCCTCGTCACCGGGCTCATCTCGGCCGCGACCGGCGTCCAGGTGGTCCCGTCGGTGCCCTATATGCAGGCGATCGGCCTGGAGAAGGACGAACTCGTCCAGGCGCTCGGGGTATTCTTCACGGTCGCCACCGTCACCCTCGCCTTCACCCTGACGAGCTCCGGCCTGCTCAGCACGGCGACCGCCCTGCCCGGCGCAGTGGCGATGGTGTGCGCCTTCGCCGGCATGTTCGCCGGCCAAGCTGCGCGGTCGCGGTTGCCGGCCGAGGCCTTCCGCCGCGTGTTCCTGATCGCCATGATCGCCCTGGGACTCTATCTGGCGGGCAGCGCCGTGATCGAACTTTCCTGGTAGTCAGCGCGCCTCCAGCATCGCGATCCTCACGCCGAGATAGACGAACAGCCCACCGATCGCGCGGTTGAGCCAGAACAGGGCCGCGGAAGAGCCGCGCACGCGGCGCGCGGCCCGCGCCGCCACCACGGCCACTCCAAGGCACCAGATCGTGCCGTTGACGATGAAGATCGTGCCGAGCAGCAGGAAGGCGATCGGCTTTTGCGGCGCATCAGCCGCGACGAACTGCGGCAGGAAGGCGAGGAAGAACATGGCCACCTTCGGGTTGAGAACGTTGGTGAGAGCGCCCTGCCAGAACACTTGGCGCAACGTCGCCGCGGGCGCCGTTGTCATCTCCCTCCCGGCCTGCGCGTCTGCGGGCCGCCGCGCCAGGAGCTGCGTGAGACCCAGATAGACCAGATAGGCGGCACCGGCCCATTTGACCGCGGCAAACGCCGTGGCCGACGCGGTGAGCAGCGCCGACAATCCGACCGCGCTTGCAACGACGTGGACGAGACAGCCTGCGCTGATGCCGAAGGCGGCCGCGGCGCCCCCGCGCCAGCCCATCTGCGCGCTGCGGCCAATGATGTAGGCCGTGTCCGGACCTGGCGTCATGTTGAGCAACAGGCCCGACACCAGAAACAGCAACAGGTCGTGAATGCCGAGCATGATTGAACGTTTCCTAACCAGATAGGTCTAATGATCGAGGATGCCCGCCTATTGCCGTCGGAAACGGCGGGCCGCAAGTGGCTTCCTCCGCCGGCAAGGTCTCGTGAGTGGTTCCGCAAAAGGGTTGGATTCGGCCGCCTCGGCCATGGTATGCGCGAGGTGGGAGCACGATGTGATGGAACGACGCCTTGCCGCCATCCTTTGCGCCGACGTCGCCGGCTATTCGCGGATGATGGGCATCGACGAGGCCGGCACGCATGCCGCCTTCAAGGCGCATCGCGGCGCCATTCATCCGATCATTCTCAATCACGCCGGCCGCATCGTCAAACACACCGGTGACGGCTTCCTCCTGGAGTTCGCCAGCGCCGCCAGCGCGATCCAGTTCGGGATCGAGATGCAGTGCCTGATGGCGGAGCGGAACGCGGATCTTCCCGCCGAGCGCAGCATGCGCTTTCGGCTTGGGATCCATAAGGGTGAATTCACGATCGACGAGGGCCAGGCGTTCGGCGACGGCATCAATGTTGCTGTTAACCTGGAATCGATTGCGACGCCGGGCGGTGTCGCCGTTTCGGCCAAGGCCTATGAGGAAGCGAGCGCGCAGCTGCCGATCCGGCTGAGCAGCGCCGGAAGCTTCCAGTTCCGGAACCAGCCCGAGCCGGTCCAGGCCTGGATCTGGGAGCCTGGCAGTGAAACGGCATCCCATGACCGGACACAGCGCCTGCCGCCCCAATATCGTACGGCGATCGTCGGCGTGCTGCCCTTCGTCAATCTTGCCGACAGCTCCGATGAATACCTCGCAGACGGGCTCGCGGACGATCTGATCCACGCCTTGTCGCTGCAGTCGTTCTTTCGCGTCCTGAGCCGCACCTCGACGTTCCGCTTCCGTGACCGCACCCTCAGCCCCCGCCTGATCGCGCGCGAAATCGACGCGACCTATCTGATCCAGGGGACGGTACGGCGCTCGCATGACAAGATCCGAGTCACGGCAGAGCTGATCGCGCCCGAGACCGGAGCCCAATTGTGGACTGGACGCTACGACCGCGACCTCGGCGATCTCTTCGCCATGCAGGACGAGATTACGACCAGCCTCTGCGCGGCTCTGATGCCGGAGATCTACCGCGTCGAGGCCTCGATCCCCGTGCGCTCGCCTGGAGCCGATCCGACCGCCTGGGATCGCTTCCTGCGCGGGCTGTCGCACTACTATCGCCCGACCAAGGCAGACTACGAAATCTCCATCTCGCTGTTCCGGCAAGCCATCGCGCTCGATCCGACCCTCGGTCTCGCGCACGCCTATCTCGCGACCATTCTGATGCAAGGCATCAACTTCGGCTGGATCAAGGGCTCTCGGTCACTCTGGGACGAAGCGAAAACCCTGGCGTTGGACAGCGTGCGGCTCGATCCTCGCTCCTCCTTCGCCTATGCGATCCTCGCTTTCGTACAGGCCATGCAGGGGGCCCATGACGACGGCATGAAGGCCGCTCGCAAGGCTACCGAGCTCAATGCCTATGACATGGGCGCGCGCGGGGTGCTTGGGCTGTGCCACATGGTCAATGGCGAGCACCAGCAGGCGATCGATCAGTTCTCGATCGCCGCCCAGCGCGGCAACAGCGATCCGCGTTATCAATGGCCGGCGCTCAACGCCTACAGCCACTATCTCCTCGGCCGCTATGAGGCCGCGCTGTCCTGGGCGCGCGAGGAGTTGTTCCTGTATCCCAATCACCTCCAGGCGCTGACGATCCGGCTCGCAGCGCTGGCGCAGCTTGGCGACACCGAGCAGGCGCGCGCCGCAATCGAGGCGCTGCGCGAGCAATATCCCTGGCTGACGCTGGACCGTCACCTGAAGAACATCCGCTGGAAGCACCGTGCCGACATCGAGCACTACCGCGACGGGCTGATCAAGGCGGGGCTGAGCTGAGCCGGGCCCGCGGCATAGCGCCGAACCGCCACATGGCCTACACATTGCTTCCGCAAAATGATTGGATTCGACCGCTGTTGCCGTGGTATCGCCCTGTGTAGGAGCAAGGACGGAATGGAGAGACGGCTGGCCGCGATTGTCTGTGCCGATGTGGTCGGTTACTCGCGGATGATGGGCGCCGACGAGGCGGGAACCCATGCCGCGTTCAAGGCGCATCGTGGCGCCATCCACCCGATCATTCTCAATCACGGCGGCCGGATCGTGAAGTACACGGGAGACGGGTTTCTCCTGGAGTTTCCGAGCGTCGTCGGCGCCATTGCCGCGTCGGTCGAGGTGCAGAAGCTGATGGCCGAGCGCAATGCGCATCTCCCGGCTGATCGCGTCATGCAATTCCGCCTCGGCCTCAACATGGGCGACGTCATCTTCGACGAGGACGAGGTGTTCGGCGACGGCGTCAACACCGCGGTGCGACTTGAAGCCGCAGCGCCTCCCGGCGGGATCGCCCTCTCCAACAAGGCCTACCAGGAAGCCAGCAAGCACCTGACGGTGACCTTCGTCGATCGGGGCCCGTTCCGGTTCAAGAACATCGAAGAGACGATCAACGTCTGGACCTGGGACCCGGCCGCGCCCGAGAACACCCGCGAGCCGCGGCCCGCCGTCACGCTCCCTGCGCAATACCGAACCGCGATCGTCGGCGTGCTGCCCTTCGCCAATCTCAGCGGCGAGACCGACGAATATTTCTCCGACGGCCTGGCCGAGGATTTGATCCACGCGCTGTCACTGCAGTCGTTCTTCCGCGTGCTCAGCCGCAACTCCACCTTCGCCTTCAAGCACGCCGGCATGAGCGCGCGCCTGATCGCACGTGAGATCGATGCGACATACCTGATCCAGGGCTCGGTGCGGCGCGCCGGCAACAAGATCCGGGTGACCGCAGAGCTGGTCGCGCCGGAGAACGGCGAGCAGCTGTGGGCCGGGCGCTACGACCGCGACATCGGTGATCTCTTCGCCGTGCAGGACGACATCACGGCAAACCTCTGCACTGCGCTGATTCCCGAGATCTACCGCGCCGAGGCCGCAGTGCCGGTGCGGTCCAAGACCACCGACCTGACGGCGTGGGACCGCTTCCTGCGCGGTCTGTCGCACTACTATCAGCCGACCAAGGCCGACTACGAAAGCTCGATTGCGCTGTTCCGCGAGGCGATCAAGATCGACCCGAGCCTCGCCATCGCCCACACCTATCTCGGCACCATCCTGCTGCAAGGCATCCACTTCGGCTGGATCAGGAACACGCGCGCGCTGTGGGAAGAGGCGATGGCGCTCGCCGAAGCCGGCGTGCGCCTCGACTCGCGCTCGTCCTTTTCCTACTCGCTGCTGGCCTACGTCCATGCAATGCAGGGGCGGGTCGAGGCCGGCATGGAGGCCGCCCGCAAATCGCTGCAGCTCAATCCGTATGACATGGGAGCGCGCGGCGTGCTCGGCGTCTGCCATCTCGTCGCCGGCGAGCACCGTCAGGCAATCGAGCTGTTCTCGGTCGCGGCGCAGCGCGGCAACAGTGACCCGCGCTATCAGTGGTCGGTGCTGAGTGCGTTCAGCCATTATCTGCTCGGTCAATATGACGCGTCGCTGTCGTGGGCGCGCGAGTCGCACTATCAGAACCCCAACCATCTGCAGTGCCTCGCCATCCGCGCCGCGGCGCTGGCGCAGCTCGGACGATCCGTCGAGGCGGGTGAAGCGGTCGGCAGCCTCCTCAGCCAGCATCCCTGGATGACGATCGAGCGCCTGCTGAGCAACATCCGATGGCGCAACCCGGCCGACCTCACCCATTATCGCGATGGCCTCGCCAAAGCCGGCATCCCGCTGACCAAGCTCACTCTGGTCGACACCAAGGCCAAATTCGCAGGCGAGTAGCGCGATCGCGACTTGAGGTTGACAGCGCGGCGGGTTACGCCATCATTCACTATTGCATTGTACCGTTCAGATGGTGGCGGCTGCGCCGCCCGTTGTTCGGCGTCATCGGATGCCGGCCCGCTTTGTTCGTGTAAGTCCGTTTTCATCACTCAGGTGCTTTTCGAGGATGTTCTTCGATGCAAGAAGACAGCGCCCGCGTCCGTGACGCACTGCCGGGGCAGATCCCGGTCTCGTCCGACAATCCATGTCCCTTCCTGCGCGCGCTCGTCGCCGGGGGCTTCGTCGACGGCCATAGCGTCCCCCTGAAGACCATCGCCGACAGGGTCGAGGCGGCGAGCGGCGAGACCGGCTTCAAGAAGCGGATCGTCGGCATCGAGACCTTCGGCGTCGCCTTGATCGCCAACGGCCTGTCGCCTCTGCGGCTGTTGAAGAGCCTGTGGTCGGGGGCCGATCTCGACCAGCTCCGCAACGGACCGCTCGACAAGCACGGCGGCGGCTCGCGCATCCTGGATGCCGAGGCCAAGGTCCAGCCTGCGGAGATCGAGCGGTTCGCGAGCTTCGGCAGCGATTATCCGGATCCTGCAGGGGGCACCGAGCGCGGCCTGAACGCCAAGCAGATCGACGCCTTCATGGCCGCCAATCTGAAGCGCGACGGCGACAAGGCGCACTGGTACTATCCCATCCTGATGAAGGGCGAATGGCCGGTGCTGCTGAACATCCTCGGCAAGGGCGAGGGTGACAGCCGCTATCTCTCGGTCGCCGAAGTCAGCACCTTGTTCATCGACCGCCGCCTGCCGCAGCGGATCACTGCGCGGCTGATGGCGAAGCCCAAGCCCGCCAGCATCGTCTGGCGCATCGGCAAGGCCCTGGTCGGCACGGCGATCGTGGCCGGCGCCGCCGTTCTGATCGCCTGGGTGGCCGCCCCCGATGCTGTCAGCGACAAGCTCGTCAAGGTCCTGCCCAAGAGCGCCGCGGCGTTCATTCCGCCCGCTTTGCCCGAGACCGAGCCGACCAAGGCGGCTTATTGGCTCGACCAGGGCTGGAGCACGCAGGACCGGCACTGGTTTCACCATGTCACCCAGGGCACGGCGACCTTCCCGATCCCCTACGCCTGGTTCATGGCGATGGAGCAGCCCTACCTGACGCCATTCGCCAAACCCGGCCTGATCTCCGACAGCGCCTATCTCGAACGCTTCGGCTTCATGCCGAGCCCGAAGAGCGTCGATGGCGATCCGAGCGCGCTGCGCCCCTATGGCTATGCCGCGAGCTCCGCCAAGACCGAAACCGCGCCGGCGCTGCCGGCCGGCCTGAAGCCCACGCCGGCAGGCAATGAAGGCGGCCTCCCGGTCGGCTTCGCGCGACTCTCCGGCTCCACCGATCCGGCCACCGGCGCGCCGCAGTCCGACAAGATCGGACTGACCTGCGCCGCCTGCCACTCCGGCAGCATCCACTACAAGGGCGTCAGCGTGCGCTTCGACGGCGGTCCGGGGATGGTCGACCTGCGCAAGCTCGAAGAGGCCATGGGCTTTGCGATGATCTTCACGCAGTACGTGCCCGGCCGCTTCTCGCGCTTCGCCGATCGCGTGCTCGGGCCGAACGCCTCGGACGCCGATCGCGACGCCCTGAAGAAGGGGCTCAAGGCGGCGACCGACTTCGCGCTCAACATGCAGGCGAACAACTACGCGAAAACCATCGCGGCCAAGGGGCAGACCGAGACCGAGGAAGGCTTCGGCCGGCTCGATGCGCTCAACCGCATCGGCAACCAGGTTTTCTATCTCGACATGGCGGTGAGCGGCCTGCCGAACATGCTCGGCAACCAGGAGGCCATCGACGCACCGGTGTCCTATCCGCCGATCTGGACCGTCCCCTGGTTCTCCTGGGCGCAATATGACGGCTCGATCGCGCAGCCGCTGATCCGCAATGCCGGCGAGGCGCTCGGCGTGTCCGCGCAGATCAATTTCTCGCCGGAGACGGCGAGCGACAGACTGTGGCGCTCGACGATGGCGATCGAGAACCTGCTGCATATCGAGGACATGCTGCGCGGCCCCGACCCGTTCGCGACGACGACGCCCGCTTTCGGCGGCCTCACCTCGCCGAAATGGCCGGAGAAGCTGTTCGGCGGCGACGACGCCTGGAAGATCGACCCGGCGCGCGTCGAGCGCGGCCGGAAGCTCTACGCCAACATCTGCGTCGAGTGCCATCTCGGCCCGGTCGCAGACCCCGTGTTCGACAAGACCTATCCGGACAAGAGCTTCTGGAAGATCAAGCCGGCCGAGGACTGGGAGAGCAAGGGCTGGAACGCCAGGGGACCGATCCTCGATCTGGTGCAGAAGTCGGTCGATGCGATGCAGACCGACCCCGGCCAGGCGAGCATCCTCGCCAATCGCCAGGTCAAGGTGCCCGGCTTCCTCAATGTCGACCCGGCCAAGGACCTCAAGGGCTGCAACCTGCCGCAGGGCTCGACCACCGAGATGCCCTATGCGCTCGCACTGATGGCCGTGGTGCAGAAGGCGAGCGACAAATGGATGGAGGACCGCAAGCTCTCTCCGGCCGAGCAGGCGGCGCTGTGGGGCGACCGCAAGAACTGCCCGAATCCGGCCGGCAAGAGCTACCGCGCCCGCCCGCTCAACGGCGTCTGGTCGACAGCGCCCTATCTGCACAACGGCTCGGTGCCGTCGCTGTACTGGATGCTGACGCCGGCGGCGGAGCGGCCGACATCGTTCTGCCAGGGCGCTCGCGACTATGATCCGAAGCATGTCGGCTTCGACGTGCCGAAGGGCGGCGAAACCTCGTGCAAGGTCGGACAGTCGCTGTTCGCCACCAAGGATTCCGATGGCAAGCCGATCAAGGGCAACAGCACGCTGGGGCACTCGTTCGAGGGTCCGGCCAAGCCCAACAAGGACTATCCGAACGGCATCATCGGCGGCGCGTTCTCGGAAGAGGAGCGCTGGGACCTGATCGAGTATCTGAAGACGCTGTGAGACCATCGCGCGGCGCGCCTTGCCCCCGGCGAGGCGCGCCGCCGGATTCATGCAGCCCTCCAGTCGCCGGGGCGGACGCAGCGCCGGATCGTTCCCTGATCGCCGAGGGAATGCAGCATCACCCAGCCATTGACCACGAGATCGCGCACGCCCTGATGGCGTTGCATCACCTCGTCCATCGCGGCCTCCGGCGCCGCGATGAAGACGTTCAGACGCACCGGCTCATGGATGAAGCGGCTGCCGTCATGCACGGACTGCCAGGGCAGCCCGACCCTGAGATCGCCGGCATTGCCTTCGAGCACGCCGAGCTGGCCGACGATGTTGTGCAGCACCTTGTTGCCGCTGCCGAAGGCGGAATTGTTCACGGTCGAACCGTAATATTGCAGATTGATCCAGCTCGCGACCACCATCGGCGCCGTCATGATCAGCTCCAGCGTGCGATGGCCGTCGTCGCGTGCCGCCTCGTAGGAGTGCAGGAAGGCGCGGCCGCCGAGATCGAGCCCCCGGGTGAAGCTCCGCGGCGCGGCGATGAAGGCGGCGTTGCCGGCGAGCCCCCATTCGGGGCGCACCTGCGACCAGTCGCGGCTGCGCGCGATCACGGCGTCGTCGACATCGGATGTGTCGCGGATGCCGAGCAGCGCGCTACGCTCGAGCCGCGCCAGCCGCGCGGCGTCGTTCAGCCGCGCCTTGAGCCGCGACAGATCCTGCGCGAGCACCGCGGGAACCTCATCCTCGTCGAACAGCGTCACCGTGTCGGTCGTCGTGTCGTGCAGCGCGCCGATGAACCAGCAATCGGCGGGGATGTCGATGCCCTTGGCCCGCAGCCCCTCGCGGACGCGCCAATCATTCAGCACGGCCGCCGCCACTCGCGCATTGGCTTCGCCGGTGTGACCACCGCAGGCGCCGCAATCGAGCCCGGAGGCGTGCGGATTGTTGACGGTCGTGCTGCCATGTCCGGCGAGCAGCACCAGCCGCGCGAACGGCCCGGTCATCGACATCGCCTTCAGCACCGCCTCGGCCATCGCGACGCGCTGCGCGTCGTTGAAGCCGGTGATCCGCCCGCCGAGCTCGCCCGGCGTCAACCGCGGCTGGACCCGCGCGGCGATCTCCGGATCGAGTCCATCCACCACCGGCGACGGCACGGGCCGCGTCACGCCCAGGCTGTCGGTCGCGATCTTGGCGGCAAAGCCGAGGCCGGCGGTCTCGACGAAGGAGAACGACGACACGGCCGAGACCTTGAACGACTTCCACGCCTTGGCCGCGCGCCGCCGCAACAGCCGTAGGCCGAGCACCTCGGCCTGCTCGACATCGTCGGCGTCCTTGACCGCCTCGCAGACGATGAAGGCCGGCTTGAGCAGCACCGGGCACTGCGCGCCGCCTTTGCTGTGGCCGATCGGGACGTATTCAATCGGGAAGCCGAAGAATCCGGCGAAGCCGATCGTCTCGGCCTCGGGATAGGCCGTCTCCAGCGCGCGCCGGAAGATCTCGGAGCGCACGTCGATGCAGAACGCGGCCTGCACCGGCGGCCGCGCCGGCAGCCGCGCGATCGCCGCCTGCGTGCTGTGCGCGGCGAGCCTGGCGACGACCTTGCTCCGGAACGCGATCTCATAGGCCTCGTGCAGGACGAGATCGATCGCGAGCTCCGGCGTCGCGTCCAGCCGGTGATCGGCCGGCAGCTTTGCCGCCTCCGCCATGGCCTGCGCCCAGGCCGCCTTGAAGGCGTCGTCGGTGCGCGCCTGGAACAGCGCGAAGCCCCAGGCGAGCCGGATCGCCAGCAGCTCCGTCAGCGTCTCGTCCCGCCGGCCGTCGAGCTGCGCGCTCCAGCCGATGTAGCGCGCATAGGCCGACCAGCCGCCGAGATCGAACAGCGCGCGCACCAGATAGTCCTCGACCGCCCGCTCCGGGATGCCCAGCCGGTCGACGATCAGCCCGATCGCCTGCACCGGGTCGGACGGCAGTTCGGCGATCGCCTTGCGGAAGCCGGTGAGCCCCATCATTTCCGGATTGCGGTCGCAGGCCGCCAGCGTCCGCCACGCCGCATACGGCTTCAGCTTGCGCACCGGGCTCGGCCAGCTCGCCTGGCCCTCATCGAAATAGGTGGCGCAGAACGCCGAGATCTCGTCGATCATGAAGGCGACCAGCGAGACGTAGCGATCGCCCTCGGCGAGCCGGTCGAGCACCTCGGCCACGGTCGCCACCACGGCGGGCGGCGATGACGGCCCGGCCTCGGCGCGTGCCTTCTGCTTCAGCGCCTCGACATCGAGGCCGGTCGAGGGATGAAGCGCGAGCGCCTGCGCCAGCGCTGCATCGTCGATCCGGCCGTCGTCGAGCGCCTGCCGGTAGTAGGCCCGCGGCATCAGCATCCGCGTGCGCACCACGCGCTCGAAGGTCGCCGCCGTCGCGGCGAAGCTCTGCGAGGTGAAGCCGAGGAATGGGTTCACCGCGACGAAATGCTTCAGCGGCCACAGCGGCGCGACCCGCTGGCAGGCGCTGTCGATGCGGGCTATCAGCGCGGCATCGGCGGCGGTGTCGATCGGGTCCGTCGTCGTCATGGCAAGGGCGGCCTGGGTCATGGGAAATCTCGGATCACGGGTTGGACGGCGAGGAGGTGGAGGTGCGGGGCCAGACCGTCAGCACGAGACGGTTGGCGAGCGTGTTGAGATAGAGGCCGTTGCGCAGGTGGACGTAAGCTGCGATCCAGAACGGCGCGTCGGCGCGGCGCATCATCTGGTTCTGGAACACGGTGACGGCCGCGAACGAGACCACCACGGCGACCGCGATCAGCATCGGCACGACGCCGTCGATCGGGCGCGAGGCGGGGAAGCTGCCGGCCACCAGCCAGGCCATGCCCGTCTGCAGCGCGAAGTACACGATCGCGACACCGACGGCGGTGACTGCGGCGCGGGCGATGACGAAGCCGTTCGGCCGCTCGTCGATCGCATTGGCCATCAGATGCACCAGCCCCATCAGCAGCACCGCGCCGAGCGCGATCTGCGCGGGGTTGCTGCGCAAGGTCATGCCGAAGGCGAGCCCGGTCAGCAGCGCGAGACCGATCACGGCGGCCAGCGCCAGGATCAGCCGTGCCGCATGCGGCTGGCCGCCGGGGCTCGGCGTCCACGACGCCCGGGCGAGATCGATGATGCTGCCCGAGGACAGGAAGGCGTGCGCCTTGTAGAGCGAGTGCGCCACGATGTGCAGCAGCGCCGCGGAGAACGCGCCGAGGCCGCATTGCAGCAGCATGAAGCCCATCTGCGCGACGGTCGAATAAGCCAGCTGCACCTTGACCGAAGTCTGCGTCAGCATCACCAGCGAGCCGAACAGCGCGGTGGCGCCGCCGACGACCGCGAGCACGTCGAGCGCCGGTGTTGCCAGCAGCAGCACGTCGCTGAGCCGGAGCACCAGGAAGCCGCCGGCATTGATGATGCCGGCATGCAGCAGCGCCGACACCGGCGTCGGCGTCTCCATCACCTCGATCAGCCAGCCATGCAGCGGCAGCTGCGCCGACTTCAGCATCGCGGTCGCGACGATCAGCAGCGCGGCGATCGTGACGACGGCCGATCCCGCTCCCTCGCCGGCGCGCGCCTGGGCAGCGAGGCCGCCGAGCTCGAGCGTGCCGAACCGGATGTAGAGCAGCAACGCGGCAAGCGCGAGGAAGGCGTCGCCGAGCCGGCTGGCCACGAATTTCTTGCGCGAGGCGCGGATCGCCGCGGGCCGCGTGTCGTAGAACAGCAGCAGCTTGCCGAGCGACAGGCTGGTTGCGACCCAGGCGACGAACAGCACGACCATGTTGCCCGCGATCGGCAGCGTCAACACGGCGGCCAGCGTCAGCAGCAGCCACCGCGTGAACCGGACCTGCCCCGGATCGCCGTCGAGATAGTTGCGGCTGTAGCGCACGACGACGAGGCCGATGAAGCTGACCAGCACGATGAGGATCGCAGCCAACGCATCGAGCTGCAGCGACAGGCCGAGCCCGAAGGCGCCGAGCAGCGGCGTCCGCCCTGCCCCGAACAATGCTGCGGCGAGGCTCGCGGTGACGGCAATGGCGAAGGCCAGCGCCGCCGCCCCGATCGCGCGGCGGGCGACGGTCCGGGCGCCGGCATCGGTGCCGGCGAACGCGGCAACACAGAGCGTGAGCGGCGCGAGCGCCGCGAGGCAGGGGAGAAGCTGGGTCATGGGGGCTCGGACGATTGATCACATGAGACGGTGGCCCCACGTCTTAACGGCCCCGAAGCCTTCTTAAAATTTCAATCATTGAACACGATCGTTAGAGATTATAGAACGATATCATGCCGCACCTGAACTACCACCACCTGCGCTATTTCTGGATCATCGCCACCGAAGGCAGCATGAGCCGCGCCGCGCAGCGCCTCAACGTGTCGCCGTCCTCGCTGTCGATCCAGTTGAAAGCGCTGGAGGATCAGCTCGGACAGAGGCTGTTCGAGCGCACCGGTCGCTCATTGCAGCTGACCGAGGCCGGCCGCATCGCGCTCGACTACGCCGGCAGCGTGTTCAAGTCCGGCCACGAGCTGATCGAGGCCTTGTCAGGCCTGCGGCCCGGACGGCAATTGCTGCGGGTGGGCGCGGCGGCCAATCTGTCGCGCAACTTCCAGATCGCGTTCCTGCGGCCCCTGCTCGGCCGTAGCGATGTCGAGCTCATCATCCGCACCGGCCAGTTCGCCGACCTGCTGGAGCAGCTCGACGCGCACAAGCTCGACCTAGTGCTCGCCAACCACCCGGCGGCGCCGGATACGCGCAGCAGTTTCGAGAATACGCTGATCGACGAGCAGCGCGTCAGCCTGGTCAGCCGCAAGCCGTCCAAGCCCGCCCGCTTTCGCTTTCCGCAGGACCTCGCGACGATGCCGGTGATCCTGCCCGGCCGCGGAAGCGCGCTGCGCTCGGCCTTCGATGCGCTGGTCGGGTCGAGCGGCATCCGCCCGATCATCGCCGCCGAGGTCGACGACATGGCGATGCTGCGCCTGATGGCGCGCGAGAGCGGCAGCGTCACCCTGGTGCCGTCGATCGTCGTGATCGATGAACTGCGCACCGGCGTGCTGGTCGAGCGCGCGCGGCTCGGCGCCCTGAAGGAGCAGTTCTTCGCCGTCAGCCAGCAGCGTCGCTACCCGAACCCGCTGGTCGCCGAGCTGATCGGATCGCGCGGCAAGAAGGCGGGCTGAGGCCATACCACTCGCTGCCCGATACAGCGCCCTCTCCCCCAAGGCGAAGCGAAGCTTCGCCTTGGGGGAGAGGGCGCATTCACGAGCAGCGCGCTCATTTCCAACGCCTGTCCTCACATGTGAGGACAACGCTATTACACATGGACATACTACACGGATGTCAAACAGCATAACACACGGGATCGCGCTCTCGCGACCAGAATGGCCCGAGCTTTGCGCATCATCACCCTCCGCTGATCACGGGAGGGCGCAGGGAAGGCCGGACCTCGACTGAGGCCAGTGGCCCCCGTGCGGAAAAAGAATGCACGGGGCAGGAACCACAGGTTCAGCCGGACAGACCCGGCCTTCCCTGCGCGGTGGCTTTACGAGTAGAGTCGAGGAAGGGCGCGGTGGCTTGGGCCATGCGGCAACGCCCCGTTTCCCTTCCCCGCTCATCGAACCGGACGTGCGCCTTTCGCGCATCCGGCTCCCGGGCAAGCTCTCATGCCTTCGCCCACGGCAGGTGACGCGTCAGCCCCGGCAGCCGAACCAGCCCCAACGTTTCGTAGAGGTAATGGTCGGGGAAGCGATGTCCCCCTCGGCCGGGAATCCGGTGCTTTTCGCATAACCACTGGCGCAGCCGATGATTGGCGTGGGCATCGACCGCCCTGTAGGCCGGTGAGACCGGCCCGAGACGGAAGTAGTTCGCCCACCCGGTGAGCTTGGCGTTGAGCCGCTTCACCACCTTCTCGGCTGATAGCAACGTCCGGTTCCGGCCTGTCTCGTCCCCGATCGCATCGCAGATTCGCTTGATGCTCTTCTTCGACGGTTTCGAGTTGAGATGTGCCTTCCCGGTCTTTCGGGAGTAGCACCGTCCGAACGTGTAGCCCAGGAAGTCGAACCGCTCTTCCGGCAGACGGCAGATGCGCGTCTTGTCTTCGTTGACCGCCAGTTGCAGTTTCTTGATCGCCTCTCGCATCGTCTGCATGGCGACGTCGGCCGTACCCTTGCAGCAGATCACCAGGTCGTCGGCATAGTTGACCATGACGGCCTTCAGCCGCCGCCGCGCGCCCGATTGTCTCCACCACAACACCAGCCGTCGCATGTACAGGTTCGCCAGCAGCGGGGAGATCGGCGAGCCCTGCGGGATGCCGCGGTGCTCGTCCCGATTCAGCGTGGTCCGACGCTTGCGTCCGCAATCGTCCGTCTCCTCGACCGGCGCCTCGATCCACATCTTGATCAGATGCAGCATGTGCCGGTCGGAGATCCGGCGCGCCACCGATTTCATCAGCGGTCCGTGCGGTATCTCGTCGAAGTAGCCACGCAGGTCCGCGTCGACGACGGCCGTGTACCCCAGATTGAGCAGGCGGTTCACGGTCTCCACCGCATCCAGCGCAGTCTTGCCGGCGCGGTACGCATATTGCTCCGGATCCAGATCGGCTTCGAAGATGGGCTCGAGCACCAGCATCGCCGCCGTCTGAACCACCCGGTCGCGTATCGTCGCGATCCCCAGAGGTCGCATTTTCTTGCTGTTCGGCTTCGGAATCCAGACCCGTCTGACCGCTTGCGGCCGATACGTCTTGTTCCTGAGCTCTTCCGCCAGTTCCCCGAGCCACGGATTCCAGCCAGTGTCGACGTCCGGGCTCTTGCGATCCGCGGACGATCCACCTTGGCCTCCATACGCCTCGATGTCATCGAACGTCTGACCATCCACGCCAGCCGCGCCGCCATTGGCTTTGCACCTGGCATAGGCGAAGCTCAGAACATCCGCCCGATACATCTTGTCGTACAGAAGATAGAACCTGAACTCGGGTTCTGCCTTCGCTTTCGCATGTAACGCAGTCTGCAGCTTCCGGACACTTGGTGGAGTTTCGAGGTGACCCAATCTCCCCTCCCGCGCCACGTCCTACATCGGCTTGAACGAGGGCTCCTTCCCTCCACCGGCGTTACCCGGCTTCCCCGGTACTACGAGCCCATCCGACTCCCCGCCGCGCCCGGCCCGACCTTCACAGGCCTCCGGTTGGTCTCTCGCTCGACCGCGCGATGGGGTCTCCCGTGTTGCTTCGGTTCTCGCTATGGACGTGCCGTCGTCATTACCCCGGTGGAGCCCCTGGGTGCGCCTGTCGTTCTCTTCCCCAGCGATGCCAGCTTTCCCTGTAATAAGGCCAGGTCAGCCTCCACATCGAACTTTTCGAGGCCTGCTCAACGTTCACTCGCGTTACAGCCCGCCCACTCGCCAAGTCACCTCGTGACCCTCTCCACCGGAGGCTTCAGCCGGGTCGTTGCCTTGCCGACTGCTCCGATTGCTACCGGCTGGAACGACCTTTGCCGGAAGGGACTTTCACCCTCTCAAGAACCGCGCCTTTCCACGGCGCACGTTATACGCGATCTCCCCGGTGTCCGGCTCTTAGCCACCGTCGCCCGCGCGCTTCGTCAAGACAGCGCAGCGAGCTTGACGCCAGCATCGGGGCGTCAGGACCAAGCGATTTCATCGTGCGCAGCGGATCGTTCGTCGGCATGATTGCTCACGCTGCGACCCACCGCGCCCACCGCGTCCAGCCTCCCACGCTCGTGACGACCGCGATACGCCCCTCCTCGCGGAGACCGGACGCGCACAGACTACACGAGCTTTTAATTCTGTAAATCAGAATGTTTTTCGTCGCGGGGCTGGACAGGTTTTCGCAACGCCCGCCTGTCGGGCAAATCAGTCGCGCGATGCGCGGCTTTGGAGCCTGCGTCGCCAGAGACCAAGGATCTTCGGCGTGTCTCCCAGATCCTTCCGTGAACTGGGAGCACGATCGTGGCGACAGCGGATCAGAACATCGCAGGCGGGCTGAGATTGACACCGTGCTGGACCAGCACGAGAGACGCGACGACGCCGGTAAGTGCGAACATCGTCACCAGGCCGAAGCCGGAATTGAGGGCGTGGGGACCAAGTAGTTTTCGCGCGATCATCTTCAACATGAATGTGTCCTCCTGGAAATATCAACGCGCATCACTAGAGGGAGGGCGCGTTACCGGGAAGTTTCCGGGCATCGAGAAGGGAGTTGGCCGCATAGCGCGTGGTGAATGCATCCTTGAATGCGCAAGGCGGCCAGCATGAAGCCTGCTTAACGCTGACGGGGGGGGTGAAATTGATGAGCTACGCGCGGTATGCGGGCGCACGAAAAATGTGAGTATCGTGCAGCTCTCCCGCCTGGAGATCGCGATGCCGGCAGCAGGGGTGGACTGCTGGCGCGGGCAGGACGCGTTTGCTGGTGATGATGCACGTCTTTGCCGGTGCACCCGCCCGGCACGACGGTGGCATGGTAACCGTTCGGCTGCTTCCGATGCAGTCGAACTAGTCCGTCCCAGGAGCGGTCACCTCTCTGGTCGACAGCCACCAGCCGTCGCCCGCGAACCAGCAGCTCTCATCGGGCGCATCATCGAGATGGAGCGAGCGTACGGCGTCCCATCTGCCGGAGAAGGCTTCGCTCAAGCGACGGCCTCCCTCGTCGTCCTGAAGGCCGACGCAGCCGATGAATCCGGCGCGGCTGACGAACGTGGCCGGCCACGCCGCGCCCGTGCTGGGACGGGTGATCAGCAGCATGCCGCCGAACACGTCCTGTGGCGCCAGCGGGAAAAGCAGGCGTCCCCCAGGCCGCAGGCTGTTCAGCCAGCTCGGGCTTGGCTTCGCCGCCCCGGCGCAGACGTAGATGACGTCGGCCGGCGGCAGCTCCGCCTCGGCGCCGGATTGTGTGCGCAGCCCGACGTTCGACAGGTCCTTCAGGTTCTCGCGCGCCCGCGCCGCCATCGCCTCGTCGATCTCATAGCCGTAGACTTGACCTTGGGGACCGACCAGTTGCGCGAGGATGGCTGTGTAGTAGCCGCTGCCAACCCCGATCTGCACCACGGTGTCCGCCGGCTTGATCTTGCAGGCGCCGAGCCAGAGCGCGTGCGCAGCGGGCTGGCCGATGTTGATGCCGCGCTCATGGTCCAGAGCGAGCAGCAGGTTCTGGTACAGAAACGCCGGATCATCGTCGGGCGTCTGCACATAGGGATGGCCGCCGATGATCATCCACCAGGGACCCGGTCCCGCAAAGGGCTCGCGCCTGACCGCGCGAAACGCCTCCTCGATGCGTGCATCATCGTGTTTCGCGGAGGCGCAGATCAACTTGGCATAGAACGAACGATACTTTTCCGACCGATCCACGAGGCGGCCTCCCCGGACTTTCTGGCGACGTTTACCGGTATCATATGCCGGCTGACCCGATCGGTCACCAGAAATCCCGGCAGCGCTGCTGTCCTTCCTGGTCGCAGAATGCACCCTTTGCGTCGCCGCGGGACGCGCGAGTGTTGCGCTCAGTGCGCGGCATTCCGCGCGGCCGCAACCGCCCAGGCCAGGAAGATCGCGATCACATCGACGAGATGATCGGGACCACAAAAGGCCTCGAACACCTCGCTCTGGATGCGGCAGTGGCACCAATCGTCATCGTCATCGCCCTGCACCTTCACCTCGGTGAACGGCCGCCCGGCCAAACCGGTGGATGAGAGGTCGATCCGGAGCGACCACCCTGGACTGTCCAGGGTCCCGATCCGGATTCCGGACAGCGGGTCCCACTGGCCGTCGCATTGGGCGGCGTACCAGTCCTGAAGGGCCCTCAGAGATTCGTGCTGGTCCCGCATGGTCATCTCATTCGTTGGCGTCCTGCAGCCCGTGACGCGCAGGAGCCGCAGAGGTCGGTCGCACGCATGCTGGTCAGGCGCGGCGGGGGCAGGATGACGCAAGCCGGCGCGTTACGCGAGAGCCGCCGGAGCACAGTCCGCGGCTGCGCTGTCATCTCCCTCACCTCGCCGCGCTCAGCGCGGCGGACGCGAGCAGCGCCGCTTCGATCGTGTCCCGGGTCTTGCCGAGATGCGCCGTCATGACATTTACCGCCCGCTCGGTGTCGCGGGCCAGCGCCGCCTCCATCAGGTCGCGGTGCTCTCGCGCGACGTCGCGATGACCGCGATCGGCCTTGCGGGCGAGGTCCAGATAGCGCTCATTATGGACGAACAGCAGATCGCGCACCCGCATCATCCACACGCTGCCGCAGGCCTGGGCGAGCGCGGCGTGAAACTCGCCATGCGCGATGGTCCAGGCCGGCGAGAAGCTGCCGTCGGCGGCGGCGATCGGCGTCGCCGCCATGCGGTGATGGGCGGCAACCACGGCCGTCTCCCAGGCGAGATCGCCGTTGGCGATCGCCCGGCGCAGGCACTTGGTCTCGATCTCGATACGCATCTCGGTGAGATCACGGAGATCGGCGACCGACACCGGCGCCACGCGGAAGCCGCGCTGCGGCATCGCCGTCACCAGCCCCTCCGCCGTCAGCCGCGCCAGCGCCTCGCGGATCGCCCCGGGACTGACCGAGAACGCCGAGCCGAGCTCGCTGATCTTCAGCTTCTCCTCCGGCCGGTAGAGGCCGGAGAGCAGGCTGGCACGCAATTGCTCATAGACGGTCTGGGTCGCGCTTCCGGACATGGGAGGACTCAATGGCATCGCGCGCGACCATAACAGACTCAAAAAATAGATTTTCATACAAAAATATATTTTTTGTTTGCGACGGACGCGGAGGCAAGCCTATGCTGCCAACAAAACGCCGCCGATCGAGCGGCCTTCAGGGGAGGAGTCCATGCGAAGCGTCATCGCAGCCGCAGGTCTGGTGGTCATGTCGTCGGTGCTGGCGCCTGGCACGCGCGCCGAGGATCAGCCCGGCATCACCGCGAGCGAAATCCGCATCGGCCAGACCATGCCCTATAGCGGGCCGGTGTCCGCCTTCGGCATCCTCGGCAAGGGCGAGGTGGCCTATTTCGAGATGGTCAACGACCGCGGCGGCATCAACGGCCGCAAGGTCAACCTGATATCGCTCGACGACAGCTATGTGCCGCCGAAGACGGTCGAGCAGACGCGGCGGCTGGTCGAGAGCGACGAGGTGTCCTTCATCTTCTCGACCATGGGCACCGCGCACAACACCGCCATCGCCAAATATCTATCGGCCAAGAAGGTGCCGCAGCTGTTCGTGGCCTCCGGCGCCTCGAAGTTCGGCGACCCCGCACAGTTTCCGTTCGCGCTGATGGGCGTGATGGCGCCGTTCCGCAACGAGGCGCGGATGTATGCACGCTACGCGCTGCAAAAGAAGCCGGACGCGACATTCGCGATCCTCGCGCAGAACGACGATTTCGGCCGCGACTATCTTGCCGGGCTGAAGGACGTGCTCGGCGAGCGCTTCGACACGGCGGTGACGGTGGCAAGCTATGAGTCGACCGAGCCGACCATCGACTCGCAGATCGTAAAGCTGAAATCGAGCGGCGCCGACGCGCTGATCATCGCCGCGACGCCGAAATTCGCCGCGCAGGCGATCCGCAAGACCTTCGAGATCAATTGGCGGCCGATGACGTTCCTCACCAATGTCTCGGTGTGGATGTCCTCGGTGATGGAGCCGGCCGGGCTCGAAGCCGGCACCGGCATCATCTCGACCGCCTACGTCAAGGACCCGCTCGATCCGGCCTGGGCCGATGATGCCGGCGTCAAGGGCTGGCGCGAGTACATGGCGAAATACGTCCCCGACGGCGACATCCGCGATTCCAACTACGTCAACGGCTACAACAACGGCATGGTGCTGGAGCACGTGCTGAAGGCCGCCGGCAACGACCTGTCGCGCGAGAACATCCTGAAGCAGGCGCTGTCGATCAAGGATCTCGATCTGCCGATGCTGCTGCCGGGCATCAGGGTCAGCACATCGGAGGGCGACCACCTGCCGGTCGAGCAGGTGCAGTTCATGCGCTTCACCGGCAAGCAGTGGGAGCGGTTCGGCGAGGTGCTCTCGACCAAATAGCGGCGGGTTGGCGTTTCGGCGCCGGAGGCGTAGACCTCTCCTGTCGACCACAGGAGAGCCGCGGCGCCGATGTCCGAGACTGATGCCCTCACGCTGAAATTCCGCTGCCCGCGGGAGCTCGACGGCCTGATCCCACCGCCGGTGCCAGCGCCGATGGGCATTCCCGACTGGGTCAAGGCGATGCCGGCCACCGCGTTCAGTCAGCTCAACCAGGCGGAGGAGCAGACGGTCAAGCGCTGCCCGCCGTTCATCGATGCGATGACGGCCGGCTTCCTGATTCCGCTGGTCTGCGACCTCAAGGTCGAGGACGGCGGCATCAGTTGGGACAACGAGCTGCCGCCGGGCGGGGCGATCGATTTTCCGCGCTCGCCGGTCAGCTTCCACGACGTGTCGCAGGTCACGGGCTCGCCGCTGTTCGAGGCCGACCGCTTCCTGCTGAAGTTTCACAATCTGTGGACGATCGAGGCGCCGGAGGGCTGGTCGCTGCTGTTCACGCATCCGCTCAACCGCTTCGACCTGCCGTTCACCACCGTGACGGGGCTCGTCGACAGCGACCGCTTTCACGACAGCTTCGTGCATTTCCCGGCGCATTGGCACGACATGTCATTTCGTGGCGTGCTGCCCAGGGGCACGCCGGTCGCGCAATGCGTTCCGGTGAAGCGACAGGATTGGGCGATGCAGACCGCGCCGTTCACCGACGAGGACGTGGCCGAGATTCACAGCGTCCGCGACGCCCTGAAGCGCGAACAGGGCCTGTATCGCAAGCAGTTCAGGGCTTGACCGCCCCTGCCCCGTCGGCGCCGAGGAATCTCGCGGCGTCGCTCGGGCGGAAGAAGAAGCGGCCGTGCGAGCTGACGGCCATCGTGTAGGCGGCGCGGCTGAGCAGATGCGGCCGGCCGCGCATCACCGTGCGCAGCGCGGTCTCGGCGCCGGCGCGGTCGCCCAGCTCCATCAGGCACATCGCGAGATTGGCGCGGGTCTGGGTGTCCTCGGGGCGCAGGCCCAGCGCGTGCTTGTAGGTCCCGGCCGCGTCCGCGTAGTCGCCGTCGAGGAACTGCACCCAGGCGAGCTCGATCAGGATGTCGGGACGGCCGGGCGCGGCGTCGCGCGCCGCGACGAAGTTCTCGCGCGCCCGCGCGCGCTGGTTGGCCTGCAGGCAGAGCCGTCCGAGATCGAGCTTGAGATCGACGCTGTCGGGGGCCAGCGCCAGCGCCTCCTCTATGACGGATATCGCTTCCGCGATCTGGCCGGATTTCGCAAGCCGCCCCGCCAGTTCCTGGAACGCGGGGAGGAACGGCGGCCGCCGCGCCGCAGTCCTGCGCAGTTGCGCGAGGCCGTCAGCCGCGCGCCGG
Organism: Bradyrhizobium sp. HKCCYLR20261; assembly: GCF_051168435.1. Classification (NCBI taxonomy): domain Bacteria; kingdom Pseudomonadati; phylum Pseudomonadota; class Alphaproteobacteria; order Hyphomicrobiales; family Nitrobacteraceae; genus Bradyrhizobium; species Bradyrhizobium sp. HKCCYLR20261. The sequence continues at coordinate 103,395 of NZ_JBNPUZ010000019.1, forward strand.
GAGTCGCAGAGCGCGGCGCCCAAGAGCGTCTCGATCTCGGGATCGGGGCTGCGCGACGCTGCCTTTTCCAGCGGCGCAACCGCCTCGGCGGCGCGCTGCTGCCCGAGCAGCGCATGGGAATGGACAAGCAGCGCGGCGCGATCGGTCTTGGCGGTACGCAGGATCGAGGCGGCGATCTGCTCGGCGCGCGCGAATTGCCGCCCACGCAACGCATGGATCGCCTCCTGCAGCGCCTGCGCCTGCAACCTGTTCTGCGCCTTGCTCACGATCCATCATCACCAAGCGAGGGGAACGATAGGTCTAGCCCGCGAGGAGATGAGGTGTCCAGCAAACAGGCGGATGCTGCTCCTGGGTCGGACCGAGCTCAATAAGCTTCCTCACCGTCATTCCGGGGCAATCGGCGATGCGCGGCCGCGCGTCGACGATTGAACCCGGAATCTCGAGCTTGTTGAAAAAGAATTCCAGGCCATGTTCGAGATTCCGGGTTCAAGGCCTTTCGGCCTTGCCCCGGAATGACGCCGGGTTTGGGGCAATCAGCTCAACCGAACAGCGGCGTGCCCGGGACGAAGGCGTCGAACGCGGCCCAGAACTGCGAGCGGTAGCGGTCCTGTTCCTGCAGGATCTCATGCTTGGCGCCGGCGATGACGAGATGCGAGCCGGCGCGCAAGTGATAGGCGAACTCCTCGATCGCCGCGGTCGACACCACGGTGTCGCTGGAGGCGGCCAGCATCAGGATCGGCTGGCGGATCTGCGACGGATAGGTCATGCCGCGAAACGTCATCATTGCCGAAAATGCGGCATCGGCCCAGGCCACGGTGGGCGAGGCAATGCCGAGCGTCGGATCCTCCTCGAGGATCGCGGCGTTGCGGGCGTAGCGCACGGGATCTGATGTCAGCGGATTGTTGACGAAGGGCGCGAGCCCGCTCATCTCGTCATTGCCGCCGGGCACGTAGCGGCCGCCCTGCCCCGCGATCCGCATCGCGCGCAGCAGCAGGCGCGCCGGCAGCGAGGTGCGGTTGCCCGGCAGATCGATCATTGGCGCCGACAGCACGACGCGGTCGAACCAGCGTTTGCCGGCATGGGCGAGCCGCAGCAGCACGGTGCCGCCCATCGAATGCGCCAGCGCGAAGTAAGGCGGCGGGCAGTCCGGCAGCACCACTTCGGTGACGAAGGTCTCGACGTCGAGCTCGTAGTCGGAGAACGAGCGCACGTAGCCTTTGCGGGAATCGCGCAAGCGCCGCGACGAATGGCCCTGGCCGCGCCAGTCGATGATGGCCACCGCAAAGCCGCGGTCGCGCAGATCGCGCACCGTCTCGAAATACTTCTCGATCGACTCGCTCCGGCCGGTGAACACGCACACGGTGCCCTTGCGCCCGGCCGGCGGAGCCCAGCGCGCAAAGCGCAACTCGGCGCCATCAGGGGTCTTGATGGTGCCGGAGGTGGCGTTTTCGGGGACGGGATTGGCGGGAATCGAGACGAGCGTCATGAGGCGCCCATCGAATAGGTGAATGCCTACGGGAATCAAGGGGTGGAACGGCAAAAAGAGCCGGTCCGGGAGGCCCTTGAACGTCCGGACGTCCGAACCATATCGGGATTGTGCAGGCCGTCACGGCTGCACGACAGCCCGGCCCGATGGCGGGCGGGTTTGCCAACAGTCGCTCACCAACAGTCGCTCAATGGAGGACTTTGACCATGCGTACCTACGACCTCACCCCGTTCTATCGTTCCACCGTCGGTTTCGACCGTCTGTTCTCGCTGCTCGACCAGGCGACCGCCGAGCCCAGCCCCGGCTATCCGCCCTACAATATCGAGCGCACCGGTGAGAACGCCTACCGCATCACCGTTGCCGTCTCCGGCTTTGGCAAGGATGAGCTCTCCCTCGTCGCGAAGGAAAACACGCTGACGATCAAGGGCGAGAAGGCCGCCAACGAGAACGGCAAGAAGAGCGAAGTGCTGTATCGCGGCATCGCCGCCCGCGCGTTCGAGCGCTCGTTCCAGCTCGCCGACCACGTGGTGGTGAAGAACGCCAGCCTCGAGAACGGCCTGCTCCATGTCGACCTCGTGCGCGAGATCCCCGAGGCCAAGAAGCCGCGGTCGATTCCGATCTCGACGTCGGCGCAAGGCGCCGAGCAGCCGGTGCTCGAAGGCACCGCCGAGAAGGCCGCCGCCTGATCGCACGTCGATCTTCGGTCATTCGTTGCAGTCGCAGACGCCCCGGGAGACCGGGGCGTTTCGCTATGCTTGCCTGAGATCAGTAAGACGCGGTGGAGTTGACGCGTCAGGACCGCGACGCTACCCGCCGCGTTCCGGCGAAATCATGCTGAAGTGTCGAGTCATTGATCATCGTGCGATGGCAACGCTGAGAGCCAGCGATGACGGTGCTTGCACAAGTGCGCCGACGACGGCGTGGTCGGTGACCGATGGGGTCGGGCGCGTCTCACCTGGCGGGTTTGCCCCGCGCCTCGCCAGATCGCGGTGGCTTCACCAGAAGTCACGCCGCGAGTTGGTATAGGGGAGACCCCGGAGGCCGCCAGCCTCCAGGGTCTGATGAAGTTTCCCTATCACGCTGGCTGAGACGGCTCCGCGCCGATGAAGGATGCATTGCGCCGAGCCGCGCGCTTCTGTTTCAGGCATCCGTTGCCGAACGTGCCCCACTCGGCCGGGTTGTTCTTGCCGCAGCGCCAGGCAAGGCCTGCCGTCTGCACCGGAGCACCGACGACCTTATCGGCCGGAGCAGCGGAGGGGACGGTCGCGTGGGCAGCGGTCAGCAGGAACGTAGCAGAGATTGCCGCGGCGAGAGCGGAAACACGATTGAGGGAATTGCGCGTCATGGGACTAGCTCCTTGTGGGGGTGCAAATGAGATTTACCGACGCCCTTCATTTGGCTGGGCAGATGTTCGTTGCCCCCCGCAGGCTTCGGGTTCGTGGCCGGCCCCGCAACTGTGACCATCCGCCACACCAGGAGCGCGAATATGAGAGCAACCACAACCTTCCCCCTGCAGGCAGAGACCGTACTGCGTGCGGCGGCAGGGCGGCGGGGGCAGCGCATCGACGGGTGCGGCCGGTCGCGCTGCGGCCAGCGATTGAAGGCACGGCCGAGAAGGCCGCCGCGTCACCGGCCCGACAGCTCGCGAGAATACGAACGCCCCGGGAGACCGGGGCGTTTTTTGTGGGGGACCGGCGCGGTCCGTCGTTCGATCGCGATCGAGGTTACTGCGCAGCCCGCTGCTGCGGCGCGGGACGGGGCAGAGCAGCAGCGCGCGGCGGCGATGGCGCGGGGCCCGCAAAGCAGGAGATGGTCCCGATCGCGTTGCCGCCATACTGCACGAAGCCGGCAGACGTCGGCGGCGAATGCTGCACGGTGATCGGCAGATAGATGTAGCAGACCGACCCGTCCGCCGGATCGCGCCAGCGCTGCACGATGGTGTCCTGCAGCGGGCCCGCATATTGCCGCTCGAGCTGCATCCGCGGCATCTGCATCCATTGCGGCGACGGTTGGGGCTGCGGCGCGACCTGTTGTGGGACCGGTTGCTGTTGTTGAACAGGTGGTGGCGCTGGTGCGCCCTGGGCGAGGACTAAGCCCGGATCGAGCATGACCGCCAACCCGGTCAGCAGCCAGCGGCAGCGCCGTTCCAAGCCAGCAGCAACGATCAGGCGTCGATCTACCACGCCACCTGCACGCCGACGCGTCCTCCGAACTGGCCGCCTTCAGCGCGCATGCCGTAGCTCGCCGATCCCGACAGCACGACGTTGTCGGAGATCCGCGCCAGCGCGGTCATCGCGACCGCGCTCTGGCCGGCAAAGGTGCCGTAATTGGTCGCGAGCGCAAAACGCTTGTTGTCGGGCAGGAAGCCGCCGCCCATCGCCATCGCCATCGCGATGCCGGAATTGGCCTGGCTGATCTGGCTTTGCAGCCCGTTGATCTGCGTTTGTATTCCGGTGATCTGCGTCTGCAGTCCGGTGATCTGGGTCTGGACACCCGCGGCCACGCTGTTGAGCTGCGAGACGTTGACGGCATCGGTCTGGCTGATGCCGGCGGCCACGTTGGTCACGCGCCGCTCACTGCCCGCAGCTCCGACGGAGACCGTATTGGGCGCGCTCGCCACCGAGCCCTGGCCGATCGCGACGGAATTGGCGGCGGCCGCGTTGGCGCCGTTGCCGATCGCAACGTTGCCGGCCGCGCCGACCCTTGCACCTGTGCCATAGACCGCAGCATTGGCGAAACCGTTGTCGGTGGCCCCGGCTCCGATCACCGCCGAGCTGGCGGCGGACGTAGCGCCATTGCCGATCGCGATCGCGCTGAGACCAGACGACTCCGCGCCGAAGCCGATCGTTACTGAAGTATCGCCAGTCACGAACGTGTTGTTGCCGATCGCGATCGCGTTCTGGGCGTTGACCACGTTGCTATTGCCGACGATGGCGCTGCCTGACGCATTAGCCGTCCTTGCGGCTTGATTGTTGAAGCCGAGGACGGTGACGTTGTCGCCCCAGCCCGGCGTACCGACAAAGTTAATGCCGTTTAGTGAGTTGAAGCTGCCTAAGGCGACGCTGCTTCTCCCATTGACCGTATTAACAGTGCCGATCGCGACGGCGTTGTCACCATTCGACCTGGCTGCGACGCCAAGCGCAATCGCGTTATTACTTGCTGGGAGTACACCGGCCGATTGACCTATGGCGATACCGTTGTAGGAGTTTGCATTGACGACGGAGGAGCCAATGGCAATGGAGTTTACTGCACTGGCGCGAGCATCGATCCCTAACGCCGTGCTGGCACCGCCAGTTGCTTCCGAACGGGCGCCGATTGCGGTTGCTGCCGCTGCATTCGCAACTGCACCGTCTCCGCATGCCAAACTATCAGCCGCGCCTGCGTCATTTCCCGCCCCATTCACGATCGGCTGAGAGGCGAAGGCACCCGGCGCCCCGAGATACGTAGGAGAGCCCGCGGGCGCACCACCCGTGATGGGTATCGCGTAAACAGCGGAAGGGGGAAAAGCATTGACCGCGATCACCGTTCCAGACGGCACAGACGCCACGCTGCCTCCCGCGGTCGCGCCTGCAACACCGCATATGACGGCGCGCGCTGGGCTCGAGCCAAGTGCCAATGTCGAGGCGATAATCGCGAAGGCTGCCAGGGGGTACAGGCCGCGCTGGCCGGCCCGAAAGAGCCATGAGATTAGACCGCTCGGATCGCAGCCGTCCCCCGCGCCCGGCGGACGATATCCGGAACGCAGTTCAGCCGTCCCCACGATCTGCTGCCCCTCGATTTCCTGGTCTGTTTCACAGTATTTCTACGGGAAAGTAGATCGGCCACAGGAATGCACGCAATGAAACAAAGGGACTCTAATTCCGCGCCGGACCGGGCCGCGCTCGATCAGGAAGCGCGGGCTTTGCAGTCTCACCCGAACTTCGATCGCGCGGTCCGGGCGTTCTGCCAGGGCATGATCGAGACCCATGCCGGCCGTCGCCTCGCCAATATCGGACTCGGCCATACGCTGGGTTGGGCGGTCGCGGTGCTGATCGTCTATCTCGATCACGTCAGCCCCGAGGGAACGACGAGTTCGCAACTCATCGAGCTCTGCACCAACGGAGGCCTCGCGGGCCCGAAGGCGGTGAAGGGCGCAATCCAGACGCTGCTGTCATTTGACCTGATCGGGCAGGACGACCATCCGACCGACGGGCGCGCGACGCGGCTGCGACCGTTGCCACTGCTGCTGGACATCCAGAGCGACAATGTCGCGGCGCGGCTCGCGGCGCTGGAGACCGTGCAGCCGCTTCCCGCGCCTGCGCACGAATGGGGCCGCCAGCGCCATGTGATGCTCGCCTTCTACGGCGGCAATGTCGAAGTCTTCGCGCGCCATCGCTTCAGGCTCTATGACGGCTTCCCGGAGATCCAGGCCTTCATGGATCGGGCGTCCGGCTATCTGCTTCTGCTCGAGCTGCTGCAGAACTGCGGCCCCACCGACGGGGCAGGCGTCCTGACCGCCGTCCAGCCATCAATCCTGGCGCCGCGCGTAGACGTCTCGCGGACCCATCTCAACAAGCTGCTGGCCGCCGCACGCGACCAGGGCTGGCTGACGCTCGGACCACGCCGCGGCGAGGTGCTGCTCGACGCTGGGTTCTACCAGCGCCTGCAGCATTGGATCGCGCTCGAACTGGTCTGGACCTGGTGGCTGGTCCGCGCGGCTTAGAAGCGACCGACCGCGCGCTGGAGACGACATGCGCAGAGCTACCGAAGCGTTTTCTCTAGCCTTGCTGCGGTGCAATCAAACACTTGTGAGGTCGGTAACGGCCCGCGTACCGGACGCGAACAGCCCAGTGTTGCCTACCCCTAAGTCACTGGAGCCTTTCCTTGAACGTCGTTCGCACTCTCACCCTCATCGCCGCCCTGACCTCCCTGGCCGGCCCCGCCCTCGCCCAGCCGGCAGCGCCGCTCAGGGTCCATAATGTCGTCCTGGTGCACGGCGCCTGGGCCGATGGCTCCAGCTGGGCCAAGGTCATCCCTTATCTGCAGGCCGCCGGCCTCAAGGTCACGGCCGTGCAAAATCCCCTGACCTCGCTGGCGGACGCGGCCGCCGCCACCCGCCGCGCTCTGGACCAGCAGGACGGACCGGCCGTGCTGGTCGGCCATTCCTGGGGCGGCACGGTCGTGAGCGAGGTCGGCACCGATCCGAAGGTCAGCGCGCTGGTCTATGTCGCGGCACGGGCGCCCGATGCGGACGAGGATTTCGTCAAGCTCGCCGGGCAATATCCTACTCCGCCGGCGCGGGCGGGTATCGTCGATCATGACGGCGAGACCAAGCTCAACGAGAGCGCCTTCCTGAACGACTTCGCCAACGGCGTCGATGCGACCACCGCAAAGGAGCTCTATGCCGTGCAGTGGCCGACGGCGGCGACGATCTTCGCCAACCGCACCACGCAGGCGGCGTGGCACGACAAGCCGTCATTCTATGCGGTGTCGAAACAGGACAAGACCATCGATCCCGATTTCGAGCGCTTCCTGGCCAGCCGCATGCACGCCACCACGATCGAGCTCAATGCCGGACATTTGTCGATGGTCTCGCATCCGAAGCAGATCGCGGAGCTGATCCTCAAGGCGGCCAGGCAGCACGAGTAGTGCCTCCGGCGATGCCGGCTTCCAACTGAAGATGGGATGCCCGCAGAGGCGGGCATCCCGCACGCCGCGGCGGTGGTGATGAACCGAGGTGCCGGTGACGACCCGATCGCCCGGTCAAGCCGGGCGGTGACAGTTGCGGTGGCGGCAGGCGGTGGGGCGGACCGCTTGCCGGCTGCTGCTACTCCAGGCCTTGCGCCGGCGGCATCTTTGCGGTGGGCAGGATCTGCGGCGCCGGCTTGGCTGCCGGCGCGGTCGATCCGGTCGTCTGCGGAGCGGCTGCCGCAGACTGGACGGGCTTGGCGTCGGCCGGCTTCGCCTCCAACGATTTCGCCTCGGCCGGCTTGGGCGCGTCGGCCTTGGCCTCGATCGGCTTGGTCTCTGCCGGCTTCACGTCTGCCGACTTCGTTTCTGCAGGGTTCAACTCGACAGGCTTGATCTCGGCCGGCTTGACGTCGGCGACCTTCGGCACAGCGGCCTTGGGGGCGTCAGCCGGCCTCGGCGCGAGCGCCGCGGTCTGCGGCGACGGCGCGGCGGGTCGGACGGCCGGAGCGGCCAGCCTTGGTGCCTGCGTCGGGGCAACAGCCGCCACCCGCGGCGCCACCGGAGCCGGCTGCACGATACGTGGATCGGCGCGGATCACGGTCGGCGGCGGCAGCCGGTCGAGGCCGACGCGCGGCGCCGGCTCGTAGCGCATGCGCTCGTACTGCTCGCCCCATTGGAACGCCGGCACGAAGCGGATGATGCGGCCGGAGCGGGCGTCAACCACCAGCTTGCCGTCCTCGCCCTGGCGGTCCAGCACCGCGACGACATAGACGTTGCCGCGCTGGCGCGGTGCGCCGAGCGGCGAGAAGCCGTTGTCGCGCAGGATGGCGTAGACCTCGTGCACCGGCAGGAACGCGGGCGCGTAGCCATAGTCCTGCTGATAGCCTTCACGGTAGCCGTCCTGCCGGTAGCCGTCGCGGTAGCTATCCTGGCGGTACACCGGCGCCGGCGGCGCGTAGCGCTCCTCGCGATAGCCGTCGTCCGGCCCCGGTCCGTAGCCGTAGCGTGGCGGCGGCGCGGGCACGACCGCCGGCGGCGGCGCCTCGGAATAAGGCGCATCGAAATCGGAGACCGCCGTGTACGGCCCGCGCATACCCGGCAGCGGCTCCGCCTGGGCGGCAAAGGCTGCGATCAACGAGGCCGAGACGGCTCCAACTAGCAACTTCATGGCTCAAAGCTCCTGCATGCCCCCGCACGTGAAGCTGTTCGCTTCTTCTCAAGTGCCACGGAAGGTCTGCCGCGATTCCGGCGGTCCTGGGTCGGAGTGTGGGCGGGATCGGGGCGCCGTGTTGCAAAATCGAGCGATGCACGTGATCGGCCGAGCCGGACGGGCCGTTCAGTGAAGAGAAAACGGGAGATTTGCCTGGAGAATACCGGCCTGAGCGCTGCGGAACCGGGGACTCCGGGCCGCTTGTGTGATAGGGTCAAGTTTGGCATCTTGCGGTTTAGGACAGAATTGCTGTCTAAAATTTCGTTGCAAAGGTGACCGAGACTTTGCAATGATGTTACGGCGCCGCTCCCGATCGTGGGCGCTGCGACATGAACAGGCCGCGGTCGTTCAGTGGGACATGGTCCCCCGGTGGCTGGCCTGAACTCTGCAAATGCGGCTCGCTGACAAGGACGAGCGTTGGTTCCGGAGAGGGGCCCGCGCAGCGCCCGGGGTGCGCCGGACTGTGTACCGGACTGTGGTGAAGGCCCTGACCAATAACTGATGGGGACGGATATGAGCGGATCGAAGGTCGAGCACGGAAAGTTGGGCGGCGCGGTGCTGGCTGTGGATTCGCATGAAAAACCGGCCGAGATCACCCGCGAGCTGCACACGTGGCGCCCCGAGGCTGAGGGCCTGTACGATCCCTCGCTGGAGAAGGATTCCTGCGGCGTCGGCTTCATCGCCAATATCAAGGGCCAGAAGTCGCATCAGATCGTCGCCGATGCGCTGAACATCCTGTGCAACCTCGAGCACCGCGGCGCCGTCGGCGCCGACCCGCGCTTCGGCGACGGCGCCGGCATCCTGGTGCAGATTCCGCACGCCTTCTTCTCGCGCAAGGCGAAGGAGCTCGGCTTCGCCCTGCCCGCCCCCGGCGAATACGCCATCGGCGCGCTGTTCATGCCGCGCGACGAAGCCTGGCGGAACGTCATCAAGAGCATCATCGCCGACCAGATCGAGGACGAGGGCCTGGTGCTGCTCGGCTGGCGCGACGTGCCGACCGACAACTCCTCGCTGGGCGTGACGGTCAAGCCGACCGAGCCGCGCAGCATGCAGGTGTTCATCGGCCGCAACGGCGCCGCCAAGACCGAGGATGAGTTCGAGCGCAAGCTCTACATCCTCCGCAAGTCGATCTCGCAGGCAATCTATCAGCGCCGCGACCGCGGCATGTCGGGCTATTACCCGTGCTCGATGTCGTGCCGGACCGTGATCTACAAGGGCATGTTCCTGGCCGACCAGCTCGGCAAGTACTACGCCGATTTGCACGAGCCGGACTTCGAGAGCGCGCTGGCGCTGGTGCATCAGCGGTTCTCGACCAACACCTTCCCGACCTGGTCGCTGGCGCATCCCTACCGGATGATCGCGCATAACGGCGAAATCAACACGCTGCGCGGCAACGTCAACTGGATGGCGGCGCGCCAGGCGTCGGTGTCGTCGGAGCTGTTCGGCAAGGACATCAGCCGGCTCTGGCCGATTTCCTATGAAGGCCAGTCCGACACCGCCTGCTTCGACAACGCGCTCGAATTCCTGGTGCAGGGCGGCTACTCGCTGCCGCACGCGGTCATGATGATGATCCCGGAGGCGTGGGCCGGCAATCCGCTCATGAGCGAGGAGCGCCGCTCGTTCTACGAATATCATGCCGCGCTGATGGAGCCGTGGGACGGCCCCGCCGCGATCGCCTTCACCGACGGCCGCCAGATCGGCGCCACGCTCGACCGCAACGGCCTGCGGCCGGCGCGCTATCTCGTGACCAAGGACGACCGCATCGTGATGGCGTCCGAGATGGGCGTGCTGAAGATCCCGGAGGACCAGATCGTCACCAAGTGGCGGCTGCAGCCCGGCAAGATGCTGCTGGTCGATCTCGAGCAGGGCCGCCTGATCCCGGATGACGAGATCAAGGCGCAGCTCGCCGCCAGCCATCCCTACACCGAGTGGCTCGCCCGGACGCAGATCCAGGTCGAGAAGCTGCCGGACGCGCCGACCAAGGGCGCGCGGACGAACCTGCCGCTCTTGGATCGGCAGCAGGCGTTCGGCTACACCGCCGAGGACATCAACATCCTGATGACGCCGATGGCCGCCACCGGCGAGGAGGCGACGGGCTCGATGGGCAACGACGCGCCGATCTCGGCGCTGTCGGACAAGCCGAAGCTGTTGTTCACCTACTTCAAGCAGAACTTCGCCCAGGTCACCAACCCGCCGATCGACCCGATCCGCGAGGAGCTGGTGATGAGCCTGGTGTCGATCATCGGCCCGCGCCCGAACCTGTTCGACCTCGAAGGCGTCGCCTCGACCAAGCGGCTCGAAGTGCATCAGCCGATCCTGACCGATGCGGACCTGGAGAAGATCCGCTCGATCTCGGAGGTCTCCGACAGCCACTTCGTCTCGCGCACGCTCGACACCACGTTCGATGCGAGCCTGGGCGCCGCCGGCTTCGAGCAGGTGCTCGACGATCTCTGCGGTCGCGCCGAAGCTGCCGTCCGCGAGGGCGTCAACATCATCATCCTGTCCGACCGCATGGTCTCGGCCGACCGGATCCCGATCCCGTCGCTGCTGGCCTGCGCCGCCGTGCATCACCATCTGATCCGCACCGGCCTGCGCACGTCGGTCGGTCTCGTCGTCGAGAGCGGTGAGCCGCGCGAGGTGCATCACTTCGCGTGTCTGGCCGGCTATGGCGCCGAGGCGATCAACCCGTATCTCGCCTTCGAGACCATCATCGCGCTGAAGGACAAGCTGCCGGGCGCGCTGAGCGACTACGAGGTCGTCAAGCGCTACATCAAGTCGATCGGCAAGGGCCTGCTCAAGGTCATGTCGAAGATGGGCATCTCGACCTACCAGTCCTATTGCGGCGCCCAGATCTTCGACGCGGTCGGGCTGCGTGCCGAGTTCGTGCAGAAGTTCTTCGCCGGCACCCACACCCGGGTCGAAGGCGTCGGCCTCGCCGAAATCGCCGAGGAGACCACGCGCCGTCACCGCGACGCATTCGGCGACGCGCTGGTCTACAAGTCCGCGCTCGACGTCGGCGGCGAATATGCCTTCCGCACCCGCGGCGAGGATCATGCGTGGACCGCCGAGTCCGTCGCGACCCTCCAGCATGCCGTGCGCGGCAATTCCAAGGACCGCTATCAGGCATTCGCCAAACTGCTCAACGAGCAGTCCGAGCGGCTCCTGACCCTGCGCGGCCTGTTCCGGATCAAGTCGGCCGAGGACGACAAGCGCAAGCCGGTCCCGCTCGACGAGGTCGAGCCGGCCAAGGAGATCGTCAAGCGTTTCGCCACCGGCGCGATGAGCTTCGGCTCGATCTCGCGCGAGGCGCACACGACGCTCGCGATCGCCATGAACCGGATCGGCGGCAAGTCGAACACCGGCGAGGGCGGCGAGGAAGCCGACCGCTTCAAGCCGCTGCCGAACGGCGATTCCATGCGCTCGGCGATCAAGCAGGTCGCCTCGGGACGTTTCGGCGTGACCACGGAGTATCTCGTCAACTCCGACATGATGCAGATCAAGATGGCGCAGGGCGCGAAGCCCGGCGAAGGCGGCCAGTTGCCCGGCCACAAGGTCGATGCCACCATCGCCAAGGTGCGCCACTCGACCCCTGGTGTCGGCCTGATCTCGCCGCCGCCGCATCACGACATCTACTCGATCGAGGATCTCGCGCAGCTGATCTACGACCTGAAGAACGTCAATCCCGACGGTCAGGTCTCGGTCAAGCTGGTGTCCGAGATCGGCGTCGGCACCGTCGCGGCCGGCGTTGCGAAAGCGCGCGCCGACCATGTCACGATCGCGGGCTTCGAGGGCGGCACCGGTGCCTCCCCCCTCACCTCGATCAAGCATGCCGGCTCGCCGTGGGAGATCGGCCTCGCCGAGACGCATCAGACCCTGGTGCGCGAACGGCTGCGCAGCCGCATCGTGGTCCAGGTCGACGGCGGCTTCCGCACCGGCCGTGACGTCGTGATCGGCGCGCTGCTCGGGGCCGACGAGTTCGGCTTTGCGACCGCGCCGCTGATCGCGGCCGGCTGCATCATGATGCGCAAGTGCCACCTCAACACCTGCCCGGTCGGCGTCGCCACCCAGGACCCGGTGCTGCGCAAGCGCTTCACCGGCCAGCCGGAGCACGTCATCAACTACTTCTTCTTCGTGGCCGAAGAAGTCCGCGAGATCATGGCAGCCCTCGGCTACCGCTCGTTCAACGAGATGGTCGGCCAGGTGCAGATGCTCGACCAGTCCAAGCTGGTCGCGCATTGGAAGGCCAAGGGCCTCGACTTCTCCAAGCTGTTCGTGAAGCAGAAGGAAGCGCCGGGCCAGAAGATCCATCACTCGGAGAAGCAGGACCATCATCTTGAGGCCGTGCTCGACCGCAAGCTGATCGAGCAGGCCAGGCCCGCGCTCGACCGCGGCGCGCCGGTCAAGATCGAAGCCGAGATCAACAACACCAACCGTTCGGCGGGCGCGATGCTCTCGGGCGCGGTGGCCAAGATCTACGGCCATGCCGGCCTGCCGCAGGACACCATCCATGTCAGCCTGAAGGGCACGTCGGGACAAGCCTTCGGCGCATGGCTGGCGCACGGCGTGACCTTCGAGCTCGAAGGCGAAGGCAATGACTATGTCGGCAAGGGCCTGTCGGGCGGCCGCATCATCATCAAGCCGCCGCGCAATTCCGGCATCGTGCCGGAGGAGTCGATCATCGTCGGCAACACCGTGATGTACGGCGCCATCTCCGGCGAGTGCTTCTTCCGCGGCATCGCCGGCGAGCGCTTCGCGGTGCGTAACTCCGGCGCAGTCGCCGTGGTCGAAGGCGCGGGCGATCATTGCTGCGAATACATGACCGGCGGCATCGTGGTCGTGCTCGGCAAGACCGGGCGCAACTTCGCGGCCGGCATGTCGGGCGGCGTCGCCTACGTGCTCGACGAGGCCGGCGACTTTGACAAGCATTGCAACATGGCGATGGTCGAGCTTGAGCCTGTCTTGTCGGAGGAGATGATCGCCGAGGACACCTATCACCAGATGGGCGACCTCGAGGCGCATGGTCGGGTCGACGTGTTCAAGAACCTGCTGGCGTCCGACGTCGAGCGCCTGCACGTCCTGATCTCGCGTCACGCCAAGGCCACCGGATCCAAGCGCGCCGCCGACATCCTGGCGAACTGGAAGGAATTTGCGCCGAAGTTCCGCAAGGTCATGCCGGTCGAGTACCGCCGCGCCCTTCGCGAGCTCGCGGCCAAGGCCGACGCCGAGCCGAAGATCGCGATCGGGGCTTGATGTTGCTCCTCATGGTGAGGAGGCGCGAAGCGCCGTCTCGAACCATGAGGCCGAGAGCGGGGCCTCGCCCTTCGAGACGCGGCGCAAGCGCCGCTCCCCGGGGGTGAGGAGAAGTAGGAAACTAGATCCTCATGGTGAGGAGGTGCGCAGCACCGTCTCGAACCATGAGGCCAGGATCGAGGCCTCATCCTTCGAGACGCGGCGAAGGCGCCGCTCCTCAGGATGAGGGGAAGCACAGAGGAAATTCCTCATGGTGAGGAGGCGCGAAAGCGCCGTCTCGAACCATGAGGCCCGAGCAGTCAGGGACGTCGTAGGTCATGGGCAAGGTCACAGGTTTTCTCGAAATCGAGCGGCACGATCGCAAGTACGCGCCGGTTGCCGAGCGGCTGAAGCATTTCCAGGAATTCGTGGTGCCGCTCTCCGAGAAGGAGCTGCGCGACCAGGCGGCGCGCTGCATGAATTGCGGCATCCCCTATTGCCACGGCACCGGCTCGGCCGCGCCGGGCACGCCCGGTTGCCCGGTCAACAACCAGATCCCGGACTGGAACGACCTGATCTACAACGGCAACTGGGAAGAGGCGTCGCGCAACCTGCACTCGACCAACAACTTTCCGGAGTTCACCGGCCGCATCTGCCCCGCCCCGTGCGAGGCGTCGTGCACGTTGAACATCGACGACAATCCGGTGACCATCAAGACGATCGAATGCGCGATCGTCGACAAGGCGTTCGAGCAGGGCTGGATCAAGCCCGAGCCGGCCGCGGTGAAGACCGGCAAGAAGGTCGCGATCGTCGGCGCCGGCCCCGCGGGCCTCGCGGCCGCGCAGCAGCTCGCGCGCGCCGGACACGAGGTGCATGTCTATGAGAAGCATGCCAAGGCCGGCGGACTGCTGCGCTACGGCATTCCCGACTTCAAGATGGAGAAGGGCATCATCGATCGCCGCATCGCGCAGATGGAAGGCGAAGGCGTCGTCTTCCACTACGGCACTCCTGTCGGCGGCAAGGACGGCATCGATCCGAAGTCGCTGCTCAAGGATTACGATGCCGTCGCGCTGACCGGCGGCGCGGAAGCGCCGCGCGACCTGCCGATCCCCGGCCGTGATCTCTCCGGCGTCCACTACGCGATGGATTTCCTGCCGCAGCAGAACCGCCGTGTCGGCAACGAGGCCGTTAACGCCACCGACATCCTCGCCGGAGGCAAGCATGTCGTCGTGATCGGCGGCGGCGACACCGGCTCCGACTGCATCGGCACCTCGCTGCGCCAGGGCGCGCTCTCCGTCACCCAGCTCGAGATCATGCCGGCGCCGCCGGAGCGTGAGAACAAGGAGCTGACCTGGCCGAACTGGCCGCTGAAGATGCGGACCTCGTCGAGCCAGGCCGAAGGCGCGGTGCGCGAATTCGCGGTGCTGACGCAGAAGTTCGAGGGCGAGAACGGCGCGGTCAAGAAGCTGCACTGCGTGCGCGTCGATGCGCAGTTCAAGCCGATCCCGGGCACCGAGTTCGTGCTCGATGCGGACCTCGTGTTGCTGGCGATGGGCTTCGTGCATCCGGTGCACGAGGGCCTGCTGAAGAGCCTCGGCGTCGACCTCGACCCGCGCGGCAACGTCAAGGCCAACCTCTCGGACTACCAGACCTCGCTGCCGAAGGTGTTCTCCGCCGGCGACATGCGCCGCGGCCAGTCGCTGGTCGTGTGGGCGATCCGCGAGGGCCGGCTGTGCGCCCAGGCCGTCGACAAGTTCCTGATGGGCAAGACCGAGCTGCCGCGCTGAGCGCGGCAGACGCCGCGCGTATTGGCCTCACCCTTCTAATTAGACCCGATCCGCCACCCCGAGCGCGCTGCGCCCCCCTCCCCCTTGCGGGGAGGGGTCGGGGGTGGGGGTCCCCGGGCGCTGAACGAAGTTGAGTCCGCCGGACTTCAACCTAGCAAGCGGCCGTCGCAGCTCCCGCCGACGCTCTCCACTCTAGCTACTTCCGTCATTGCGAGCGCAGCGAAGCAATCCAGAGTCGTGGGCGGGACTCTGGATTGCTTCGCTGCGCTCGCAATGACGCGGTAAGTTCATCGGCTTAAGCGAGCGGTTCGCCCGCGGGGAAGAGTTCAGCTCAACGACGTAGGTCTGGATTCGTGGACCCCCACCCCCGCCCCCTCCCCGCAAGGGGGAGGGGAGCGCACCGTCTTTGCGGCAGGACGGTCGGCCGACCACTGACACATCAAGCCGACTGACAATCAGGCTGTCGTCCGCGCCCAGATATCCTCGACCGGCACGGGCGGCGTCACCCGAAACACCTCGTCCATCAACCGGCCGAGTTCTTCAGCGCTCTCGACCGTCCGCTCCTCGATCACCTCGCCATCGCGGGCCTGCGTCTGATAGCGGCGGCTGACCAGCTTGTGCCGCACGGTCGGCTCCACGCGCTCCATCATCAGCGTGTGCGTGGCCGGCACATTCGCGTTGGTGGACGTGTACCAGCTGCCGAGCACGTAGTCGGCGTGGATCTGCGGCGCAAGGTCGAAGGCGTACATCATGCGCCAGCCGGCCGGCTGCCTGGCGCTGATCGCGTAGAGCCCGTCCCACATGCCGATGCGGAACGTGCCCATCGGCGTGGTCTGCTCGGGCCCGACCTCCAGTGCAATTGGCGCATCCATCAGGCAGATGCCGAAGCCGACATCGACCAGATACGGCCGGCCTTCGGCTTCCACCAGCAGCATCATGTGTTGCCGCGGCCCGAGCGGCTCTGATGGCTGCGAGCGCCAGCGCACCCGCCCGGTCAGGCCGGTGACCTTGAAGCCGATCGACTCCAGCGCCGCCTGGAACAGCACGTTCTGCTCGAAGCAGTAGCCGCCGCGACGGCTGTGGACGAGCTTCCGCTGCACCGAGGCGAGATCGACATGGACGGGGCGCCCCATCAGCGGATCGAGCGCCTCGAACGGCAGCGCATCGACATGCGCGGCCTGCAGGGCGCTTAACGTCGCCAGGTCAGGGGCGAGCAGCCCGCGATAGGCGATACGGGCGAGATAAGATTCCAGCTGAAACTCGTCCGCCATCGCATCGCCTTCCGATCAGTTCTCGATCCGCGCCCAGATCGCATCGACGGCGACCGGCAGCGTGACGCCGAAGACCTCCTCGACGACACGCTGCAACGCCTCCGGCGTTTCGATGATCTGCTCGCTCCTGACTTCGCCGTCGCGCGCCTCGACCACGAGCCGGCGGTTGACCAGCTTGTAGCGCAGCTCGGACGTCAGCCGCTCCAGGATCAGCATCGAGGTGAACGGAGTCAGCGGGCTGGTCGAGGTGAACCAGTTGGAGAGCACATAGTCGGCGTGGATCTGCGGCGTCAGATCGAACACGTACATGGTGCGCCAGCCCGCCGGCTGCTTCGCCGCGAGCCAATACAACCCGTCAGAGAATGTGAGGCGAAACGTGCCCATCGCCGTCGGTTGCTCGATGTCCGGCACCATGCGCAGCGGCGTGTCGAGCAGGCAGGAGCCGAAGCCGACATCGGCAAGATACGGTCCCTCCGGCAGGTCGACCTTCAGCATCATATGCGTGCGCGGCGTATGCGGCGCGGCTGCGTCGAGCCGCCAGCGCACCCGCGCCGACAGCGGCGTCACCGCGAAGCCGATCGCCTCCAGCGCGGCCTTCAACAACGCGTTCTGCTCGAAGCAATAGCCGCCGCGGCGGCCGTCGACGATCTTGGCCTGCACCGACGCGAGATCGATGTTCACGGGACGGCCGAGCAAGGGATCGATGCCCTCGAACGCGATGGCATCGACATGGGCCGCCTGCAAGCCGGCGAGTGTATCAAAGCTCGGCGTCAGCGGCCCGCGATAGCCGATACGGGCGAGGTATTTGTCGAGGTTGAAGTCGGGAGACATCGTGACGAAAACTTCCAACAACACAGGCCGCTATATCAATCGTCGTCATTGCGAGCGTAGCGAAGCAATCCAGGGCTCAGCAAGGACTCTGGATTGCTTCGCTTCGCTCGCAATGACGATGGCTGAGATCACGCCACCCCGGCACGCAGCAGGTCGTGCATGTGCAGGATGCCGACCGGCTTGGCGCCGTCGGTCACGATCAGCGTGGTGATCTTGGCGGAGTTCAGGATCTCCAGCGCCTCCGACGCCAGCGCCTCGCGGCGGACGGTGCGCGGGTTGGCGGTCATGATCTCGTCGACCGAAACGGACAGCAGGTCGGACCGCATCTTCCGGCGCAGATCGCCGTCGGTGATGATTCCCGCGACATGGCCGCGGCCGTCGACGATGATGACGCAGCCGAGCCCCTTGGCCGACATCTCTTCCAGCGCATCGGCCATGCCGGTGCCCAGCGGCTTCAGCGGCACGGCGTCGCCGGAGCGCATCAGGTCGGAGATGTGCTTGAGCATGGCGCCGAGCTTGCCGCCCGGATGGAAATTGGCGAATTCCAGCGCGGTGAAGCCGCGGCCTTCGAGCAGTGCGATCGCGAGCGCATCGCCGATCGCGGCCTGCATCAAGGTCGAGGTGGTCGGCGCGAGATTGTGCGGGCAGGCCTCGCGCGCCTTGGGCAGCTCCAGCACGATCCGCGCCGCCTGCCCCAGCGACGACTGCGCGTTCGAGGTGATGGCGATCATGGGGATGGCGAAGCGCTTGGTGTAGTTGACCAGCGTCTTCATCTCCGGCTGCTCGCCCGACCACGACAGCGCGATGACGACGTCATCCGAGGTGATCATGCCGAGATCGCCATGGCCGGCCTCGGCGGAATGGACGAAGAAGGCCGGCGTGCCGGTCGAAGCCAGGGTCGCCGCCATCTTGCGCGCGACGTGGCCGGACTTGCCAAGACCCGTGAGGATGGCGCGGCCCTTGGCCTGGCGGATCAGCTCGACGGCGGCAGCGAAGGCCGCCCCCAGCGGGCCGCGCAGCGCGGCGGAGATCGCGGCAATGCCGTTGCTGCCGGCGTCGAGCGTGCGCAGCGCCGATTGGATGTCCGCGTTGGCAGGAGGGGCTTCGGTCAACGGCTTCGATCTCGGCATTCTCGCTTCCAGGCTGATTCAAAGGCTGAGACAGTCAGGCGCCGCTCTTTAGCATGGGTAAGGCGGCAAGGCGTCATCAACAGCCCATTAACCATATTTGTTTTTACTCCCTTAACGACGGTGTTGGCCGGCGGCGCGGGACGGCCCCGCGACGCAATTGATTTTGTTGGAGTATTTTCATCGTGGGGTGGAGGCCTGACAGCGGCCGCGGGGGGCGCGCGATGCGGCGCGGCGTCTCCGCCGCTTGCCTGCTGCTCGGCACCCTCGGCGCCGACGCGGCCTGCGCCCAGACCATCGACGTCTTCCGTCCCGTGCGCGACGGCTTTCTCGCCCCGCAGGAGTCGCCGCTGCGGCGGACCGCGGTCAGCGGCCTGTCCGATGCGGTCACGACACCCGGCGTCCCCTCCACGCCGCCTCCGCCCGGCTCCCCGGCGCGCCAGACGCGGGTCCCGCTGCCCGGCGTCCCCGCCGCCAGCGGCGCGGCCGATGTCGGCTATGATTCGCTGAACCGCACCCGCAAGAAGCCGAAATTCTACCCCGCTCAACCGCGGCCGAAGCCGGCGCCCGGGCCGGGCACGCCGCCTTCGGGCGATCTGACCGGGCAGCTCCGCCCGGCCCTGCCGCCGTCCGCCTCCGCCAACCGGCAGCCAGTCCCGCCGGCGATGGCCGGCACCGTGCCCGGCCAGCCGCCGCGCAAGCGGCTGCGGATCGACGACGACCCGTTCGGCGCGGTCGGCGACTATGTCGGGCCGTTCCTGATCAAGGGCGCGGTCGAGCTGTCGGCCGGCTATGACAGCAACCCGGCGCGCCTCGCGCGGCCGCGCGGCATGCCGGCCTGGATGATCGCGCCGGAATTTCTGGCGGTGTCGAACTGGGAGCGCCACGCGCTGGTCGCCGATCTGCGCGGCTCGTTCACCGGCTATGGCAGCACTCTGCCCGCCATGATGGACGGCGGCATCAATTCGGCGCCGACCACGCTCGACCGCCCCGATTTCACCGGCCATGTCGATGGCCGCCTCGACGTCACCCGCGACACCTCGGTCGGCGCCCAGCTCCGCCTGCGCGCCGCGACCGACAATCCCGGTAGCCCGAGCGTGCAGGCGGGGCTGGCCCGCTATCCGGTCTACACCACGCTCGGCACCACCGTAGGCTTCGATCAGCGCTTCAACCGGCTGCAGATCTCGGCCGGCGCCACCGCCGACCGCACCAGCTATCAGCAGAGCAAGCTGACCGACGGCACGATGACCTCGAACGACGACCGCAACTACAACCAGTTCGGCGGTATCGGCCGGGTGTCCTACGAGGTCACGCCCGCCCTGAAGCCGTTCGTCGAGGTGCAGGGCAATACCCGCACCTACGACCGGCAGTTCGACCGCTCAGGCTATCAGCGCGATTCGGCCGGCGGCTACGCCAAGGCCGGCACCTCGTTCGAGTTCACCCGTCTGCTCACCGGCGAGCTCTCGCTCGGCTACGCCACGCGCAGCTACACCGATCCACGGCTCGACCGGCTGCAGGGATTTCTGACCTCGGCCTCGCTGGTGTGGTCGGCGACACCGCTGACGACGGCGCGCTTCCTCTCGGACACGCAGGTCGCCGAGACCACCGTCGCGGGGGCCTCCGGCGTGCTGATCCGCACCTACACCGTGCAGGTCGACCACGATTTCCGGCGCTGGCTGACCGGCATCGGCAAGTTCACCTTCGGCACGCTCGACTACCAGGGCTACGGCCGCAACGACCGGACCTATTCGGCCGAAGGCAACCTCGTCTACAAGATGACCCGCAGCCTGTGGGTCAAGGGCACGCTACGCTACGACAAGCTGGATTCGAACATCGCGGGCGCGGCGTCGTCGGGCACCGTGGTGATGCTGGGTGTGAGGCTGCAGAATTGAGCCCCCGCCCTCTCTCTCCCCGTCATTGCGAGGAGCGAAGCGACGAAGCAATCCAGGGCCGCACGTGACGCCCTGGATTGCTTCGCTGCGCTCGCAATGACGCGGTTAGAGCGTCGCATCAATCAAGCAACACCGCCCGCAGACCTACGCCGCCGTCACCGTCAGATGCGCGCCATCGGCCTGCACGATCCGCACGCGGCTGCCGGCGGGCGTATCGGGGCCGGCCACGCGCCACACCGTGTCGTCGATGCGCACCGTGCCATTGCCGTCGATGATCGGCTTCTCCAGGGTGAACTCGCGCCCCACCAGCGCGGCCGAGCGGCGGTTGAGGAACGGGTTGTCCTGCGACGGCGCGGCGTTGGCGCGGGCGAGCCGCCGCCACAGCGGCACGGCGGCGATCGCAAACACCGCAAACAGCAGGATTTGCAGCTGCCATCCCGGCGCGAACGCAAACGACAGCAGACCGACCACGAGCGCGGCAAGGCCCAGCCAGATCAGGAACACGCCCGGCGCGAGCAGCTCCAGCGCCATCAGGATGATGCCGAAGATCAGCCAGTTCCAGGTGCCGAGCGTCACGAACATGTCGCTCATGATGACCTCCCCTGCCTCAAGCCTGCGGCGGCACCGGCGGCTTCGGCGGCGTGCCCGCTGACGGTACCGAGCCGCCGCGGCGCGCGGCGGCGACCGCATTCTCGCCGAACGTCGCCTTGGCGATCTCGCCGATGCCGGCGAGCGAGCCGAGCATGCCGGTGGCCTCGATCGGCAGCATGATCACCTTCTGATTCGGCGAGTCCGCGAGCTGGCCGAACGCCTTGATATATTTGTCGGCGATGAAGTAGTTGAGCGCCGCGACGTCGCCCTTGCCGATCGCGTCCGAAACCATCTGCGTCGCCTTGGCCTCGGCCTCCGCCGCCCGCTCGCGCGCCTCGGCGTCGAGGAACGCCGACTGGCGGCGGCCTTCCGCCTGCAGGATCTGGCTCTGCTTGGCGCCTTCCGCGCGCAAAATCTCCGACTGCCGCTGGCCCTCGGCCTGCAGGATGTCGGCGCGCTTGACGCGCTCGGCCTTCATCTGCCGGCCCATCGCCTCGACCAGGTCCGCCGGCGGCACGATGTCCTTGATCTCGATGCGGTTGACCTTCAGCCCCCAGGGTGACACCGCGGCATCGACGACGCGCAACAGCCGTTCGTTGATCTCGTCGCGATGCGACAGCACCTGGTCGAGATCCATCGAGCCCATCACCGAGCGGATGTTGGTCATGGTCAAGGTGATGATCGCCTGGTTGAGGTTGGCGACCTCGTAGCTCGCCTTGGCCGCATCGAACACCTGGTAGAAGGCGACGCCGTCGACCGTGACGGTGGCGTTGTCCTTGGTGATGACCTCCTGCTCGGGAATGTCGATCACCTGCTCCATCATGTTGATCTTGCGCCCGATGCGGTCGAAGAACGGGACGATGATGTTGAGGCCGGGCGACAAGGTGCGGGTGTATTTGCCGAACCGCTCCACGGTCCAGTCGAAGCCCTGCGGCACGGTCTTTACGCCGGAGTACAGCGTGAAGATGACCAGCAGCACCAGCGCTATGGCGAAAATGTCGAAACCGCTCATGGATCCTCCAAGGGAGGAGACAGCCGTCTCCTCACCGAACTCTGCAGCAATCACAATCTAGGGATTGCCGCATGATTTTGTCGGGGGTCCGATGGTCACGGTTCAGCAACATATTTTCGACGGCCGCGGCTCCGTCGATCTTGTGCCGAAGTGGAGCTTACCTAGACGGCCGGCAATACCGCTGCCGGCTTCAGAGCCAGCCCTGCAGCTCGCGCAGCACCAGTTGCCGCAGCACCTCCATGCCGGGCGCGCTGTCGTTCAGGCACGGCACGGCCGAGAATTCCTCGCCGCCATTGTGCTTGAAGATCTCGCAATTCTCGCCGGAGATTTCCTCGAGCGTCTCGAGGCAGTCGGCGGCGAAGCCCGGCATCACCACCGCGATGCGCTTGACGCCGTCCTTGGCGAGCTTCTCGATGGTCTTGTCGGTGTAGGGCTGCAACCACTCCGAGAAGCCGAAGCGCGACTGGAAGGTCAGCAGCAGCTTGGTGTCGTCCATGCCGAGCCGCTTGCGCAGCAGCTCCGTCGTCGCCACGCACTGCTCGCGATAGGGATCGCCCTTGTCGACATATTCCTTGGGCATGCCGTGGAACGACGCCACGATCAGCTCGGGCGTATATGGCAGCGTCTTGAGATGCTCCTCGATCGAAACTGCCAACGCCTCGATATAGAAATCGTCGTTGTAATAGGGCGGCGTCACCCGGATCGTCGGCTGCGCGCGCATCTCGGTCAGCACGCGGAACGCCTCGTCACAGACGGTCGCCGAGGTTGCGGCGGAATACTGCGGATACAGCGGCACCACCAGGATGCGGTCGCAGCCTTTGGCCATCAGGCCGTCGACGCCAGCCTTGATCGACGGATTGCCGTAGCGCATCGCCCAGTCGACGATGACATGGCTGCGATCGGCCATCGCCGTGGCAAGCTTCTCGCTCTGCGCGCGGGTGATGGTCTTGAGCGGCGATTCGTTCTTCTCGTTGTTCCAGATCGACTGGTAATCCTTCGCCTTCTTGCGCGGCCGAACATTGAGGATGATGCCGTTGAGGATGATCTTCCACAACAGTCCCTGGTCCTCGATCACGCGGCGGTCGGACAGGAATTCCTTGAGATAGACGCGCACGCCGGCGGCATCGGCCGTATCCGGCGTGCCGAGATTGACGAGCAGCACGCCGACCCGCGCCGTGCTCGCGGCTGGTGACGGCTTCATATCGACGGGCCTGACTTCGACAGGCCTGGCATTGTCGAGAGAGATGGCGGCGGTCATGATGCCCGTGACTGGTGAAGGGCGTGGCTTGGCGGCTTGTTTCGACATTGTCAAGATAAGGGCCATTTCACCGATGTCATCGGGCTGGAGGAGCCATGACGATTGCTGAGCTATGCATTTTCGCCAGCGTAATGCTCTACCTCATAACGATCGTGCCGGCGAAATGGATCAGCGTCGAGGGCGGCGGTCGCTACGACAATGCCAGGCCACGCGATCCCGCGTTTTTCCGCGCCGGGATTCGGGAGCGGGCCCTGGGCGCCCACCAGAACGGCATCGAGGCGTTCCCGTTCTTCGCCGCCGCCGTGCTGCTGGCGGAGTTCCGCGCCGCGCCGCAGAACCTCATCAACGAGCTGTCGGTGCTGTTCGTCATCGTGCGGGTGGCCTATGTGCTGACCTATATCGGCGATCGGCCCTCGCTGCGCTCGATCCTGTGGGCGATCGGCTTCCTGATCACGGTCGGGATCTTTTTCCTGCCGCTGCTGCGCGTCTACCTGCCCGTCTGAGCCCGCGCCGGACGTGAGGGGCGTCACATCCCCGTCCCCACGGGGCTGCTAACCAAGGGGGCGGAACACCTCTGTCTGTACGCTTTTCGTTTCCCCTTTGATCCGGCCCGCTACAGCCAGTTGATTGGATTTGGCAGTAAGATTCCCTATAGGGCGGGGTGAATTCGGACTGCTGCAGCGGCGCCGTAAGGCCGCCAGAGGACTTGTGATGACCTTGACCAGCTCGGCCTCCGCGCGCGCGCCGCGCGACCCGGGAAACTACCAGACCGCCCTGCAATCGACGGTGCGGGCGGCCTCGGACTGGCTGATCGCCAACCAGAAGCCGGATGGCCATTGGGTCGGCCGTGCCGAGTCCAACGCCTGCATGGAGGCGCAATGGTGCCTGGCGCTGTGGTTCCTGGGCCTTGAGGACCATCCGCTGCGCAAGCGCCTGGGCCAGTCGCTGCTCGACAGCCAGCGCCCGGACGGCGCCTGGCAGGTCTATTTCGGCGCGCCCAATGGCGACATCAACGCCACCGTCGAGGCCTATGCCGCGCTCCGCTCGCTCGGCTTCCGCGATGACGAGCCGCCGGTGCGACGCGCGCGCGAATGGATCGAGGCCAAGGGCGGCTTGCGCAACATCCGTGTGTTCACCCGCTACTGGCTGGCGCTGATCGGCGAATGGCCGTGGGAGAAGACGCCGAACATCCCGCCCGAGGTCATCTGGTTTCCGCTCTGGTTTCCGTTCTCGATCTACAATTTCGCGCAATGGGCGCGCGCCACGCTGATGCCGATCGCGGTGCTCTCGGCCAAGCGGCCGAGCCGGCCGCTGCCGCCGGAGAACCGGCTGGATGCGCTGTTTCCGCGCGGCCGCGACGCCTTCGACTACGAGCTGCCGGTGAAGGCCAATGCCGGCGGCTGGGACAAGTTCTTCCGCGGCGCCGACAAGGTGCTGCATGCGCTGCAGAACCTCGGCAACAAGCTCAATCTCGGCCTGTTCCGCCCCGCCGCGACCAGCCGCGTGCTGGAATGGATGATCCGCCACCAGGATTTCGACGGCGCCTGGGGCGGCATCCAGCCGCCCTGGATCTACGGCCTGATGGCGCTGTACACCGAAGGCTATCCGCTCAATCATCCCGTGCTCGCCAAGGGGCTCGATGCGCTGAACGATCCCGGCTGGCGCGTCGACGTTGGAGAGGCCACCTACATCCAGGCCACCAACAGCCCGGTATGGGACACGATCCTCACCTTGCTCGCCTTCGACGATGCCGGCGTGCTCGGCGACTATCCCGAGGCCGTCGACAAGGCGGTCAACTGGGTGCTCGACCGCCAGGTGCGCGTGCCCGGCGACTGGTCGATGAAGCTGCCGCACGTCAAGCCCGGCGGCTGGGCGTTCGAATACGCCAACAACTATTATCCCGACACGGACGACACCGCGGTGGCGCTGATCGCGCTGGCCCCGCTGCGCCATGATCCCAAGTGGAAGGCCAAGGGCATCGACGAGGCGATCCAGCTCGGCGTCGACTGGCTGATCGGCATGCAGAGCCGGGGTGGCGGCTGGGGCGCGTTCGACAAGGACAACAACCAGCAGATCCTGACCAAGATTCCGTTCTGCGATTACGGCGAGGCGCTCGATCCCCCCTCGGTCGACGTGACCGCGCACATCATCGAGGCGTTCGGCAAGCTCGGCATCTCGCGCAATCATCCGTCGATGGTGCAGGCGCTCGACTATATCCGCCGCGAGCAGGAGCCGAGCGGCCCGTGGTTCGGCCGCTGGGGCGTCAACTACGTCTACGGCACCGGCGCGGTGCTGCCGGCGCTGGCCGCGATCGGCGAGGACATGACCCAGCCTTATATCGGCCGCGCCTGCGACTGGCTGGTTGCGCATCAGCAGCCTGACGGCGGCTGGGGCGAGAGCTGCGCCTCCTACATGGACATCTCAGCCGTCGGCCGCGGCACCACCACGGCGTCGCAGACGGCGTGGGCGCTGATGGCCCTGCTCGCCGTCAACCGTCCGCAGGACAAGGACGCCATCGAGCGCGGCTGCATGTGGCTGGTCGAGCGCCAGTCCGCCGGCACCTGGGACGAGCCCGAATTCACCGGCACCGGCTTCCCCGGCTATGGCGTCGGCCAGACCATCAAGCTGAACGACCCCGCGCTGTCGGAGCGCCTGATGCAGGGCCCCGAGCTCTCCCGCGCCTTCATGCTGCGCTATGGCATGTACCGCCACTATTTCCCGCTGATGGCCCTCGGCCGCGCGCTGCGGCCGCAGGGGCATGGCCACATCGCGTCCACACCCACGCTGTCGTCCCGGGCTTGACCCGGGACCCATACTCACCGCTCGTGACGAGGCGGACCGCTGGCAGCAACGTCCCTCGATAGCATCCGCGGTATGGCTCCCCGCGTTCGCGGGGACGACACCCGTTGTGGGGCACGCGTTCGCCAAGCACTCTGCTGTCGTCCCTGCGAACGCAGGGACCCATAACCACAGGGAGCAGTTCGAGGCAGGCGTGTAGTTAAAGGCTCGCTCAATCACAGCCGCCGCGGCGTATGGGTCCCGGATCGGCGCCACGATCGCGCTAGTGCGCGCTCGTGGCTTGTCCGGGACGACAGTGATCGTATTGCGCGAACTCGGCCCACCACCACCGCTGTCATGCCCGCGCAGGCGGGCATCCAGTACGCCGTGGCGGATGCGTTGGGCAGGAGCGTCCTAGCTGAGCGCCACGCTCACCCGCTCAGAAACAGGTCGTGCGTTCCGCCGCCATGTAGCCGAACAGCAGGCCCACGCCGAACAACAAGACCAGCCCCGCCGCCCCAAACTCCAAGCCCCGCATGATCAGCGCGCCGCCGCCGTCGCGGCCGGCGCTGAGGCGGCGGGCGACGTCCTTGGCGGCAACGGCAATCACCGCGATGGTGGCGACGGTGATTGCGGTGCCCATGCCCATCGCGATGGTGGCGGCAACGCCGGCCCAGAACATGCCCTGCGCCAGCGCGAACACCAGCACCAGGATCGCGCCCGAGCAGGGGCGGATGCCGGCGGCGAAGATCGCCTGGAAGCCGCGCTGCCAGCCGCCGGGACCGGCGAGCTCGCTCGGCGCCGGGCCGTGGGAATGGCCGCAGCCGCAATCGTCGCCGTGCACGTGGCCATGGTGCGCGTGATCGTGATGAACGTGATCATGAGCGCCGTGACGATGCGCAGCGGCCGCAGGGGCATGATCGTGCTGATGATGATCATGCCCATGATGGTGGTCGCCATGATGATGCCCGTGACCATGGTCATGCCCATGGTGATCGTGGCCGTGGTGATCATGCCCATGATGATCATGCACAGGCCCACGATGCTGATGATCATGCGCGTGGCCGTGATCATGCGCCGACGTCACCACCGCGGCTGGCGCGCCCGCCAGCGCCAGTGCCGGCGCCGGGGGCTGCCACGTGCGCAGGAACAACGCGCCCTTGACCCACACCAGTCGCGCGCCGAGCAGCGCGATCAGGCCGTAGCTCGCGATCTCCACCACCTTCTCGGCGCTGCACATCGTGGCCGCGGTGGCGTTGAGCAGCACCGCACCGACACCGACGATGGCGACCGCGACCAGCGCCTGCATCAGGCCCGAGGCGAACGACAGCACGATGCCGCGCCGCGCCGTTTCCTGGTTGGCGACGAGATAGGAGGCGATCACCGCCTTGCCATGGCCGGGGCCGGCCGCGTGGAAGATGCCGTAGGCGAAGGAGATCGCGAGCAGCCACCACACCGCCGAGCCGTCGGCCTTGGCCGCGCGGATCGTCGACGACATCTGGCGGTAGAATTCCGATTGCTTGGCCAGGATCCAACCGACGATGCCGCCGACCTGCGGCTCGGCCGGCGCGCCGAATGGCGACTTGGCGAGCAGCACATGGGACGCCGCGTCGGCGGCGAGAAGCGCGGCAAGGATCGCGGCGCAGGTCAGGAGCGGTCGAGAGCTGGGGCGAGGCGTCATGGACATTCCACTGAGATCTTGTTGGCGAAATTCATTCCGAAATTGGCGTTCGCCCCGCCGCTCAGGAATGTCTGTTCGTTCATGGTCTGCGCGACGGCGCCGCCGTCGCTCGGTCTCGCCAGGCCGAACTTGCAGCCTGAGGGAGCACTGACCAGCTTGACGGGATCCTTCTCCGCCATCTGGAAATCGATGAAATAGCTGGGATCGTACACCTCGACCTGCAGCTCCCTGGGCTTCACCGGCGCCTTCAGCGGCAGGGTGAAGTGCAGGGTCAGCTTGGTGTCCTTGTATTCGAGGTAGTAGTCGACGGGATCGACGAGCTTCTGCTTGCGGCCGTCGGCCTTCACGAAGGTGAAGTAGGCATATTCCTTCAGCGACTCGGCGTTGGTCTGCGCCAGCGGCGCCAGCTCCTCGCGGGTGTAGACGCCCTTCTGCTTGGTTTCGAGGCCCTGCAGCGCATAGGTCGCGAACATGTCATCGAAGGTCCAGGCGTGGCGCACGCCGGTCACCGTGCCGTCGGCCGCGTAGAGCAGCTCGCTGGTCGCGGTGACCCAGACATGCGGATGGGCGCTCGCCGCGCTCGCGCCGAGCACGAGCGTCAGCGCAGCGAGAATGACACGAACCACCGCCATCACCTTCACCTCAAGCCGCCTTGGGGACGTCGAGCAGACCGCGCCGGCGCAGCAGCGCGTCGGGCTCGGGCTCGCGGCCGCGGAACGCCACGTAAGCCGCTTCCGGATCGAGCGAGCCACCCGAGGAGTAGACGTTGTCGTGCAGCCGCTTGGCGACCGCGGGATCGAAGATGTTGCCGGCTTCCTCGAAGGCACCGAAGGCATCCGCATCCATCACCTCCGACCACATGTAGCTGTAATAGCCCGCCGCGTAGTGGTCTCCCGAGAAGATGTGGCCGAATTGAGTCGGCCGGTGGCGCAGCGCGATCTCCTGCGGCATGCCGATCTTCTCCATCTCGGCCTTTTCGAAGGCACGCACATCCTTCGACGCCGACGCCGGCTGGGTGTGGAACTCCAGATCGATCAGCGCCGAGGAGACGAACTCCACGGTCGCAAAGCCCTGGTTGAAGCGGCGTGCGGCGAGGAAACGCTCCAGCAGGTCCTGCGGCAAGGACTCGCCGGTCTGGTAGTGCTTCGCGAAGGTCTGCAGCACCTCGGGCCGCTCCTGCCAGTGCTCATAGAGCTGCGACGGCAGCTCGACGAAGTCGGTGAACACCGAGGTGCCCGACAGCGACGGATAGGTGACGTTGGAGAGGATGCCGTGCAGGCCGTGGCCGAACTCGTGGAACAGCGTGCGGGCGTCGTCCGGCGACAGCAGCGATGGCTGGCCATCGGCCCCCTTGGCAAAGTTGCAGACGTTGATGATCAGCGGCGCAGTATCGCCGTCGAGCTTCTGCTGGTCGCGCAGCGAGGTCATCCAGGCGCCGGAGCGCTTCGACGGCCGCGCGAAGTAGTCGCCATAGAACAGCGCCTTGTGGCGGCCGTCGGCTGCCTTGATCTCCCACACCCGCACATCCGGATGCCAGACCGGGATGTCCTTGCGCTCGGCGAAGGTGATGCCGAACAGCCGGGTGGCGCAGTCGAAGGCGGCCGCGATCATGTTGTCGAGCGAAAGATACGGCTTGATCGCGGCGTCGTCGAAATTGGCCTTCGCCTGGCGCAGCTTCTCGGCGTAATAGCGCCAGTCCCAGGCCTCGAGCTTGAAGTTGCCGCCCTCTTCGGTGATCAGCGCCTGCAGCTGGTCGCGGTCCGCCAGCGCCTTGGCGCGCGCCGGCTTCCAGACCCGCTCCAGCAGGCCGCGCACCGCCTCCGGCGTCTTCGCCATGGAATCCTCGAGGCGATAGGCCGCGAAGTTCGGGAAGCCCATGATCTGTGCGGACTCCTCGCGCAGCGCCAGGATCTGACCGATGACCGCGTTGTTGTCGTTGGCATTGCCATTGTCGCCGCGCGCGGTGAACGCCTTGAACACCTTCTCGCGCAGGTCGCGGCGGGCGGAGCTCTGCAGGAACGGCTCGACCGAGGAGCGCGACAGGGTCACGATCGCCTTGCCGGGCATGCCGCGCTCCTCGGCGGCTGCCTTGGCGGCGGCGACGAAGCTCTCGGAGAGGCCGGCGCGGTCATCCTCGCCGAGCTCCAGGAACCAGTCCTGCTCGTCGCCGAGCACGTGATGGCTGAAGGTGGTGCCGAGCTGGGCGAGCTGCTCGTTGATCTCGGCCATGCGCGCCTTGGCCTCGTCCTTGAGACCGGCGCCGGCGCGGCGGAAGCGGGTATAGGTGCGCTCCAAGAGCCGCTGCTCCTCGCCGGTGAGGGTGAGCGTCTTGCGGTTGTCGTAGAGCAGCGCGATGCGGCCAAACAGCACGGCGTTCATCATGATCGGGTTCCAGTGCCGCGCCATCCGCAGCGACACCTCCTTGTCGATCTCCAGAATCGCCGGGTTGGAATGCGCCGAGACGAGGTCGTAGAACACCGCCGCGACCTTCGACAGCAGCTTGCCCGAGCGCTCCAGCGCCGTGATGGTGTTGGCGAAGTCGGGCTCGGCCGGATCGTGCGTAATTGCGGTGATTTCAGCGCTGTGGTCGGCGAAGGCGCGCTCGAAGGCCGGCAGGAAATGCTCGGGCCTGATCGCGTCGAAGGGCGGTGTCTGGTGCGGGGTGTCCCAGGCCACGAGCAGCGGATTGCTGTGGGCGTCGATCGTGGCGGTCGTCTCTGACATCGGTTCATGCTCCCCGGATCTCGAACGCGCCCCTCTTACCACGGAGCCGGTCCTTTTTGGGTCATTTCCCCTTGAAGGCCGGGGCCATATCGGAGAGATTGCGCCCCTCAAAAGGACCCAGGACCATGAGCGCAGACACGACCTCGAAGCCCGCCCGCCAGATCGCCTGGCAGAGCGTGATCACCGTCATCTCGGCGGCGATCCTGATCGGCGCGGAAGTGTTCGGCGCGGCCTTCGCCGGCGGCTGGGCG
This sequence comes from Bradyrhizobium sp. HKCCYLR20261, assembly GCF_051168435.1. NCBI lineage: Bacteria > Pseudomonadati > Pseudomonadota > Alphaproteobacteria > Hyphomicrobiales > Nitrobacteraceae > Bradyrhizobium > Bradyrhizobium sp. HKCCYLR20261. Next base: position 134,193 of record NZ_JBNPUZ010000019.1, read on the forward strand.
CTGGCGATTCTGTTCGGGCTCGGCGACCAGGGCGCGCACATCCTGCAGGCGGTGCTGTTCGCGATCGGCGTGTTCGTGATGATCGGCTTCATCCGCGGCGCACAGCGCATCGAGCCTTTCACCAAGCGCGCGTGAGTGCTGCAAAAACACTGTCCTGCAAGCGTGAACGCGTTACAAAAGTTTAAGCTCGCTTAACGTTCGTTCAGCTCACGACGTCGCTTCCTGTGTCGCGTAAGCACAGGTTAGGGAAATCTTTCCCGGCGCCGAAAAACTCCTTGCGAACGAAATTCAAAACGCATATTTCCCGTTCTGCCCAATTTCGCACGTGCCTGTGGTCGTGTGTCAGTCGGTAGGTATCCGGACAAGAGGCCGGACAGCCGCCAAGGGATGAGGAACCGAGGGGTTCTCGGATCGTTGCGATCAAGATCAGTTCGATCGAGATCGTGATGCTCCAGGAGCCCAGCATCTCTCTCAAGAGATGCCGCTGAAGGTCACCTCCTCTTTTGCAACCGTGACTGGCAGCCGGAGGCGAACCGGCGCACCCCGCTCTCAACGGGGGACGCGACTTAAAGCAACGACGGATCGGGCTTTTTTGGTCTCTACCGGCAGTCCAACGCCGGCGCGGGCTACTGAAAAGGCTTGTCCTTCATTGCCAGGTGTGCGGGCGGGAAATTCCCAACCAATCCACGGCAGCACAATTCGGCTTCGGGTTCGAGGTCTTGTCGCCTTTCCATCGGGCAGCAAGGCCAAGGCACCCGTGTCGGGATCATTTTGAACGGGCCACGTCGCAAACGGGCCGTTTGGAGGGTGCTATGACCGAACGTATCCGGGAATTCCTGCGCAACCGCCGCGAGGAAGGTCTGGACCACGAGCCCTGTCTCGTCGTCGATCTCGATGTCGTGCGCGACAACTACACGAACTTCGCCCGCGCCTTGCCCGACAGCCGCGTGTTCTACGCGGTCAAGGCCAACCCGGCGCCGGAAGTGCTGTCGCTGCTCGCCTCGCTCGGCTCCTCCTTCGACACGGCGACCGTCGCCGAGATCGAGATGGCGCTGGCCGCCGGTGCGACGCCGGACCGCATCTCCTATGGCAACACCATCAAGAAGGAACGGGATATCGCGCGCGCCTATGCGCTCGGCATCCGCCTCTTTGCCGTGGACTGCGCCGCCGAGGTCGAGAAGATCTCGCGCGCCGCGCCCGGCGCGAAGGTGTTCTGCCGCATCCTGTACGATTGCGCCGGCGCCGAGTGGCCGCTGTCGCGCAAGTTCGGCTGCGATCCGGAGATGGCGGTCGAAGTGCTGGACCTGGCGAAGCGCCTCGGCCTCGAGCCGTGCGGCATCTCGTTCCATGTCGGCTCGCAGCAGCGCAAGGTGAAGGCGTGGGACCGCGCGCTGGCGATGGCCTCGACGGTGTTCCGCGACTGTGCCGAGCGCGGCATCAACCTCTCGATGGTCAACATGGGCGGGGGCTTCCCGACCAAGTACCTGAAGGACGTGCCGCCGGTCGTGCAGTACGGCCGCTCGATCTTCCGTGCGCTGCGCAAGCATTTCGGCAACCAGATCCCGGAGACGATCATCGAGCCGGGCCGCGGCATGGTCGGCAATGCCGGGATCATCGAGTCGGAAGTGGTGCTGATCTCGAAGAAGAGCGACGAGGACGAGCTGCGCTGGGTCTATCTCGACATCGGCAAGTTCGGCGGTCTCGCCGAGACGATGGACGAATCGATCCGCTACGCCATCCGCACCCCGCATGACGGCGCGGACATGACCCCGTGCGTGCTCGCCGGCCCGACCTGCGATTCGGCCGACGTGATGTACGAGAAGCTGCCGTATCCGCTGCCGGTGACGCTCTCGATCGGCGACAAGGTGCTGATCGAGGGGACCGGGGCGTATACCTCGACCTACTCGTCGGTGGCCTTCAACGGCATTCCGCCGCTGAAGACTTATCACATCTGATCCGGCTGCCCTCGCCCGTTCGCGGGTGAGTTAGGCAAGAGCCACGGGTGGGGCTTTCTCCCACCCCGACCCTCCCCCGCAAGCGGGGGAGGGAGCGACAGACCGTCACCTTCAACCTGACATCACGTGTTTGCGCGCGGGCGACAGCCCGCGGCGCAGGCCGGGGACTGACGTGCCATGACCGCTTTCCGCTCCCAGATGACTGCGCCCTCTCGGACTGCCGCTCCGTTCGTGATCCGTGCGGAACGTGCCTCCGACGTCGCGGCGCGCGAGACGCTGCTCGATGTGTGCTTTGGCGACAATCGCCATGAGCGCACCTGCCAGCGCCTGCGCGACGGACGCGCGCCCGCCGCAGGCCTTGCCCTGTCGGCGGTACGCGGCGGCAAGCTCGTGGGAACGCTGCGGTTGTGGCACGTCAGCGCCGGCGGACGCGATGCGCTGATGCTCGGGCCGCTGGCGGTCGCCCCCGAAGCCCGCAGCCTCGGCGTCGGCGCCGCGCTGATGAACGCCGCGCTGATGATCGCGGCGTCGCGGGGCCATGGCGCGGTCGTCCTGCTCGGCGATGCGCCCTACTACGCCCGCTTCGGCTTCTCCGTGGCCAAGACGACCGAGCTGGAGCTGCCGGGCGCGTTCGAGCGGGCGCGCCTGCTCGGCCTCGAGCTGGTCGACGGCGCGCTGGACGGCGCATCCGGCATGATCGTCGCGACCGGCGCGCCCGAACGCAGAGCCCGCCGCCGCAAGGAGCGGCCGCTGCCATGCGCGGCGTGAGGGCCAAGGCGGCGGCGCAGCCGCCGCGACGGACGTGGATGCCCACGCTGGTGCTGATCCTGCTCGGCATCATGATCGTCCGCGACATCGTGGTGCGGCGCTGGAGCAGCCCGCCCGCCGGACCCGATGTCACGCGGCTGCGTTAGGCATGCCGGCAGGCACCGCCCGGCCCGCCCCGCCAGGGGTTGCGCAGGTGCAGCAAAAGCTCTTTAACCCCCGAAAATCCCCGACGAGGTGTCCCATGGCGCGCCGCTTGATCTCTACCGGATCACCGTTCGAGAAGACCGCCGGCTACAGCCGCGCGGTGATCGACGGCGACTTCGCCTTCGTCGCCGGGACCACCGGCTATGACTACACCACGATGACGATGCCGGCCGATGTCACGAGCCAGTCACGCAACTGCTTCAAGACCATCGCGGCCGCCCTGCAGGAGGGCGGGTTCGAGATGGCCGATATCGTTCGCGCGACCTACTATTTGACCGACGTCAACGACGCCGATGCGCATTTCGCGGTCTGCGGCGAGGTCCTCGGCGACATCCGCCCGGCTGCCACGATGGTGGTGGTCGCTGCGCTGCTCAAGCCCGAGATGAAGGTCGAGATCGAAGTCACCGCCAAACGGCGTAGCTCTTAAAGAGCGGCGTAGCGCCTGACGCATCCATTCCACGAACGCGAAAGCACCTGTCCGGAGACCATCCCCTCATGAGCTCGCAGATCCACGCGAAAATCACCGGCCCCATCGTCATGATCGGCTTCGGCTCGATCGGCAAGGGCACCCTGCCCCTGATCGAACGCCATTTCGACTACGACAAGAGCCGCTTCGTCATCATCGATCCGCATGACGACGGCGAGCTCGCGAAGAAGCACGGCGTGCGCTTCATCCAGCAGGGCGTGACCCGCGACAATTACCGCGAGCTGCTGGTGCCGCTGCTGACCGAAGGCGGCGGCCAGGGTTTCTGCGTCAACCTCTCGGTCGACACCTCCTCGGTCGACATCATGACCCTGTGCCGGGAGATCGGCGCGCTCTACATCGACACCGTCGTCGAGCCGTGGGCCGGCTTCTATTTCGACAAGCAGATGGGCGTCGAGCAGCGCTCCAACTACGCGCTGCGCGAGACGCTGCTGGCCGCGCGCCGCAAGAGCCCGGGCGGCACCACCGCGGTCTCGACCTGCGGCGCCAATCCCGGCATGGTCTCCTGGTTCGTCAAGCAGGCGCTGCTCGACATCGCCCGGGACACCAAGACCGAGATCGTCGAGCCGAAGAGCCGCGAGGGCTGGGCGCAGCTGATGCAGAAGCTCGGCGTCAAGGGCGTCCATATCGCCGAGCGCGACACCCAGCGCTCCAGGAATCCGAAGCCGATGGACGTGTTCGTCAACACCTGGTCGGTCGAGGGTTTCGTGTCCGAGGGCATGCAGCCGGCCGAGCTCGGCTGGGGCACGCATGAGAAGTGGATGCCGGACAACGGCCGCTGCCACACCGAGGGCTGCGGCGCCGCGATCTATCTGCTGCAGCCGGGCGCCAACACCCGGGTCCGTTCGTGGTGCCCGACGCCGGGCGCGCAATACGGCTTCCTGGTGACGCACAACGAGTCGATCTCGATCGCCGACTACTACACCGTGCGCGACGGCGACAAGGTGGTGTACCGCCCGACCTGCCACTACGCCTATCACCCGGCGAACGACGCGGTGCTGTCGCTGCACGAGATCTTCGGCGCCACCGGCAAGATGCAGGAGAAGTGGCACATCCTGGACGAGAACGAGATCGTCGACGGCATCGACGAGCTCGGCGTGCTGCTCTACGGCCACGGCAAGAACGCCTATTGGTACGGCTCGCAGCTCTCGATCGAGGAAACCCGCCGCGTTGCGCCCTACCAGAACGCGACCGGCATGCAGGTGTCCTCCGCCGTGCTCGCCGGCATGGTGTGGGCGCTGGAGAACCCCAACGCCGGCATCGTAGAGGCCGACGAAATGGACTTCCGCCGCTGCCTCGAGATCCAGACGCCGTATCTCGGCCCGGTGAAGGGCTACTACACCGACTGGACGCCGCTGAATGACCGCCCGGGCCTGTTCCCGGAGGACATCGACACCTCCGATCCCTGGCAGTTCCGCAACATCCTGGTGCGGTAAGCCCCCGCTGTCGTCCCGGCCTCGAGCGGGGACCCGGACTCCGTGACGCCCATGAGGCGGGAGGTGGAGCTAACAGCCTGCCTCAAGCCACGCACGATGGTTATGGGTCCCGGCGTTCGCCGGGACGACAGCAGCGTGTGCAGAAGCATGGAGTGTGTAGCCGCTTTCAGGCCCCGCTCTCTCCTCCGTCATGGCCGGGCTTGACCCGGCCATCCACGCAGCCGCACACTCGAAAGACGTGGATGCCCGGGACAAGCCCGGGCATGACGACGTTGAGGCAGAGTGCGAGACAGCGAGCAGTTTCGCTGCAGCGAACTACTTCTTCTCCATCGGCGGCGCGACCTTCTCGGCCGGGGCCGGCGGCAGGGCCGGCTTTGCGCCTTCCTGGACGGCGGCCGGATCCGGACGCGCGGGTTCAGGCGCCGGCGTGGTCGGGCGGGTGCCGCCGGGCTTGGATTCGGCTGGCGTCGCCGACGGCTCAGGCGTCGCCTGCGCCATCTGATCGAGATGGCCGGCCTTGATCTCGGTGAATGAGATGATCGCCACCAGCGCGCCGAGGCCGAGCAGACCGGCTGCAAGCCACAGGTCGCGGCGCAGAGTGCGTTTGCTGTTGATCGGGGCCATCCGTCATCCTCCGCATCGTCCGACGCGCATCACGCCACCTCATGTGGCGCTCGCATCGGATCATGCGCGGGAACAACGGATTGCTAGCGGCGAGGTTCCCATTCGGGCCTGCGCCGCTATGCCCCATTAACCACTGGAACGCTCCTCAGAGCCGCAGCAGCCCCGCTTCTCCGCTCTCGTCGGAGAACGCCAGCCAGGTTCCCGCGGCATTCCAGCCGAGCGCCGCAATCGGCGGTGTCTCGTTCCGGCGCACCAGGATCTCGGCGCCGTCCTGCATCCGCACCATCAGCACGGTGCCGTCCTCGTAGCCGCAGGCCAGGATGTCCTGCTTGGGATGGCAGGCGACGGCGGTGACCTTGGCCTTCATCGGCGCCAGCATCGCCGGCTCCTTGCCCATCGGCCCGTCCTTGCCGACGAACGGCCAGAGGATCACCATGTCGGCGCCCGACGTCGCGAGGAAACGCCCGCCGCTGCCCCACGACATCGACTTCACCCGCGAGGGATAGCCGGTCATGCGCATGTGCCTGGAGTCGGCAAGCCGCCAGCCATGCAGCGCCGCCTCGTGCATCGAGGTCACCAGGAATTTGTTGTCCGGGCTGAAGGTGACGCCGAGATGCGAGCCGGCCCAGGCGAGGAATTCCGGCTCGCCCGCCATGTTCGGAAACCACAGGGTCGCGCCGTTGTAATGCGCGATCGCCAGCCGCAGGCCCTTCGGCGCGAACGCGAGACCGCCGACGGTCGAGGGCACCTCGAGCGACTTCTCCTCGCCCTTGGGCGCGCGCACGAACGCGGTCTTGCCGACCGACCAGGCGATGGCGCCGTCCGGATGCAGCGCGACATTGTCGATCCACCGCCGCTTCGGATCGGTGGCGAGCACGCTCACCTGGCCTGCCTTGTCGAGCGACGAGACCTTGCCGTCATCGCCGCCGAACAGGATGCGCGAGCCGTCCGACACCGCCGACAGGATGCCGCCACTGGTGACCTCGACCTTGCTGACCTCGCCCTCGCCATCGACAACGGCGACGCTCTCCTCGGTGCCGACGAAGGCGGCGCGGTCGCCGAGATAGTGCACGGCGGTGACCGCCATGCCGAACGAAACCGGCTTCACCTTGTCGGTGACGGAGACGATGGATGCGGCCTCGCCGCTCTGATCGAACGAGCTCATCAGGAGACGATGCAGCGCTCGAAGCCTTCGCGGATGGCGTCTTCCGGCAGTTCGCGGCCGATGAAGACGACGCGGCTCTGCCGCGCCTCGTCGGGCTTCCACTTCCGCTGGTGATCGCCCTCCAGCATCATGTGCACGCCCTGGAAGACGTAGCGGTCGTCATCGTCCTGGAACGCCAGGATGCCCTTGGAGCGCAGAATCTTGCCGCCCTCGGTCTGCACCAGGTTCTGCAGCCACGGCATGAATTTCGACGGATCGAGCGGCTTGTCGGAGCGCAGCGACAGCGACTGCATCTCCTCGTCGTGATAGTGCTTCAGGCCGTGGTCATGATGGTGGTGATGATCATGGCCGTGGTCGTGATCATGGTGGTGATGATCGTGATCGTCGCCCGCGTTCAGGAATTCCGGCTCGATCTCGAGAATACGATCGAGATCGAACGCGCCGCGCTCGAGCACGTCAGCGATCGCCACCTGGCAGCGCTCGGTGCGATGCAGCCGGGCGTACGGGTTGATGGCGCGGATGCGCGCCTCGACTTCGGCCAGCTCCGGTTTGGTGACGAGATCGGTCTTGTTCAGGACGATGACGTCGGCGAACGCGATCTGGTTCTTGGCCTCCGGCGCGTCCTTGAGCCGGTCCGACAGCCACTTGGCGTCGGCGACCGTGACGACGGCATCGAGCCGCGCATTCTTCTGCACGTCCTCGTCGACGAAGAAGGTCTGCGCCACCGGCGCCGGATCGGCCAGCCCCGTGGTCTCGACGATGATGGCGTCGAACTTGCCCTTGCGGCGCATCAGGCCGGAGATGATGCGGACGAGATCGCCGCGCACGGTGCAGCAGATGCAGCCATTGTTCATCTCGAACACTTCCTCATCGGCGCCGACGATGAGGTCGTTGTCGATGCCGATCTCGCCGAACTCGTTGACGATGACGGCGTACTTCTTGCCGTGGTCTTCGGACAGGATGCGGTTGAGAAGCGTGGTCTTGCCGGCGCCGAGATAGCCGGTCAGCACCGTTACGGGGGTCTTGCTCGCGTCGGACATGCGCACTCCGAAAACTTTAAGATCGCGTCGACTGGGGATCGCGTCGAAAATGGCTCGAAAGCGCAGAAAGCCGCGAGGGCCAAAACCCTAACGGACAAGCGCGCTCGTCAGGGCCCTTATATTGTGCCTGACCAGGGCAATGTAAGTGGGAACAGGGCCGTTTTCCGCGCTCAGGGCATCCGAATACAGCGTGCCGCCGATCTTGGCGCCGGTCTCGGCCGCGATCCGCCCGACCAGCCGGTCGTCGTTGAAATTCTCGAGAAAGACTGCCGGAATCCCGGTTTTTTTCACCTGGCGGATGATCTCGGCAACGTCGCGGGCCGAGGGCTCGGTCTCGGTGGAGACGCCGAGCGGGGCGATGAAGGCGACACCATAGGCGTCGGCGAAATAGCCGAAGGCGTCATGGGTCGAGATCACCTTGCGCCGCTCGGCCGGGATCTTGTCGATCTCGGCGCGAACCTCGCGGTCGAGGGCGGTCAGCTCGGCCAGGTAGCGCTCGGCGTTGGCCTTGAACGTCTCGGCGTCGGCGGGATCGACCGCGACGAGCGCATCACGGATGTTCTTCACATAGACCTGGGCATTGCCGACCGACTGCCAGGCATGCGGATCGGCCTCCGAGCCGCGCTTGCGCGGCGTGATGCCGGCCGTCGCCGTGATGATCGGCGCCTTGCTTCCCGACGCCTGCTGCAGCCGCGGCAGCCAGCCTTCGAGACCGAGACCGTTGACGATCAGGAGCTTCGCCGCGCCGACCTCCTTCGCGTCATGCGGCGTCGGCGTATAGACGTGCACGTCGCTGTCGGGCCCGACCAGCGAGGTCACGCTGACCTTGTCGCCGCCGACCTGGCGGACGAAGTCGGCCAGGATCGAGAAGCTGGTGATGACGGGCAGTTTGGTCTCCGCCGATGCAGGGACCGTGAGCGAGAGCAGCAGGGCGAGGACGGGGAGCAGACGTGTCATGGGCATCAACTTCAGGCTTCGAGGTGGCGTCCCGGAAACAGTTGCGGAAGCACGCCGCCCACGCGTCCGAACAGAACCGAGCCGAGATAGAGAACGGACGCGACCAGGATGATGGCCGGGCCGGAGGGAATGCGGGTCTGGAACGACAGTACCAGCCCGATATAGCCGGAGACGATCGCGGCTCCGACCGCGATGCAGATCATCGGCGTGACGTCGCGCGACCAGAACCGCGCGATGCCGGCGGGCAGGATCATCAGCCCGACCGCGAGCAGGGTGCCGAGCGCCTGGAAGCCGTTGACCAGATTGACCACGATCAGGCCGAGAAAGATCAGATGCGCCGGCGCGCCGGCGCGGCTCACCGTGCGCAGGAAAAGCGGATCGACGCTTTCGACGACGAGCGGTCGATAGATCACCGCGAGCACGACCAGCGTGATCGTGGCGTTGGTGGCGACCATCAGCAGGGTCGGGTCGTCCATCGCCAGGATGTTGCCGAACAGCACGTGCAGCAGGTCGATATTGGTGCCCTTGACCGAGACGATGGTGACGCCGATCGCCAGCGACGCCAGATAGAAGGTCGCCATCGAGGCGTCCTCCTTCAGCCCGGTGGAGCGCGAGACCAGGCCGGACAGCAGCGCCACCGCGAAGCCGGCGACGAGGCCGCCGGTGGTCATCGCAAACAGATTGAGTCCCGACAGCAGGAAACCGATCGCCGCCCCCGGCAGGATGGCATGCGCCATGGCGTCGCCGACCAGGCTCATGCGCCGGAGCATCAGGAACACGCCGATCGGACCGGAGCCGAGCGACAGCGCGATCACGGCCGCGAGCGCGCGGCGCATGAACTCGAAATCCGAGAACGGAGCGAACAGGACCTCGCGCAACATCACGCCGCCCGCGAGGCTTGCGCGGGCACGCAGGGGGCGGCGGTGTCGTCAAAGGCCTCGCACATCCGGCGCGCCTGCGAGAGATTGTCCGTCGTCAGCACCTCGGCGGTCGGGCCCCAGGCCACCGCCTCGCGCGCCAGCAGCAGGGTCTGCGGGAAGTGCGCGCGCACCATGTCCATGTCGTGCAGCGCCGCCAGCACGGTGCGGCGCTCGCCATGCCAGTGCTCGATCAGTTGCAGCAGGTCGGCCGAGGTCTTGGAATCCATCGCGTTGAAGGGTTCGTCGAGCACGATCACCCGGGCGTCCTGCAGCAGCACGCGCGCGAACAGCATGCGCTGCATCTGGCCGCCGGAGAGCGTACCGATGCCCCGGCCCTCGAAGCCGGTGAGGCCGACCGCGGCGATGGCGTGGGCGATCTTGTCGCGCGCGGCGGCGCCGATGCCGCCGAAGATGCCGGTGCTGCGCCACAGCCCGGTGCTGACGAAGTCGAACACCGAGATCGGGAAGCTGCGGTCGATGTCGGCGATCTGCGGCAGATAGGCGATCTCGCGCGGCCTCACGCCGGCGGCGGAGATGCTGCCGGCGAGCGGCTTCAGCAGCCCGACGATGCCGCGAAACAGCGTGGACTTGCCGGCGCCGTTCGGCCCGATCACGGCCAGCAGCGCGCCCTCGGAGACCTCGCCGGAGAGGTGGTGCACGGCCGGGTGGCGGTCATAGCCCAGCGTGACATCGCGAAACTGCAACTGCGCCATCGTCCTCACCGCATCGCCAGGATGACGATCACCCACAGCACCGCGCTGGCCGCCAGCGCCGCACCGAGCCGCACCGTCACCGGCATCCGCAGGATCGACCACGGCGCCGGCTGCGCCGGATGCGGCGCGGCGGGACCGTGGCTGTGGGCATGGCCGTGATTGTGGCCGTGGCCATGCCCATGCCCATGCGCGTCATGCGCATGGCTGTGGCCATGACTCGGGAGGGCGGACTGGGTCATTTCGTCATAATGTTACATTATAACGTCACGCCTGTCCACCGAGGGCAAATGGCGCCTTGACCTTCCACCGAGGGATATTGGCCCACATCCGGCTAGGTATTTTCCTCGGCCCCTGGATCGCTTCGCTGCGCTCGCGATGACGGAGGTCGTGGTCATGCCCGGTGCCGCCTCACCGGTCATGGCGAGCATTCTGCCGGAACGTTGCTCCGTCATCGCGAGCGCAGCGAAGCGATCCAGGGGCCAAGTTAACAGTCGAGCTTCTTCACGCGGGAGCGACGCACCTCAGCTCAACACCCTGACCAGCGCCAGCCCGGCGAACAGCCCCGCGATCGAGATGCCGACGGAGCCGAGCACGTAAGCCGCCGCCAGTCCCACCGCCCCGCGCTCATACAGCAGCGCCGTGTCCAGCGAGAACGCCGAGAACGTGGTGTAGCCACCGAGGATGCCGGTCATCAGGAACAGCCGCCAGTGCTGGGTGGCGCCGCCCTTGAAGGTGAGATAGCCGGCGATCAGGCCCATCACGGTGGAGCCCGTGATGTTGATGATGAAGGTGCCCCACGGAAAATCGGTGCCGAGTGCGCGGGCGCTCGCCATGTTGACCGCATGCCGGATCGAGGCGCCGCAGCCGCCGCCGAAGAAGACGAGAAAATAGCCGAACAGCTGATTCACGGGAGCACCACCTCGCATGGCATCGACAGAATGAATGCCTGCCTTCGTCTCAAATGATGCAAGACTTTTGCCGCAGCGATCGCATGGCTGCAAGAACCGCCCACGTCACATCAGCGTCAAACACCCCAAGGGTCAAAGAATGCGTCAAAGAAAAAGGGCGGCGAGCTCTTCGCTCACCGCCCTTCCCTGTCGATCACGTCAGATCAGACAGCCTTGCTGTAGAGCTGTTCGACATATTCCCAGTTGATGAGGTTCTCGACGAACGCCTTGAGATAGTCGGGACGGCGGTTGCGGTAGTCGATGTAGTAGGAGTGCTCCCAGACGTCGACGCCGAGGATCGGGGTCGCGCCGTGCACCAGCGGGCTCTCGCCATTGGCCGTCTTCGAGATCTCGAGCTTGCCGTTCTTGACCGACAGCCAGGCCCAGCCGGAGCCGAACTGGCCGACGCCGGCGGCGATGAAGTCCGCCTTGAACTTCTCGTAGCCGCCGAGGTCCTCGTCGATCTTCTTCTCCAGCGCGCCCGGCAGCTTGGTGCCACCGCCATTCGGCTTCATCCAGGACCAGAAGTGGATGTGATTGTAGTGCTGGCCGGCATTGTTGAAGATCGGGGCGTTCTTGCCGAACGAGCCCTTGACGATCTCCTCGAGGGACTTGCCTTCGAATTCGGTCCCCTTGATCAGATTGTTGCCGTTGGTCACATAGGCCTGGTGATGCTTGTCGTGATGATACTCCAGCGTCTCCTTGGACATGTAGGCGCCGAGGGCGTCATAGGCGTAAGGCAGGGGGGGAAGCGTAAAGGTCATGGGGTCGGTTCCGCAACTTGTGGGAAGACGGGATTTAACGGGACCTCCTTATAGAAGGTTCCGGACTCCTAAACACTGTGATTCTGGAAAAAGCGAGCCGTTTTGATGAGCATCGAAATCGAGGTCCTGAATGGCGACGCGTCCTGGCCGCAGGCCAAGCCGCTCTATGATGCGATCTGGCCCCCAGAGGTCGTCGCCACGTTACCCTGGGCCGGTATCACCTTTGCGCATGCCGACCTGCGCGTGCTGGTGCTGGACGAGGCCTGCGATCTGCTCTGTCATGTCGGCATCTATCGCCGCCTCGTCAAGTGGAACGGGCAGAACGTCAACATCGCCGGCATCGGCGGCGTTTTGACGCGCGCCGACATGCGCAATCGCGGCCTCGCCACGGTCGGGCTGAATGCCGCGATTCAGACGTTGCGGCACGAGGATTCCATCAACTACGCCCTGCTGTTCTGCGCGCCCGATCGCCTCGCCTTCTACGGCGCGCGCGGCTTCATCCCGTTCGACGGCGACGTCTATGCCGAGCAGCCGGACAAAGGCCGCATCCGCTTCGACACGCTGTCGGCCATGGTGCACGACGTGAAGCGCACCGCGCCGACGCGAGGCACGATCGATCTGTGCGGACTGCCGTGGTGAGGCATCACCTTCCGACTGTTGTTCCCGTCAGCACGCGGCACAGGCAGTGCTCTCCCTCTCCCCGTTCTTCACGGGGAGAGGGTCGGGGTGAGGGGCAGCCACGGTATGAACCGGGCTGATTCCTGACGTTTTAGACCGGGTTGATTCCTGACAGGCCAATT
>NZ_JBNPUZ010000020.1:0-122350 GCF_051168435.1 Bradyrhizobium sp. HKCCYLR20261
CCGCAATTGGGTTCAAAGAACCCATTCTGCGATTGCGGATGGGTGGGCAGCCCCGGCCCAGTGAAGATCGGGCCAGTGACGCATGCATGGTCATGGTGCAAGGACGGCGATACGCCGCCCGGATTGCAAGGTCCTGACCGGCCTGCGCTCTTCCGAAGCCAGTGATACGCGAATTGTCGTTGCCGGTTCAAGCCGGGTGTGTCGATGGCGGCCGTCATGTCGGTCATGCGATGGCCTGTCCGCGGTCTTGTGCGTGAGCCTGTGCATCTTGGGCCACGCCCTCGACCTGCGCATGGACGATGCGGCGCAAGGCCAGCATGTGCTCGCACGGACCGCGCGCCATCTTGTTGTGGATGTAGAAGTGGCAGCTGCAGCGCGACTCGACGAGACGGTCGTCGCCGTCGATCACCAAGCTGACCTGCTCGGTGCGGGCGTTGTCGAGCACGCTGCCGGTGACCGCGCGAGCGCCCTGGTTGCGGTCGATGCTGCTGATCGTGACGAGGTTCGCCGCGATCAGGCGGTCGGCCTTTTCCTCCTGCGGGCTGGCAAAGCGGAGCTGGTCCGGCGACAGCGGCTCGCGCGTCAGCTCGCGCAGGCGGTAGAGCGATTTGTCGAGATCGAACATCACGCGTCCGGCCTGGGTGTAGGCGGTGAGCGCGGCATGCACGAGCGGCTCGCCGGTGCCGGTCTGCCGCGACAGCTCGGCGGCGGTCGCCGCATGCGCGCTGCTGAGCGCCGTAAAGATCCGCTGCGCCGTGTCATCATCGACCTTGTGGCGCGGCGCGAGCAGGTCGAACTGTCCGGCCGAGGACCAGTCGTTCGCTGTCCAGCCGGACAGGCCAAGCGTGAAGCGCAGGCCGCCGAAATCGACGACGAAGAACGAGGGCAGGCCGCTGCCGGTCAGGTGCACGCGCACCGACCGCGCCAGTGCCAGTGTGCGCCCGAGGATCGCGAGCCGGCGCCGGCCCCAGATGCGGATCTCGGCGGCGCTCGGGCCGCGATAGATCGAGCGGCGGAAGCGGAGCCGTTCGTTCCATGGCTCGATCACCACCTCCACCGGCGCATCCGGCGTCAGCACGAAGCGCAGCGAGCGCGGGCCGGCCTTCTCCTTCTTCTGCGCGAGCCGGGTGAGGATGTTGGCCATGTCGACGGGATGCAGGTCGAACACATGCGCCGGCAGGGTCATGGCGCTCGACACCTGCAGGAAGCCGCGCACCCAGCTGTCCGGCAGGTCGATCTTCTCCTCGCGAAAATCGGCGTCGCCGCCGGTCTGCACCTCGAAGCCGGAAGGGTCGATCGTCAGCGTCGTGTCGCGATAGGAGCGGATCTTTTGGAATTCGTCGTAGAGCGCGTGGCTGTAGTCGATGTTGGTGGTACCGAACGCCATCTCGCCGAGGCTTTCGAACACGTCGTGATCGCACGACAGCCGGCCGTAGCTGGATTCGTCGAGGCTGAAGCACTCGAAGAAGATCTCGTCCGGATGCACCGTGATGACCGGATCGAGCACGATCCAGGCATCGCGATCCCGTTTGTAGAGGTAGTCGAAATAGGCCCGCTGCGCCTTCCAGTAGGGCTGCATGAGGACATTGCGCTGCTGGTCCAATCCGCGAATGCGGGCCTGCAGCTCCGCGATGCGCGGCTTCAGCGCTTCGGACTGCGCGGTCGCCTCGGCGAGGAAGGTGGCCTCGTTCTGCTTCAGCCATTCGAAATAGGCGGTGCGATCGCGCGGCTTGAAGCGCAGGTCGGAGACGACGACGTGATGCAGCGCCGATATCGCCTCGCGGAAGGCGATGTGGCGCGCGACCTTGCCGGTGAAGAAGGTCGGCTGGCGCAGCGTGTCCGGCGCAAAAGCAAAGGACGACGCGGCGGCATCGGATGAGGCGCTGGTGCTGCCGAGAAAGCGATAGGCGAAATTCATGCGGCGCTTCCGCTGAGATGCGAGCCGCCCTCGGGGCTGCGCCCGGCGCGGGCCACGGTGACGGGCAGGGTCAGATCCGGCCAGGCGCGGGCGATGTCGCGCAGGATCTGCAGCGCGGGCGCCTTGTCGCGAAGCGTGACGCTCAGGGTGAAGTCGTGCAGCAACTGCGCGATCTCGGCGGCGCGCTCGCGGTGCGCCAGCGCCTCGTGGCGCAGCGCCGTGAAGATCCGGTCCTTGGCGACGCGGCCGCGGTTGATCTGCATCAGGATGATGCGCGCCTGGGTCATGAACTTGGCGAACACGGCAGGATCCGACAGCGCCGCGCCGGTGAGCAGCTCGGTCACGAAAAGATGGAAGCGGCCCGAGGGATGCTCGAGCAGGCGGCCCAGCACGTCGGCGATGTCGCCGTCGGACAGGCTGCGCCGCAGCAGCACGCGGGCGCTGTCCTGCACCGCTGCTACGGTGGAATCCGCCATCACCGCCAGCGCCGAAGCCGGCAGCGCCTCGCTCGGCCAGGCCGTCAGCCGGCTCACTGCGGCGGCTCGGACATCCTCCCACTCGCTTTCGACCAGCAGCACGGTGTTCTCTGGATCGGCGCGGAAGCGGGCCTCGTCGGCGGCGAAGGCCCGCAGCACGAAGCGGCGCACGGCGACCAGCGCATGGTTGCCGAGGCGGGCGAGCTGGCGGACCGAGAACTGCGCGGGATCGCGGCTTCCGAGCATCTTCGCGCCGAGCATGCGGGCGCCGGCCGCGCGGGCCTGCAGCAGGCGCCACAGCGTGCCGTCGTCGACGTCGGCCGCCGCCGGCGGCAAGGCCGTGGTGAAGAGCGCGATCATGTCGACCGCGTGGCCTTCCACCGGCTCGGAACGAAACAGGATGGCCATCAGCAGGTCGCGCACGCGGATGGCGAACGCCGCATCGGCGGCCGTGAGGCGCGCGAGCAGGGGCCGCGCCGCCGCGCGCAGGCCGGCATGAGTGCCGGTGGCCGCGAGCACGATGCCGTCGCGATGCTCCGCAAGCGCAGCGTCGTCGAGCCGGCCCAGCAGGCTCATCGCGGCGACGCGGATCTCGGGCGCGTCGGCCAGCAGGATCGCCTGCAGGAAGGCCGGGGGCAGGTCGGCGGGCTTCGTCGGCGTGACGGCAATGAGCTGGACGCTGGCCGCCTGGACCTCGGCGCTGCCATGGCCGGTGAGGCCTTCGATCACCTCCGGCTGCAGCGGGCAGTCGCGATCGGGCCAGAGCTGCGGCAGCAGCGCGACGGCGGCCGACAGGCCGGCACGCTGGAGGTCGTCGAGCTCGGCCGGCAGTTGCGCGAGCCAGGCCGCAAACGCCTCCGTCGCCAGCGCGCGCTGCTCGCGCGACGGCGCACGGTCGCGCAGCCAGGCACGGGCCCGGCTTTGCACATGCTCGTAGGGGCTCGTCAGCGTGGCCAGCGCAAGGCCTGTGTGGCCCCAAGGCCAGTCGGCGCGATCGTCGATGGCGCGGATGGCGAGGTCGCGCATCTCCTGTGCGCCCGTCGCGAGCAGCGCCGCGATCAGGACCGCATCGGCCTTTCCGGCGTCGATCAGACGCCGCGCGATCCCCGCTGCGAGCGTGGTGACCTCTGGATAGGGCGAGGCCAGCAGGCCGCCGATGGCGGCGATGTCCATCGCTTCCGGCCGTGGCGCACCCTGCTGCAATGCCAGCGCGGCAAAGCGTGCGGCATCGTGGTTGCGCGCCAGCGCCGCGATACGGAGCAGGGACTGCGGCTGGGCATCCCACAGCGCCGGGAAGGCCTCCTGGCGCCGGCCGGCGATGCGCGCACCGACATGACGATGCGTCAGCGCCTTGTCGTTGAAGCGGCTGGTCTCGGCCGCGCCATACAGCAGATGGCTGGCGCTCCAGACCCGGCTCAGCGCCTCGGTGGCGTGCGGAACGGACTGATAGCGGCCGTCGACGGCGACGTAGCCGGTCCATTCCACCGGCTTGCTGCCGTCGGCGTCGGTGAAGGCGAGGAGGAGCTCGCTCGCCATCGCCGTGAAGGCGTCCTGGCTGAGCTCGGCGCGCTTGCGCAGCATGCGCCAGGCGCGCCGCTTGAAGTAGAACAGGGTCTGGTCGGACAGCGCGAGGCGCGGCACGGCGCTAGCTTGCTCCTCGCTGAGCTTCAGCGGCTGGCGCAAGCCGGGCAGCCACACCTGATCGCGATAGACATGGCCGCGGCGATACATCGGCGTCGCCAGCTCGAACTGCCGCGCGGTCGCGGCGAACAGCGGGCCGTCGTCGGTGAGATCGGCATATTTGAACAGCCGCCGCAGCACCTGCACGTAAGGAGGACGGGGCGTCATCGCGCGCACGGCGGACAGCAGCGTGCGGCGCGCGGCGGCGTCGGCCAGCGCGTGATGGGCGAGGGCGATCAGGTACTGATTGCCGAAGGTCGGCTGCGAGGCGCTCGCCGTCGCCAGCGTCTGCAGCAGCGCCGCGCCATTGCAGCCTGCAAGCGCCGCCTCGATGTCGCCATTGGCCGCCGCATCGCTGGTGCGCGGCAGCGACGGGCGCGGCGGCGAGCGCTGGGCGCCCATCAGCTCGCTCGCCAGCGCATAGGCCGCGTAGTCGCGTGTCACGGGACTGACATTGGTCTCCGCGCAGTTGCGCAGCAGGTCGGCGGCGCTTCCGCCGCCGCAGCGCGCCAGCGCATAGACCAGGCTGTAGCTCGCATTCGCCGCGCCGGCCTTCTGCGCGAAGGCGGCGAGTTGCGGATAGGCGGCGGCCAGCCGGATCACGCCGAGCCGCCAGAACAGCCGGTCGCGCTCCGCGTCGCTCCAGCCGCCGCGGATACAGAGCGCGAGCTGTTTCAGCAACGCCGTATCGCGGCCGTCATTGGTGGTTCCGGCGTTGAGCTCCATCAACGGCGGCGCGTCGCCATCGACGCGGCGATAGCCGCCATTGATCTTGGACACCACGACGCTGTCGAACAGCTTGTCGGCGTTGGCGCGGGTGACCGGCGACGTCGTCTTGGTGCCGTCGCGCAGCGAGCCGCCGCGACGGCCATAGCGGAAATTGACCAGATAGCGCGCGTCGCCGTCGCCGCGTTCGAGGTCGACGAGATCGACTTCGTAGACCTTGTCGGACTTGCCCTCCTTCATCCAGAGGCGCACCGAGCGAATGACTTGCATGGACTGCCCCTGGGAGGTTCGGGCGGCCTACATGGCAAGCCGGGCACGCCGCGTCAACGGGCGGGTGCGCCGATGCCACACGAGGGCAATGTGGCATGGCGGTGGCAACGGCATCGCGCCATTGGCGCGTTGAAAGCCGGAGACCGCGCTGTGTCGCCGCAGCCGCCATCGTATCGGCGTCGCCTGATACGGGGGCAATCGGTGCTCTGAGCAAGAGGTTGACGGCGCAGACAATGTTTCGCCCTTTCAGAGCAGCCGGAATCGCTGAACGAAATTCGACTCCGTTTGTGGCTTTTTCTGGCGTGGTTTCATCTGGCGTGACTTCGCAGCCCCGCGGCGCGTTGGCGTCCGGGTGATGCTGGTCATTCGCCCTCGAATCAGGAGAGGGCGC
Organism: Bradyrhizobium sp. HKCCYLR20261; assembly: GCF_051168435.1. NCBI lineage: Bacteria > Pseudomonadati > Pseudomonadota > Alphaproteobacteria > Hyphomicrobiales > Nitrobacteraceae > Bradyrhizobium > Bradyrhizobium sp. HKCCYLR20261. The sequence goes on from NZ_JBNPUZ010000020.1 coordinate 5,462, forward strand.
AGGGAATGCCGGGCGCTGGCCGCACCCATGGCCCGCCTGCAGAAAAAAAAGCAGGCGGCAGTCACCACAGGTTCAGCCGAGACATCCCGGCATTCCCCGCGCGATGGTTGGGCGGCTTATACGTCCTCTCCCCGGGGACCGGGCGTTTTTGCCCCCGTCACGGACGGATCATCATCACCATCCGCTTGACCTCAGCATCGGGAGGCCAGGACCCTACGATTTCGCCGGCGCATCGGGCTCGTTCGTCCGCATGGCCCAAGACCATGCTGCGAGCCGACACACCCACCGCATCCCACCCCACGCGTCGTGACGATCGCGATGCGCCCCTCTCGGCGAGGCGGGACAGGGGCATCCAAGCAGATTTTCGTATAAAGCGAAATCGATTTATTTTTTGTGAGACGACTGGACACAGGTCATCTGACTGAGACGACGGAAGAAATCAGTTTTCCGGCGCACGGCTTTGGCTTGCCCGGCGGGTACAGCTGAGAGTCTGCGCGAGGCATGAGTCGCCCGTCGGGCTCGTGTGCAGGCCCGACTGCCGCCGCCCGCGGCTATTTTCCGTAGGCTCCCTGATAGCGGCCCGCGCGGATGCTCGCCAGGATCTCGGCCTCGCGCTGCTCCTGCGCGCGCGTCATCTCCAACAGCAGCGCAGCGCGTTCCGGTGCAAAGGCAACGACGCCGTCGGCATCGCCCACCACGACGTCACCGGGTGCCACCACCATGCCGCCGACCGAGACCGGCTCGTTGATGGTGCCCGGCCCGTTCTTGTAGGGGCCGCGATGGTTGGCGGCGCGCGCGAACACCGGAAACGGCGACGCCATCAGCACGGCGGAATCGCGGATGGCGCCGTCGAGCACGATTCCGGCCGCGCCGCGTTGCTCGGCGATCGCGGCGATGATCTCGCCGACGAGGGCGCGCGTCTCGTCGCCGCCGCCATTGATCACGAGCACATCGCCGGGCTTGATCACATCGAGCGCGCGATGGACGAACAGATTGTCGCCCGGCGCGGTGTCGACCGTGAGCGCGATCCCGGCCATGGGCGTTCCCTTGTAGAACGGCTTGAGGCCGATCGCGCCCGGCAAACGCTCGAGATTGTCGCTGATCACGGCCGTCGGGATCTGCCTGAAGGCGGCAATCAGGCCGGGATCGACTGTCGCAACCGGCGGCCGTTCGGTGTCACTCATTGTCGCTCTCCTCGATGCGCGCCGTCGGATGGCTGCATGGGCACCGGTGTAGGACTCGCGCCAAATTCAGAAAACAGATAAATGACGATGTCATATCATCGCTTTTGAGAATGTCTCATGATCACGCTGAAGCAGCTCGAGGCGCTGCATTGGATCGCGGAGCTCGGCACGTTCGAGCGCGCCGCGGCGAAGCTCAACACGACGCAGTCGGCGATCTCCAAGCGCGTCCAGGAGCTCGAAGCGTCCGCGCGCGTACCGCTGTTCGACCGCCGCCAGCGCGGTGCGCGGCTGACCGAGCGGGGCGAGGAGATCCTCGCTCTGGGCCGTCAGATGCTGACGCTGCAGGAGCAGATCCTGGCGCTGAGGGACGGACGGCAGTCCCCAGCCCGCCGGCTGCGCCTCGGCGCCACGGAACTGTCGGCGCTGACCTGGTTGCCGCGCCTCGTCTCGGCGATTCGGGAGCAGCATCCCGCCGTGGTGATCGAGCCCGAGGTGGAGACCACCCGCACGCTCTACGATCGCCTGATGGACGGCAGCATCGACCTGATCGTGGTTCCCGAGGTGTTTTCCGACCCGGATGTGACCTCGGTCAGGCTCGCGGAGGTGCAGAACGTCTGGACCGCGCGCCCTGGTCTGGTTCGGTCGCGGCGGTCGCTCGGCTTCGAGGAACTCGGGGAATACACTCTCCTGATGCAGGGCCGCCGCTCCGGGCAGGGGCTCTACATCAATCGGTGGCTGACGGCGAACGGCGTCGCCTTCAAGCGGGCGATTACGGTCGACAATCTCACCGCTCTCGTCGGTCTCGCCGTGGCCGGCCTCGGCATCAGCTACCTTCCGCAACGTTGCTTCCGGCCGCTTTTTGCCGAGGGAAAATTGTCCGTCGTGCCGGTCAAGCCGGCGCTTCCCGCCGTGCCGTATTCGGCGATGTATCGCAACGACAGGCCGTCGGCGCTCACGGCCGTCGTGGCCGAACTGGCGCGCAGGACCTGCGACTTCAGCCGGCAGCTCCAGGGCTAGAACTCCGAGATAGACATCACTTTTTGGAATGGACGCGGAAGCGTTTTTATCCCTTTTCATCGCAGTCGGCCGAAGCGAGGCTGCGGCCCGCTGCACCATGCAGGGAATGACGACGAGGAGAGGCTTCGATGCGCCGATGGGGATGCGTACTGGCACTGGTTCTGGCGGCACATGCGGCTAGCGCCGAGGAGTTGACCGGCACGCTGCAGAAGATCAAGGAAACCGGCAAGATCGCGGTCGCCTTCCAGGAAGCGGCGGTGCCCTTCAGCTATCTCGACGGCAACCAGAAGCCGGTGGGCTACGCGCTCGACATCTGTGCGCGGATCGCCGACGCCGTGAAGCGGGAGCTCGGGCTGCCCAACCTCGTGGTCGAGACCGTTCCGGTCACCTCGTCCACCCGCATTCCGCTGATGACCAACGGCACCATTGACCTTCTGTGCGCCTCCACCACCAACAACGCGGAGCGCCAGAAGCTCGTCACCTTCACCAACACGCATTTTCTCAGCGCAACGCGCTTCGCCGCCAAGACATCGAGCGGGCTGCGGCGGATCGACGATTTGAAGGGCAAAACGGCCGTGGCGATCGCCGGGTCGACCAACATCGCGCAATTGAACAAGGTCAATGTCGAGCGCAAGCTCGGGATCACCATCGTTCCGGCCAAGGACCAGGCCGAGGCGTTCCTGATGCTCGAGACCGACCGGGCCCAGGCCTATGTGCTCGACGACGTCCAGCTCGCGGTTGCGATCGCGCGCTCCAAGGAGCCGGCCGCCTATGTCATCAGCGAGGAGGCCTTCTCCAAGGCCGAGCCGTTCGGCATCATGCTGCGCAAGGATGATGCGCCGTTCAAGGCCATCGCCGACGGCGTCACGGCCGAGCTGTATCAGAGCCCGGAGATCGAAAAGCTCTACAAGACCTGGTTCGAATCGCCGGTGCCGCCGACCGGGACCAATTTCAACTATCCGATGCCGGCTGCATTGCGGGCTGCGTTCAAGAAGCCCAGCAGCAGCCCCGATCCGGATGCCTATGCAGCCGAATGAGGCCACGGATTGCGTCGGCTGATCCGAACTGATGCGGCCGATCTACCCGCGGCTCGCCGTCAGCTGCTGCCGGTAGCGCTCGGCGTCCCAGTTGAGCAGCATCTGCTCATGCCGTGACGAGAGATAGCTGATCTCGGCCGACAGCGGCAGGCGGCTGGTCACCAGCGCGAGGCAGCTCAGCATGGCCTCTGCGCCGGGACTGGCATCGTTGCGGATGATGGCGCCGAGACCCGGCGCCAAGGCCGCGACGGGCGCGGGGAGGCCGGCTGCCTCCGCGCGCGCGAGCATCGTGGCGAGACCGTCGGCGCCTTCGATCGTCGGCAGGCCCGGGCCGAGAAACACCACATGGTCCGGATACAGCGAGCCGCCGGTCGCAACCGCGCGGCTGAACGGGTCGGTGGCGATGCCGTGACAACTCGCATCCGCCGGCAGTCGATATGCGGTGCCGGCGCAGAGCCGGCGCAAGGCGGTGTCATCCGCCGCAGGCGTCGCGCGCACCGGCAAGGCCAGCCGCGTCTCGATGTCACGCACCAGCGTCTCGGCGTCCTCGCCAGTGTCGGCCCCGACGACGAGGCCGTGATTGCCGAGGATGAGCACGTCGACGCACGCGCTTGCCACGATCGCGCCCACCGCGCGCGCCAGCGGCAGCCCCGGGTGGACATAGTCGACGTGACGCCAGGCGAGCCCGTCGAGCCGCGCGGCAAATTCATCGCGCGCATCGCGACGCGCCGCCCAGGCGATGGTGTTGACGGCATGCACGTGCAGCACGACCCGGTGCGGCATCAGCGCATGCAGCGAGGTCTCGATCGACGCGCGCAGGGCACCGGGGGCGGCCAGCGGGATGCGTTCGTCGTCGCGGGCGAGCGCCTCGCGCGCCGCCGTCAGCAGGACCGGCACGAAGATCTCCTTGTCATTGGCGTCGGACAGCCACGTGCCGGAGGCCTTGACCCAGAGGACGTCGCCGTCCTTGATTGAGGAATTGCCGCCCGCGCCCTGCACCAGCAGCATGTTGCAGCCGACGCGCGCCGACATCCGGCGCAACGCATCAAGCTCGGCGGGTTCGCGCATGGCTCGTCTCCTTCACCAGCTCAATTGCTGCATCGTCCAGTTCGGCATGCGGCTCGTGGACGCCGCGAGCTTGCGCGTGGCCGCCGCCAGATCAGGCGCACCCGCCAACGCCGTGCGATGCACGCCATCGGCCAGCAGCAGGGTCTGCAACCCCATCGCGCGGGCGCCGGCGACATCGTGGTCGAGCGAGTCGCCGATCATCAGGACGCGGCGCGGATCGGGACGACCGAGCTGCTCCAGCGCGGCCTCGAAGATCGGCGCGTGCGGCTTGCCGACGAAGCTCACCGCGCCGCCGAGCCATTCATAGGCGCGCGCCAGCGTGCCGGGGGCGGGGACGAGGCCGCTCGCGCCGAACATCATCAGGTCGGGATTGGCGCAGATCATCGGCACGCGCCGCGCTGCCGCCCGTGTGAAATGATCGCGCCAGAGATCCGGCTCGGCGACATCGTCGTCGAGTCCGCCGAGCAGAATGAAATCGGCCTCGCGCATGTCGTCGACGGTCACGATGTCCAGGTCTTCGATCAGCGAGCGGTCGCCGCCGCGGCTGATCAGGAAGCAGGTGTCCCCGCAATCGGTGAAGGGCGCGCGCGTCCGGTCGCGCAATCCGGCCCATGTGACTTCGCCCGAGGTCAGAATGCCGTCATAGGCCGCGCTGTTGACACCGAGCCGCGCCAGCCGCTCGGCATTGGAGCGCGCCCGTTTGCCGGAGTTGGACAGCACCAGAATCGGCTTGCGCGCCCGCTTCAGCCTGGCGAGGCACTCCAGCGCCGCGGGAAACACCATGCGGCCGTCATGCAAGGTGCCCCATTGGTCGAGCAGAACATGATCGAACCGGTCGGCGATCGCCGAGAGGCCGCTGATCTCACACGCCGCGGCGGTCATCGCGGTGGTCCCTGCAAGGCGAGCAAGGCGGTGCCGTAGCTGGCTTCCGTCTGCGCCGCGACGCTCACGGGCACGCCGATGATGCGCTCGCGTATCCGCGTCCAGGCGTGGTTCCTGGCGCCGCCGCCGATGCTGATGACCCGCCGCAGAGTCGGCGCCCCCAGCGCCTGCAGGCGCCGATAGGCCAGCGCCTCGACGCCGGCGATGCCCTCGAGCAGCGCCTGGAAGAAGCGATGATCTTCCGCCGGTCGTGGCGTGATCCGCGGCGCCAGCGCGGGATCGGCGATCGGGAAACGCTCGCCGGGCTTCGGCAGCGGATAATAGTCGAGCCCGGTGGGCTCGTCGGGGCGCAGCAGCGGTGTCATGCGGTCCATGTCGTCGGCGGAGAAATGCGCGAGCAGCGCAGCGCCGCCGGAGTTCGACGCGCCGCCGGCGAGCCATTTGTCGCCGAGCCGGTGCGAGTAGATGCCCTGATCGGCGGCGAAGATCGGCTGTGTCGCGATCAGCTTGACCACGAGCGTGGTGCCGAGCGAGGTGACGGCGTCGCCCGGCGCGTCGGCGCCGGTGGCGATGAAGGCGGCCACGCCATCGGTGGTGCCGGCGACGATGCGCGCGGAGGACGCGATGCCGAGCACGCGCGCGATCGCGGGATCGATCTCGGCGAACGGCGTGCCGGGCACCAGGATGGTCGGCAGCACCGCGCGCGGCAAGCCGAGATGATCGAACCAATCGGGAAAGCAACGCTGCACCGGATCATAGCCGAGTTTGAGCGCGTTGTTCTCGTCGCTGACGCCATGGCGGCCGGCGAGCCGGCCCGCAATCCAGTCGGCCTGATGCGCGACGCGGACAGCGCCGCCGGTCGACGCCAGCAGATGCATCAACTTCGCGAGCGGACTGCTGGTGCCGTGCGCACCGCTTTCCGGCGGTGCGACCTCGGCGATCCGCCTGGCCTCGTCGACGGCGCGTGCATCGTTGTACATCAGCCCGAGGGAGCGGGGACGTCCGTCGCCGTCGATCAGCAGCAGCGTGCCCGACGTGCCGTCGACCGCGATGCGCGCGACGGCGCGCAGATCGACGGCTTCGCCGAGCTTGCCGAGCGCCGCCGTGGTCGCCCGCCACCACAGCTCGGGATCCTGGTCGATGGCTGCGCCATCCTGACGCGGCGGCGCCAGCGGCACGGAAGCTGCGCCCTGGATCGCGCCACTGGCATCGATCGCGCAGGCGCGCACGCCGCTCGTTCCGACATCGATGCCGACAAACAACTCCCTCATGCGACCTCTTCTCGTTGTGACCAGGCGAGCATGCCTGCCCGCGCGATCCCGCCAGTCCCTGACGCGCTGCAGCACGTTTGGGGGATTGACGGCCGGATCGGTGTCTGCAATTTTTTGCAAGACGTGAAGAAATTTGCAAGCAGGCAATCGCGCGTGACGACAGCTTCCGACAGGGCGCCCATGGTGGACGGCGAGGCCTCGCTGGCGACGCGCGCGGCGTGGCTGTATTTCGCGGCCGGGCTGACACAGTCGGAGGTCGCCGACCGGCTGAACATCCAGAGCACCAAGGCGCATCGGCTGATCGCGCGCGCCAGCCGCGAGGGCATGATCCGCGTCTTCGTCGAGGGGCCCGTCGCGGAATGCGTCGCGCTGGAGAACGCGCTGGCCGACCGCTACGGCCTCGACTTCTGCCGCGTGGCGCCGGATCTCGGCGAGGGCGATCTGCCACTGAAGGCGCTGGCGCTGGAGGGCGCGAGCTTCCTGCGCCAGGTGCTGGAACGCGGCGACGACAAGATCATCGGCGTCGGCCACGGCCGCACGCTCGCGGCCGTGGTGGCGCAACTGCCGCAGACGCCGGCCCGCGACGTGCAGTTCGTCTCGCTGCTCGGCGGCCTCACGCGCAAGTTCGCCGCCAATCCGTTCGACGTCATCCACCGTCTCGCCGAGCGCACCGGCGCCGAAGCCTATCTGCTGCCGGTGCCGGTGTTCGCCAATTCCGTGGCCGACCGCCGCGTGCTGATGCAGCAGTTCGGCATATCAGACGTGTTCGCGCTGGCGCAGCAGGCCTCGCTGCTGTTCGTCGGCATCGGCCAGATCCACGCCGACGGGTTCCTGGTGTCGAGCGGCATGATCAAGCCGGACGAGGTCGTCGAGCTGAAGCGCGCCGGCGCCTGCGCCGATCTGCTCGGGCATTTCTTCAACGCCGACGGCGAGTTGCTCGATCTCGATCTCTCCGCGCGCGCGACCTCGATGGCGGCGAGCGAGCTGAAGAAACATCGTATCGTCGCCATCGGCGGTGGCGAGGCGAAACTCACAGCGCTGCGGGCGGTGCTGCGCAGCGGCTTCCTGAACGGCCTCATCATCGACGAGGTCACGGCTCAGGCACTCACGACCGACAAGCCGGAGAAAACATCCGGTCACTCCAAGAAGAAAAGTCGGAAGGGCAGGTAACGCGAACAAGTCTCATCATAAAAAATAGGGAGGGTTGAATGTACGATCGTGAGAAGAATCTCTTTGCGTCCTATGCGGGCAAGCGCATCAGCCGGCGCGATCTGCTCGACGGCGCTGCCAAGCTCGGCATCGCCGGCGTGGCCGCCAATGCCGCCTTTGCCTCGGCGATGTCGAAGGCGATGGCCGCCGACTTCAACTGGAAGGCCCACAGCGGCAAGACCGTCAAGCTGCTGCTTAACAAACATCCTTACGTCGATGCGATGATCGGCGACATCGAGGCGTTCAAGAGCCTGACCGGCATGAACGTCACCTACGACATCTTTCCGGAGGACGTCTATTTCGACAAGGTCACGGCGGCGCTGTCGTCGAAGTCGGATCAGTACGATGCCTTCATGACCGGCGCCTACATGACCTGGACCTATGGTCCGGCCGGCTGGATCGAAGACCTCAACACCTACATCAAGGATCCGGCCAAGACCAATCCGGCGTTTGCCTGGGACGACGTGCTGCCGGGCCTGCGCTCCTCGACCGCCTGGGACGGTGTCGCCGGCTCCGAGCTCGGCTCCGGCAAGGCGAAACAGTGGTGCATTCCGTGGGGCTACGAGCTCAACAACATCACCTATAACCGTAACATCTTCAGCAAGGTCGGCGTCAAGCCGCCGACCAATCTCGACGAGATGCTGGAGGTCGCGGCCAAGATCACCAAGGATGCCGGCGGTCCCTATGGCGTCGGCGTGCGCGGCTCGCGCTCCTGGGCCACGATCCATCCGGGCTTCCTGTCGGCCTATGCGAATTTCGGCCAGAAGGACTTCGTGATGGAGGGCGGCAAGCTCAAGGCCGCGATGAACACCAAGGCCTCGAAGGACTTCCACGAGAAGTGGGTCAAGATGATCCAGGGCTCGGGTCCCAAGAACTGGTCGACGTATACCTGGTACCAGGTCGGCACCGATCTCGGCGCCGGCGCGTCGGGCATGATCTTCGACGCCGACATTCTCGGCTACTTCATGAACGGCGGCGAGAACAAGGAGCGCGGCAATCTCGGCTACGCGCCGTTCGCGGCCAACCCGGCCGCCAAGGCGCCGACGCCGAACGTGTGGATCTGGTCGCTCGCGATGTCGAGCTTCTCCAAGCAGAAGGATGCGGCCTGGACCTTCATGCAATGGGCGGCCTCGGTCGAGCACGACCTGTTCGGCGCCCGCAAGATGGACTTCGTCAATCCGGTCCGCACCTCCGTGTGGAAGGACAGCGAGTTCCGCGACCGCATTGCCAAATCCTATCCGGGCTATCTTGAGCAGCATGACCTCTCGGCGCCCGGAGCCAAGATCTACTTCACGGCGCAGCCGCTGTTCTTCGATCTCACGACCGAATGGGCGGCGTCGCTGCAGAAGATGGTGGCCAAGGAGATCACCGTCGACGAGGGCCTCGATAAGCTGGCCGACAGCATCAACCGTCAGTTGAAGCAGGCCGGCCTCGGCTGAGGCTGGACGCGCAGTCTCCATGACCGCCCGCCGGTCCGGCCGCTCCCCACAAGCGTCCGGACCGGCCCATCTCCCTGCGACGATTTGATCACGCCTGTCATGAGCATGGCCCAACTTGTCGAGACCGAAGCGGCGCCGCGCCGCACGAAACGCTGGCGCGGGCGGCTGCTGCCGTATCTCCTGAGCCTGCCGGCGCTGCTGGTGTGCATCGCCATTCTGGTGCCGTTCGTCACTGCCGCGGTGTATTCGCTGCAGCGCTACCGGCTGAATCTGCCTTATCTGCGCGGCTTCATCGGCGTCGACAATTACATCGACTTCCTGTCGGATCCCGCGTTCTGGAATACGCTGCGGATCTCCCTCGTCTACACCGCGGTGACTGTCATCGTCGAGCTGCTGCTCGGTCTCGGCATCGCGCTCTTGCTGCGGCGTCCCACGCGCTTCCACAACGCGGTCTCGATCATGCTGCTGCTGCCGCTGATGACGGCGCCGGCGATCGCCGCGCTGATGTGGAAGCTGATGACCAATCCGAGCTTCGGCATCCTGTCCTATCTGGTCGGGCTGCTCGGCGCCTACGACTTCAAATGGGCGTCCGATCCGTCGACCGCGCTGTTCACTGTCGTGCTGGTCGACGTCTGGGTCTACACGCCCTTCATCATGATTTTGCTGCTGGCAGGCCTGCGCTCGCTGCCGCGGCAGCCGTTCGAGGCGGCGGCGCTCGACGGCGTGCCGGCGAGCTTCGTGTTCTTCCGCATCACCCTGCCGATGCTCGCGCCCTACATCATCACGGCGTCGCTGTTCCGGCTGCTCGACTCGATCCAGCAATTCGACATCGTCTATGCGATGACCCAGGGCGGGCCAGGGGACCGGCTGATGGTGTTCCAGGTCCAGGCCTATCTCGAATTTTTCCAATACACCAATGTCGGACGCTCGGCGGCGCTGCTGATGATCCTGTGGCTGATCACCAACATCCTGTCGAACATCTTCATCAAGAATTGGCTGCGGCTGCGCGCACGCGCCCACGGCCACGCCTGAGGAGAGAGGCCATGGATCACTCCAGTCCGGCCGGACGCATCTTCCGCGGCATCGCGCTGGCGCTCGTGCTCGTGTTCTTCATGTTCCCGATCGTCTGGATCCTGCTGATGTCGTTCCAGACCAACGAGCAGATCCTGCGGATTCCGCCGCGGGTGTTGTTCGAGCCGACGCTCGCCAATTACGAGGCGCTGATCTCCGGCCAGCTCAAGACCGCCGCCGGCAATCTGCAGATCTCGTTCATGCGCAATCTGATGAACAGCTTCCTGCTGTCGAGTGCGTCCGTGATTCTGGCGCTGCTGCTCGGCGTGCCCGCGGCCTATGCCTTCGCGCGCTTCAAGTTCAAGCTCGGCGAGACCATCGCGTTCACGCTCTTGTCGTTCCGATTCGCACCGCCGCTCCTGGTGCTGCTGCCGCTGTCGCTCTACTACCAGCAGCTCGGCCTCAACGACACCTATTTCGGCATCGTCTGGGTCTATCAGCTGATCGCGCTGCCGCTGATCCTGTGGATCGTGCGCGGCTATTTCGAGGACATCAGCCCGGATATCGAACACGCCTATCGCCTGGCGGGACATTCCTGGCGCGAGGCGTTCACGCGCATCGCGGTCCCGTTGGCAGGGCCGGGCATCGCGGCGGCAGGTCTGCTGTCGTTCATCTTCTGCTGGAACAATTTCGTTTTCGCGCTGATCCTGGCCTCGGCCGACAAGCAGCCGGTGACGGTCGGCGCGCTGGCCTTCGTCACCGCGTCCGGCATCCAATACGGCCAGATCGCGGCGGCAATCGTGCTGTCGGTGACGCCGACCCTGCTGCTCGCGCTCTATGCGCAGCGCTATCTGGTCGAAGGTCTCTCGCTCGGTGCAGTGAAGGGTTGAGCAGTCATGGCGCGTCTCGAACTCAAATCCGTCGACAAGAGCTTCGGCAGCGTCAGTTGCGCCAAGGGCGTGTCGCTGACCGTCGAGCCCGGCGAGATCGTCGCGGTGTTCGGTCCCTCGGGCAGCGGCAAGACCGTGCTGTTGCGCATGATCGCAGGCATGTTCGAGCCTGATGCGGGGGATATCCTCGTCGGCGGCCACTCGATCGTCGACGCGCCGCCGGAGCAGCGCGGCATCGGCATGGCGTTCCAGAACTTCGCGTTGTTTCCGCACATGACCGCGCGAGACAACATCGCGAGCGGTCTGCGCGCGAGCGGAGCGGCCGACGTGGCGGCAAAGGTGGCGGCGATGAGCCGGCTTCTGAAGATCGAGCATGTGCTCGGTCACAAGCCGCGCGAACTGTCCAACGGGCAGAAGCAGCGCACGGCGCTGGCGCGCGCGCTGATCGGCAATCCCGAGGTGCTGCTGCTCGACGATCCCCTGCGCAACGTCGATGCCAAGCTGCGCTACGAGATGCGGCTGGAGCTGCCAAGCCTGTTGCGCCGAGGCTCTGCCGCGGTGCTCTACGTCACGCAGGACTATCGCGAGGCGATGGCGATCGCCGATCGCATCGTCGTGCTGTTCAACGGCCGTCTCGTCCAGGTGGCGCGCCCGGAGGAGATTTATTCCCGGCCGGCCTCCGTCGCAGTGGCGCGGCTGTTCGGTGACCCCAGCATCAACCTGTCCGAGGTCACGCCGCGGGCCGAGCAGGGCCGTGTGATCGCCGATCTCGCGGGAACGCAGATCCGGCTCGACGCCGAAGATGCCTCGGCCGTCGTCGGCCAGCGCTGCTGGCTCGGCGTGCGGCCCGACGATGTCATGGTGACGCGACAGGCCGGAGACGGGGCGCTTCCCGCGCGGCTGGTCGCGGTCACGCCGATCCATGAGCGCGCGGTGGTGCTGTTGCGCTTCGCCGATGGCTCGGAATGGCTGGCGGCCCTGGCGCCGGACGCGCTGCAGGCCGGCGCCGATGAGGACGTCTACGTGCGGTTCGCGCCCGAGACGGTGCTGCTGTTCGACCATGCGACGGGCGAGCGCATCGGCCTCTCGCCGCGGCGGCAGGCCGCTTGATGATCTGGCCTTTGAGAGCTTGGCATTTGAGAGTTTGGGATGGGCATGCTCGAAATCCGTGACGTCGACAAGGTCTATCACACCCGCGGCAAACCGCCGGTTCACGCCGTGCGCGCGTTGAACATGGATGTGAGAACCGGCGAGATCGTCGCGCTGCTCGGCTCGTCCGGTTGCGGCAAGACGTCCACGCTGCGGATGATCGCGGGCTTCGAGAGCGTCAGCACGGGGTCGATCGCATTGGCGCAGCGTCCGATTCATGATCTGCCGCCGGCCAGGCGCAGGGTCGCGATGGCGTTCGAGGGCTATTCGTTGTACCCGCCGCTCACCGTGCGCGAGAACATCGCCTTCGCGCTGAAGGCCCAGCAATTGTCGCGGGCCGAGATCGCATCGCGCGTCGACAGCATCGCGCGCTTGGTCGAGATCGAGGACATCCTCGATCATCATCCGCGTGCGCTGTCCGGAGGCCAGCAACAGCGCGTGTCGCTCGCCAGGGCCCTGGTGCGCGACGCCGACCTCTATCTGCTGGACGAACCCATGGGGCAGCTCGAACCGCAGCTGCGTGCGGTGCTCCGCGGCCGCATCAAGGGCCTGCTCGCCGAGCGAGGCATGACCGCCATCTTCGTCACCCATGATCAGACCGAAGCGAGCGCGCTCGCCGATCGCATCGCGGTCATGGAGGACGGCGTGCTGCAACAGTTCGCGAGCGAAAGAGAGCTGAAGAGCCGTCCGGCCAATCTGTTCGTTGCGAGCTTCATCGGCGAGCCGCCGATGAACCTGCTGGACACCGCGGTGGCGCAGCAGGAGGGCGGTTTCCGTCTCTCGGCTGGCGCCGACATCGCCTTCAACATTCCCAACCAGTCCCTCGATCCGAAGGCGCAGCAGACGCTGGCGCAGGCCGAGCGCATCAAGGTCGGCATCCGGCCGCAGCGGATCGCGATCGGCAGCGGCGAGGCGCGGCTGCGCGTCGTGTCCAACCAGTGGCTCGGCGACCAGTCGCATATTGCCGGCGAATGCGCCGGGCATCTGCTCGTCGCGGTGACGTCGCGCAAGATCGCCGCGCGGCCGGGCGATGTCGTGCCCTGCGGGCTGGAGGCCGGCCATCTTCATCTCTTCGGCGCCGATGGCGTCTGCATCCGGCATGCGGAGGCGCGCTGATCATGGTGTCCGCCTCCGCACGCGACGTGATCATCGGCATCGACGCCGGCACCTCGGTGATCAAGGCGGTTGCGTTCGCGCGGGATGGCCGCCAGCTCGGCGACTTCGCAATTCCCAACAGCTACACGACGGCGCCGGGCGGCCGCGTCGAACAGGACATGGACAGGACCTGGACAGACACGGTGGCGGCTCTGCGCGGCCTGATCAAGGCACTGCCGGATGTGGCCCCACGCGTGGCCGCGATCGCCGTGACCGGGCAGGGCGACGGCACCTGGCTGATCGACGCCGATGGCCGTCCCGTCGCGCCAGCGCTGCTGTGGCTCGATTCCCGCGCGGCCGGCTTCGTCGAGTCCTTCCGCGGCAGTGAGCGCAACGCGGCGCATTATCAGCGCACCGGGTCGGGGCTCAATGCCTGCCAGCAGGGGCCGCAACTGGCCTGGCTGCAGGCGAATGACGCAGCAATGCTGGCGCGCGCCAACACCGCGTTCCACTGCAAGGACTGGCTGTATTTCAAACTGACCGGCGAGCGCGTCACCGATCCGTCGGAAGCGACGTTCTCCTGCGGTGACTACCGCAAGCGCCGCTTCGACAGTGAAGCGGCGCGGCTGATCGGGATCGCCAGCTCCGAGCGGCTGTTTCCGGAGATCGTCGATGGTGTCGTGACGACGCATGGTCTGTCGGCAGCGGCCGCTGCGGAGACGGGATTGCCGCAAGGCGTGCCGGTGTCGCTCGGCTATGTCGACGTGATCTGCAATGCACTCGGCGGCGGACTCTACGACCAGACCCCGGACGTCGGCTGCAGCATCATCGGCTCGACCGGCATGCACATGCGCCTCGCGGCGCGGGCCGAAGATGTCCAGCTCAATGCCGAGGCGACCGGCTACACGATGCCGTTTCCGGTGCCGGGTCACTACGGGCAGATGCAGTCGACGATGGCTGCGACCCTGAACATCGACTGGCTGCTGGATGTCGCGCGCGGCGTGCTTGCCCTGGAGGGCATCGCGCGCTCGCGCAACGATCTGATCCGGCGTCTCGACCAGCGTGTGCTCGAAGCGAAGGCGTGCGAGCTGCTGTATCATCCCTTCATCTCCGATGCCGGCGAGCGTGGGCCGTTCGTGTCTCACGAGGCCCATGCGCAGCTGATCGGACTGCGCACGCGTCATGGCTATTGGGACCTGATGCGCGCGGTGATGGAGGGGCTCGCCTTCGCCGCGCGCGATTGCTACGCGGCGATGGGCTCGCTGCCGGCGGAGATTCGGCTGACCGGCGGGGCCGCGCGCAGTCGCGCGCTGAGCACCATCCTCGGCGCCGTGCTCGGAAGCACCATCCGGGTCTGCCGGCGCGAGGAGGCAGGCGCCTCGGGCGCCGCGATGATGGCGGCGGTCGCGACCGGACTTTATTCGAACATGATGGACTGCGCGGAGGGATGGGTGAGACCGTATCTGGATGAGCCGCAAGCGCCGGATGCGGCGCTGGCGGAACGCTATGCGCAATTGTTTCCAACCTATGTCGAAGCCCGCCTCGCGGCGCGGCCGGTGTGGAAGCAGCTCGCTGCACAGCGTGCGGGAGCTAATCATGTCTAGCTCCATCGCCATCATCGGCGACCGCTTCATGCTGCCCTCGGTGTTCGCCGAGCGCATCACCGCCACTTGCGGCGATGCCATCGACATCCGCATGCTCGAGCAGCCATGGCCGGACGAGCCGATGGAGCACGGCTATGCCGGTTCCAAGCTCGACGGGCTGAAGGAGTTCATGGGCGACCCCGACGAACTCGCGGACTTCATCGGCGAAGCGCCGCTCCTGGTGACGCATCTCGCGCCGATCTCGCGGGCGATGCTGCAGCGGCTGCCCAGCCTCAAATTCATCGCGGTGTCGCGCGGCGGGCCGGTCAATGTCGACATGCAGGCGGCGCGCGATCACGGCGTGCTCGTGGTCAACACGCCCGGACGCAATGCCAGCGCCGTGGCCGAGTTCACCATCGGCGCGATGCTCGCCGAGACAAGGCTGATCCGCAGCGGCCACGAGTCGCTGCGCGGCGGCGAGTGGCGCGGCGATCTCTACCGCGCCGACCGGACGGGTCGCGAGCTCGGCGAGATGACGGTCGGCATCGTCGGCTATGGCGCGATCGGCACGCGCGTGGTGAAGCTGCTCAAGGCGTTCGGCTGCAAGATCCTGGTGACGGACCCTTACGTCCAGCTCAGCGTCCAGGACCGCAATGACGGCGTTGAGCACGTCGCGCTCGCCGAGCTGCTGGCGCGCGCCGATGTCATCAGCCTGCATGCCCGCGTCACCGCCGAGACCACCGGGTTCATCGACCGCGCGGCGCTGGAGAAGATCAAGCCGGGCGCGATCCTGATCAACACCGCGCGTGGGCCGCTGGTGGACTACCAGGCGCTCTATGATGTGCTCAGCTCGCAGCGCCTGGCCGGCGCCATGCTCGACACCTTTGCGGTCGAGCCGGTGCCGCCGGATTGGCCGCTGCTGCAATTGCCAAACGTGACCTTGACGCCGCATATCGCCGGCGCTTCGGTGCGCACCGTCACCTTTGCCGCCGACCAGGCGGCCGAAGAGGTTCGCCGCTATCTCGCCGGCGAGCCGCCGCTCAATCCCTGCTGACGAAAGGTTTTTGCAATGAACCGCGAGGAACGACAGATCCGCGAGAACATCATCGCCAAGTGCCGGTGGATGAACGCGTCGGGTCTGAACCAGGGCACGTCGGGCAACATCTCCGCCCGCTACAAGGACCGGATGCTGATCACGCCGTCGGCCACGCCCTACGACTCCATGACGCCGGAGATGATCGCGTCGATGCCGCTCGACGGCGAGTACGGCTCCTGGGAAGGACCGCTGAAGCCCTCGACGGAATGGCGTTTTCATCTGGACATCATGCGCGGACGCCCGGATGTCGGTGCCGTCGTGCACACGCATTCGACCTACGCGACCGTGCTTGCGATTGCCCGCAAGCCGATCCCGGCCTGTCACTATATGATGGCGGCGTTCGGCGGCACCGATGTCCGCTGCGCCGGCTATGCGCGCTACGGTACGGCCGAGCTGTCCGAACTCGCATTGGAGGCGCTGGAGGGGCGCAACGGCTGTCTGCTCGCCAATCACGGCATGATCGCCGTCGGCGCCAATCTCGACAAGGCGATGTGGCTCGCGGTCGAGCTCGAGACCATCGCCAAGCAGTATTATCTGTCGCTCGCGCTCGGCCAGCCGCACATCCTCGGCGATGCCGAGATCGCGGAGACCGCGCAGGGCTTCTCGACCTATGGGCTGCAGGAGCCCAAGGCCAAGAAGAACGCCAAGGTTGCGAAGCCCGTCAAGAAGGCGGCCGCAAAGTCCGGCGCCAGGACGCGGGCCGCAGCGGCAGGCCGCAGGCCCGAGGCGAAGCGCAGCGGCGCGCGATGAACGTCGCGGTCTCACGCAGCGGAACCGATCACGGTCTGGTGGACCTCGCCGTGATCGGCGGCGGCATCAACGGCGCCGGTATCGCCCGTGATGCCGCCGGCCGTGGCCTGAAAGTGTTGTTGTGCGAGAAGGACGATTTCGCCGAAGGCACGTCGTCGCGCTCGGGCAAGCTGATCCATGGCGGCCTGCGTTATCTCGAATATTACGAGTTTCGCCTGGTGCGGGAGGCGCTGATCGAGCGCGAGGTGCTGCTGGCCTCGGCGCCGCACATCATCTGGCCGATGCGCTTCGTGCTGCCGCACTCGCCCGAGCAACGCCCGGCCTGGCTGGTGCGCACGGGGCTGTTTCTCTACGACCATCTCGGCGGCCGCAAGCAGTTGCCGGCGAGCCGCAGCGTCGATCTCGCGCATGAGCCGGAGGGCGCGCCGCTGCGCCCTGAATTCCGCCGCGGCTTCGAATATTCGGATTGCTGGGTCGACGATGCCAGGCTCGTGATCCTCAATCTGGTCGATGCCGCGCGCAAGGGAGCCATCATCCTGCCGCGCACCCGCGCGATGAGCGCGCGCCGCGAGGGCGATTGCTGGCGGCTGGAGATGCGCTCCGAGACCGGAGAGCTGTGCACGGTGCGCGCCAAGGCGCTGGTGAATGCCGCAGGCCCCTGGGTGCAGGATGTCGTGCAGGGCGTCGCCGGCCTCAACTCCGCGCACAGCGTGCGGCTGGTCAAGGGCAGTCACCTCGTGGTGCCGAAATTCTGGAGCGGCTCGCAGGCCTATCTGCTGCAGAACACCGACCGCCGCGTCATCTTCGTCAACCCTTATGAGACGGATCTGGCGCTGATCGGGACTACCGACATCGTCCATGACGGCCGCGCCGAGGACGTCGCGATCGAGGGCGGCGAGATCGATTATCTGCTCGCGGTGCTCGATCGCTATTTCCGCGCCGCGCCCGGCAAGGCTGACATCGTCCATGCCTTTTCCGGCGTGCGGCCGCTCTACGATGACAATGCTGACAATCCCTCGGCGGTGACGCGCGATTATGTGTTCGAGGTGCACGGCACGGCGGAGCAGCCGCCGCTGCTGTCGATCTTCGGCGGCAAGATCACCACGTTCCGCAAGCTTGCCGAGCACGCGATGGACCGGCTCGCGCTGTGGTTTCCGCAGATGGCGCCGGCGTGGACGGCGGGCGCCTGTCTTCCCGGCGGCGATCTCGGCGCGCCGTTCACGCAGTTTCTCGCCGAGCTCGGCGCCGACTATCCGCTGTTGCCGCCCGAGACCGTGGCGCATTATGCCAGGCTCTACGGCAGCTGCGCCCGTGAGCTGCTCGGTGCGGCCCGCCGCACCGATGACCTCGGCCGGCATTTCGGCGGCACCTTCTATGAACGCGAGCTTGCTTATCTGCGCGAGCGGGAATGGGCCGTGACAGCCGCCGACGTCCTGGACCGCCGCACCAAGCACGGCCTGCATCTGACGCGCGCACAGCGCGAGGCGTTCGAGCATCAGCTCTGACCGGACCGGTTGTCGCGGCGATCGTTCGTCGCCCGGCGCAGGTGCTGCTCTGGCAAGGATGACATCTTCCGGCGGAACTGCTATCGGGACGTCGCGAGCCCGCCCGAGATGCCGGATCAAGCCGAGCTGCGGACGATCGGCTGACGGTGCCGCGCCGATCCACAGAAATTGGAACGGCTCGACGATTTCCGAAGCCGTGACGTCATGTTGGACCAATCTCAATCGACCATCGACGAACGGCACGGTCGACGGCCGCGGGGCGACAAGACGGCCAGGGCCGAGGCTCGCGCGGCGCGCGACCGGCGCTGGACGCCGAGGATCATCGTTCTCAGTGGCCTCGTGCTCGCGATCCTGTGCGATGCCTTCGTCGCGCACATGCTCTCGGTCAATTACTGGGAGACCCAGCGCACCACCGAAGCCGCCAACGGCGATCTCGCGCGCGCGCTCGAAGAATACATGCTGCGCAATATTCAGGCCGTCGACCTGCTGTTGAACACGACGATCGATAATCTCAGGCAGAACCCGTCGCTGCTCACGCGCGGCAACCTGGATCTGATCGATGATCTCAAGAAGCGGGTCAAACCCTATCCGGTCGCCGGCGGCATCGTCGTTCTCGATGCGGAGGGGGAGCTGATCGGCGACAGCGCAGGCAACGGCGTGCCCGGGCGTGAGAACAATTTTTCCGACCGCGCCTATTTCCAGGTTCAGCGCGACGATCCCGGCCGTGGGATCTTCATCGACGTGCCGGTGACCTCGCGCGTGAACAAGGGCGTCTTCATTGCGGTCAGCCGCGCCTTCCTGACGAGCGACGGGCGTTTTGGCGGCGTCGTCGTCGTGCCGCTGGATTATGAGAACCTCAGAAGGTTCTTTCTGTCGCTGAACGTCGGCCAGCGCGGCACCGTGACGTTGTACCGCGATGACGGCACGATCCTGCTGCGTACGCCCAACGCGGACGCCTTCGGCGGGCGCAACGTGCGATCGAACTGGCTGTTCACAAAATATCTTCCCCAGGCGCCGAGCGGCAGCTTCGAAGGCAGCGGCATCACCGATGGCGTGTCCCGCACCATCAGCTACCGGCGCGTTGCCGGCCTGCCGCTGGTCGTGACCGTCGCGCGGCATCCGGTGGAGTACCTGGCCGGTTGGAAGAACAATGCGCTCTATTACAGCGCCGCCGCGGCCGGGCTCAATTTGCTGATCGTCGGATTCGGTTTTGGCCTTGCGCGCCAATGGCGGCTGCGCGCCAACTCCGAGCAGGCGCTGCGCGATAATTTCGAGCAGCACAAGCTCGTCACCGAGAACGTTCCCGCGCTGATCGTCCGCGTCGACGCCGACGGCCGCATTCGCTATGCCAATCGTATCGCGCATGAATGGTACGCTGATGCGTCCGCCGCTGCCAAGCGCAGCCGCAGAATCGACAGTTTCATCGATCCCTCGCGGGAGGTGGAGGGGAAGCAGAAGATCCAGGCCGTGCTGGCCGGCAAGACCATCCGCGGCGAGGAGAAGCTGGTCTTTCCCGACGGCCGCGAGCGCTGGTGCGAGATCATCCGCGTGCCCGATCGCAGTCCTGACGGCACCGTGCGCGGATATGTCGTGCTGTCGGTCGACATCACCGAGCGCAAGCGCATCGAGGACGAGCTGCGCCAGGCGCAGAAGATGGAGGCGATCGGCCAGCTCGCCGGCGGCATCGCGCACGACTCCAACAACATGCTGGCGGCCACGCTCGGCAATCTCGACATGCTGCTCGACACCTTGCCGCCGGGCGCAGAAGTCTGCCGCGGCATGGTCGAGCGGGCGATCGAGGCGGCGGAGCGCGTCGCCGATCTCAATCGCCGCCTGCTCGCCTTCGCCCGCAAGCAGACGCTGCGGCCGCAGATCACCGACGTCAACGAGCTGGTCGGCGGCATGACGACGATTCTGCAGCGGACGCTCGGCGAGACCATCGAGATCGCGCTCGCGCAGGACCCGATGCTGTGGCGCTGCCTGATCGACCCGACGCAATTGCAGAACGCGCTGCTCAATCTCGCGCTGAACGCGCGTGACGCCATGTCGGGCAGCGGCTGCCTGACGATCGCGACCGAGAATGCCGTACTCGACGAGCCGCTCAACGACGGCGACGAGCGCATCGCGGCCGGCGAGTATGTGACGATCGCGGTGTCGGACAGGGGCACGGGTATGCCGCCCGACATCGTCCGCCGCGCCTTCGAGCCGTTCTTCACCACCAAGGAGTTCGGCAAGGGCAGCGGCCTCGGCCTCAGCATGGTCTACGGCTTCGCCCGGCAGTCCGGCGGCACCGCCGTGATCACCAGCGAAGTCGGGCAGGGGACGCGCGTCACGCTGTATCTGCCGAGCGCGGGACCGGGCGTGGCCGATCCGCCGCGCGCCGCCGTGGCGCGCCCGTCGCGGCCGGAGACCGGCGAGCGGATCCTGGTCGTGGAGGACAATGCGCTGGTCGGCGTCATGGCGTCCACCATGCTCTCCTCGCTCGGCTACAGCCCGCTGGTCGTCAACAACGTGCCCGCGGCGCTCGCCGCGCTGGCGCGGCCTGATCCGGTCGCCCTGCTGCTGACGGACATCCTGCTTCCCGGAAGCATGACCGGCATCGAGCTGGCGCGCGAGGTTCGCCGCCGCTGGCCCAGCCTGCCGATCCTCTTCATGTCCGGCTTCGCCGACCCCTCGCTGGTGCCCGAGGAACTGCGCGAGACCAGCCGGCTGATCGCCAAGCCGTTTCGCCTGGGGCAATTGTCCGACGCGATCGTGGCGACGCTGGCCGGGACCGGTGCGGGAAAGGCCGCCAACACCTGATCAGACCTGGTTGCGATCATGGATCGTGATCCCCTCGGGTTTGCCCACCGGCATGCCGCGACAACAGATGACGGCCTCGCGGCGCGCAGGGCGTCCGAGCTGTGCGGGTCGTTTCACCCTCGACACGTCGAGGGCGGAGGGAATGCCGGGCGCTGGCCGCACCCATGGCCCGCCTGCAACACAAAAAGCAGGCGGCAGTCACCACAGGTTCAGCCGAGACATCCCGGCATTCCCCGCGCGATGGTTTTCCGGCTTATACGTCCTCTCCCCGGGGACCGGCTGTCTTGCCCCCGTCACGAATGATGATCGTCACCATCCGCTTGGCCTCAGCACCGGGAGGCCAGGACCCTACGATTTCGCCGGCGCGCAATCCCGTTCGTCCGCATGACCAGCATGCTGCGAGACCCGCGCGCCCACCGCATCCCACCCCGCGTGCCGTGACGATCGCGATACGCCCCTCGTGCCGAGGCGGGATGGGGAGATACAATCATGAATTCCGATAATGCGAAAGATATTTACTTTTTACGGCGGGACTGGACAGAGGTGATGTCGTTGCGGCGCCGCGTGAAATGAGTTTTTTCGCGCAGGGTTTTTCAATGGCGCGAAGCGTTACGCTCTGCCTTCGCTGATCCACTCGGCCAGCCCCTCCGCCAGCCCGTCGAACATCACGCGGATCGGCGGGGAATCCTTCTGGTCCTCGTGCGCGGCGAGCCAGCAGTCGAGCTCGAAGGCAATGTGATCGGCGAGCACCGGGACCAAAGACGGATTGCGCCTGGCGAGCGCCGTCTGCATGCCGCCGATGCCGAGGCCGGCTTCGATGGCCGTGACCTGGGCGACGTCGGAATCGGTGCGGTAGGAGAAGAGTTCGCGCGAGATCGGGAGCTGTGAGCTCGCCACCGAGCGCGCCGAGTGATCGTCGCGGTCGAAGCCGATGACGTGGTGCGCCCCGAGCGCCTCGACCGTCTCGGGCTTACCGAAGCGGGCGATGTAGTCGCGGTGTGCGTAGAGCCCGAGCGGGACGCTGCCGAGCCGGCGCGCGACGAGGCCGTCCTGTTTGGGGCGGATCATCCGCACGGCGATGTCGGCGTCGCGCCGCAGCAGGTCGTCGGTGCGGTTGTTGAGCACGAGCTCGATGACGATGTGCGGATGCCGGTTGCGGAGGCCGGCGAGGATCGGCGGCAGCACATAGGTGCCGACGATCTCGCTCGCGGAGATCCGGACCACGCCGCGCGGCTGCGCCGTGTCGCCGCCGGTCCTGGCGCTGCGCACCAGCGCCGCGAACGCCGCTTCCATCGCCTCGGCATGCGGCAGCAGCGCGGTCGCCGCGGCGGTCGGCAGCAGGCCGGCCTGCGAGCGCGTGAACAGGGCGACGCCGAGACCCGTCTCGAGCTCGTCGATGTGGCGGCCGACGGTCGGCTGCGTCAGCCCGGTCGCGCGCGCCGCCGCCGACAGGCTGCCGCGCCTGACGACAGCGAGGAACGATCGGAGCAGGCTCCAGTCCGAGGGCTCAGTCATACAAAAACGTATAGCATCTCTAGGAAGATTGACAATTTTCGTTTTGAGAGAGGAGGGCGAGAGTGCCGGGGACAGCAGGAGATCGACCATGTCCACCAGCCCATCCGCTTCCACCGTTCTCGTCCTCGGCCTGACCGGCGCCATCGGCGGCGCCATCGCCAAGGCTTTGGCGCGCCGCGGCTTCATCATCCGCGCCCTGACGCGCCGGCCCGCGGCCGAGCGGCCCTCCTTCGGCTTTCCGGTGGAGTGGCGCGACGGCGATGCCCGCGATGCGGCCGCGTTGCGTTTGGCCGCCGAGGGCGCCAGCCTGATCGTGCACGGCGTCAATCCGCCGGGCTATGCGCGCTGGCGCGAGGACGCGCTGCCGATGCTCGCCAACAGCATCGCCGCCGCCAAGGCGGTTGGCGCCACCATCGTGTTCCCGGGCAATGTCTACGTCTACTCATCCGCATCGCCTGCGGTGGCGAGCGAGACGACGCCGCGGCAGCCGACGACGCGGAAGGGGCAGGTGCGGCTGGAGATGGAGGAGATGCTGGAGCAGGCCGCGCGCGAGCACGGCGTCCGCGTCATCGCCATCCGCGCCGGCGATTTCTTCGGCCCCGGTGTGACCAATTCCTGGTTCGCGCAGGCGCTGGCGAAAGGCGGCAT
This sequence comes from Bradyrhizobium sp. HKCCYLR20261, assembly GCF_051168435.1. NCBI lineage: Bacteria > Pseudomonadati > Pseudomonadota > Alphaproteobacteria > Hyphomicrobiales > Nitrobacteraceae > Bradyrhizobium > Bradyrhizobium sp. HKCCYLR20261. Next base: position 28,613 of record NZ_JBNPUZ010000020.1, read on the forward strand.
GGCTGCGACCTCCGTGCAGCGTCTGACCAGGCCGGGTATTGGCCACGCCTGGGCCTACGTTCCCGATCTCGCCGAGGCGTTCGCGCAGTTCGTCGACATCAGGGCCGATCTGCCCAACTACACGATGCTGAATTTCGCCGGCCACTACGATGCGACGGGCAATGACATGACCGACGCCGTCCGTCGCGTCCTCGGCCGGCCCGACCTGCCGGTGAAGCCGTTCCCCTGGATCATCCTCTGGCTCGCCGCGCCGTTCGTCGGCTTCATGCGCGAGGCGATCGAGATGCGCTGGCTGTGGAAGCAGAGCCTTGCGCTGGACAATACACGGCTCGTCGGCTTGCTCGGCGCGGAGCCGCATACGCGGCTCGATGAGGCGGTGAGGACAGCGCTGGACCCCGCGATTGCACGTGAGTCTCAGGGCTTAGCTGCTTAGCGATACTCTCTCCACGTCATTGCGAGCGAAGCGAAGCAATCCAGAGTCGTTTCCGCAGTCCTGGATTGCTTCGTCGCGGAGCCTGTCATCGGGCCGCGCTTTGCGCGGACCCGTTGGCTCCTCGCAATGACGGGCAGAATAGTAGCCAGGATGAGCGGAAGCAGAGCCCGGAGGCAGACGCGATATCCGGGTTCTCACGAGCCGTCGCCGGTGAACCCGGATGTCGCTATCGCCGACGCCGAAGGGGCGTCGGCTGGCGCTCATCCTGGCTACAAGGAGTTGGCGCCGAAGCAGTCCATCACTCCACCGCATCCTTCCGCGCGATCTGGTGCAACTGCTCGAACAGATCGGCCTGTTCGCTCGTACACAGACACACGCCCTGGGCGGATTCCGTGTCGCCGGCGTTGAGGTAGGCGTGGCCCATGGTGCTGTCGAGATACATGCCGTCGCCCTCGTGCAGGATCTCCGGCGCGTAGAACTCGGTGTGCACGGCGATGGTGCCGCGGGTGACCAGGAAGTATTCCTCGCCGCTGTGGCGGAGCAGGGGGCCGAACTCCTCGAGCGTGCGCGCGCGCACCTCGGTGATCATCGGCACCATGCGCTTTCCGATCAGGTCGGTGCATTGATAGGTGTAGGTGTAGAACTTGGTATTCACCACCTGGCCCTGGCCCGCACGGCTGATGCTGCGGCGGGCGGTGACCGCGCGGCCCGGCTCGGGCTTCGGCGCCGCCGGGCTGAACAATTCGGCGATGTCCATCTGCAGGCCCGAGGTGAGCTGCAGCAGCTTGTCGTAGGTCAGCGACATCAGCCCGTTCTCGACCTTGGACAAGGTCGACAGCGCCATCCCGGTCTTCTCCGCCACCTGCTTCAGGGTCAGCCCGCGCGCCTGCCGGGCCGCCTTGAGGCAGTGGCCGAGCTGGGAATGGGGGCCTTCGGACGCGTGGTCGCTGACGGCGGTGTCGGTCACTTCAGGGCTCCGGAAAATCCGTTAGCGGATCGGGTTGTCTTCGGGGCGGCGGCAGTCGGGTAATGTCGCCCGAAAGGGGCTGATCAATCAACAAGCTAGGCCGGCGGCTCACGGTCATGCGTGAAGCGCGGTGGAACATTGCGTTTTCAAGTCGTGCATTCGATTTCTTATGTGCTAAATAGTTTTCCGAAACGGAAAAGAGAAGCCCTGTGGAATCGATCTGCGATCAAACTGCCGGCGAGCTGGTCAAGCTCTTGAAAACCAAGGCGATCTCGCCGGTCGCGTTGCTCGATTCGTGCCTGGAGCGGATCGCGGCGGTCAATCCGGCCGTCAATGCCGTGGTGACCCTGGACGAGGCGGGGGCCCGCGCGGCGGCGAAGGCCGCCGAGGCCGAGCTCGCGCGCGGCGAGGACAAGGGTCCGCTGCACGGCCTGCCGGTGCTGATCAAGGACACCCAGGACACGGCCGGGATGCGCTCGACCTATGGCAGCCCGATCCTGGCCGACAATGTCCCCGCGACGGACCAGGCGTCGGTGGCGCGGCTGCGTGCGGCCGGCGCGATCATCTTCGGCAAGACCAACACGCCGGAATGGGCGGCGGGCGGCAACACCCGCAATCCCGTGTTCGGCGCCACCGGCAATCCGTTCGATCCGATGCGCTCGGCGGCGGGCTCGTCCGGCGGCTCGGCCGTGGCGCTGGCCTGCGGCATGGCGCCGCTCGCCTCCGGCTCGGACACGGGCGGCTCCTTGCGCAATCCGGCCGGGTTCTCGGGGATCGTCGGCATGCGGCCGTCCTACGGCCTCGTCGCCAGCGAGAAGCGCGCCCATGGCTGGTCGTGCCTGTCGACCGACGGGCCGATGGCGCGCAATGTCGCCGATACCGCGCTGATGCTGTCGGTGATGGCGAGCGACGATGCGCGCGATCCGCTCGCCTATACACTGCCGGGCGAGGCGGTGCGCGGCGCACAAGCGCGCTGGGCCGTGCCGCCGCAGGTGGACTTGCGCAAGCTCAAGCTCGCCTTCACCGAGGATTTTGGTTTTGCCCCGACCGAGCAACTGATCCGCCGCGCCTTCCGCGCGCGCGTGACGCGCATCGCGCCGCTGTTTGCCGACGCGGCCGAGTGCGCACCGGATTGCAGTGGCGCCGATGAGACCTTCGCGGTGCTGCGCGCCTCGCTGTTCCTGACCCAGCACGGCAAGAACTATCGCGAACGCCCTGGCATGATCGGGCCGAACGTGCGGGCCAATGTCGAAGAGGGGCTGTCCTACAGCCTTGAGGATTTTTCGCGCGCGGCCGCCAACCAGACCCGGATCTACCGGTCCTATCACGCCTTCTTCGCTCAACACGACGTGCTGATCAGCCCGACCATTACGCTCAGTCCGCGACCGTGGTCCGAGCTGTACCCGGCCGAGATCGACGGCGTGCCGACGAAGTCCTACTTCCATTGGCTGGCACTGGCCTATGCGGTGACGCTCGCGGGTCATCCCGCGCTCAGCCTGCCGCTCGGCGTCGATGAGAACGGGCTGCCGTTCGGGCTGCAGATCGTCGGCCCCCGCGGTGGCGATGCGCTGGTGCTCGGCGTGGCCGCAGCGCTGGAGGCAGCGTTCGCCGGGGATGCCGAACTGAGCCGGCCGCAGCCGGATCTCGCCAAGCTCGCCAGCCTGCCGCCGCTGTCGCAGACGGCCGGCTTCATGGCCTGGGATTGAGCAGCGCCGCCATGATCAACATTATCCGGAGCTAACAATGTCCGACGCGTCCTCATGGCCGTTCTCGCTGGTGCGCCGCGCCGGCGGACTGGTGTTCCTGTCGGGCGAGATCCCGGTCGCCGATGACGGCAGCATTCCCGAAGGCATCACCGCGCAGACGGACCTCGTGTTCAAGCACATCTCGGAGACGCTGGCGGGCGAGGGGCTTTCGCTCGACGACGTCGTGTCGTGCATGGTGCACCTCGCCGACAAGGCCGATTTCGCCGAATACAACGCGGCCTATCGCAAGCACTTCAAGGATCCGCAGCCGGTGCGCACCACGGTGCAGGCGCAGATGATCGCGGACGTGAAGCTCGAGGTCACCGTCGTCGCGGCGGCGCGGACCTGAAACAGGAGACATGACAATGCGTAGCGCGATCGTTCTCGGCGGAGGCATGGTCGGTGTCGGCACGGCCCTGCATCTGCAGAGCCGCGGCTGGTCGGTGGCGCTGGTGGACCGCCGCGAGCCCGGCCGCGAAACCAGCTATGGCAATGCCGGCATCATCCAGAGCGAGGCCGTCAGGCCGTATGCGATGCCCTATGATCTCGCCGGCGTGCTCGACATCGCGCTGGCGCGCACCAACGACGTGCATTACCGGCTGATGGCCTTGCCGTATCACGTCAAGCCGCTGCTGCGGTACTGGTGGAATTCGTTTCCCGCGCGCCACGACGTGCTGACCCGCACCTACGCGCAACTGATCGGGCGGGCGACGCTGGAGCACGAGCCGCTGATCGCTGCCGCCGGCGCCGGCAACCTTGTGCGCCGTGACGGCTTTCGCGTGCTGCACCGGACCCAGGCGCAGTTCGACAAGGAGGCCAGGGAGGCCGAGGCGGTCGGCAAGGCCTATGGCGTCAAGTTCAAGCTGCTCACATCGGCAGAGCTCGGCAAGGCCGAGCCCGGCCTGACCGATACCGGCATCGGCGGCCTGCATTGGCAGGAGCCGTGGACCGTGTCCGATCCGGGAAGCCTGGTCGCGTCCTACGCGGACCTGTTCGTCAAGCGCGGCGGCAAGCTGCTGACGGGCGACGCGACGACGTTGTCGCAACAGGGCAGCGGCTGGGCGGTGACGACGAGCGAGGGCCGCATCGAGGCCGAGGCCGTGGTCGTCGCGCTCGGACCGTGGTCGCCGGAGTTTTTGACGCGGTTCGGCTACGACATCCCGATGGTGCGCAAGCGCGGCTATCACCGGCACTATTCGGGCGGCGCGCCGCTCGACCTGCCGCTGCGCGACGCGGCGTTCGGCTACCTGATGAACCCGATGGCCAAGGGCGTGCGCATCACCACCGGCGCGGAGCTGTCGTCGCCGGACGCGAAGCCGACGCCGGTGCAGCTCGGCAAGGCCGAGGCCGCCGCGCGTCAGCTGATCGATCTCGGCAAGCCGGTCGAGCCGGAGCCGTGGGTCGGCACGCGGCCGTGCATGCCGGACATGCTGCCGGTCGTCGGACAGGCGGCGCGGCACAAGGGCCTCTGGCTGCATTTCGGACACGGCCATCAGGGCTTCACGCTGGGGCCGGCCACCGGTCGTATCCTCGCGGAGCTGATGAGCGGTGAGAAGCCTTCCGTCGACGTCGCCGCGTGCGCGCCAGCGCGCTTCGGTGCGTAGTTCACGAGAGCCGCTGCAGTCCTGCAATCGCCGGCTGTAGCGGCTTGTCCCCAGCAGCGTCTTGTTTACCAACGACGCCCGTTTTGCGGTGCAAAATTCCGTACTTCACACATTCGCAAGTCCGCGCTCCTACGGTGAATCCGGTTGGAGCAGAATGCGGGGCGAGGCGCTAGTCGCAGGTTCTGTCGTCCACCGGTGATCCGAACATCCTGTGGGGGAGCAGATGAATTTCGCGGGCCTGGCCTACCGCTTCGTGTCGAATTTCGTATTTCTCGGCGCGGTCTATATGAGCCTGAACTACATCGAGAACTACCAGAACCGCGCGGTTCTGGCGCTCGTCATTCTGGTCTATTCCGGTATGCGCTCGTACACCGTCGTGCGCTCGTTTCATTTCTTCGGCCGCATCGAGAAGCTCGAGGCCGACGTTCGCCGGTTGTCCGGCATGCTAGGTGAAGGCCCGGTCGGCCAGGTCGTCAACAAGCAGACGATGAACGAAGTCGGCTCGCTGCGGCGCGACGGCGAGAAGATGTCCTACATGGACCTGTTCTTCCTGGCCGCGGCGGTCATTCTCTGTGTCAGCAAGCTGGTGACGAAGTAGTCGAAGTAGCGAGAGCATGATGTGCTTCTTCGGAAACGCATCATGGCCGCATGACGCACCTTTCCGATCCCGCAGTGCGCAGCTTTGTCGCAACGAACGATCCTATAAGTTAGTGACTCCGTCATGCCCGGGCTTGTCCCGGGCATCCACGTCGTTCCCAGCATGCCGGCCGACGTGGATGGCCGGGACAAGCCCGGCCATGACGACGTGGAGAGAGACGAGCACAAAACGGCGATCGCCACATGCGATTGCCCTGCCCTCCAGGGGAGGGTGACGGAATTCGCGGCCTTCCGTCGTCCTTATCGGTACGTTGGCGACGAGGGCATGATGCGTTTCCACGGAGTCGCATCATGCTCTAGCCGCGCGCATGCGGCGCTCAGCGCTTCCGGAGACTGGCCAGCCGAACCGGCCGAGCGGCCGGTTTCGCCACGGGAGCCTCGAGGCGGGCGAGATGATGCCGTCCAGCCGAGAACGGAGCGACGGGCGGCCATGCGAACAGGTCGGCAGCCGGCGCTGGAAGGGCCGGCGCATTCGCGATCCGCGCAGCGACCGCCGGGCGCGGCCATGCCGGCTTCGGCAGGCTCACGGCCCCGGCCGGCCGCATCTCCAGATTGCCGAAATCATCCAGCCTGGCGCGGATGCGCGTCTCGGCGCCGGCGAGATTGATCGGCGTGATCGCCGGCCAATGCGCGACCGGCGTCTCGTCGGACGGCCGGTGCACGAGCCAGTCCTGCGGATCCGTCGGCGTCGCCGGCCGGTCCGGCGTCGCCGCCACGACGTGCACGACACGGTAGTTCTTGGCCTTGAGGTCGGCGAGGATCTTGGGCAGCGCGGCGACCGTGCGCGCCTGGATGTCGTGCAGCAGCAGGATGCCCTTGCCGCGCGCCTCCAGCCGCTTGATCGCGAGCTCATGGACCTTGGCGCCGGAAATGCTGCGCCAGTCGTCGGCGAGGAAATCGGCGCTCCAGACCTGCAGGCCGAGCGAGGCGGCGTAGCTCTCGACCGCGTCGCCGCGCAGCAGGCCGGGCACCCGGAAGAACGGCGACAGCGCCGATGGATCGGTCAGCGCGGCCTTGGTCCAGGCGATGCCCTGGTCGACCTCGGGCTGCACCTGCTCGAGCGTCATCCGGTTCATGCTCAGCGGATGGTTCTGGCTGTGCGTGCCGATGCTGTGGCCGGCCGCGGCGAGCTTGCGCACGCCCTCGGGATCGGCCTTGGCCTGGCGGCCGATGGTGAAGAAGGTCGCCTTGACGCACTGGTCGGCGAGGATCTGCAGCACCTGATTGCTGTACTTCGGCAGCGGGCCGTCATCGAAGGTGATGACCACCTCGTGATCCCGGAGCGGAAGCGTCTCCTTGTACTGCATGGCGCCGAGCCGCGGATGCTCGCGCGGGTCGACCACCAGGGTGCGCGACGTGCCGAGCGCGTTGGGATTTCCGGGGCAATCGGCGGCCGACGCGGCCGATGCGACACTCAAGGCCGCTCCGGCAACGCCGCCGAGCAGCACTGCGAGCCGTGTGGGCCGTCCGACGCAAGCAGACTTACGATCACGCATCACGCTGCTCGATTCCCTTCACCGGGCCGGGTCCTTCAGCCCGGCGCTTCGATGGTCCATGATCGGTCGCAGCCATGCTGGCAAGCGCCCACCGAGACATAGCAGGGATGTTGAGCCGTCGCGACATCACATCATCCCGGGTTCCGCTTTACCGGTGGCTGTTGCCGGATTGCAATCGGCTGGAATCGTCACTCACTGCGACAGTCAAGCGTAATCAGCGGCCCTGAACGCAGGATTAACCACCGCCATGCGGCTCGGCAGGTGGAGGGCTGCCGCTGTGCTGTTCGCCGCTGTGCTGCTCAGTGTGCGGTTCCACCGCCTGCTCGGATTTCGCCGGCACGATGTGGACGATGCGATAGCCGTTGTCTTTCAGATAGCGCAGGAACGCCGGCAGCATCGCGACCGTGCGCGGCTGCGGGTCGTGCAGCAGGATGATGCCCTTGCGCGCCTGCGTCAGGCGCTTGACCAGCAGCTTGAAGGTCTGCTGCGGCGACATCGCCGTCCAGTCGCTGGCCCAGAGGTCGGCGCCGAACACGGCAATGCCGCGCGATTGCAGCAGGTCGAGGGTCGCTTGCGTCGATTCGAAGTAGGGGAAGCGGAAGAACGGCGTCGACGGGGTCGTGGTCTCGACGCCGTTGAGCGCCTTCTCGTCGGCGGCAATGCCGCGATCGATCTCCTCGACCGCCTGCCCCGGCGTGATGTGGGCGAGATGCGCGTGCGTGTAGGTATGATGGCCGACCGTGTGGCCTTCGGCCGCGATCTTCCGCACCAGCTCGGCGCGGCCCGACGCGGGCTGGCCGACCAGGAAGAAGGTCGCGCGCACGCACTCCTTGGCGAGCGTTGCGAGCACCTTGTTGGTCATCGGCGGCGAGGGGCCATCGTCGAAGGTCAGCACCACCTCGCCGTCTTCGAGCGGCAGCGTATCGGGAAAGCTCTTCAGGCCGACGCGGGGATAGTTCTTCGGGTTCACGCTCAGCACGCGCGAGGTGCCGAGCGTGCCTTCGCGCGGACATGCGGCGGAGGCGGCCATCGCGACATCGGCCGCGAGCAGCGCGGCTGCGACCGCGGCTACATTTACCCATCCCGTGATCGGCCGAGGATGTCGCATCTTTTCCCGTTGCACTCGCTGTTGCCGATTATGTAATGCACGAAAGCACAAATCACACCATTTTGCGCTCGTGAGGCACGTCATGAACGAGACATCGGACGTTGCCCTTGCTGATGCCACTCTAGCTGGTCATGCGCCGATGCGCACCGAGGCCGGCGAGATCCGTCCCGAATTCCTCAGCGCCATCAAGGCGGCGATCGCCGCCGAGGACGAGGCGTTCCTGCGCGCCGAGGTCGCCGAGCTGCACGAGGCCGATCTCGGCGATTTGATCGCGGCGCTGGCGCCGGACGACCGCGTCAGGCTGGTCGAGCTGACCGGCACCGATTTCGACTTTTCGGCGCTGAACGAGGTCGACGATTCCGTCCGCGAGGAAATCCTCGAGGAGCTCGAGCCGGAGACGGTGGCCGAGGGCGTCCGCGAGCTCGAATCCGACGACGCCGTCGAGCTGCTGGAAAGCCTCGACGAGGAGGACAAGGAGGAGATCCTCGAGCGCCTGCCGCCGTCGGAGCGCGACGTTCTCGAGCGCAGCCTCGATTATCCCGACGGCTCCGCCGGCCGGCGCATGCAGAGCGAGTTCATCGCGGTTCCCCTGGGCTGGACCGTGGGCGAAGCCATCGACTACATGCGCGAGACGCCCGATCTGCCCGAACGCTTCTACGAGATCTACGCCGTCGACGGCGCGCGGCACTGGCAGGGTGCGGTGTCGCTCGACACCTTGCTGCGCGCGCGAAGGCCGGTGCCGCTCGCCGACCTGATCGACGAGGACCGCCGGCGCGTGACCGTCACCGACGATCTGGCCGAGGTCGCCCGGATGTTCGGCAAGTACAATCTGGTGGCGGCGCCGGTGGTCGATGCCGACAACCGGCTCGCCGGCGTCATCACCATCGACGACGTGGTCGACGTCATCGAGGAGGAGGCGGACGAGGATTTCAAGGCGCTCGGCGGCGTGTCCGGCGACGAGGAGCTCTCCGACAGCGTCTGGACCATCGCCAAGGGCCGCTTCAACTGGCTGCTGGTCAATCTCGCGACCGCCTTCCTCGCCTCCTCGGTGCTCGGCCTGTTCGAGGGCCAGTTGCAGCAGATGGTCGCGCTCGCCGTGCTCGCGCCGATCGTGGCCAGCCAGGGCGGCAATGCCGCCACCCAGACCATGACGGTTGCGGTGCGCGCACTGGCGACGCGCGAGCTCGGGCCGAACAACGCGACGCGCGTGGTCCTGCGCGAGGCACTGGTCGGGCTGGTCAACGGACTGGCATTCGCACTGATTACCGGTATTGCCGCGGTGGCCTGGTTCAAGACGCCCGGCCTCGGCATCGTGATCGGGCTCGCCATCATCTGCAATCTGGTGGCCGGCGCGCTCGGCGGCATCCTGATCCCGATGGTGCTCGAACGCGTCCGCGCCGATCCGGCGGTGGCCTCGGGGACCTTCGTCACCACGGTGACGGACGTCGTCGGTTTCTTCTCGTTTCTGGGCATCGCCACGCTGTGGTTCGGCCTGAAATAGGCGAGGCGCCTGAACGGCTTATATCGTTAATCCGGCCTTAACGCGGATCAGTGACACTCCTCGTCGAGACGGAGCTGGACCGATGCAACGCTTGCGGCTGAAGGCAGATGGACGAATCGTGGAGCTGCGCGACGGCGGAGAATTCCCGCTGGCGCCATCGGCCCCCGCAGCTCCCGTCGAGGTGCGCGATCTCCGCCGCCGGGTGCAACTGACGCAGCAGGAATTCGCCGCCAAGCTCGGCGTCCCCGTCGAGACCATCCGCAACTGGGAGCAGGGCAAGCGCATGCCGCGCGGTCCCGCGCGGGCGCTGCTCACCGTGATCGCGCATGCGCCGGAGACGGTATTCGCGGCCTTAGCTAAGACTTAAGCTCAAATCCGATCGTGCGTGGCACGTTGGGCGTGTGGCGTGCATAATGTTGCACGCGGTCTGGAGTGCACGGCCATGCTGATGATCGAGGCCAATGGTGCGAAGATTCCCGCTTTGGGTCTGGGGACCTGGGAGCTGCGCGGACGCACTTGCGCGCGCATCGTCGAGCAGGCGCTGACCCTCGGCTACCGCCACATCGACACCGCCCAGGTCTATGAGAACGAGAATGAGGTGGGCGAGGGCCTGCGCGCCTCCCGCGTCCGGCGCAACGAGGTGTTCCTGACCACCAAGGTCTGGACGACGCATTTCGCGCCCAATGATCTCGAACGCTCGACCAAGGAAAGCCTGGTGCGCCTGCGCGTCTCCGAGGTCGATCTCCTGCTGCTGCACTGGCCGAATTCGCACGTGCCTCTCGCGGAGACGCTCGGCGCGCTGTCGCATGCCAAGACGCTCGGGCTTGCCCGCCACATCGGCGTATCGAATTTCACGGTGGCTCTGCTCGACGAGGCGGTCGCCGTCTCGCCCGAACCGCTGGTGTGCGACCAGGTCGAGTATCATCCCTATCTCGACCAGACCAAGGTGCGCGAGGCCTGCGCGCGCCACGGCCTTGCGGTCGTCGCCTATAGCCCGATCGCCCGGGGCAAGATCAAGAACGATCCGACGCTGACGCGCATCGCCCGCGCTCATGGCAAGAGTCCCGCCCAGATCTGCCTGCGCTGGCTGGTGCAGCAGAACGCGGTGGCGATCCCGCGCACCTCGAAGATCGAGCGCCTGTCCGAGAACCTCGACGTGTTCGAGTTCGAACTGTCCGAGCAGGACATGGCCGACATCTTCGCGATGGGGAGCCCAGAGGGGCGGATGACCAACTTCGCCTTCGCGCCCAAATGGGATTGAGGGCGGCGCCCGCGCGATTATGCTAGACTGCGATGGGGCAGGGTGCGGCCGGCGGGCCGCTGGGCGGCGCGTGCTGCAACTCTGCCGTTGATCGGCGAGAGCGGGCGGGATCCGTTCTCGATCGGGCGCGGGCACAGTGTAGCAGCATGGAACGTTGGCAGTTCATCCGTTGGGGCATCGCCGCGTCCGTGCTTGCGCATCTCTTGATCGCCGGGGGCGTCGTCGTCTCCACGACGGTCCGTCCCTACGAGATCCCCAAGAGCAATGAGATCGCGGTCGACATCGTCGATGCCGAGGAGCCGCAGAAGACGCCGGAGCCTGAGCCGACGCCGTCTCCGTCCGCCTCGCCGTCGCCCGAACTGACGCTGCCGCAGCCGGCGCCGCAGCCTTCACCAAGTCCGTCGCCAGCCGCCTCGGCGCCGCCGCCGGTTCCGCAGCCATCGCCGACCATGGAGGCCAAGGAGGCGCCGAAGCCAGCGTCCTCTCCGTCACCGCCGCCGCAGCGGCCGTCCCCGAAAGCGCCTGCGAAGATGGCTGCCAAGTCCGAAGCTAAGCCCGAAACCAAACAGGAGGTCAGGTCGGCGCTCCGGCCGATGCCGGTGCAGCCGCAGAGCTATGTGCCACCGGAGCCGGACATCACGGTGAAATACGGCGTGCGGCTCGGGCTGCCCGATCCGCTCGATGCGTTGCCGTCCGGCGGCGACCAGGAGGTCGGGTCGACCGCCACCAAGGCCGTCGCGGCCGATCTCGAGGCGGCGCTGCGCCAGCGCTTCAAATCCTGCGCCCGGCTGCCGGCCTCGCTGTCGCGTTCGGACGACATCTTCGTGAAGCTGCTGGTCGCGATGCGGCCCGATGGCCGGCTCGCCGCCGAGCCCGAACTGCTCGGAGGGCCCGCCGTGGCCGATCCCGAGAAGGTCGCCAAGGTGATCCAGCTCAAGCAGAGCGCGCTCGCCGCTCTCGATGCGTGTCAGCCCTATTCGATGCTGCCGCCGGACCGCTACCGGGAGTGGCAGGTGCTGGAGATCTCGTTTCGCCCGCAGGATTTCGGCGGCTGAGCTCTCTCGCGCCGTTGTCGACGCACCGCCCTCTGATCCTGTATGCGTCGCACGAGCCATGGGTGCGGACGCGGGGCCGGCGATCGAGATCGGCCAGCACCATGGGCTCGAACACGGAGACGGCAGGACATGACGCTGAAGCTGGTGATCGGCAACAAGAACTATTCCTCCTGGTCGATGCGGCCGTGGCTGGCGCTGCGCGGCGCCGGCATCGCCTTCGAGGAGATCGTCATCCCGCTCTACACCGAAGATCCCGCCGACAAGGCGCGCATCCTCGCGCATTCGCCGGCCGGAAAGGTGCCGGTCCTGGTCGACGGCGCGACCACCGTATGGGACTCGCTCGCCATCATCGAATATGCGGCCGAGCGCTTCCCCGAAGCCGGTCTGTGGCCGGCGGACGCCGCGGCGCGGGCCCATGCGCGATCCGTCTGTGCGGAGATGCATTCCGGCTTCCAGGCGCTGCGCAACGAATGTCCGATGAACCTGCACCGGCCGGTGCGGCCGGTGGAACTGTCGGCTGACGCCAAGGCGAACGTCGCCCGGATCGAGGAGATCTGGCGCGACTGCCGCGCGCGCCATGGCGCCGGGGGGCCGTTCCTGTTCGGCCGGTTCGGCGCGGCTGACGCGATGTTCGCGCCGGTGGTCACGCGGTTCCACAGCTTTGCGGTCCCCGTCGCGGCGGAGACCCGCGCCTACATGGACACCATGATGGCGATGCCGGCCTTTGCCGAATGGGTGCAGGCCGGGCTCGCGGAGACCTGGATCATCGCGCGGGTCGAAAACGTCTGAGCGGTGTTCCGTCAGGGCTGCCCCGGACGGCCGCGCGGTTCGTCCGGGAATACCATTCTTGACGCCATCTCGTTGAAGAACCTTGCAATCTTCCGGCCTGCTATGTCGCGAGAGGCTGGCCAGTGCGGGCCTCGGCATGCTATAGGACGCTACTTATAAAGACACGCCGGCCCGGGCAGCGGGACCAGGGGCTCGTGCCGGCATGCGAGCAGGAGAGGGCGTTGAAACACAAGTTCCCGATCGGAGCCACGGTCTACTTCACCACCAGCAATGTCTCGCGTCCGGCGGCGACTGGCACGTATGAGATCATCCGCCAGCTTCCGACCGAAGGCGATGACTGCCAGTATCGGATCAAGAGCTCCACGGAAGCCTTTGAGCGGGTTGCGAGAGAGAGCCAATTGGCCCTGTCGTGACGGCGGGGTCTCGACAGGCCTCGTCTTGAGCCTGTGCGTCGATGTGACGTGTCGAGAGGGAGGATCGTGCTGGCCACGAGGGCGTGGCGGGGGACCTAAACGAATGTTGCGCGATCCCTTTGGGGATAGCGGGTAGCTCCACACCATCCTGTGCCCACGGGGCCCATGGAATCGTCGTATTGTTGCCGGTGGGGCTGCCAAGGTTTTGGGTGATCATTTGAATTTGATGATCGTTTCGCGGCCGTCCCCTGTAGGGACGCCATCGGGGCCGTCGTTGTTGGCCCGCGTCAGGAACAAGCGCGCATGAATTCGACCTGGCCTTCCTCGCTCGACCAGCTTCTGAACTCGCCGGCCTTCCCGATGTGGCTGACCGTCGCGGCCGCCGGCTTCTTTGCGCTGGTCGTCCTGATCACGCTGCTGCGCGCCGAAAAGTCGGTCGCCAATGGCGCGCTCACCGTGATCACTCTGCTGGCGGTCGGGATTGCCGTCGCGTCGATGATGCGAACCCAGGACGCCGCGCAGCGCAACGCCAATGGCGATCCGCAGACGACGGCGTCGGTCGGCCTTACGCCCCCCGCGCTCGCGTGCATCGACGACCTCGCCGGGGATCTGGTGCTGTCGAACTGTGAACGATCCCTGTTCGGCTCGCCGGACATGACGGCCGCCGCGGTGAGCTATGCCGCCGGGCTTCTCAGCCGGCTGTCGCAGGCTGGCGATCTCGCCAACGCCAACAAGGTGATGACAGCCGAATTGCTGGCGCTGCGCCGTGCCGTGGAGCGCGATCGCTATGGCCTGATGGCCTATGTGCTTCTGACGCGGGATCGCTGCACGCCGAATGATTGCGTCATGTTCCGCGCCGTCGGCGACCGCCAGCAACTGGTCAACAACATGGAAGGGCGGACCTATGAGGGGCTGGTGACGCGCTACGCCTCGCAGTGGAACGCGCCGCAGCCGCCCCAGGGCCAGCCGGCGCCGGTCGGGACCTTCGCGGGCCTCGCGCCGTCGCAGCCGACCGGCAAGCCGACCACGGCGGAGTTTCCGAGCTCGGCCAATACTCCGCCCGTCAGCATCATGAATCCGGAGCCGACAGCCTCGACCCGTTCGGCGGCGCCGGCGGCGGCCGCTCCGAAGCCGCCCACGCAGCTTGCGCCGCCCGCGCCGGCTTCCGTGGCGGCCAGCCATGCCCAGGCTCCCGCCGTGGCCAAGAAGGCGGCACCGAAGCCGAAACCAGCCGCGCCCGCGCAGCAGGCGGCGCCCGAGGCTGCCGAGCCGGCAGCGAACAACGAATAGCTCCGCTGGTCCAACCGCCCTCATGCCCCTGCACCTGATCAAGCTGGCCGTCGGCTGCGAGTCCGTCACGGACCTCAAGGAGTGGATCGCCGAGCGCATGCTCGCCGCCAAGAAGAAGGGCCTGCCGCAGCAGCACGTCCACGTCACGCGGATGACGCCGAAGCGTGTCGAGGACATCCTCGGCGGCGGATCGCTGTACTGGGTGATTCGCGGCGAGGTCGCCGCGCGCGAGAAGATCATCGGCATCGAGCCGTTCCGCGACAGCGACGGCATCGGCCGTTGCCGCATCATCATGCAGCCAAAGGTGATCGCGGTGTCGCCGCGGCCGATGCGCCCGTTCCAGGGCTGGCGCTACCTGACGGCAGAGGATGCTCCCGCCGATCTCGGCAAGACCAGCGCGGCCGGCGTCGAGGCGATGCCCGAGCCGCTGCGCCGCGAGCTGCGTGATCTCGGGCTGCTGTAGCAGTCTCTCACATGTGGACCGTCTCGAAGGGCGGCGTTGATCGGCCGCGCGCCCGCAAGCGCGCCGCACCTCTGCACCAAGATGGACATTGCGACGGTGCGCGACGACATCGCACGCGCGGTTGCGTTCGTGCACCGTACGCGAGCCGTCAATGCGAAGGCCGAGAGCAACGTCGCGCTCCGCTCGGGACGGCATCGTCGAGCGGCTGATAGTCCGTCGCGGCGACGATCGCGCGTGGACGCCGGACCAGATCGACTCTCTCCGCCTGCCAGCTTGGAACGTCCTCCTTCCAGGTACGCCGGTAGGAACCGAAATCTTCCGAGTGGCGAACTGAGTCGCATGGACGAAGATCGACGAGCAACTTCGTCGGCACCGTGTGTCGCCCGTCCACCGGGCGACAGGCGGTCGTCATGCAGCGCGCCGATCGTCGGCACGCGCGCGACGCTCGCCTTGCGGGCGGATGACATCGGGCTCGCGGCGCAGTGCGGAGATGATGCGGGCGATACGCGGATGTCGTGACATTTTTGCTCGATCTTCCGGCGAAAAAGCGCGGAGTCAGTGTTCGGCCTTGACGCTCGCGCGGTCGCCTCTCACAACACGGGACAAGCCGCTCAGCTTCTTCGATCACGCCTGTTAGCACCTCTCCGCAGCAAAATGCGGAGTTGGTAAACGCGCGCATCAAGTAGTAGCGGAGGATGCGTCCCCCCGTGGATTCACGATGAAGATGTATTTCACTTGACCACGGACGACCATGACTCGAAGATGATCGTAAGGGGTCGAAATCATGCTGGTGCAGACTAGCCAAGGACAATCGGGCTCTGCCCACGTGGTTGTGCTTGGGAACGAGAAGGGTGGGTCGGGCAAGTCGACCACCGCCCTGCACATCGCCGTGGCGCTTCTCAAGGCAGGCCAGCGCGTCGCCACGATCGATCTCGATTGCCGGCAGCAGAGCTTCACCCACTACATCAACAATCGCAGCGCCTGGGCGCGCCGGACCGGCCTGCGCCTGGAGCTGCCGACGCACTACTGCATCCAGCTCGGCCAGACGCTGCAGATCGACGAGAATGAGAACACCGAATTCCAGCAGTTCATGGAGGCGGTGAGCGCGGTCGAGCGATCCTTCGATTTCATCGTCATCGATACGCCGGGCAATGACAGCTATCTGATGCGGCTGGCGCATTCGATGGCCGACACGCTGGTCACGCCGATCAACGACAGCTTTCTCGATTTCGACGTGCTCGGAACCGTCGACCCGGCCACCTATGCGGTGACCGGCGAAAGTCATTACGCCGAGATGGTCCGAGACGTCCGGCGCAAGCGGCGCCAGGTCGACGGCGTGATGACCGACTGGATCGTGGTCCGCAATCGCCTGTCGATGCTGGGCTCGCGCAACAAGCAACTGGTCGCGGACGGCTTGAAGGATCTGTCGCTGAGGCTCGGCTTCCGCGCCATCGACGGCTTCGCCGAGCGCGTGGTCTATCGCGAGTTCTTTCCGCGCGGCCTGACGGCGCTCGACGACATCGACGAAGCGACGCTCGGCACGCGCCCCAATCTCGGCCACGTCACGGCGCGGGAGGAGGTCACCAGCCTGCTGCGGCAGCTCAAGCTGCCGCTCGACGAGCGCGGCCGCCGCCGCGCTGCCAACCGGGCGGAGTGGTTCGCCCAGGTCGACAAGCCGCTCGACCTTCACGACATCATCAGCGCCTGAGGCGCAGGCCGGCGAGGCGCCCAGCCGCCGCCAACTGAGACATTGTGCGCTCTGGGCTCACACCGGCATCGCCGGTAACGTCCCGGGTTGTCGAAGCTTGGCAGCCGGCTGGCGGCCGGGATCAGACAAGGCTGTTGCCTCTGGTCGCAGTTGTCTCAGGTCAAAGCGTCGCCGATTTCGCTCGATTACCGTCAAATTCGTGACTGATTTGAACCTGACGTTCAGCCTTCCCGTCACAAAGGAGGGGCGCGGCGCCGCTTATGTTGCACAGCAACTAGGTGCGCCGCACAACGAACGGGCGGCGGATACACAACATTTAGCCTTTCTGTCACAGCGCGGTTACATATATTAAACAGAACGGGTCGCGAGAGTCTTACAGGTCTGGAACTACCTTTGATTGTGCTCCCGAGGGACGAACATGAAGCGTGGAATAACCGTTCTTGTGTCTGTCAGTATCCTGGCGGCCGTCGGCTACTTCACTGCGAGCAAGTGGGCGATCCGGCACGAGACGATCAGGTTCTATGACGCCTCCCGCAGCAACCGTCTCGTCGAGGTCGCCGTCGCGGTCCGCCGCGACAAGGAGATGCAGGCCGAAGCCGGCATGATCAAGCTGCCGGTCGCCATCCTCAATCACGGCAACACCGTGAAGTTCACCGAATACTCCTTCCTGGCCAACGTGCTCGCGGCGCGCGGCTATATGGCCGTCAGCATTCAGCACGACCTGCCGACCGATGCGCCGATGGTGACCAAGGTTGGCGAGCCCTATGTCGGCCGTTTGCCGCAGATCCAGCGCGGCGTGGCCAATATCAGGTTTGCGGTTCAGCAGATGCGTCAGCTGCAGCCGAATGCGGATTATGACCATCTGACCATGGTCGGCCACTCGATGGGCGGCGACATCTCGATGTACTTCGCCAAGCAGTATCCGGATGACGTCAGGAAGGTCGTTACGCTGGACAATCTGCGTGTGCCCTTCGTGACCGACGGCAAGTTCAAGATCCTGTCGTTCCGTTCCAAGGATCCGCACTTCAAGGCGGATCCGGGCGTGGTCCCGAGCGACGACATCTGCGAGCAGACCGGCATCACGGTCGTGAACACCGATTTCCAGCATAACGACATGCGCGACACCGGGCCCGACGATGCCAAGTCGTCGATCCAGGCCATGCTGGACAAGTTCCTTGCGGACAGCGACAGCTCCAGCATCGGCCCGGTGAAGTCAAAGACGCCGCTGCTCGACCCGGGCCCGGTCGCGCCCTATGCGCCGGTTGCCAAGGCCGCCACGCCGGCCAAGCCCCTGACGCATTGACGCCGGACGCCGCTTCCTCGTCTCGCCGCCGCACCAAGCGGCGGTCGAGACGTGTCCGACTACTGCTCCCCCACTGTCATTGAAGGCCGGGGCTCACCTGCCCACATGATGCGCATCGCAGCAGGTGGTGCGCATGGCCGATCGTCCCTCGAAGTCTCGTTCCGCACCCGCGGCGTCGCCTGACGCAGAGGCGCGGCCGCAGCGCTTGCCGGAAACGGAGCGGTCTACGGCGGATGCGATCGCGGCGTTTGTCGCGCAGGCCAAGGCCATGGCGCCGCAAGCGCAGGGCACCCGAGGCCGGCTCATGTTTGCCCTTGACGCAACGCTCAGCCGCCAGCCGACCTGGGACATGGCCTGTGCGCTGCAGGCCGAGATGTTCCGCGAGGCCGCCGCGCTGGGACGTCTCGACATTCGCCTGGTCTATTATCGCGGCTTCAACGAATGCCGCGCCACGGGCTGGATTTCCGACAGCGCCGAGCTGGCGCGGCTGATGAGCAAGATCGATTGTCGCGGCGGTGAGACCCAGATCGGCAAGGTGCTCGCGGAGGCGCGGCGTCACGCGACGTCGGCCGGCATTCGCGCCGTCGTATTCGTTGGCGATGCGATGGAAGAGAATGTCGACGAGCTCTGCGACAGGGCCGGTGAACTCGGCCTGTTGAAGGTGCCGTTGTTCATGTTCCAGGAGGGGCAGGAGCCACGAGCCGAACAGGCCTTTCGCGACATGGCGCGGCTCTCCGGCGGAGCCTGGTGCCGGTTCGATCCCGGCGCAGCCGCGCAGTTGCGCGAACTTCTCCGCGCGGCAGCGGCCTATGCGGCGGGCGGCCGCGAAGCGCTGCTCCGGCTGGCGGGCCGCGAAACCGGGGCGGCCTTCCTGATCGATCAGATGAAATGACGGCGGATCCCGCTTTTCGGCGGCGCCTGCGGTAAGGCGAGGGTCCGACTGCGGCAGTCCCTCGCACGGCCGATCATGCTTTTTGGGACGACACGCCCTATATTCGGCGCATGACCCTGATCGCTGGCGCCGTCGCCGTCATCACCCTCTATTTGCTGCTGCAAATGTTCCGGAACGCCAATCCGGCGGCCTTGGCGCGAATCGTCAAGTTTGCCGGCGGTGTCGCCTGTCTTGCCGTGGCGGCGTTCACCGGTCTTCGGGGCGAGCTGGTGGTGGCGATCCCGATCGGGCTGTTCGGAGCAGGGCTGCTGGGCTGGTCGCCGGCTGGGATGGGCCCTGTCGGCAATTTGTTCGGGCTCGGCGGGCAACGTTCGGCGGGACAGAGCTCGCAGGTGCGCTCGCCCCTGATCGAGATGAGGCTCGATCACGACACCGGCCAGATGCAGGGGCGCTTCATTGCCGGCGCTCACGCCGGCCGGTCGCTGGATGACTTCGATCTGCCGCAGCTCGTGGCGATGGCCCCGAGCCTCGACGCCGACAGCCTGGCGCTACTTGAAACGTATCTGGACCGCCGGTTTCCCGCTTGGCGTCAGGACGCGCAGGGCGACGCGGCAGGGCGGCAGCGCCGCGCGGCGTCGAGTTCCAAAATGACGGACGAGGAGGCCTATCAGATCCTTGGCCTGCAGCCGGGCGCGGGGCGCGACGAGATCGGGCGTGCCCACCGTGCGCTCATGAAGAAACTGCATCCCGACCAAGGGGGGTCGACGTATCTCGCCGCCCGGGTGAACGAGGCCAAGGATACTCTGCTTCGTACGCATCACGGCTAACTCCGACAACGCTACCAACGCCCCGATGACGACCCCGTCGTGATGGCCGTTGTGTCGGCCCCGCAGGCTTTCGCCCTCGTCACGCACCATCGTTCGTCATGGTGAAGAAGTTCTAGCGGCAAATCCTTGACGAGTGGTTTGCACCCGCGCCGCCGGCCGTCGGTCGCGCGAGGCCCAAACGAAAAGGCCCGCGCTGTGTCGCGCGGGCCTCACCGTCCAAAGTGTCAGTGACGTTGTTAGTTGTGCACGGTCATGCAGGAGATGTCGGCGCGCTTCAGCTTCTTGCAAACGGCCTCGGCCTGATCGCGATCGAGGCCGGCGAAGCGGGCGCGGATCAGAGTCTTGTCGCCCTTGGACACGGTCTCGGTGAACGGATCGGCCTTGCTGAGCAGGCCCTGGGCGGAGCTGCGCGCCGCTTCGATGCGCTTCTGAGCTTCGGCCTCGCTGTCGAGCGCGCCAACCTGGATGATCCAGCCGCTGCGCGCCACGGCCGACTTGCTCGGAAGTTCGGGCGCAGGGCTGGCGGACGCGAGCTGCGTGGGTTGCGGCGCCGGAGCGGGAGGAGCGGCATAGGCCATCGCCTGAGAGGAACCCGCCGGCAGGCTGGAAGCCGGCAGCACGCCGAGAATGCCGTTGCCGGTGCCGTGACCCGCAGGCTGCGGCGGCATTTCGGGACGCGGCGCCTCGGCGCGGGCGATCGGCGGAGCCGGCTCGATCGCCTCGACACGCTGGGCAAACGGAGCGGGAGCAGGGGCGGCCGCAACCGGCTGCGGCGCAGCGGTCGCGAGCTTCACGGCGCCGGCCTTGACCTGGACCGTCCGGACCTTGACCGGCTTCATCGGCTCGGTGGAGCCCGGAACGAGCGAGATCGGATTCTGAATCACGCCTGAGGTCATCGGCGCCGGCTCGGCCTTGGCTTCCTTCGGGGCCGATGGCGGCAGCGCGGCGGTGGCCTCGGAGAGGGTGGAGATCAGCTTGGCGGCACGGCTCGGGGCCGGCGCGGCCTCAGGCGCCGCCGAGGCGAGCTGCATTGAGCCCTGGTCGGCGTCACCATTATCCGAGCTGCCGCGCTCGCTGATCGCGGCCACGGTGCGGCGGGTCGCGCCCTTCTCGAGATTTTCGGCGAGCAGGTTGCGCATGATCGCATCGCGCGAGCCGCCGCTGCGGCCTCCCAGCACGACGCCGACCAGGAAGCGGTTGCCGCGGCGGATCGAGGTCACGAGGTTGAAGCCGGACGCGCGCGTGTAGCCGGTCTTGATGCCGTCGACACCCTCGACGCTGCCGAGCAGGTGATTGTGGTTGCGGATCGACTGGCCGCGATAATTGAAGACCTCGGTCGAGAAGTAGCGATAGTAGCGCGGGAACCGGTCCTGGATGGCGCGGCCCAGGATCGACTGGTCGCGGGCGGTCGTGATCTGCTCGTCGGCCGGCAGGCCGGAGGCGTTGACGTAGGTGGTGCGGCTCATACCCAGTGCGCGCGCCTTGCGCGTCATCAGCTTGGCGAAGTCGTCTTCGTCGCCAGCAATCGCCTCGGCGATGACGACGGCGGCGTCGTTGGCCGAGCGGGTGACCAGGCCCTTGATCGCGTCCTCGACCCGGATGCTCTGGCCGGGACGCAGCCCGAGCTTGGTCGGCGACTGCTCGGAGGCATGCTCGGAGACCGGCATCTCGGTGTCGAGCTTCATCTTGCCGGACTCGAGCCGCTCGAACAGCAGATACAGCGTCATGATCTTGGTGAGCGAGGCGGGATGCCGCAGGGAGTCCGGATTGGTCGCCGTCAGCGTCGCGCCGGAATTGCCGTCGACGATGATCGAGGCGAAGGCCGGGCTGTAGCTGCCCTCGTCATTGTGCGGCGAATGGCGTGCGTGATGATGCCGGTGGCGGCGCCGCGCTTCTGCGCTGTCGACCGTGACCACTGCTGCCGTCGCGAGGGTGATCAGTCCGTAGACGCCGACCCGCCACAGGCGCGAGGAAGCCATTTTTGTGCGAAGCATGAAATCCCCGTCCAATTTCTGACGTGATCACCGGCTCGTAAGGCGAAATTGTGCCGAACGCCCTGTGATCGTGCCTGCCGGACCCTCCAGAACCGCGCCGTACCGCGGCACCGCATCGAAAGGCCCGAACTGAGGTTTTGTTAAGACGCTGTTTTAGAACAGCTTTACGGTTCGGCCGACGCTGGCCGGGACCATCGGGGAGGTTAGGACGGTCGAGTTGCCAAAGTATTAAAGAAATCTTGCCTCGACACTCCGGATTTCTGCTGATTCGATCCGCGACGGGACAGAAATCCCTGTATTCCGCAGCAATGCCTGCAATGGTGCATTGCACAAGATTCTTGCTTTTATTGTGCGGTGCACTATATTGGTGCCGCGTCAGGGAACCGGGGCTTCCCTGTGGGCGCTCAAAGTCAGGGAAAGGAATGCCACATGTTTAAGGTTGAAGACTTTCAGAACTACGGCAAGGAGCAGTTCGAGACCGTCGTGAACTCCGCGACCACCGTCCAGAACGGCCTCCATGCGATCGCCACCGCCTACGGCGACTATACGAAGAAGTCGTTCGAGGACACCAAGTCGTTCGTCGAGAAGCTCCAGGGCGTGAAGTCGCTCGACAAGGTGCTCGAGGCGCAGACCGAGTTCGCCAAGTCGGCTTACGAGACCTTCGTCGCGGATTCGCAGAAGATCGCCGGCCTCTATTCGGATCTCGCCAAGCAGGCGTTCAAGCCGCTGGAAGGCATCGCTGCGAAGTTCACCCCGCCGGCCGCGCACTGATCGCGTTCGCGCCCGCAGGGAGCACAAAGCCCGGCTCGCGCCGGGCTTTTTTGTTGGCTGAATGCGTGGGTCGCCCGCGCCGCTATCTGGCGACGCGCAGCTTCGACAGGGCCGTGCCGATCGAATTGAACGTGGTCACGATCTGGCTCGAGCTCGTCAGCATGTAGAACTTGTCGGGACTGCTGGCGCAGTTTTGCAGCACGGTCGAGGTGGGGTCGGCAGGCGAACTCGTGTTCACCTGGATGGTGTAGATCGTGTACATCGCGTTCCCCTTCGAATCCTTGGTGTTCTTCAGATTCGAGCAGAGCAGGGCCTGACGTGCGTCGATCGGATTGCCCGAGGCCTGCGACGAGCCGTTGCCGTATTCGGGCCAGCGGTCCTCGGTGTTCAAGCCGTCCGACAGCAGGATGATGACGCGGTTGTAGGTGGTGTTGGCATCTTCCGACGGTGCGCCGAGCACGCCGTTCGGGATCAGCGATTGCACCGCCCATGCGAGCCCGATCGCCTGGTTGGTGCCGCCGGTCGGCTGCATGGCGTTGACGGCGCTCTTCAGTGAACTCCAGCTGTAGCTGAGCGGGACGATCTGCGCGAGCTTGGTCGAGGCCGTGCTGCTGCAATATTGGGTGTTGTTCTCCATGTGCTGGTTCGTCGGGAACAGCGTCTTGACGTCGGACGCCACAGGCGAGACCGCGGTCGCGTCGTTCGGCTGGGTGCGGTCGGCGACGCAGCCGGTCCAGCTGCTGAAGGCGTTCGCCACCCAGGTCTTGGTGTAGGTGTTGACCTTGCAGGTGTAGCCGCTGGTGCCGGATGTGCCCGTGCAGCTGCAGCTCTCATTGGCGCCGTTGCTGCACTTGCAACTCGAGCCGGTGCAATAGGTGACCACCGTCGATGTCTTGGCCGTCGTCCAGCAGCCATTGTAGTAGCTGTGCGAGGCTGAGTCATAACCGGGGCAGACCTGGCCGGCGTTGGCGTCGCCGGTCTTCGGGATCGTCGACGTGCTCGCGCTGCCCGAGGTCGGACCGCTGACGCAGCCGAAATAGTAGCCATTGCCCGAGGTGAACGGGCAGGCGGATCCCGGCCCGACCATGTCCCATTGCGCCTGGGTCAACTTCGTATTCGGGATCGCGGCCTGGTAGGAGCCGTTGTTGGGCTGAATCGTGGGCGGGTTCTGCCAGTCGGTCCAGTCGAGCCAGCTCTGGCTGTAATTGCTGGCGCCGACATTGACGACCTTGGCGAAGGGAACGACCGAGATGTAGACGTCGCCGGGCGTCTTCGCGAGGCCGCTGAGCTGGTCGATCAGCCCGCCGCTGCCGGCCACCGCGTTCTGCAGCGCGGTCATCTTGCCGCTGGAGGCCATCGAGCCGGTGTTGTCGAGCGCCAGCGCCACCCGCATCTTGACGTCGCCCCAGGTGGTCGTGCCCTTGACGCCGAAATCCATGGTGGGGAAGCCGACGATCTTCATAAACTGGGTGACGATCTGGCCCGAGGCCGACAACTGAATGTTGGAGGGTGAGGAGCTCGTCGATGCGGTATAGCTGACGTTCACGGTGACGTTCTGGGCATCGGCGCTGGTGTAGAGCGCCTTGAAATAGGCCGATGCCTTCGCCGGGACGTCCGACGCTGTGATCGTGCCCTGCGACAGGTCGCGCGACAGCATCAACGCGGCGGAGTCCAGCGCCCCCTGCATCGACGTCCTCGCCGCATTCACCCGGCTGTAGTCGATGCCGGCGCCGATGAAGGCCAGGATCGGAACGAGCGCGATGGCGAACAGCATGGAGATGTTGCCGCGGCGGTCGCGGACGAACTGGGGCACGACGCGGCGGCAGAAGCGGAGCGGGGAAACGGCGGTCATGTCGCTCACCAAATGTGGTTTCTGCAGGTGATTTCCGCGGCCGGTCGATAAAGGCAGGTGAATCCGAAACCGGAAAACCGCAGGTGTGCCCGCAGCCCGGCACCGCTCCCCCGGGGAATCCGGTTCCCTGTCAATGCCCAGTGAATGGGCTTTGTAAAATGCGGTCGGTTTGATTAACCTTCGGTGCCATCGCCGGGGCAGGGAATCGGTCCTGCCGGGGCGCCGTGTCCCTCGCGGTCATGCGCTTGCGGCAGACCCGTCACTGACCCATATTCCTGGTGTCGGTCCGACCGGACCGGTCGGCTGGGACAGGCGATCTGGAAAGCAGGACCGGGTGGCGGAAGCGGCCCGGCCGGGGACAGGACGGGGCAGCCCTTATTGAGACACCCTCTCCAGGGAAACTCTTTATTGGTGTCCTCGTCGCCATATCTAACGCGTGCAAGATGTCGCAGCCAACTTCCAGATTGAACCGATCCGCGCCCAGGATGAGCAATAACGACAATAAATCGGGTGGTCCGGGTGGCCCCGTCACCTCGGTGATCACCAAGGTCAAGCCGAAGACCAAGCGTCCCAATCTCTATCGGGTCCTGATCCTCAACGACGATTACACGCCGATGGAGTTCGTGGTTCACGTCCTGGAGAAATTCTTCAACAAGGACGTCGAGGCCGCGACCAAGATCATGCTTCACGTGCACCATCACGGCATCGGCGAGTGCGGTGTCTTCACCTACGAGATCGCCGAGACCAAGGTGACGCAGGTGATGGACTTCGCCCGCAAGCACCAGCACCCGCTGCAGTGTGTGATGGAGAAGAAGTAGCCGCGTCTCCCGATCCGGGGGCCGCGATGATCGCACAGCCGATGATCGGACGCGCGTCGGCTGATGGAGCGTGAGGGCAATTGCCGCATCTTCGGCGTGCCCGGAGAGTGCTTCGTCCGCAGAATTACGGCCGATCCGGTCCCGTCTCTTTGGGGACTCAAAACGGCTCTTCCCGTCGGTTGTCGAGGCTGGGTTCGCCTCAATCGGAACGGGTTTTGCATTGACGATCCGGTGAACCCGTAATCGAGACGCTCGGCCGGTCTTTTGTCGCACTCGGTTATAACTATATTTGACAAAGGTTGTTGTTGCCTGACCGGGCGGCGGCGATCATGATGGCAAGGGGCCACAGAGGACGCGCATGCCGACTTTTTCTCAAAGCCTTGAACAATCCCTGCATCGTGCACTGGCGATTGCCAACGAGCGTCATCATCAATACGCGACATTGGAACATCTCCTCTTGTCCTTGATCGATGACAGCGATGCAGCGGCCGTGATGCGCGCGTGCAGCGTCGACCTCGACAAGCTGCGGGGCAGTCTCGTCAATTATCTCGAAACCGAGTTCGAAAATCTGGTCACGGACGGCAGCGACGACGCCAAGCCGACCGCAGGTTTCCAGCGCGTGATCCAGCGCGCGGTGATTCACGTTCAGTCCTCGGGCCGCGAAGAGGTGACCGGCGCCAACGTGCTGATCGCGATCTTCGCCGAGCGCGAGAGCCACGCCGCCTACTTCCTGCAAGAGCAGGACATGACGCGCTACGACGCCGTGAACTACATCAGCCACGGCATCG
Source organism: Bradyrhizobium sp. HKCCYLR20261 (assembly GCF_051168435.1). Taxonomy (NCBI): domain Bacteria; kingdom Pseudomonadati; phylum Pseudomonadota; class Alphaproteobacteria; order Hyphomicrobiales; family Nitrobacteraceae; genus Bradyrhizobium; species Bradyrhizobium sp. HKCCYLR20261. The sequence continues at coordinate 54,348 of NZ_JBNPUZ010000020.1, forward strand.
CCAAGCGCCCTGGTGTTTCCGAAGCGCGCCCGGTTCGCGGCGTCGACGAGGAGACGGAGACCAAGGGCAACGAGGACTCCAAGAAAAAGGGCGAGGCGCTGGAAACCTATTGCGTCAATCTCAACAAGAAGGCCCGCGACGGCAAGATCGATCCGGTCATCGGCCGTAACTCGGAAATCAACCGCGCGATCCAGGTGCTGTGTCGCCGGCAGAAGAACAACCCGCTGTTCGTCGGCGAAGCCGGCGTCGGCAAGACCGCGATCGCCGAAGGCTTGGCCAAGCGTATCGTCGACAGCGAGGTTCCCGAGGTGCTGTCGGCTGCGACCGTGTTCTCGCTGGACATGGGCACCTTGCTCGCCGGCACGCGCTATCGTGGCGACTTCGAGGAGCGCCTCAAGCAGGTGCTGAAGGAGCTCGAAGCGCATCCGAACGCGATCCTGTTCATCGACGAGATCCACACCGTGATCGGTGCGGGCGCGACGTCGGGCGGGGCGATGGATGCCTCGAACCTGCTCAAGCCGGCGCTGGCTTCGGGCTCGATCCGCTGCATGGGCTCGACCACCTACAAGGAATATCGCCAGCACTTCGAGAAGGACCGCGCGCTGGTGCGCCGGTTCCAGAAGATCGACGTGAACGAGCCGTCGGTCGAGGATGCGATCGCGATCCTGAAGGGCCTCAAGCCTTACTTCGAGGACTATCACCGGCTGAAGTACACCAACGAGGCCATCGAGGCAGCGGTGCAGCTGTCGTCGCGCTACATCCACGACCGCAAGCTGCCGGACAAGGCGATCGACGTGATCGACGAGTCCGGCGCGGCGCAGATGCTGCTCGCCGAGAACAAGCGCAAGAAGACGATCGGCATCAAGGAGATCGAGACCACGATCGCCACGATGGCGCGGATCCCGCCGAAGAGCGTGTCGAAGGACGACGCGGAGGTGCTGAAGAACATCGAGCAGACCCTGAAGCGGGTGGTGTTCGGCCAGGACAAGGCGATCGATTCGCTGTCGGCCTCGATCAAGCTGGCGAGGGCCGGCCTGCGCGAGCCGGAAAAGCCGATCGGCTGCTACCTGTTCTCGGGTCCGACCGGCGTCGGCAAGACCGAGGTGGCCAAGCAGCTCGCTGCGACCTTGGGCGTCGAGCTGCTGCGCTTCGACATGTCGGAGTACATGGAGCGGCATACCGTGTCGCGCCTGATCGGCGCGCCTCCCGGCTATGTCGGCTTCGATCAGGGCGGCCTCCTGACCGATGGCGTCGACCAGCATCCGCATTGCGTGGTGCTGCTGGACGAGATCGAGAAGGCGCATCCAGACCTGTACAATGTGCTGCTGCAGATCATGGATCATGGCCGGCTCACCGACCATAATGGAAAGCAGGTCAACTTCCGCAACGTCATCCTGATCATGACGACGAATGCGGGCGCGGCGGACCTCGCCAAGCAGGCATTCGGCTTCCATCGCTCGAAGCGGGAAGGCGACGACCACGAGGCGATCAACCGGCAGTTCGCGCCGGAATTCCGCAACCGCCTCGATGCCATCGTCTCGTTCGGCCATCTCTCGGTCGACGTCATCGGCATGGTGGTCGAGAAGTTCGTGCTGCAGCTGGAAGCCCAACTGGCCGACCGCGACGTCACGATCGAGCTGTCGGAACCGGCCAAGGCCTGGCTGATCCAGCACGGCTATGACGAGCAGATGGGCGCGCGCCCGATGGGCCGCGTGATCCAGGAGCACATCAAGAAGCCGCTGGCTGACGAGGTGCTGTTCGGCAAGCTGAAGAGCGGCGGCCACGTCCGCGTCGTCCTGGTCAAGGACGAGTCCGGTGTGGACGAGAAGATCGGCTTCGAGTTCGTCGACGGCCCGGTCTCGCCGAAGTCGGAAGTGCCGGCGGCGCGCAAGCGCAAGCCGAAGTCCGGCGGCAGCGGCCCGAAGGGCCCGGCGCCGAAGGGACCGCTGGTCAAGGCGTGATGGCCGGACCAAGTCAATGAATGAAAAGGCCGGCTTCGCGCCGGCCTTTTCTATTTGGGTCTGTTTTCTTCAGTGGGCCTTTTCTTCAGGCCTCTTCTGCTCAGGCCTCGTCTGTCTCGCTCACGCCGCTGAATTGAGCGGCTTCGCGCGGTCGATACGCTTGCGTTCACGTGGCGAATGCAGGGCGTTCCACAGATCGGTGCGGCGCTGGACGTTGAGCCAAAACTCTGCGCTGTTGCCGAACACGCGGGCGAGGATGAGGGCGGTGGCGGCGGTGACGTTCCGCTTGCCGTTGCAGAGTTCGTTGACGTGCTTGCGCTGCACACCCATCGCTGCCGCCAGCGCGGTCTGCGTCAGCCCGAGCGGCTGCATGAACTCCTCGACCAGGATCTCGGCTACTGTCGCTGGCTTGCGTTTCGTCATCAGCATGGATGGGCTCGCTGGGAGACTGCACCCGTATCTCTGCGGGTTCATGTGACGGACTGTGGAATGCACCCGATAAGGGGTCAAGCAGGTGGTCGACGAGGATCTCGCGCTCAGGCCGGCTTGATGAAGAAGTACACCGTCAGCCCGCAGCCGACCGCGATGATGAAGCGGCGCACGTAAGCTGGCGGGATGATCTGGCCGAGGCGGGCGCCGACGAAGCCGCCGAGCATGCCCGTGCACATCATGGTCAGCGTCTCCAGCCAATGCACGCGGCCGGAGAAGGCGAAGATGATCGAGGCCATGATGTTCATCAGCGCGGCCAGCCAGATCTTCAAGCCGTTCATCGCGCGGATGTCGCGCATGCCATAGAACACCAGCGCGGCCAGCATCAGGATGCCGATGCCGCCGCCGAAATAGCCGCCATAGATTGCGATCACGAACTGCACGGCCTGGATGGTCAGCGGCCCCAGCCAGGGCTTGCCGTCCTTCGGCGTGAAGCGCATGCCGAAGGCGAACACGACGGTGGCGAACAGGAGGAGCCACGGCACGAGCCGGCTGAAGGCCGCCGACGGCGTGACGAGCAGCAGCACGGCTCCGAGCGTGCCGCCGACCAGGCTGATGATCGACAGCCGCACCAGGTCGCGGCGCCACGACGCCTCGGTGTCTCTCAGGATGTCACGCGAGGCGAAGGCGCTGACGAACTGCCCGGGACAGAGCGCGACCGTGCTCGAGGCGTTGGCGTCGATCGCCGGGATGCCGGCGGCGAGCAGGGTCGGGAAGGTCAGGAACGCACCGCCGCCGGCCAGCGCATTGACGATGCCCGAGCCGAAGGCGGCGAGCGCGAGCAACGCAAGCATCATCCAGTCCGTCGTCACGACTGCTATTCCCCCTTCAGCCGCTGGCCGTCATGGATGCGGACATGCTCGGCGCCGCGCGCGCCAGCCGGCGACAGCCGGAGCATGCTCAGGAACGCGCCGACCAGCGCGAAGCCGACGCCGGTCAGGAGCGACAGCCGCGTTCCGCCGGAGGGATCGAGCGCCAGGAACATCGCGACCAGCGCCGCACCGGTGGTCTGACCGAGCAGCCGCGCAGTGCCGAGCATGCCGCTGGCGCCGCCGGCGCGTTCGCGTGGCGCGGCGGCGATCATTGTGCGGTTGTTCGGCGTCTGGAACAGGCCGAAGCCGCAGCCCGCCAGCGCCATTCGCCAGACGACGTCCCAGGATGACGGCTGTTGCGGCAGCAGGCCGAGCGTGAGGAGTCCGGCTGCGAAGATGACCAGGCCGATGCCGCCGAGCAGACCGGCCGGCACGCGCTCCACCAGCCGTCCGGCGATCGGCGCGGTCAGGCCGACCGCGATCGGCCAGGGCGTGATCAGGAGGCCCATCTGCACCGGCGAATAGCCGAAATGGCTTTCGAGATAGAACGGGATCGCGACGAAGGCGAGCATCTGGCCGCAGAACGACGAGATCGAGGTCGCGATCGACAGTGCGAACACGGGGATGCGCAGGAGGTCGAGCGGCAGCAGCGGCGAGGCCATATGGGTCTGGCGATAGACCAGCCAGATGCCGGCGATCACGGCGACGACGAACTCGATCGCACAGGTCACCAGCGCCTCGCCATGGCCGAGGCTGTCGACCGCGGCGATGAGGAAACCGAAGGTGACGGCGCTCAGCGCCGCGCTCTGCCAGTCGAACATGTGCGGGGCGCGCGGCGTATGCGGCAGGAAGCGGAAGCCGAACACGAAGGTGACGATGCCGAGCGGCACATTGATCGCGAACAGCCAGGGCCAGCTGCCGACGGCGAGGATGCCGGCCGCGATGGTCGGGCCGACGGCGGCGGACACCGCGACCACCATCGCATTGATGCCGATGCCGCGGCCGAGCAGGGCCTGCGGATAGGTGAAGCGCACCAGCGCCGAGTTGACGCTGAGAATGCCGGCGGCCCCAAAGCCTTGCAGGATGCGCGCGAGCGTCAGCAGCAGCAGGCTGTCGGACAGCGCGCAGAACGCCGAGGCCGCGGTGAACAGCACAAGGCCGGCGAGATAGACGCGACGATAGCCGATGATCTCGCCGAGCGAGGCCAGCGGCAGCAGCGAGATCGTGACCGCGAGCTGATAGCCGTTGACGATCCAGATCGAGAACGCCGGGCTGGCGTTGAGATCCCGGGCGATGGTCGGCAGCGCGACATTGGCGATGGCGCCGTCGACCACCGCCAGCACGATCCCGAGCGCGATCGTGACGATCGCCCAGGTCCGCTGCGGCAGCGGCAGGCCGTCGGCATGCACCATCGTGGTCGTAGAGTTCATTGCGCAGGCTCCCGCCGCAGCCGGGCCGCGGATGAGGGACGGGCACGGGCAACCGCACCGCACAATCCGCGTTCCATGCGCTCAGGCGGGACCGAGGCGTCAGCGCCTGGAACGGACCTGAATGGCCTTGAGATAATTGACCACGGCTTCCGCGTCAGGCCGGTCGAACTGGAAGCTCGGCATGTCCTTATGGATGGTGGAGAGGCCGTTTTGCAGCCGCTGAGCAAAATCCTCGTCGTAGAGCTTGCTGTCACCGAAGGTCCTGAACGGGGGCGCGTCCGGGTGCGGGCTGGCGCCGGTGGGACCTATCGCATGGCATCGGCTGCAAAGGCTTTGCAAGAGCGCTTTTCCACGCTTCTGCTCGCTGTCCAGCGCATGGCTGGCGGTGGATGCCAGCGCCAGCAACAGGCAGGCGGATCCCATTCGTCGTCTCATAAACGCGTGTCTCGCTTGGACTTGCGCCCAGGGCTACCAGCGGCCCTCGGCCTTGCCATAGGCATACAGGGCCACGAGCCCGATCGTCACCAGGGTCGAGCCGATCAGGACGATCCGGTCCCAGCGCAGCTCGGTCTCCTCGTCGCGCTGCAAGGTCAGCAGGGAGAACAGGGCCTTCATGGCAAAGCGGCGCATCGGATCGGTCCCGGCAGCGGCCCCGCATTTCGATGATGTGGGCCGGTGCCACTTTAGCCCGCCCGGTCGGTGCCCCGCCATGACGAACATCGCGTGGGCCGAGCCCTCGAGGCTGAACGGAAGCACGGTGCCCGAACTAACCCGCCTGTCCGAGCACGACGTCCGCGACCGCGCGCGCGACCTTCGCGATCGTGGCGTTGCGCTCCTCCGGCGAGGCCTGCGAGCCGGTCAGATAGGCCGTGACCAGAACCGGCTTGCGGCCTGGTGGCCAGAAAACGCCGATGTCGTTGGCCGTGCCGCGCTCGCCAGAGCCGGTCTTGTCGGCGGTGCGCCAGTCACGTGGCACACCGGCCCGCAATCGGGTGTCGCCAGTCTTGTTGGCGAGCATCCAGCCCGTCAGCCTCTCGCGCATGGTCGTCGACAGGACGTCGCCGAGCAGCAGGCGGCGCAGGTTCTGCAGCATGGCGGCCGGACTGGTCGTGTCGCGGGGATCGTCGGCCTTCGCCTCGTTGAGCTCGACTTCCCAGCGGTCCAGACGGGTGACCTCGTCGCCGATCGATCGGACGAAACCTGTCAGTCCCGAGGGACCGCCGATCTGCCGCAACAGCAGATTTCCCGCGGTGTTGTCGCTCTGCGTGAGCGCAGCTTCGCAGAGTTCGGCGAGGGTCATGCCGCGGCCGACATGCTCCTTCGTCACCGGCGAATAGCTCACGAGATCCTTCGCCTCGAACGCAATGCGCGTGTCGAGCTGCAAGTCGCCGGCGTCGACGCGCTTCAGGACGGCCGCGGAGGCCAGGCATTTGAAGGTGCTGCACATCGGAAAGCGCTCGGCCGGACGCAGGGCCGCCTCGAACCCGGTCTGGGAGTCGAGCACGGCGACGCCGAGCCGTCCGAGACTCTCGCGCTCGATACGGGCGAGTTCCTGTTCCAGGCGCGCTCTTCGGTCGTCCGACGCGTTGGCCGCGGGCGATCGCAGCCAGCTCGCCGAAGCCGCGATCCCAAGCAGTCCAAGACCGAGATGACGTCGCGTCAGCATGTTCATTCTCCCGTGACGGCGCGAACCTGCCGAACGGGGTGACGACTGACAAACGATCATTTATGCGTCGAGCCATGAGCAGAACTTGGCCATCATGCCCATCCGCAGCCATCTCCCGTTGAACGCTCTTCGCGCCTTCGAAGCGTCCGCGCGGCATCTGAGCTTCACCAAGGCGGGCTTGGAGCTCAGGGTCACGCAGACCGCGATCAGTCACCAGGTGAAACAGCTCGAGCAGATGCTGGGCGCCAGCCTGTTCAGGCGGCTGCCGCGCGGCCTCACGCTGACCGACGAAGCGCTTGCTCTGTTTCCAGTGCTCAACGACGCGTTCAGTCGCATCAGCGGCGCGATCGATCGCATCGAGACGAAGGGAGCCCGCGAGGTCGTGACTGTCGGTTGCGTCGGCACCTTCGCCACCGGATGGCTGTTGCAACGTCTCGACGGCTTTCGCGAGATGCACCCCTATATCGACCTGCGCCTGCTCACCAACAACAACCGCATCGATATCGCTGGCGACGGGCTCGACATCGCGCTTCGCTTCGGCGACGGCTCCTGGCATGGCACCGAAGCTCTCCATCTGATGTCCGCGCCGCTGTCGCCCGTCTGTCATCCCGACGCCGCGAGCCGTCTGCGCGCGCCGTCGGATCTCGCGCGTGAAAATCTGCTGCGGTCCTACCGCGCCGAGGAGTGGCCGCTCTGGTTCGCGGTCGCGGGTGCTCCGTGCCCGATGATCCAGGGGCCGATCTTCGACAGCTCCGTCGCGATGGCCGAGGCGGCCGCGCGCGGCGTCGGCGTCGGACTGGTCCCCATCGCCATGTTCGAGCGCGAGCTTCAGACCGGTCGGCTGGTCCGGCCGTTTGCAGCCGAGGTCGCCGCCGGGTCCTATTGGCTGACCTGGTTGAAGTCCAAGGAGCCGACGTCCGGCATGCGCGCGTTCCGTGACTGGATCATCGATGCCTTGCGCGCCGGTACGCCGGCCTGATCGCGGGCGTGGGCGCTCAGCGCTTCACGGCGCTGCGCCGCCACTCGCTCGGCGTCAGGCCGAACTGCTCGCGGAATACGCGGCCGAAATGCGAGAGATCGTTGAAGCCCCAGGAAAACGCGATCTCGCCGATCTGACGATGCACCAGCGACGGCGAGCCGAGGTCACGCCGGCAGTGCTTGAGGCGCTCGGCCAGAACGAAGCGTTGAAACGAGAGCTGCTCGTCGGAGAACAGGTCATTGACGTAGCGCGCCGACAGGCCGAGTTCGCGCGCGATCGCCTGCAGCGACAGATCCGAATCCGACAGCCGCGTCCGGATATGCGCCTTGATACGGTAGAGCAGGGCCGCGCGATGGCTGGACGACGGCAAGGGCTGCGTGCTGAGCCGCTCGGTCAGAGTCATCGCAAGCAGGTCGGCGGCCTGATCCGCGAGGTGCTCGGCATGCTCGACGCCGATGTGATCGGCGCGCTCGCACAGCTTGATAATGAAGTCATAGGCGAGCGGCTGCAGCGGGCTGTCGCTGCCGAAGGTGATCGCCGTGACTGCCTCGGTCGCGCCGATCCTGCGCTGCAGCATCTCGCGCGGCAGCTTGAACACGGTCTGCCGGAAGGCCGCGTCGAACTGCAGCTCATAGGGCCGCGTCGTGTCGTAGATCGCGAACTCGCCGGGCCGGATCACCGTGTCGCGGCCGTCCTGGGTGACGCCGCCGGTGCCCTCGCGTCCGAGCGCGACCAGCACGTAGTCGGCATCGGCACGCGCGATGCGCTGCGTTGTCCGGCGCACGCGCTGCTGGTCCGAGGCGACCTCGGAGCAGACGGCCCGGCCCAAGGTCGTGTGCGTCACCGCACCGCGAAACGCGCTGCCGAGATCGGACGTGCAGTCGAGACCGACATAGACGTCGCAGACGATATCCTGCCACAGCGCCAGCCTGCGGTGGCCCGGGCTTCCCTCCGTGGTGAACAGGACCGGCATCGCGCGGTCTCCCCTTGCACCTGTGCCAATGGACGGTCGGAAATGCAGCAAATTCCGGGCCGGCAGGTCGTCTTGCGCCGGCCGCAGTCGAGTTTTCGTTCCCGCCAAGACGAGCGCGAATGGCGGCCGAGGTCAATACTCCCGGGCGAGGCGCGGCGCTGTGCGCCGCCGATCCGGCAGAGGGGAGACGAGCGATGGGACTGGCACATCCGAAATACAAGGTCGCGGTGGTGCAGGCGGCGCCTGCCTGGCTCGACCTGCACGGTTCGATCAAGAAGACGATTGCGCTGATCGAGGAGGCCGCCGACAAGGGCGCCAGGCTGATCGCGTTTCCGGAGGTGTTCATCCCCGGCTATCCCTGGCACATCTGGATGGATTCGCCGGCCTGGTGTATCGGCCGCGGCTTCGTGCAGCGCTATTTCGACAATTCGCTGGCCTATGACAGCCCGCAGGCGGACGCACTGCGCGCCGCCGTGCGCAAGGCGAAGCTCACCGCGGTCCTCGGCCTGTCCGAGCGCGACGGCGGCAGCCTCTACATCGCGCAATGGCTGGTCGGCCCGGATGGCGAAACCATCGCCAAGCGCCGCAAGCTGCGGCCGACCCATGCCGAGCGCACCGTCTATGGCGAGGGCGACGGCAGCGATCTCGCCGTGCATGACCGCCCGGATATCGGCCGGATCGGCGCGCTGTGCTGCTGGGAGCACCTGCAGCCGCTGTCGAAATACGCGATGTATGCCCAGAACGAGCAGGTGCACGTCGCGTCCTGGCCGAGCTTTTCGCTGTACGATCCGTTCGCGCCGGCGCTCGGCGCCGAGGTCAACAACGCGGCCTCGCGCGTCTATGCCGTCGAAGGCTCGTGCTTCGTGCTGGCGCCCTGCGCCACCGTCTCGCAGGCGATGATCGACGAGCTCTGCGACCGTCCCGACAAGCATGCGCTGCTGCATGTCGGCGGCGGCCATGCCGCGATATTCGGCCCGGACGGCAGCATGCTCGTCGAGAAGCTGCCGCCGGAGCAGGAGGGGTTGCTCATCGCCGAGATCGATCTCGGCATGATCGGCATCGCCAAGAACGCCGCCGACCCGGCCGGGCACTATTCGCGCCCCGACGTCACGCGGCTGCTGCTCAACAAGAAGCCGCTCAATCGCGTCGAGGCGTTCGCACTGCCCGTCGATGCGGTAGCGCCCGGCGAGGCTCAGGCCGCTAATTGAGAGCCTTCCACGGTCTAGGATCTAGGGCAACACGAACGGACGCGCCCCACTGGTCCGTTCGTGTTGCTATCAAGCTACTTCTATACCGTTACTGTTTGACTTATCATCGAATACTGGGACAAAATCGTATCAGTGATTGCCTGAATGGCTTGCGTTCGCCTCAAGATTGCTTCACGTTTTCGTGGGCAAGGGGGGAATCATGTCGGTACAGTGGCGCAATCTCGGTCTGCTTGGTGCTTTGTTTCTTTGCGCGTGCGCGTCGAGTTCAGCCGACATAGCACCGACATACGTCTCCCCAATGATCTATCAGTCCTACAATTGCCAGCAGCTCGCAATGGAGGCGCAGAGCGTCTCTTCGCGCGCCGCCGTTCTTTCGGGGGCCCAAGACAAGCAGCGGACGAACGACACGATCGCGACCACGGCTGCCGTCGTGATATTCTGGCCCGCAGCATTTCTCGTCGGAGGCGACAAGCAGACCGCCGCCGAGTTGGGCAATATGAAGGGCCAGATGGTCGCCATTGAGCAGGCCGCCATCGCGAAGAAATGCAATATCCAGTTTCAGAAGCCTGAACCCAAGCCTTGAAGAATAGCTGTTAGATTCGAGATCGTCTGTGATCTTGGGAGTCCCAACAAGGGATGCGCGCGATTTATTTCTGCGCCGCGCGATTACCGCGCGCGATCGCCTTCTGCGCGTCGAACTCGGCACGCCGCCGCGCGAGTTCGTCCGGGGCGAGCATGGCGGGGTTGCTGTAGTCGCGCTTCCAGGTGTGATCGTCGCTCCATTGCAGCGGCGATTGCACGGTCGTCCGTGCGGCTGGTGAACCCTCGAGAACACGCAACGCGAGTTCGAGCGTGAAGGCTTGCGACGCCGGGTCGTGCGGCTTGCCGGCGGAATTGCCGAGCGGAAAATCCGAGAACAGGAAGCGCGGCGCGGCCGCATGCTCGACGATATCTTTCGCGCAACCCATCACGACGGTGGCGATGCCGTTGGCTTCGAGATGCCGCGCGACCAGGGTCACGGTCTGGTGGCACACCGGGCAGTTCGGCACCAGCACGACGGCGTCGACGGCGTCGGCGCGGCAGCGTGCGAGAATGTCGGGCGCATCGGTCTCGATCGTCACACGCTGGCTGCGATTCGTCGGCGCGCCGAAGAAGCGTGGCCCGACCGCGCCGATGCGTCCCTCGCGTGCGAGCCGGATCAGTTGCGGCAGCGGAAACCAGGTGCCGGAATCCTCCGCCGACGTATGCGCGCGGTCATAGGCGATGTGCGAGATGCGAAGATCGTGCTGCGCCGACGTGTCGCCGTCAAAGACCGAGTAGAACTTCGCGCTTCCATTGTAGGGCGCACCCGGACCTTGATCGCCCTTGGCCGGGTCGAACGGCGAGGCCGTGGTGATGATGGTGACTCGCGAGTCTGCCAGCGGCTTGCGCAAGGGCTGGAACGGCGCCGAGGTGTAGTGGGCCCAGCGATAGGGCGTGTCGTAGCCGATCGCGAGATAATAGTCGCGCGTGCGGGCCATGTAAGCCAGCGGCGCGGCGTCATCGGGCGCAAAGCCGAGCTTGTCGTCAGTCGGGGCGGTCATCGGGGGCGCTCCATGAAGCCATGATCGATTTGCTAGCGGCGTGGGCCCGTGTGTCAAGGCGCCGCGCCCTCGCGGCCTCTTGGAACCGGATCGCCTCTGAGGCTTTGTCTCTCCGCGTTGGGGTTCGCCGGCAGCTGGCCGGCCATTTTTCATTGTGTCCATGCCCATTTCGTTGTCGGCCGCCTTTCAGTCTCTGAGCGTGGTTGTCTGTCTCCTTGTTGCGACGATCTCTGCCGTTGCGGCCAATGAGGGCGAGACCGTCTGGCCGCTGGTGGACGGTGCGCCCCCGGCAGCAAGCGATTCCAAGGACGCTGCCGAAAAGACCGCCGAGCCGAAGGAGAGCGGCACCCGCGAGGCGATCTGCCTGATGATCGAATCCGCCGCCAAGGCCAACGATCTGCCGCTCGAGTTCTTCGCCCGCGTGATCTGGCAGGAGAGCCGCTTTCAGACCGATGCGGTCGGGCCCGTCACGCGGAGCGGCAAGCGCGCCCAGGGCATCGCGCAGTTCATGCCGGGCACGGCCAGCGAGCGGCAACTGCTCGATCCGTTCGACCCGGTGCAGGCGCTGCCGAAATCGGCGGAGTTTCTCGCTGAGCTGCGCACTCAGTTCGGCAATCTCGGCCTCGCAGCCGCCGCCTACAATGCCGGCCCGCGCCGGGTGCAGGATTGGCTCGGCGGCAAGGGACAGATCCCCTGGGAGACCCGCAACTACGTCTCCGCCATCACCGGCTCGTCAATCGACGATTGGGCGGCGGCCGGGAAGGGCGGCAAGACGCCGCCGAGCGCACGGTCGACCTCGTGCCATCAGCTGATGGCGCTGCTGAAGCGAGCACCCAACCCGTTCGTGACCCAGCTCGAGCAGCATGTCGCGGTGGCGGCTGCGAAATCCTGGGGCGTGCAGCTCGCGGCCGGCTTCGATCGCAACAGGGCATTGGCGATGTATGCGCGGGCGATCAAGGGGCTCGGCTCCGTGATCGGCGACCGCGATCCGAGCCTGCTGTCGTCGGTGATGCGCACGCGCGGCAACCGCGCCTTCTACCAGGTGCGGATCGGCGCCGACACGCGTGCCGAGGCGGATGCGCTCTGCAACCGTATCCGCGGCGCCGGCGGCGCCTGTTTCGTGCTGCGCAACCGCGCTTGAGGGCAGGTGGCTTGCGCCGCGTGCAGAGCCGCGCGCGTGCCGCGGCGGTTGACGGGGGGCGTTTTCGCCAGCCTTATCGCGCTCCGTTCCGCTGGGCCGCCCGTGACACTCCCTCCGCTCGATTCGCCGCAATGGCATGGTTCGCTGAAGGCCTTCGGCTGGGGCCTGCGCGCGACGTCGGCGACCATCCTGTCGGTGGTGCTGTTCGTCACCTTCATCGGCATCGGCGCGCTCGCCCACGACACGCATTTCAGCATGCTCTGGGCGATCCTCTCGACGGTGCTGGTCTGGGCCGGGCCGGCGCAGATCATCCTGGTGTCGACGCTCGGCTCCGGCCAGACCATCCTGCAATCGGCGATCGCGGTCACCATGAGCGCGATCCGGCTGTTTCCGATGGTCGTGGCGGTGCTGCCGCTGATCCGCTCGCCCCACACCAAGCGGCGGCATCTGGTGCTGATCGCGCATTTCACCGCGGTCACATTGTGGGTGGAATGCTATCGCTTCCTGCCGCATGTGCCGCGCGAGCGCCGCATCGCTTTCGTGCATGGGCTCGGCTCGGGGCTGATGGGCGTCGCGCTGGTCGCGACCGTCATCGGCTATCTGCTCGCGGCCAACCTGTCGCAGACCTTCGGCGCGGCGGTGCTTCTGCTGACGCCGCTGGCCTTTCTGTTCTCCACCTTGCGCAACGCCAAGGAACTCGCCGACGTGCTGGCGCTGGGCCTCGGTCTCGTGCTCTATCCGCTGGCCGCGCGGCTCAACAGCGGCGTCGACATCCTGGTCAGCGGCGTGGTCGCCGGGACGCTCGCCTTCGCCGTCCACAAATGGCGCGAGCGGCGGGAGGCGGCATGAGCGACTTCATCGGCGACTGGCACGCTCTCCTTGTGCTGCTGGTGGCGGGCGTGATCCCGAACCAGATCTGGCGCCTGCTCGGCCTGTGGTTCGGCAGCGGCCTCGACGAGGGCTCGGACCTGCTGATGTGGGTCAAGGCGGTGGCGACCGCGATCCTGGCCGGCGTCATCGCCCAGATCCTGGTGCAGCCGCCGGGCGCGCTGGCCAGCGTGCCCTGGGGCCTGCGCTACGGCGCGGTCGTCGCCGGCCTCGCGGCGTTCCTTGTGACCCGCCGCTCGATCTTCGCCGGGGTGGTCTGCGGCGAGGCTGTCATGCTGGCCGGAAAATGGTGGCTCGGCTGAATTGCGCGGCCGCAATTGCGGCGCCGCAGGCTTCGGCTAGATTGCCGGGAGACCTGAGGATTCCGGAATGACCACAGATACCGATCTGCGCCCGGGCGAAGTCGCCGTCGACGTGCCGCAGCCGCGAGACGCTTCGCTGTATTTCATCGGCCGCATCCGCACGCCCTGGACCTCGCGGCTGGAGACGCCGCGCCAGGGCAGCTTTGAGGGGCCGGTGTGCCGGCTCGAGATCTTCGAGCCCTGGGTGCCGGCGCTGCAGGGCATCGACGGCTTCAGCCATCTCCAGGTGCTGTACTGGCTGAACCGCGCCCGCCGCGACCTCGTCAAGCAGAGCCCGCGCCATCATGACGGCGAGACCCGCGGGACCTTCGCGCTGCGTTCGCCGGTGCGACCCAATCCGATCGGCGTCTCGACCGTCCGCTTCGTCGCGCTGGAGGGGAGCACCGTGCTGGTGCGTGGCCTCGACTGTCTCGACGAGACGCCGCTGATCGACCTGAAGCCGGATCATTGCGTGTTCACGCCTGGGGCAGGCGAGGACAAATAGGACCAGCGATCCCCGATGGCGAACGTGAACAAGCGGCCGCAGAAGACCGTGACTGCGCTGGATGCGATCACTGCGGATCTCGTCGCCGTGCTGGTCGCGGTGACCGACGGCGATCCCCGGATCATGACGATCGAGCACGCGTCGGCGTTGCCGAGCGGGCCGTTCCAGTTCGCGCACCGCTCGCTGCAGATGGGCCTGCGCGCATGGGTCGAGGCGCAGACCGGCCATCCCCTCGGCTATGTCGAGCAGCTCTACACATTCGCCGATCGTGGCCGCTCGGGGGATCCGGAGGCGCCGCACCGCATCTCCATCAGCTATCTCGGACTGACGCGCGAGGAAGAGGGGCGAGAGGGCGTCGATGCGCAATGGTCGTCCTGGTACGAGTACTTCCCCTGGGAGGATCATCGCGACGGTCCGCCAGGTATTCTTTCGAAGATCATCGCGCCGAAGCTGAAGGCCTGGGCGCGCTCAGCCGATGATCCGGCGCAGCAGAAGACGCGATGGCGTCGCGCCGCCATCACTTTCGGGCTCGATGGCCGCGAGTGGAACGAGGAGCTGGCGCTGCAGCGCTATGAGCTGCTGTACGAGGCGGCGCTGATCCCGGAAAGCGTGCGCGAGCAGGGCGGCGAAGCGGTCGTGCCCGGCCGCGCGATGACGGGCGATCACCGCCGCATTCTCGCCACCGGCATCGCGCGGCTGCGCGCCAAGATCAAATATCGTCCGGTCGTGTTCGAGCTGATGCCTGACGAATTCACGCTGCTGCAATTGCAACGCAGCGTCGAGGCGCTGGCCGGACGGCTGGTGCACAAACAGAACTTCCGCCGCCTCATCGAGCAGCAGGAACTCGTTGAGGAAACTGGCGCAATGGCGGCCGACACGATCGGCCGGCCGGCCAAGCTGTTCCGCTTCCGCCAGGGCGTGCTCGCCGAACGCGCGGTGGTCGGAACCAAGCTGCCGCTCTCGCGCTCGTGATCTCCAGCCCTTGACACGACTTATGCTCAGAATAAGTATAAGTCATCTTATGCTCATGGAGAGTATAAATGGCCGAGCTTGTTCTGCCCGCGATCGCGCCGACGTCGCCTTTCCCTGACCGCCTGCGGCGTGTGATCCCTCCGCCCGAATGGGCGCTCTTCGAAGAGGATGTCGAAGCCATCCTGGCGCTCAAGCGCCGGCGCAACGCGGTGGTGCTTGCGCACAACTATCAGACACCTGAGATCTTCCACGGCGTCGCGGACATCGTCGGCGACAGCCTGCTGCTGGCGCGCGAGGCGACCAAGGTAGATGCCGAGGTGATCGTGCTCGCCGGCGTGCACTTCATGGCGGAGACGGCGAAGCTGCTCAATCCCGGCAAGACGGTGCTGATTCCGGACCTCGATGCCGGCTGCTCGCTCGCCGAATCCATCACCGCCGACGATGTCCGACTGATGCGCGCGCGCCAT
Source organism: Bradyrhizobium sp. HKCCYLR20261 (assembly GCF_051168435.1). Lineage (NCBI taxonomy): Bacteria > Pseudomonadati > Pseudomonadota > Alphaproteobacteria > Hyphomicrobiales > Nitrobacteraceae > Bradyrhizobium > Bradyrhizobium sp. HKCCYLR20261. The sequence goes on from NZ_JBNPUZ010000020.1 coordinate 69,763, forward strand.
CCTGGCGTGCCGGTGGTCGCCTATGTCAACACGTCGGTCGCGGTGAAGGCGGAGTCCGATATCTGCTGCACCTCGGGCAATGCACTTGCGGTCGTGGAGTCGCTCGGCACGGATCACGTGATCATGCTGCCGGACGAGTATCTCGCCCGCAACGTGGCCGCGCAGACCAAGGTGAGGATTACGGCCTGGAAGGGCCACTGCGAGGTGCATGAGCGCTTCAGCGCCGAGGATGTTCGCACGCTGCGCGACAATCATCCTGGGGTGACCGTGCTCGCGCATCCGGAATGTCCGCCGGAGGTCGTGGCGGAAGCCGACTTCGCCGGCTCGACCGCGGCGATGTCCGACTATGTCGGTAACAAGCGGCCGGCGCGTGTGGTGCTGCTGACGGAATGCTCGATGAGCGACAACGTCGCGGTCTCGTATCCGGACATCGAGTTCATCCGGCCCTGCAATCTGTGCCCGCACATGAAGCGGATCACGTTGAAGAACATCCGTCATGCGCTCGAGACCAACACGCATGAGGTGACGATCGATCCAGGGATGGCCGAGCGCGCGCGGCGTTCGGTGGAAAGGATGCTGGCGCTATGAGCATCAATTTGTCTGATCTTTTTGGTCGTCCCGTGATCATCGGCGGCGGTGCTGCCGGCCTGATGACCGCGCTGCAACTCGCGCCGGCGCGGTCGTGCTGCTGTCGAAATCGCCGCTCGGCGCGGAGGCGTCGAGCATGTGGGCGCAGGGCGGCCTCGCCGCCGCTGTCGGCGACGATGATGCTCCGGCGCTGCATCTGGCGGATACGATCGCTGCCGGCGCGGGCCTGTGCGATGAGGCCTCGGCGCGCCGCATCATCGACGCGGCGCCGGCGGCGGTCGATCGCCTCGCGCAACTCGGCGTCGCGTTCGACCGCGAGGCCGACGGCCGCCGGCGCCTGGGCCTGGAAGCCGCGCACAGCCGCAACCGGATCGTCCACGCCACCGGCGACGGCACCGGGCGCGAGATCATGCGCGCGCTGATCGCGGCTGTCCGGCGATGTCCCTCGGTGACGCTGCTGGAAGGCGTCGAGGCGCGCCGGCTGATCGTCGCGGACAATGCGATCCAGGGCGTGCTCGCGGTGCGCGGTGACGAGCCGCTCGTGCTCGCCACGACGCGCGTCGTCATCGCGACCGGCGGCATCGGCGGGCTGTTCCTCGACAGCACCAATCCCTCCGGCTGTTTTGGTCAGGGGCTGGCGCTGGCGGCGCGGGCAGGGGCGGTGCTGTCCGATCTCGAATTCGTGCAGTTTCATCCCACGGCCTTCGACGGACCGTCGCGGCCGCTGCCGCTGTTGACCGAGGCGATCCGGGGCGATGGCGCGGTGCTGATCGACGAGACCGGCACACGTTTCATGGCCGCCGAGCCCGGCGCCGAGCTCGCGCCGCGTGACGTGGTGGCGCGCGCAGTGTGGCGTCATCGCGCGGCGGGTCACCGGACGTTCCTCGATGCGCGGGAGAAGCCAGGCGCGGCGTTCGCCGCGCGCTATCCCGTCATCACCGCGTTCTGCCGCATGGCCGGGATTGATCCGGCCGTCGATCCGATCCCGGTGCGGCCGGCCGTGCACTACCATATGGGCGGCGTCGCCGTTGATGCGATGGGGCGCAGCACCGTCGATGGTCTCTGGGCCTGCGGCGAGGCCAGCCGCACCGGCCTGCACGGCGCCAACCGCCTTGCCAGCAACTCGCTGATGGAAGCCATCGTCTGCGCGCAATGGGTGGCCGAGAGCGTGGCTGGCTCGCCGCCACGCGCGGCCAAGCCCGGAGAGGCCGCAGCAATCCCTGTTGCCTCCGAGCCCGCAGCCGTACGTCCATTGCTATCTGATGCGCTCGGCGTGCTGCGCGACAGTGATCGGATGACAGTCGGGATCCGGAGCCTGCTCCCGCTGGCGCTGGGAGCAGAGGCTGCGGCCGATCCTGCCCTGGTCGGCCTGATGATGGCCGTCGCCGCCCACACGCGCGAGGAGAGCCGCGGCGGACACTGTCGCACCGATTGTCCGGACATGCGGCCCGTCGCAGACCCGTCACGCCTCACTTTGTCCTCGGCGATCGCCGCCGCGCGGGAAATCGCCGAGACGAAGCGTCCCTCTCTCAGGAGCGTCGTCGCATGACCCTCAATCCACTCTCGCCCTTGCTCTATGAGCCGCTGGTCCGCATGGCGCTGCTCGAGGATCTCGGCCGCGCCGGCGACATCACCACGGATGCGATCGTGTCCGCCGAGCAGCGCGCCTCCCTGAAGCTGCGGGCGCGCCAGCATGGCGTGATCGCAGGTCTCGACGTCGCCGGCTGTGCGTTCCAGACGGTCTCGCCCGAGGTGCGCGTGGAAATCGTCCGCGGCGACGGCAGCGCCGTCGCGCCGGGGGACGTCATCGCCACCGTCAGCGGCCCGGCGCGGGCGCTGCTGACCGGCGAGCGCGTTGCGCTCAACTTCCTCTGCCATCTCAGCGGCGTTGCCACCGCGACCGCTTGGCTTGTCGCGGCGGTGAAGGGGACGCGGGCGCAGATCGTTTGTACCCGCAAGACGACGCCGGGGCTGCGCGCGCTGGAGAAATATGCCGTGCGCGCCGGCGGCGGCGGCAATCACCGGTTCGGGCTCGATGACGCCGTGCTGATCAAGGACAACCACATCGCGATTGCCGGCGGCATCGAGGCCGCGGTCACGAGGGCCAAGGCTCATGCCGGCCACCTCGTGAAGATCGAGGTGGAGGTCGACAGCCTCGCGCAGCTCGAGGAGGCGCTGGCGCTCGGCGTCGATGCGGTGCTGCTCGACAACATGACGCCGGCGGAGCTCGATCGCGCGGTAGGCATGGCGCGCGGCAAGGCGATCACCGAGGCCTCGGGCCGGATCAATGTCGACACCGCGCCGGCGATCGCGGCAGCGGGTGTCGACCTGATCTCGGTCGGCTGGATCACGCATTCATCGGCCGCGCTCGATATCGGCCTCGACGACGCCTGATCAGCCCTTGAGCGCCGCGATCAGCTTCGCGGCGTTCTCCTCCAGCACCTTCGGGTCCTCCTTGCGGCTCGCCGGCGGCAGCAGGCTGTCGCCGTTGTGGCGCGGCATGATGTGGACGTGGAGGTGGAACACCATCTGGCCGCCGGCATGCTCGTTGAACTGCTGCACGGTGATGCCGTCGGCGGCAAAGGCGGTCTTGGCGGCACGCGCGATGGTGCGCACGGCACGGCCGACGTGGAGGTAATCCTCCTCGGTGATATCAAGGATGTTGCGGGCCGGAGCCTTCGGGATCACCAGCGTGTGGCCGGGGACGCGCGGCATGATGTCGAGGAAGGCCAGCACGTGGTGGTTCTCATAGACCTTCACGCAGGGAAATTCGCCGCGCAGGATCTTTGCGAACGGGTTTTGCGGATCGTAGGCGGTCATCGGCAGGTCCTTTAGCGGTTCCTCGTTACGCGCCTTACTCTCATTGCCCCATGCCGCCGGTCAAGATTGCTCGTCCATGCCTTTGCGGAACGGGCCGGATTCGGCAAGCTCGCGGCCGGCCTGCTCGACATAGGCCCGCTCGCGCTTGAGATAGTCGTCGATGGCGCGGCGCAGGCCGCGGTCGGCGATGTAATGCGCGGAGTAGGTGGTCTGCGGCAGGTAGCCGCGCACGATCTTGTGCTCGCCCTGCGCGCCCGCTTCGACCACAGCGAGCTTGTGCTGGATGGCGAAGTCGATGGCCTGGTAGTAGCAGACTTCGAAATGCAGGAACGGGTGGTGCTCGATGGCCCCCCAGTTGCGGCCGAACAAGGTGTCCGAGCCGATGAAGTTGATCGCGCCGGCGATCCAGCGTCCCTCGCGCTTGGCCATCACCAGCAGCACGTCTTGGGCCATGCTCTCGCCGATCAGCGAGAAGAACTTGCGGTTGAGATACGGCCGGCCCCATTTGCGCGAGCCGGTGTCCATGTAGAAGTCGAAGAACGCGTCCCAGGCGTCCTCGGTGATGTCCTTGCCGGTCAGCCAATGGATGGTGATCCCCGCGGCCAGCGCATCGCGCCGCTCGCGCTTGATCGATTTGCGGTGGCGCGAGTTCATCGTCGCCAGGAAATCGTCGAAGGTGGAGAAACCCTGGTTATGCCAGTGGAACTGCTGGTCGGTGCGCTGCAGGAAGCCCTGCGCGGCGAGCAGCTCCCACTCGGCTTGGCGTGCAAACGTGACGTGGACCGAGGAGGCCTCGCTGATCCCGCACAGCGCCTTCAATCCTTGTGCGAGCGCGTTGCCGATCACGTCCCGGTCCTGGTCGGGACGGATCAAGAGCCGTGGCCCGGTCGCAGGCGTAAAGGGCACGGAGACCTGGAGCTTTGGGTAGTAGCGGCCGCCGGCACGCTCATAGGCATCGGCCCAGCCGCGGTCGAAGACATATTCGCCCTGCGAATGCGATTTCAGATAGCACGGCACGACACCGAGGACCTCGTCGCCGAGCTTCGCCACCAGATGCCGCGGTGCCCAGCCGGTGCGGATCGTCGCCGAGCCGGAGGCTTCGCAGGCCGACAAAAAGGCGTGGGAGACAAACGGGTTGTACGAGGGGCCGCAGGCGGCGGATGAGCCGGCCGGCAGGCGGCCGGCAGGATTGGCGCAGGCGTCCCAGGCTTCCGCCGGAATCTCGCTGATCCCGGGAACGGCTTCGAGCGTGATCTCAGGTGCTGCCATCGAACCCTTGAAAAAGCGTCTGGCAAGGAACGCTCGTCGGAGACGTCCGGATTGCTCTGCTCAAGATCGTGCATCGCAGCACCGACTTCAAGACCGACGTCACGTCTCCGGCGTAAACCCTTCGAAGATCATCTGATCCGCATACCGGGCGGCGGTGGCGCGCTGCGCCGGCGTGCGGACCGTCCAGGTCAGCAGCGGACAGCCGAACACGTTGCGCGCGATCCAGGGAGCAGGAGCCGGCAACTGCTCGACCCAATAGGCCACGAAGTGCGGCTGCGTGCTCATGCCGTGCTTGAGATGCAGCATGCTGTCGCGCTGCTCCCGGGTGAGCTTGGCCCAATAGCCGTCCTGATAGGTACGCTGGGCGACGATGCCGCGGGTCAGGCTCGGCATGGTCTCGCGCAGCGCCAGCACCTGGTTCGGATCGAACGACATGCCGACCACCGGGCCGGAATAGGCCGACAGCACCTCGGCCATGCGCCGGACCAGACGGCGATCGCCCTGGAACGTGCTCTTGACCTCGACCACCAGCGGGACGCGCCCGCCGATCAGGTCACAGAGGTCCTTGAGCGTCATCATGCGCTCGTCGGTCTGCTTGAATCTGACAGCCTTCAGCTCGGCGGCGGTCTTCTCGATCAGGTAGCCGGAGCCTTCGGTCAGGCGGCCGAGCTCGTAGTCGTGATGCACCATCGCCTCGCCATCGGCCGACAACTGAATGTCGCATTCGATGGCGAAATTGCCGGCGACCGCGCCGCGGGCGGCGGCCGGCATGTTCTCGATGATGCCCCGGCTTGCATCGTGCAGGCCGCGGTGGGCGACGGGGCGGGCCGTCAGCCAGTCAGGTGCGCGCATTCGCCCCGTCCAATGTCTTTCAGTTCAATCTCACGCGATCTCGAACACGCCTTCGACCTCGACCGCCGCATCCGACGGCAGCGACGAGACGCCGACCGTGGTGCGGGCATGGCGGCCCTTGTCACCGAAGGCGGCGACCATCAGGTCGGAGGCGCCGTTGAGGACCTTCGGCCCATCGACGAAGTCGGGGGCCGAGTTGACGAAGCCGCCGAGCCGGACCACGCGCACGACCTTGTCGAGATCGCCAACGGCCGCCTTCACCTGCGCCAGCAGGTTGACGCCGCAGCCCTTGGCCGCCGCATAGCCATCCTCGAGCGACACGCCGGCGCCGAGCTTGCCGGCCGCGATCAGCTTGCCGTCACCGCCGAGGCAGACCTGGCCGGAGACGAACAGCAGGTTGCCGGTGCGTACGAACGGGACATAATTGGCCACCGGAGCTTTCGGCGCCGGCAATGTGATGCCTTGTGCCGCCAGAGTCTGTTCAACCGTACCCGCCATCTCAAATCCCCATTCTGTCGCGTGAGCGCCGGTCCCGTGCAGGACCGCGGCCCTGTTTGGCGCAGTTGCCAGTGACATGCAAGCAGCCCGGGCCCGCGTTAACTTGGTGCCGCTTTCGCACGTTTCCGTGAGCCAGCCGCAGTTGCGACGTATTGCGGCGGTCTTTAATGTGACGGTTCAACGATACGTCCCCCGAGGAAAACTCATGGCTCATTCGTTTCGACTGTCGATGGGCGCGCTGGCGATCGCGGCGGTTACACTCGGTCCGGCCCAGGCCGGGGCGGCGGTGCCGTTCCTGCCGCATCAGGCGCTGTATGATCTGAGCCTGGTGAAGTCGCGTGGATCGAGCCCGGTCAACAGCGCCCGCGGACGCATCCTCTACAATTTCACGGGCAATGCCTGCACGGGCTACACGTCGGAATTCCGTCAGGTCTCCGAACTCGACCTCGGCGAAGGCAAGGTCACCCTGAGCGACCTGCGCTCGACCGCCTGGGAGGATGGCGCCGGCAAGAGCTATCGCTTCAAGATCGACTCGCGGATGAACGACCAAGCGTCGAGCCCCGTCGACGGCATGGCCGAGCGCACCGGAGATCACATCACGGTCAAGCTCAAGCAGCCCGAAGCAAAGACCTTCACGCTCGACGGCTCGACCGTGTTTCCGACCGAGCAGATCCAGCGCATCATCGCCGCCGCCCGCGAGGGAAAGTCGCTGCTCGAGCTGTCGGTCTATGACGGCTCGGACAATGGCGAGAAGGTCTACAACACGCTGACCGTGATCGGCGCGGCCGTGCCCGGCGACAAGGCGGCGGCCAAACCCGATGCCTCGACCGACAACAGCGAGATGAAGACGCTGACGCGCTGGCCGGTCACCGTCAGCTATTATGACCGCGACGCCAAGCGGACCGAGGGCGAGCAGACGCCGGTCTATGCCATGTCGTTCGAGCTGTACGAGAACGGCGTCTCGCGCGCGCTCGTGCTGGACTACAACGACTTCGTCATTTCCGGCGCGCTTGGCAAGTTCGACGTCAAGGACGCGAAGGACGCCAAGGACTCTAAGGATACCAAGCCCTGCAGCAACTGAGGCGGGCCTCATTCCGTCTCCTCTGCGGTCTCCTCCGGCCCATCATAGGCAATGCCGCGGATGACCGCGGTCTGGCCGAACTTCTTGCGCAAGGCATCCATCGCGCGCTCGGCTGACGCCGAGCGGCGGTCGAGCATGTCGGTGTCGGACGCCTCCGAGCCCGGGCACAGCGCGCTGACACCGGCGCCCATCAGGCGGAACGCGGTGCCGTCGGTCTCGCGCGCCAGCATCTCCTTGCAGATGGCGAAGATCCTGCCGGCGAGCTGGGTCGGCGCGGCGATCGATTGCGAGCGGGTGCGCTGGCGAAAGTCTGATGTCTTCAGCTTGAGCGTGATGGTCGAGCCGGCGAGCTGGCTTGCCTTCAGCCGCGCGGATACTTTCTCCGACAGGCGCCACAGCACCTTCTCCAAGGTCGCGTAGTCACGGATGTCGCTGTCGAAGGTGGTCTCGTTCGAGATCGTCTTAGCGCCGCGGTCGGCCACCACCTTGCGGTCGTCGAGGCCGCGCGCCAGCCGCCACAACCTGCGACCCTCGCCGCCAAACTGCTTCATCAGGTCGACCTCGTCGGCGCGCTGCAGGTCGGCGATCACCCGGAAGCCGTGGCTCGCGAGGCGCTGCTGCGTGGCGGGACCGACGCCGAAGATGAAGCCGACCGGCTTCTCCGCCAGCATCGTCACGGCCTCGTCCTGGTCGAGCGCGGCGAAGCCGCGGGGCTTGTCGAGGTCGGAGGCGATCTTGGCCAGGAACTTGTTGCAGGACAGCCCGACCGAGACGGTGATGCCGATGTCGCGCTCGACGTCGCGGGCAAACCGCGCCAGCACCTTCGCCGGGATCATGCCGTGGACCCGCTCGGTGCCCGAGAGATCGAGGAACGCCTCATCGATCGACAGCGGCTCGACCAGCGGGGTCAACGCCAGCATCGCCTGGCGCACCTCGCGCCCGACGCGGACATATTTCGCCATGTCCGGGCGGATCACCACCGCCGAAGGGCAGAGCTCCAGCGCCTTGAACATCGGCATCGCCGAGCGCACGCCATAGGTGCGGGCGATGTAGCAGGCCGCCGAAACCACCCCGCGCTTGCCGCCACCGATGATCACGGGCCGGTCGGCGACCTCGGGATTGTCGCGCTTCTCGACGGTGGCATAGAACGCGTCGCAGTCGATATGGGCTAGCGTCAGGGCCGACAGGGCACGATGCCGCACCAGGCGCGGCGAGCCGCAGGCGGTGCAGCGGCGGGCGGCAGGGCCGAGGTCAGACAGACAGTCGCGGCAGAAGCAGGCCGGCCCGGAGACCGCGCGCGACGCTGCATCTGGCGCGGGCGTGCTCACGGCACGTCGCGCTCCCACTGCCGGTCGCCCAATACCTGCCGCGCGGCCATGATATTGGTGGGATGTAACTTGGAGCTTTCGGCAAAAGCCTTTACCGTCTCGTCGTCTCGCAGCACGAAATCGAGCACGCTGGCCAGGAAATTCGGGTCGGCCGCCGACGAGCGCAGGGTTTCGGGCCCGATCCCGGTCTCGGCCAGAAAACGGCCGATCCGTTCGGGTTCCGAGGCCAGGAATGAAAGGGCCTGAACCGCAACGATTTCAGCGACTTCGCGCGGATTTTGAGAACGCTTTTTCAACTTGGCATTTGCCTTTCCATTAACTTGTCGTCTCTACTTTGCGGGCATCATGCCCGAGTCTTCTGAGTTGGTTCAAGCAAGTGGAAACCATCCGGGGGGAAAGATCGAATACCGACTTAACGGCTTAGAACGAATCTGGGGCTAGTTTGAATTAGATCAGTAGCGGTGGACAGAGGTCCACCGGAGGACATGCCGGTGTCAGTGATTCGGAGGGGCGGATGGGCAAGACCGTCCTGATCGTGGAAGACAATGAGCTCAACATGAAGCTCTTCCGCGATCTGTTGGAGGCCCACGGTTACCAGACGTCCGGCACCTCCAGCGGCGTGGAGGCGCTCGACATCGTGCGCCGGACCCGGCCCGACCTGATTTTGATGGACATCCAGTTGCCACAGGTCTCCGGCCTGGAGGTGACGAAATGGATCAAGGACGATCCCGATTTGCGCGCGATCCCGGTGGTCGCGGTGACAGCTTTTGCCATGAAGGGCGACGAGGAGCGCATCCGCGAGGGTGGCTGCGAAGCCTATCTTTCTAAACCGATTTCGGTCGGAAAATTCATAGAAACCGTGCGACGTTTTATCGGCTGAGGAGTTTCTGCAGTGTCCGCGCGCATCCTTGTGGTCGACGACGTCCCCGCCAACGTCAAGCTGTTGGAGGCGCGGCTGTCGGCCGAATATTTCGACGTGCTGACCGCCTCGAACGGCGCCGAAGCGCTGCAGATCTGCCAGCGCGCCGAATGCGACATCATCCTGCTCGACGTCATGATGCCGGACATGGACGGCTTCGAGGTTTGCCGCCGGCTGAAGTCGAACCCTGCGACGCACTTCATTCCGGTGGTGATGGTGACGGCGCTCGACAGCCCGTCCGACCGCGTGCGCGGCCTGGAGGCCGGCGCCGACGACTTCCTGACCAAGCCCGTCTCCGACGTGGTGCTGATCGCCCGCGTGCGCTCGCTGACGCGGCTGAAGATGATGACCGATGAGCTGCGCATGCGCGCGCTCACCTCGCTGGAGATCGGCGTGCAGGCCCCGGAGCGCAACGCCGTCGCCGATACGGGCAAGGGCGGCAGGGTGCTGCTGGTCGACGATCGTCCCTCGTCCTACGAGCGGCTCGGCCCGATGCTCGCGGCCGAGCATTCCGTCGATGTCGAGCCCAATCCGGCCGAGGCCGTGTTCAATGCCGCGGAGGGCAATTACGACCTCGTGATCGTCTCGCTCGATTTGAGCGACTTCGACGGCCTGAGGCTGTGCAGCCAGCTCCGCTCGCTGGAGCGGACCCGTCACGTGCCGATCCTCGCGATTGCGGAGGCCGAGAACAATTCCCGGCTGCTGCGCGGCCTCGAGATCGGCGTCAACGACTATCTGCTGCGTCCCGTCGACAAGAACGAGCTGATGGCGCGCGCCCGCACCCAGATCCGCAAGCGCCGCTACACCGATCATCTGCGCGACAACGTCCAGAACTCGATCGAGATGGCGATCACCGACGCGCTCACCGGCCTGCACAACCGTCGTTACATGGAATCGCATCTGGCGACGCTCGCCGACCAGGCCGCGAGCCGCGGCAAGCCGCTGGCGCTGATGATGCTCGACATCGACTACTTCAAGTCGATCAACGACACTTACGGCCACGATGCCGGTGACGACGTGCTGCGCGAGTTCGCGATGCGGGTGCGCAAGTCGATCCGCGGCATCGATCTCGCCTGTCGTTATGGCGGCGAGGAGTTCGTCATCGTGATGCCGGAGACCGATCTGCACGTGGCCGGCATGGTCGCCGAGCGCCTGCGCCGCTCGGTCGCCAACGAGCCGTTCTCGGTGCACAAGGGCGAGAAGCGCATCGAGGTCACGGTCTCGATCGGCATCTCCACCCTCGAGCAGAAGGGCGAGCCGGTCGCCGACGTCATGAAGCGTGCCGACAATGCGCTGTATCGCGCCAAGAACGAAGGCCGCAACCGCGCGGTCGCGATCGCGCCGACGCATCAGCCGTCGTTCCTGCCGCAGGCCGCGGGCAGGGGTCGATAGAGGGCAGGGGCGCTGCGCCGCCTGATTGCTCCCGCGCGTCCGCTGGTTGTCAGGAGCCACAACTGTCTCCGCACGTCATTCCGGGGCGCGCGCAGCGCGAGCCCGGAATCCATAGCCACGATCGGGCATCTGTCGCGAGATAGCAGTGGCGGTTCTCTTCGCCACATCACAGCTCGGGGGTATGGATTCCGGGCTCGCGACTGCGTCGCGCCCCGGAATGACAGCGGGTGTGTGGCAACAAACTGCAGGACATAGCTCATCATCCTCGCCGCGCCTCCGCGCCCGAGTTGTGCCCATCAAAACCCTCTTCGAGAACAGAGGGCGCAGGGAAGGCCGGGTGCGGGTCGCACCCATGGTCCGCGTGCAGCAAAAAAAGCACGCGGCAGAACCACAGGTACGGACCGGACATCCGGCCCTCCCTGCGCGATGGCTTTACGGCTTACTCCGCGCTCTCCCCGGGGACCGGCGTTCTTGCCCCCGTCATCAGCGCGCTCGTCGCAAGCGCCGACTTGGCCTCAGCGTCGGGAGGCCAGGACCACACGGCTTCACCGTGCGCGCCAGGATGTTCGTCCGCGCGGATCAACCACGCTGCACCCCGACACGCCCACCGCACCCCACCTCACGCTCGTGACGATCGCGATGCGCCCCTCTTGGCGAAGTGGGATGAGGGAAGGATAGCATGAATTCTGTAAAAACGAAACAAGAATCTTCGGCTGACGGCGGCCGATCAACATGATCCGGTTGATGCGATTGAGAAAATGAGTTTCTCGGCGCAGCGCTCGTTCATGCCGGTCCGGCAGGGAGCCGATGCTGGAGGGTTGCTTCGATTTCGGCCGATGTCGTGCGGCGGGCGACTCCGTGAGTGATCTGTTTTGCCCGTCGTGCTAGATTTGCCCGGAGCGCCACATGTTCTCAGGAGGTGGGGTATGAGACCGATCCGTGTGAGTGTTTTAGTTGGTGCCCTGACTGGCGTGCTGATGTTGTGCGGCGTCCTGATCCTCGAAGCTTTCAGTGTTCAGAGCAATGTCTCGACGTTGGCACTCATGGGAGGCGTCGCGGGGTGGTTGGCCGTCTTCATCGTGGATCGTTTTAGACCCGCCCGGGCGGCGCCGTAGGTCCGCAGACCGGACGATGCTGCGCTCGTCTGTCCTGGAGGTCTCCGTCGAGTTTGGTGGAGGCGAGACAGCTGTGTAGGACCGATCAGCGCTGCGTGATCCGCTGGACCAACTGCAAAGCGATATTCGGGCCAGCTGGCACCGCATCACGATGTCTGATTGTATCTCTTTAGCAATCCACCAAACAAAGGTCGTCGCTGCTTTGCTCGATGACAAGCAGCGGCGTGCAATGGCGGCACTGCTACGCAATCGCCTCGGCGCGAATGTTCTCAGTCATGCGCCTTGGGACAACCCCGAGGCGCCTCAAGGCCTGCACAGTACAGAGGGATGGCAACTCATTCCGACCTATGTCGGCAGGAGCGAATGTGTGTTGTTTGTGGCGCGGGCGAGCGCGTGGTGGACATTCCGTAGCGGTGCGGATCTGCTACGTGTCCTGGAGGAGTGCCCGCCAATGGAATTTTACGTCTCCGACAGGGATGCCAGTTACCTCCTCTGCCATAATCACCACGACTTCGTCGTCGGTTGGGGCGATGCTGCGAGGTGGGTTGCAAGCGGATGCCCCGAACGACCGTTGGGTCGGTAGGGCAGATTGTTATCGCAGCGTAATCGGTAGCGTCCTTTTGACGACAATCGCGATGGCTGGATCACATGGCTTTGGATGGTATCGACGTCGTCCAACGACGCCCCGGGATGTATGTCGGCGATACGACCGACGGCACGGGGTTGCACCGGATGATAGAGATCCTGGTCGACAATGCCGTGGATGAGGCGCTCGCCGGATTCGGTGATCGGCTGGACGTTGCTCTGAATGCCGACGGTTCGGTGACGATCCGCGACAATGGCCGCGGCATTCCGACCGAAATACATCCATCGGAAGGCATCCCAGCCGTCGAATTTATCATGACGCGTCTTGACTACGCGTTCCGTCAGCGCTCGTGGCTTCTCGTGGTCAATGCGCTGTCGGAGTGGCTGCAACTGCGCATCTGGCGTAACGGCAAGGAGCATGGCATGCGCTTCCGCCGCGGCCGTTGCGAGGCGCCGTTGACCATGGTCGGAGACGCGGAGATCGTGGATGGCACGCCCAGGCGAGGGACGGAAATCACGTTCTGTCCGAATGCGGAGGTGTTTTCCAATGGGGTATTCGATCTGGCCAGGATCGAGCACCACCTGCGCAAGCTGCCGGTGTTCAAGGCTGGAGTGACGGTGGCGCTATCGGATCGGCGGAATGGCGGCAACCACGAGATCAGTCTGCAAGTTTGAGCATCAGCGCCGTAGGGCGGATGAGCGGAGCGTAATCCGCCGCTTGTCTGGCCGTGAAATGGCGGACTACGCAAACGCTCATCCGCCCTACGACACGTCGCAAAGTCATCAGCTCGAAATACTCCCGCCAGAGATGTGCCGTCATGCGGAACATCTCTTGATTTTATCCGATACCGGTGGTATCCAGGTCTCATGAGCACATCGATCCGCATCGTCAACTTCGATCACATGACCGGCTTAGGCCGGGCCATGGAAGGAGTCGCGCGCTAGGAGATCGACGACGCGATGTTCTCACCAGGCCCCGCCGGCATCGGACGGGGCCTTTTCGTTTGGCCTTTGCTCCCTGCCGGCACAACAGCAGGAGCGAAGGATGCCACCGCATCAGATCAACCCGGCAATCGACTCCGGGCACTTATCAGGACTCAATGTCGATCTCTCGATCGCTCCAGCCACCGACGCGATCAGTAGTTTGCAGCCATCGACGCAGCCCGACGCGCCGATCGCAGCCTTGCGAGAGGTGTTGTCGGAAAAGGACGCGGCCGGCCCGCCGGCCAGGCCGACCTGGCTCATCATCCGCCTGATCGGCTGGTGCTGGCGCGCCATGCAAGAGTGGCAACGCCGGGAGAGCGTGCGGGCAAGTCTGTACGAGCTGAGCGAACGCGAGCTCACCGACATCGGCCTCACGCGCGCCGAGATCGAACACATCAGTGCGTTGCGGACGCTCGAGAGCTTGAGGGACAACCCGCGACATCTGGTCTCGCGCAGGGGAATGTAGCCGGCTGCGGACCGTAGAGATGCAGAGCTAGTGATGGTTGGCCGATAGCGCGAGATGCTGAGCCACGACGTCATTGCGAGCGAAGCGAAGCAATCCAGGGTCCCGCCCACGCCCCTGGACAATGACGGAGGTGAGATCACGCTCTTCTCTCGGCACTCTTCTGCTGGAGAGATCGTTTGCGCGCAGCTCGGCGGGATACGAGCCTCGCATGGCTGCTCAGTTGTGCGCGCAGGAACTACATGGCTTGATCTCGATCAATTCTCGTGGTACTTGCAAATCATGATCAACGTCGTGCGCCATTCCTATCGCAAAAATACGACCCGCCGTAGCCGGGCCGTGGGAGGAGTCGTGCGCTAGGATTTCGATGACACGATCATTCCACCAGGCCCCGCCGGCATCGGACGGGGCCTTTTTGTTGGGCCACGCTCCCTGCCGGCATCACAAAGCAGGAGCGACCGATGCCACCTCAGACCCATCTCACCGCCGAGACCGCGCGCGATGCCGCGCCGCTCAGTGTGGTTCGTCATGTCATCGCCAAAACGAACGCGACGGGCGCTGCGCAAGCTGTGCCGCGCCCCAACGCGCCCACCCCGGCGCTGCGTGTCGTGTCCGACAAGGATGCGGCGGCGCCGCCAGGCGCAGCGGCAGGCCTCATCAGTTGGCTCGGGCAGTCCTGGCAGGCATTTCAGGAGAGCCGCCGGCGGCGGAAGATGAGAGTCCATCTGCGCGATCTGAGCGAGGCCCAATTGCTGGACATCGGCCTGAGCAGAAGCGACATCGAGCACCTCGCCGCGCACCGCGCGCTCGAACGGCTCAAGTACGATACGACGCATCTGATGATGTCCCGTGGCGTGATGTAGCCGTGATCTCAGCTCTGCGTGTTTCAATCGTCTCACGGCGGATCAGCGTCGATCCGCCGTGATAACGCGCCCGTCACCAGGCGATCCGTTCGCCACAGGCTCATTCGTAAGGGACTGTGGTCTCAGCTCCGCGCCTCGCGACCATGCCAGACGCGAGTGATCAGGATATCGTTCGACTGCGGCATGAGAGCATAGCGAACAATATAGCCAGATGCCCCAAACCGCACGACGATCTGCCTGATGTCGGCATCTCGCGTTGGTTGCCCCATGTCAGGAAACTCCTGCAGCCGATCGATCGCCGTCCAAATCGCAGAGAGTGCACGTCGTGCCGCGTCGCGATTGCGCTCGTCGAGAAACGTTCTGACGCGCTCGAGGTCCGATATGGCCTCGGGCGCAAACAGGATCATCGAAGCTTTCGCGGAGCCGGAGGTGTCAATTCCTCTGCCGATCCCCAGCTAGCGACCCACGCCTTTACCTCATTCAGGGGCACGGCGAGACCCGTTTGCTTGAATGTATCGAGGCGCCGCCGGTCCTCGGCAATATCGGGACCTGCGATGTCGATCACGGAATCAAGCAGCGCCACGGCTTCCGCAAGAACTGCGGCGATGTCCTGGCCGCGCTCGGCCGCCATCTCGGACAGGCGAGTATCGGTGGTTGCGTCGATCTCGATGGTACGGCGGACGAGGTTCATGCAGCAAAGATAGCGGTGCCGGCACAGGCTGTCGAGGCAGCTGATCACCGCGCCGGATGCAGACGAGCTCCCGAACCCGTCTTCGATGGCCCTTTGCGCGGGAACCGGCCGCCGGGGCGGGCGTTTGTCTTCCTCAAAGGAGGAGACCTCATGAAGAAGCTGGTGTTTGCGGCTGCGGTATCGCTGGTTGTTCTGCCGTCGCTCGCGTTGGCGCAGGGCCACATGGGCACGCCGCAGGAGCAGAAGGCCTGCGCGCCCGACGCCAAGCGCTTCTGCCGTGCGCAGCTCGGCGATGATTTCGGCGTGCAGAATTGCCTGATGCAGAACCGGGCCAAGCTGAGCAAGCGCTGCTCGGCGGTGTTCTCCAGCCACGGCATGTAAGCCGTCGCGCACGCTTTCTCGACGTGACAGGGCGGACGGCTGACGCTGGTCCGCCCTTCTTGCGTGATCAGGCCGTGCGCACCTTGCGCAGGAATTTGTCCAGCTCGTCCTTGAGGTGATTGCTCTCGCGCGACAGCGAGTGCGCTGAGGCGAGCACCTGGGACGAGGCGTTGCCGGTCGCGTTGGCGCCCTCGCTGACGTCGCCGATGTTGCCGGCGACGCGGGCGGTGCCGCTGGCGACCTCCTGGACGTTGCGCGAGATCTGACCCGTGGCGGAGCCCTGCTGCTCGACGGCGGCGGCGATGCCGGCGGCGATCTCCGAGATCTGCTGGATGGTCCCGCCGATCTGCTTGATCGAGGTCACCGACGACTGCGTTGCGTTCTGGATGCCTTCGATCTGCTGGCCGATCTCCTCGGTCGCCTTGGCGGTCTGCGAGGCCAGCGCCTTGACCTCGGAGGCGACCACGGCGAAGCCGCGGCCGGCTTCGCCCGCGCGTGCCGCCTCGATGGTGGCGTTCAAGGCGAGCAAATTGGTCTGGGCGGCGATCGAGGTGATCAGCTTCAGCACGTCGCCGATGCGCTCGGCGGTGCGCGACAGCTCGCTGATGCCGGCGTCCGTCTGTTCGATCTGGCGCACGGCTTCCCTGGCGATGGTGGTCGATTCCGTGACCCGGCGGCCGATCTCGTGCACGGAGGAGGTCATCTGCTCGGCGGCCGAGGCCACGGACTGCACGTTGGCCGAGACTTGGCCGGAGGCGGAGGCTGCGCTCGTCGACAGCTGCTGTGTCTGCTCGGCGGTCTTGCTGAGGCTGTTCGCCGACACCTCCAGCGTGCGCGCGTCGGAATGGACCTTGTTGATAATCTGTCCGACGGTGGCTTCGAACTCGTCGGCCATGCGCTTCATCGCAGCGTGCTGCTCGGTCTTGGCGGCATCGAGATAGACCGAGATCGCGAGGTCCATGTCGATCATCGCGGCCTTGGTGATCGCCGCCTGCAGCGCCGCCTTCTTCTCGCGCGCGGCGGCGCCCGCGAACCAGCCGTCCGACAGTTCGGTTTCGATCGCCTTCTGCAGGCCGGTGACGATCAGCGAATAGCCCGCGATGTACCAGCGCGGCTCCAGTCCCATGCGGTGATGGGCCTGGCCGATGCGGGTGACCGACGTCACATAGGCGTCGTCGAATTTGGCGGTCGCCAGCGACATCCAGTGATCGAACTGAGCCTGCGAGGCGTGCTTCATCGCGGCCTGGCCGGAGAACATCTTCGCCAGTTGCTGGTACTTGCCGACATGTGCGTAGAACTGCTGGAGCAAAGCGGGCAGCACCTTGCCGATCAGCGGCCGCAGTTCGCGCAGGCTGTCCCGCGTCGCATTGTCGATCCCGATGAAGTCGAGACGGGATTGCAGGGTGGCAAGATCGGTCATCGCTGGTCAGCCCGTGAAGCCAAGACGCGTGGGTGAGCCCGCGCTGCGGGTGCGTTGCTACCCTTCAGGATTGCACGATTTTGGTTGATGGTTCCTTACGAAGGAACCGAGAACTTTACTGATTTTGGGTCCGAGAGCTGGACGCCGTCGACGGTATTGGCGGGTGCCGGCGTGAACGGGGCAATAAAAAACGGGGCCGAAACGGCCCCGTTGAAGTCATAGCGTCCGCGATCTACTTGATCTTTTACTTGATCTTGGCTTCGCGGAATTCGACGTGCTTGCGCGCGACCGGGTCGTACTTCTTCTTGACCATCTTGTCGGTCATGGTGCGCGAATTCTTCTTGGCAACATAATAGAAGCCGGTGTCGGCCGACGACACGAGCTTGACCTTGATGGTGACCGCTTTGGCCATGTCTTGAACCTCTGGAATCGGGGATAGGGTGGGCACCGGCCAAAGAGGGGGCGCCGTTGGCCGGCAAACTACCCAGCCAGCCCCCAAAGTCAAGGTTGCCGGGCCAGATTCTGGGATCCTAGGTCTCGAAGAACCGGTTTTTGGGCCGGGGAAGCCCGAGATTGTCGCGCAAGGTGGGGCCTTCGTACTCGGTCCGGAAGATCCCGCGGCGCTGCAGCTCGGGAATCACCTTGTCGACGAAGTCGTCGAGGCCGGCGGGCAGGAACGGGAACATGATGTTGAAGCCGTCCGAGGCGCGGCTTTCCAGCCAATCCTGCATCTGGTCGGCGATCGTCTTGGCCGTGCCGACGAAGGCGAGCCCGCCATAGCCGCCGACCCGCTGCGCCAGCTGCCGCACCGTGAGCTTGTCGCGGGCGGCGACGTCGACCAGGCGCTGGCGGCCGCTCTTGGAGGCGTTGGTCTCGGGGATCTCCGGCAGCGGGCCGTCCGGATCGAAGCCGGAGGCATCGGTGCCGAGGATCACCGAGAGCGAGGCGATGGCGCTGTCGTAGTGTACCTTGCTGTCGAGGAGGGCGCGCTTCTCCTTGGCCTCGGCGTCGCTGTCGCCGACCACGACGAAGGCACCGGGCAGGATCTTCAGATGCTCGGGGTTGCGGCCGACCTTCTCCATGCGGCCCTTGATGTCGGCGTAGAGCTTCTGGCCGTCGGCGAGACTGCCGCCGCCGGTGAACACGGCCTCCGCGGTCTCGGCCGCGAGCTGCTTGCCGTCCTCGGAGGCGCCGGCCTGCACGATCACCGGCCAGCCCTGCACGGGACGGGCGATGTTCAGCGGTCCCCGCACCTTGAGATATTTGCCCTTGTGGTCGAGCACATGCATCTTGTCGGGATCGAAGAACAGCCCGCTCTCGACGTCGCGCACGAACGCATCATCGGCGAAGGAATCCCACAGGCCGGTGACGACGTCGTAGAACTCGCGGGCGCGCTTGTAGCGCTCGGCGTGCTCCATGTGGTCGTCGAGGCCGAAATTAAGCGCTGCGTCGGGGTTCGATGTGGTGACGATGTTCCAGCCGGCACGGCCGCCGGAAAGATGGTCGAGCGAGGCGAAGCGGCGGGCGACGTGATAGGGCTCGTCGAAGGTGGTCGAGCCCGTCGCGATCAGGCCGATGTTCTCGGTGACCGCCGACAATGCCGACAGCAGCGTGAACGGCTCGAACGAGGTCACGGTGTGGCTGCGCTTCAGCGCATTGATCGGCATGTTCAGCACGGCCAGATGATCGGCCATGAAGAAGGCGTCGAACTTGCCGGCCTCGAGCTTGCGGATCAGCTGCTTAAGATGCGCGAAATTGAAGTTGGCGTCCGGCCAGGCGCCAGGATAGCGCCACGCGCCGGTGTGGATCGAGACCGGGCGCATGAACGCGCCGAGCTTGAGTTGACGAGGGGCCATGAGGAGGTCCGCGGATGGTTGCTGTCTTTTCTGGAGATAGGAACTCGCCGGGCTGCCGTCAGCCAGCCGCCGCAGAACACGATTTCATTTTCAATGCCGTGCGTAGCACGCGCATTCCAATGAGAGCCGCGCAGCCGGCCCAATCAACGGTGTCATCCCGGCGAACGCCGGGATCCATACTCCCAGGGAGCAGTTTGAGGCAGGCCGGCCGTTGGCATTTTCGCGCATCACATCCGCCGCGGAGTATGGGTCCCGGATCGGCGCCGCGTCGCGCTGGCGCGCGTCGCGGCTTGTCCGGGACGACGGCTGTGGGTGTTGCTACAACGCCCATCTCATTGGGGGTGTGGTGGAGCTGACCGAAATGCCGGCGAGTATCCGTGAGCAGCGAGTATGACGCCGCCGCGCTGATGCTACCCGCCCAGCACGTCCTTCTGCATCTTGCCGCCGTAGAAGTGGAAGAAGGGCACCTCGGCGTCGTGGCGGAGCGGGCCGGTAGCGAGGCGCTTGTCGAGCTCGTGGAGGACGTTCTTGGTCATCGGGTGCAGATCGGCGAGCGGTTTTGAGCCGAGCTCGACCCAGACCAGCTCCACCAGCTCGGCATCGGCGTGGATGACGCCGTCGACGCGGTGGGTGATGGCGGAGGCGTCGGCGGTGAAGAAGCGGGTGTCGAAGCGCTTGATGCGGCCGGGCGGGGTGATGGCGCGGGCGATCAGGAACAGGCCGGAGGGATCGGGCAGCAGGCCGGCCTCGGTGAATGGCGCCCAAGGACCATCGAGCTTCGGCGTAGGGCCGTCGACCTTGCGTCCCAGGCAGAGACCCGTTTCCTCGCAGGCTTCGCGGATCGCGGCGACGGCGAGCGATTTCGCCCGTGACGCTGATGTCTGCGGTTTGCCCTTGAACAGATTGGCTTCGAGTTCGGCCGGCATGGGAGCTGCGACCGGAATGCGGTGATCGGTCTTGTCGACGCGGCCGCCGGGAAAGACGAACTTGCCGGGCATGAACACGACCTTGTCGTGACGCTTGCCGACCAGCACTTTCGGTACCGCGCCGCTGCGGTCGACCAGGATCAAGGTCGCGGCGTCGCGTGGCTTCGTATAAGGATGATGGTCTGCTTCCTTCTCGGCGGGCTTGCCCGCCGGCGCGCTCGTCGCCTGTGCCGTCTCGCTCATATCCTCCCCTTCTTCTTATTAGTTCTTGAAGTCGCTCACACCGGCGGAATGCCTTCCACCGGATTGTCGTCGAAGCCGTGCATCCGGAACGCCCATTGCAGCCCGACGACGGCGCCCTTGACCGGCTGCAGCAGCGCGAGCGAGGCGATCAAGGTCACCGGCAGGTAGATCGCGAGCTGCAGCGCCACCGGCGGCGCGTAGTTGGTCTCGATCGACAGCACCAGCGGCACGATGATGTGGCCGACGATGACGATGACGAGATAGGCGGGAAGATCGTCGGCGCGATGGCCGGAGAAATCCTGGCCGCAGCGATCGCAATTGTCGGCGACCTTCAGGAAGGCGCGGAACAGCTTGCCCTCGCCGCAGCGCGGGCAGCGGCCGCGCAGGCCGTGCTTCATCGCCGCCCAGACGTCGCGCTTCTCGGCGAGACCGGTGTCGCGGGTCCAGGTCTGCGGCAGCGGCTGTGGCATTGCGCGGGGCGTAGAGCTCATGGCGTCCATGATTGGCCTTTCTTCGACGTGCCGGGCTTGCGTTTTGCCCCTGCCTTTTGGCTTTTCTTACGGCTTTTCTCTTTGTGCTTCGTGCGCGCTTCGGATTTGCCCCGCTTGGCCGCCTTGTGGGTCGCCTTGGCGTTCGTCCCGACGGTATTCTTGCGCCTGGGGCCTGCGCCGCGCGGATGGCGCGACACCAGCACGTCGGCCTGCGTCAGCAGCTCGAAGCGCAGCGCGCCGGCCACCGGTTGAGCTTCTACCAGACGCACGTCGACGACGTCACCCAGCCGGTGCATGGCACCGCTGCGCTGGCCGATCAGCGCGTGGCGCGTCTCGTCGTAGTCGAAATATTCCGTGCCGAGGGTTCGGATCGGAACCAGGCCGTCGGCGCCGGTGTCGTCGAGCTTGATGAAGAGGCCGGCGCGGGTGACGCCGGAGATGCGGCCCTGGAAGCTGGCGCCGACGCGGTCGGCGAGATGGTGCGCGATCAGCCGGTCGGCGGTCTCGCGCTCGGCCTTCATCGCGCGCCGCTCGGTCACCGAGATCTGCGCCGCGACTTCGGCGAGATGATCCGGCGTCTCGCTGTCGGGCAGGGCGCCGTCGCCGAGCCCCAGTGCGCGCAACAGGCCGCGATGCACGACGAGGTCGGCGTAGCGGCGAATGGGGGAGGTGAAGTGCGCGTAGCGGCGCAAATTGAGGCCGAAATGCCCGTAATTTTCCGAGGAGTACTCGGCTTGCGCCTGCGAGCGCAGCACGACCTCGTTGACGAGCTTCTCGTAGTCCTGGCCGGCGACCAGCGTCAGCACGCGGTTGAACAGTGACGGCCGCAGCGCGCCCGACTTCGCAAAGGGCACGTCGAGCGTCTTGAGAAAGTCCTGCAGCGCATGCACCTTCTCCACCGTGGGCTCGTCATGCACGCGATAGATCAGCGGCAGCGCCTTCTTCTCCAGCGCCTCGGCGGCTGCGACGTTGGCGAGGATCATGAACTCCTCGATCAGCCGGTGCGCGTCGAGGCGCTCGGGCACGACAACGCGGTCGACGGTGCCGTCCGGCTTCAACAGGATCTTGCGCTCGGGAAGGTCGAGGTCGAGCGGATCGCGCGCGTCGCGGCCGCGCTTGGCGACCTCATAGGCGGCATAGAGCGGCTTGAGGATCGGTTCGAGCAGGGGGCCGGTGATGTCGTCCGGCTTGCCGTCGATGGCGGCTTGCGCCTGCGCGTAGGACAGCTTTGCGGCCGAACGCATCAGCACGCGGTGGAACGAGTGCGACCGCTTGCGACCGTCGGCGCCCAGCACCATGCGCACGGCGAGCGCGCCGCGCGGCTCGCCCGGCACCAGCGAGCACAGATTGTTGGAGATGCGCTCCGGCAGCATCGGCACGACGCGGTCGGGGAAGTACACCGAATTGCCGCGGATCAGCGCGTCGCGATCGAGCGCCGAGCCCGGACGCACGTAGTAGGCGACGTCGGCGATCGCGACGTGGAGGATGAAGCCGCCGGCATTGTTCGGATCGGGATCCGGCTCGGCATGGACCGCGTCGTCATGGTCCTTCGCATCGGGCGGATCGATCGTGACCAGCGGCAGTTCGCGCCAGTCCTCGCGGCCCTTCAGGTTCGCCGGCTGCGCGGCTTCGGCTTCCGCGACGGCCGCGGCCGAGAAGTCCATCGGAATCTCGTGGGCGTGGATCGCGATCAGGCTGATCGCCTTCTCGG
The DNA here is from genome assembly GCF_051168435.1 of Bradyrhizobium sp. HKCCYLR20261. Taxonomy (NCBI): domain Bacteria; kingdom Pseudomonadati; phylum Pseudomonadota; class Alphaproteobacteria; order Hyphomicrobiales; family Nitrobacteraceae; genus Bradyrhizobium; species Bradyrhizobium sp. HKCCYLR20261. Next base: position 92,239 of record NZ_JBNPUZ010000020.1, read on the forward strand.
TCGCCACCGAGCCGTAGCGCTCCTTCACGCGGCCCGCCGGCAGGCCGTAGCCGCGGCCGCGCAACAGGTCGACGCTGATGAGATCGCCGTCCTTGGCGTCGCGGGTATCGCCCGGCGCAATCGACAGCTCGCGGCCGGCCTGCTTCTTGTCGACGGGGATGAGGCGACCGCCGCCATTGGGGTTGCTCTTGAAGATGCCGAGCACGCGGTTGCGCGCCTGGTCGATCACCTTCAGCACGCGGCCGCGATAGGCGACGCCGTCGGCATCGTCGATCGGCTCGACGCGGAGCAAAGCGCGATCGCCGACGCCTGCAGTGGCGCCTGGCTTGGCGAGGCGAGACGCGTAGATGCGGATGCGCGGCGGCTCGGACTGCTCGGCCTCGTCCCACTCGGCGGGTTTTGCGATCAGCTCACCATCGCTGTCGCGGCCGGTGATGTCGGCGACCAGTGTCGCCGGCAAGGTCGCGGGCTCGACGATCTTCTTGCGGCCGCTCTTCTTGACGGTGCCGTCGGCGACGAGCTCGCGCAGCAGCTCCTTGAGTGCTGCGCGATCGGCGTTCTTCAGGCCGAACTCGCGGGCGATGTCCTTGGTGCCAACCTTGCCCGGATTGGCGCGGATGAAGGCGACGATGGCCTCCCGCGGAGGGAAGCCGATGTCGCGCTTTTTGATCATTTTCTCATCCGCGGGCCTTGCCGGCGCTCTTCTTGGGCGTGGCCTTGGTCGCAGGCTTCGCCGATGTCTTGGCGGCCTTCGCAACCGGCGCACGCGCCTTGCTGGTGGAGTCTGATTTCGGCTTGGCCGCCGCCTTCTTCGCCACGGCCTTCTTGGCCGGCTTCGGCGAGTCGTCGTCGCCGCCCGCCTTCGGCTTCGCGGCGGCCTTGGGCTTCGCAGCCTTCTTTGCCGCCTTTGGCTTACCGCCGCCCTTGGCGGCGCGCTCATCGATCAGCGCGATCGCCTCGGCGAGCGTAATCGTGTCCTTTTCCTTGTCGCCGGGGATGGTGGCGTTGACGCCTCCCGCGGTGACATAGGCGCCGTAGCGGCCAGCCTTCACGGCGACCGGACCGAGCGACGGATGATCGCCCAGCGCCTTGCCGGGATCGGCGCCGAAGCGCTTGCTCGGACCCTTGGCGACCTTCTCGGCAATCAAGGTGACGGCGCGATTGAGGCCGATGTCGAACACCTCGTCGCCGGCCTCAAGGCTCGCATAGGTCTTGTCGTGCTTCACGAACGGCCCGAAGCGGCCGAGGCCCGCCGTGATCGGAAGACCCGTCTCCGGATGCTTGCCGATCTCACGCGGCAGCGACAGCAGCTTCAGCGCCAGATCGAGATCGACGTCCGACGGCTGCGTGCCCTTCGGGATGCCGGCGCGCTTCGGCTTCTCGCCTTCGGCATAGTCCTTCTGCTCGCCGAGCTGGATGTAAGGCCCGAACCGGCCGGCCTTGACGGCGACCTCGAGGCCCGAGTCCGGATCCTGGCCGAGCATGCGATCGGCCGCGGCCTCGCTGTCGGCCGCGAGCGGACGGGTGTAGCGGCATTCCGGATAGTTCGAGCAGCCGACGAAGGCGCCGAACTTGCCGGCCTTCAGATTGAGCCGGCCGGTGCCGCAGGTCGGGCACTGCCGGACGTCGCCGCCGTCCTCGCGCGGCGGATAGATGTGCGGGCCGAGCATCTCGTCGAGCGCGTCGAGCACCTGCGCCACGCGCAGGTCCTTGATGTCGTCGACGGCGCCGATGAAGCCGGTCCAGAAATCCTTCAGAACCTGCTGCCAGGCGATCTCATTGTTGGAGATGCGGTCAAGCTGCTCCTCCAGATCCGCCGTGAAATCATACTCGACATAGCGGCGGAAGAAGTTCTCTAGGAACGCGATGACGACGCGGCCCTTGTCCTCGCCGTGCAGGCGCTTCTTCTCGAGCTTCACATAGCCGCGCGCCTTCAGCACATCGAGGATCGAGGCATATGTCGAGGGCCGGCCGATGCCGAGCTCCTCCATGCGCTTGACCAGCGAGGCCTCGGAGAAGCGCGGCGGCGGCTCGGTGAAGTGCTGGGTGACGGCCAGGTTCTGGCGCTTCAGCGCCTCGCCCTGGCTCATCTGTGGCAGCCGGCGGCTGTCCTCGTCCTCCTCGTCGTCGCGGCCTTCCTGATACAGCGCGAGGAAGCCGTCGAACTTGACGACCTGGCCGGTGGCGCGCAGCTCGAGCGTGCGGCCGCCCGCCTTGGCGGTGATGTCGACGGTGGTGCGCTCGAGCTCGGCGGATTCCATCTGGCTGGCGATGGTGCGGGTCCAGATCAGCTCGTACAGCCTGGCCTGATCGTCATCGAGCCGCTTGCGCAGGTCGGCCGGCTTGCGCGACAGGTCGGTCGGGCGGATCGCCTCGTGCGCCTCCTGGGCGTTCTTGGCCTTGGTCTGGTACTGGCGCGGGCTGTCCGGCACGTATTTGTTGCCGTAGATCTCGCCGATCACCTTGCGGGCCTGGGTGATCGCCGAGCCGTCGATCTGCACGCCGTCGGTTCGCATATAAGTAATGAGACCGGTGGTCTCGCCGCCGATGTCGATGCCTTCATAGAGACGCTGCGCGATGCGCATCGTGTGCGCCGGCGCGAAGCCGAGCTTGCGGCTGGCCTCCTGCTGCAGGGTCGAGGTGGTGAAGGGCGCCTGCGGATTGCGCCGCGCCGGCTTGGCGTCGACGGTCGCGACCGAATAGGCCGCCGCGTTGAGCGCGTTCTTGAAGTCCTCGGCTTCCGCACCGGTGCCGATGTCGAGCCGCTGGATCTTCTTGCCGTCGGCGCCGACGAGACGGGCTTCGAACGTGTCGCCGCGCGGCGTCGCCAAGGTCGCGATCAGCGACCAATATTCGCGCGGGACGAACTTCTCGATCTCGAGCTCGCGGTCGCAGACCAGGCGCAGCGCCACCGACTGCACGCGACCCGCGGAGCGGGCGCCGGGCAGCTTGCGCCACAGCACCGGGGAGAGGGTGAAGCCGACGAGGTAATCGAGCGCGCGGCGCGCCATGTAGGCGTCGACCAGCGCGCCGTCGATCTCGCGCGGATGCTTCATCGCGTCCGAGACGGCCTGCTTCGTGATGGCGTTGAACACGACGCGCTCGATCTTCTGATCCTTCAGCGCGCGCTTCTCTTTCAACACCTCCAGCACATGCCAGGAGATCGCCTCGCCCTCGCGATCAGGGTCGGTGGCGAGAATCAGGCGGTCGGCGCCCTTCACGGACTTGGCGATCTCGTTGAGTCGGCCCGCCGCCTTGGGGTCGACCTCCCAGATCATCCGGAAGTTTTCTTCCGGATCCACGGAACCGTTCTTCGCCGGGAGGTCGCGGACATGACCAAAAGAGGCCAGAACCTCGTAGGAGGAGCCCAGATACTTATTGATCGTCTTGGCCTTGGCAGGCGACTCCACGATGACGATATTCATGTATTTCCAATGGCTTAGTGGAAGGATTGAAGCCGGTTTCGCGGGATTCGCGGTGGGCTCGTTGACCCGAACATGGGTGGTGAGGGGGTTCCTGTCAAATCGCGCGGCGGTGAAAGTCGATTGCGTCTGGCCGGCGAAGTACCTATCAGGTTGTAGGGAGCGCTACTGGGACCGTGCTCGTTTTGCGATGATTTCCGTCAAAAACCCGACTTTGGATAAAGTTATTGACCAAGGAAGCGGACAAACGCGACCCAGATATAGAAGAGTCGGTGGAGGATCCCGATGCCGCGGCAGCGCTGATTGCCGAGGTCACGGCAAACCTGTCGGAGCTGGCCCAGCGGCATAACCTCGACATGCTCGACTATCTCTTGCGCATGGCAAACCTCGAGGCCGAAGAGCACCTCCGGCTTCGAAGCCGGCGCAGGCTGTCCTGATCCACGGGCCCGCCACATCTGCAGGCTTGCCTGATCGATCGGCTCAGCGTCCGGCCAGGGTGGTCTGCTCGGCCGTCAACGGCGTCCCGTCGTCGGCGGCCAGGAGAAGCTTGCGCACGGGCCGCCGGTTGACGCGGTCGACCAGCGTCGTGGTGATCTGCTCCGGGCGATCGTCGAATTCCTCGCTCCACTGCCGCAGAGCGACGAGGATGGGAAACAGGCCGCGTCCCTTCGCTGTCAGCACATAGTCGTGATAGGCGCTGCCGTCAGCGGCAGGCTCGATCGCGAGAATGCCGCGATCGACCAGCGCCCGCAGCCGTACCGTCAGGATGTTCTTGGCCAGTCCAAGGCTGCGCTGGAACGCGCTGAAGCGGCGGACGCCCAGAAACGCATCGCGGATGATGAGGAGCGACCACCAGTCGCCGATCGCATCCAGCGACCGGGCGATCGGGCAGGGATCTCCCTCCAAACTCGTCCGCTTCACCATCAGATGCCCCTCCGCTGCGGGATCGCTCGTCGCCCGAGCAACGCCATACCACGGTTTAGTTGCATAATGAAACCAAAGTGCATATGTCGATTGTGGTTTAATAAGGCAACCACATGGAGGCGGGCGTGAGACTCGATAACAAGACGGCTCTGATTACCGGCGGCAGCAGTGGCATCGGCTTCGCGACCGCCCGGAGGTTTGTCGCCGAGGGTGCCAAGGTCGCCATCACCGGACGCGACAGCGGGCGCCTGGAGGCGGCGGCGCGGGAACTCGGGCCCAACGCCCTCGCGCTCGTGGCCGACGCGACGGATATCGCTGCGACCGAGGCGGCGATCGCCCGCGCCTCGGAACGGTTTGGCAAGCTCGACATCCTGTTCGCCAATGCCGGGATTCCCGGCGCAACGCCGGCCGGCGCGACCAGGCTGGAGGTGTTCGAACAGGTGACCCGCACCAATCTGACGGGCGTGTTCTTCACCGTCCAGGCCGCGCTGCCGCATCTCAAGGATGGCGCTTCGATCATCCTGAACGGCTCGGTGATCTCGGTCCTCGGCAATCCCGGCTATTCCGCCTATGCGGCCAGCAAGGCCGGCGTTCGTGCCATGGCGCGGGTGCTGGCCTCCGAGCTGTCGCCGCGCGGCATTCGCGTCAACGTGGTCGCGCCGGGTGCGATCCGCACCCCGATCTGGGGCGCTGCTGTCGCAACACCGGAGGCCGAGAAGGCGTTCGAGGCGCGGATCGCGGCGACGACGCCGCTCGGCCGTATCGGCGAGCCCGACCACATCGCCGGGACCGTGCTGTTCCTGGCGTCGGACGACGCGGCCCATATCCAGGGCCAGGAGCTGTTCGTCGACGGCGGCACGACCAGTTCGCCGGCGGGCGCACCGATCTATCGAGGCTAAGGAATGAGAGACGACCGGGGTAGGCGTGATGCCCGCCCCGGTCCGAGGATCATGCTGGTGGACCTCAGGCCGCGAGACGGCCGGCTGCGTCGAGCGCATGAGCCAGCGCCTGCGCGCGGTGCTCCGGTCCCATCTGCACGCCATCGGCGGCAATGAAGGTGAGATCTTTGACGCCGATGAATCCGAAGACGCTGCGCAGATAGGTCTCGACGTGCTCGAGGGCAGCCATCGGCGTTTCAGCACCGTAGCGGCCGCCGCGCGAGATCGCGACGATCACGCGCTTGTTGCCGGCGAGGCCCTCCGGGCCGTTCGGGCCGTATGTGAAGGTCTTGCCCGCTACCGCAATGCGGTCGATCCAGGATTTGAGCTGGCTCGGCACCGAGAAATTGTACATTGGCGCGCCGATCACGACGATGTCGGCGCGGAGAAACTCGTCGAGAACCGCCTGGCCCGTGGCGACATCGGCGGCGATGGAGGGGTCCATGTCAGCCCCGCCACGCATCGTCGCGACGTGCGCGCCCGACAGATGCGCAAGCGGTGCCGCGGCGATGTCGCGATAGGTCACGTCGAGTCCCGGCGTCATCTGGCGGACTCGCGCCACGATCGCGGCGGACACCTCGCGGCTGACGGAATTCGGGCCGAGCACGCTGGAATCGATGTGGAGCAGATGGGTCATAGGTCAGTTACCTCGGTATCGGTTTGTAACTGGCGCACTATGAGTGACTGTGCTGTAACCCCACAAGAACGCACATTCTTGAAACCCGGGCACATCCGTGACACCTCGTGACAGCACTGATACCGACGCTCTGGCCGCTCCGGAGCACCATGACTGCCGCGGCGTCGCCGCGATCCTGGCCCGCGTCGGCGACAAATGGAGCGTGTTCGTCATCATGATGCTGCAGGACGGGCCGAAGCGCTTCAACGAGCTGAAGCGGCTCGTGGGCGGCATCTCGCAGCGCATGCTGACCTTGACCCTGCGCGGTCTCGAACGCGACGGACTGGTGACGCGGACGGTGTTCCCAACCATTCCGCCGCGGGTGGACTATGAGCTCACCGATCTCGGCCGCGGCCTGTCGCAGCCCGTGCAGGCGCTCGGGGCCTGGGCGATCGAGCACCGGGAGCAGATCGAGCAGGCGCGCAGCCGCTTCGACGCGTCGCGGGATGCCGACTGAGGGCTAGCTCAGCGACACCATGCCGCCGCCGTGCCGCTCCAGCCGGCCCGCCAGCTCGAGTTCGAGCAGCACCGTGCGGAGCACGGCCGGCGACAGGCCGCTGATCCTGATCAAATCGTCGATCGAGACAGGCGTCGGCCCGAGCAGGCTCAGGATCTGCGCGCGGTCGTGGTGCTCCGGATCGGGCGCGAACAGGTCTTCGTCCGGCTCGCGCAGCGACAGCGGCAGCGGCCGCTCCAGGATCGGCCCAACGGCCTGGATGATGTCGGCGGCTTCGGTGACCAACGTCGCACCCTGCTTGATGAGATCGTTGGTGCCGGCCGACCGCGGGTCGAGCGGAGAGCCCGGGACGGCGAAGACTTCGCGGCCCTGCTCGCCGGCCATGCGCGCAGTGATCAGCGAGCCCGATTTGTGCGCAGCCTCGACCACGACGACGCCGAGCGAGGCGCCGGAGATCAGCCGGTTGCGCCGGGGGAAGTCGCGAGCGCGCGGCTCGTGGCCGAGCGGCATCTCCGAGATGGCTGCGCCGCTGCCGCCGACGATGGCGCCGAGCAGATCGACATGCTCGGGCGGATAGATCCGGTCGTGGCCGCCGGCGAGCACGGCGACGGTGCCGCTCGCGAGCGAAGCGCGATGCGCCGCCTGATCGATGCCGCGCGCCAGGCCGGAGATGATGACGAAGCCGGCCTGGCCGAGCTCATGCGCGAGCTGGCCGGCGAATTTGAGCCCCGCCGCGGACGCGTTGCGCGAGCCGACGATGGCGATCATCGGACGCATCAACGTCTCGCGCCGGCCGCGAATGCCGAGCAGCGGCGGCGCGTCCTCGCAGGTGGCCAAGCGGGGCGGGTAGCCGTCCTCGTCCGGGGCGCGCAGGTCGACGCCGTATCGTTGGCAGGCCTCGAGCTCGGCCTCGGCTTCGGCGGCCGTGCAAATCCGGCCGGCCGTCGCGGCCCCGCCGCGGCGGGCGAGGTCCGGCAGGCGGTCGAGTGCGGCGCGGGCGGTACCGAAATGGTCGAGCAGCGAGCGGAACGTGCGCGGGCCGACATTGTCCGAGCGGATCAGGCGCAGCCGGTCGCGCCGCTCGGTCTCGCTCAGCTCGATCGTCGTATTGATCGCGTCCACTCGGGGCCCCCCATGCAGAGGCGTCAGCATGGAGCAACCCGAGGGCGCAGGGAAGAGGGGACGCTACGCCGGAGCGACCTCGCGCACCTGCTCGCCGGTCGCCACCGGCCGTTCGTCCACGATGGCCGGCATCGTGCCCAGCGGCGCCTTGCGCAGCCAGCGGTCCGCGGCCTCGCGCCCGCGCTGATGCAGGGTCTCGATGAAGTCGCTGCCGAGATCGGTCGCGTCGCGCTGCGCCAGCGCCTCGATCGCCTCCTCGGCCGAGAGCTGGTGCACGCGCGGCGGATGCAGGCCGTCGCTGCGGGCCCATTCGAGCGCGGCGAGCTCGGCGTTCAGCACCGCGTTGGCGGCGATCTGGTCGAGGCGGCGATCGATCGCGGCCGAGGTCACGGGCACGTAGCCGTTGCGCGCCGGCGTGACCTGAACGACCAGCAGGTCGGCCGCGCTGGATTCATGCGCGATCTGGACCAGCGGCGGGTTGGCGCTGTAGCTGCCGTCCCAATAGGCGTCATCGCCGATATCCACGGCGGCGTTGAGCTGCGCCGGGCACGTCGATGCCAGCAGCACGTCCGGCGTGATCCCGGCGTTGCGGAAGATCTGCGGGGAGCCGTCACGGACGCGGGTGGCCGAGACCAGCAGGCGAGGCGCGGCGGCGCTCTGCACCGCCTCGAAATCGATGGTCTCGAGCAGGATGTCACGCAGCGGATCGAGATCGAGCGGATCGGCTCGTCCGCCGCGCAGCCCCGGGCCGAAACAGACCGAGCTGCTCGCCGGAGAAAAGGCGCCGATCACCATCAGCGAGCGGAACGAGGCCTCGTCCATCAACCGCGTCCAGAACAGGCCGAGCCGGCTGCGGGCCTCGTCGCGACCGCCTTTGGCCAGGCCGCTCGCCAGCAGCGCGGCGTTGACGGCGCCGGCGCTGGCGCCGCTGATCGTGTCGAAATCGCAGTTCGGTTCCTCCAGCAGGCGGTCCAGCACGCCCCAGGTGAAGGCGGAGAAGGTTCCGCCGCCCTGCAGCGCCAGCGACAGCTTGCGCGGCGGCCAGATCCGCGGCGGCGGCGGCAGCGTGGCGCTGGCGATCGTCTCGGCGAGCGAACGCTCGGTGGTCTCCGCCGCTTTCGGCTCGGTGATCGCGGCTGCGCTGGTGGTCGCGATCATCATCCCGACGACCACGGCGGCGCTGTCCGACGGCGCGCTGGTCTCGGGCGTCACGAGAACCGCCGGGCTCTCGGCCACGGCGTCGACCGCGGCACCGGTCGCGGTGGCTTGTGCCGGTTCGGCCGTCTTGCCGGTGGACGCGAACGGGTCGTCAGTCGACCAGATCTGAGCCGCGGAGAGGAGAACGCTGGCGCTCGAGCGGACGGGTGTGGACATTTGCTGCGCCGACTCCTCATCAGTGCGGTGATCGCTCGGAAGCAGCGAGCCGCTCGAATTGGTCTTGCGTGTTCAGATGCCGGAATCATGACAGGCAATCATGATTCACACCAGAGTCCGTCGTTAACTTATTAGCTGATGATGTGGCGGTGTTGCGGCGCTGCCGCTTTCGGCAACGCGCGCGACACAGATTGCCCGTATTTGCCCGGAGTGATTACTTCTTTGCGCCGATCTTGCTCTCGGTGCCACTCTGCAGGCGCTTGATGTTTTCGCGATGCATGTAAATCAGCAACAGCGTGAGCAGGGCAAACAGGGCGGCGAGCGCGGTGTGGCCGAATGCCCACAGCACGATCGGAGTCAGCACGCTCGCGACGAGTGCAGCCAGCGATGAGTAGCGGAACGCGAACGCCGTCGCGAGCCAGACGAGACAGAAGAAGATCGCGCCCGGCCAGAACAGGCCGATCAGAATACCGATATAGACCGCGACGCCCTTGCCGCCGCGGAACTTCAGCCACACCGGGAACAAATGGCCGAGGAAGGCGCCGAGGCCCGCGATCATCGCGGCATTCGGCCCGCCGAGAGTGCCGCAGAGGATCACCGCGGCCGTGCCCTTGAGGGCATCGCCGAGCAGGGTCGCTGCGGCCAGCCCCTTGCGGCCGGTGCGCAGCACGTTGGTGGCGCCGATGTTGCCGGAGCCGATGCTGCGCAGATCCTGCGTGCCGGCGAGCCTGGTGAGGATCAGGCCGAACGGAATCGAGCCGAACAGATAGCCGATGATGAGGCCGACGGGCAGGAACACTTCGGATCCCATCACACCACTCCTTCTGCGCCAGGTTCTACGCCAGGTTCTACACCAGGGCGCGGGTCAGACATGTTCGAACACGGTGCGGCCGCCGACGATGGTGCGGACCACGCGGCCGGTGAAACGGGCCTCGTCGAACGGCGTGTTCTTGCACAGCGATTTGAGGTCGGCCGGATCGAGGATCCAGGGCACGTCCGGGTCGATCACGATGATGTCGGCCGGCGCGCCCGCGCGCAATGTGCCGCCGGGCAGGCCGAGCAGTTCCGCAGGGCGCGTGGACATCGCGCGGATCAAGGTGGTCCAGCTCAATTCGCCGCTGTGGACCAGCCGCAGCGAGGCCGCGAGCATCGTCTCCAAGCCGACCGCGCCGCTGGCGGCCTCCGCGAACGGCAGCCGCTTGACCTCGACGTCCTGCGGATTGTGGTCGGACATGATGACGTCGATCAGGCCGGAGGCCAGCGCCTCGACCAGCGCGCGGCGGTCGACCTCGGTGCGCAGCGGCGGCGTCAGCTTGAGGAAGGTGCGGTAGGGACCGATGTCGTTCTCGTTGAGCGTGACATGGTTGATCGACACCGAGGCGCTCACCGACAGGCCCGCATCGCGCGCGCGCTTGAGGATGTCGAGCGAGTCGACCGAGCTCAGCGCGGCCGCGTGATAGCGGCCCTTGGTCAGCGCCACCAGGCGCATGTCGCGCTCGAGCACCACGGCTTCCGCGGCTGGAGGAATGCCGGAGAGGCCGAGACGCGAGGCGAACTCGCCCTCGTTCATGACGCCTTCGCCGACGAGGTGGGGATCCTCGGTGTGATGCACGATCAGGGCATCGAAATCGCGGGCATAGGTCAGCGCGCGGCGCATCACCTGGGCGTTCATCACGCTGGTATGGCCGTTGGAGAAGGCGACTGCGCCGGCGGCGCGCAAGAGGCCGATCTCGGTCATCTCCTCGCCGCGCAGGCCTTTGGTCAGCGCGGCCATCGGCTGGATGTTGACGATCGCGGTGTCGCGGGCGCGGCGCAGCACGAAGTCGACGGTCGCCGAATTGTCGATCACCGGCTCGGTGCCGGGCTGGCAGATGATGGTGGTGATGCCGCCGGTCGCGGCGGCCTGGCTTGCGGTCGCGAACGTCTCGCGATGGCCGAGGCCGGGTTCGCCGACGAACGCGCAGATGTCGATCAGCCCGGGCGCGACGATCTTGCCGGCGCAGTTGATGACGTCGGTTCCTTCCGGCACGCCGGCGGCGCCGATGCCGCGCTTGAGGTCGCGGATCACGCCATCGGCGATCAGCACGTCACCGGGACCATCGATGTCGCGGGAGGGATCGATGACGCGCGCGTTGGCGAGCAGGATCGGGCGGCGATCGGTCAGCATGTCGTTTCGTCCCGACTATCAAGCATTGGGCAGGTTGCGGGCCAGCGCCTCGAGCACGGCCATGCGCACGGCAACCCCCATTTCGACCTGTTCCCGGATCAGCGACTGCGCGCCGTCGGCGACGATGGAGTCGATCTCGACGCCGCGATTCATCGGCCCCGGATGCATCACCAGCGCGTCGGGCTTGGCGTAAGCGAGCTTCTTCTGGTCGAGGCCGAAATACTGGAAATATTCCGACGAGGACGGCACGAAGGAGCCGTTCATGCGCTCGCGCTGCAGGCGGAGCATCATCACGATGTCGGCACCGTTGAGCCCCTCGCGCATGTCGCGCGCGACCTCGACGCCCATCCGCTCGATGCCCGGCGGCAACAGCGTGGAGGGCGCGACGACGCGGACGCGGGCGCCCATCGTGTTCAAGAGCAGGATGTTGGAGCGCGCGACGCGCGAATGCAGCACGTCGCCGCAGATCGCGATGACGAGGCCTTCGATGCGGCCCTTGTTGCGGCGAATGGTCAGCGCGTCGAGCAGCGCTTGCGTGGGATGCTCATGCGCGCCGTCGCCGGCATTGATCACGGAGCCGTCGACCTTGCGTGCCAGCAGCTCGACCGCGCCGGAGGCGTGGTGGCGGACCACCAGGATGTCCGGATGCATCGCATTCAGCGTGACCGCAGTGTCGATCAGGGTCTCGCCCTTCTTGATGGACGAGGACGACACCGACATGTTCATGACGTCGGCGCCGAGCCGCTTGCCGGCAAGCTCGAACGAGGATTGCGTCCGGGTCGAGGCTTCGAAGAACAGGTTGACCTGGGTTCGGCCGCGCAGCACGGTGCGCTTCTTGTCGACCTGACGATTCAGTTCGACATATTCCTCGGACAGATCGAGGAGACCGGTGATGTCGTGGGCGGAAAGGCCCTCGATTCCCAGCAAATGCCGGTGCCCGAGGACGAAAGTCGATTTCGGTGAGGTTGCCATTAAAGCCAGAGCTATAGGGGCGGTTTCCGCGAGGGGCAAGGCCGAAAGCCGGGGTTCCGAGTTATCCCCCGTTCCCTCAGGTGATACCGCAAGGCGCGCCCAGACCGCCTTGCGAAGGGTCTGGATTGCGGGAGGCGCGCTGCTGCGCTCCATCCTCGTCCTGCTGGCCGGGCTCGTGCCCGCCGCGGCCGAGCCGCTGCCGGGGGATTTCGTCTATCTGCAGGACGTCGATAGCAGCATCTCGCAGGACATCCGCTATGCCGGCGCCAACAATTTCGTCGGCCGTCCGCTGAAGGGATACGAGGCCGCCGAATGCGTCGTCACGCGCGACGTCGCGCGGCGTCTCAAGGCGATCCAGGCCGAGCTGCGGCCGCGCGGCCTGTCGCTGAAGATGCTCGACTGCTACCGGCCGGCACGCGCGGTCGCGGACATGCTGGCGTGGTCGCAGGACGGGACGGAAAGCGCGGCCGGCCGGCGCTACAATCCTGTGATCGCCAAGTCGGATCTGTTCCGGCTCGGCTACATCGCCGCGCGCTCCAGCCATTCGACGGGCGCCGCGCTCGACCTCACGCTGATGGAGCTCGCGGCCGACAAGGACGCGGCGTTCGATCCGGCGAAGGCCTACGCGGATTGCACGGCGCCCGCCGCGCTGCGCGCGCCGGAGGGCAGCGTCGACATGGGAACCGGCTACGATTGTTCCGACATGAAAGCGCACACCGCCGCCAAGGACCTGACGCCCGCGCAGCGGCGCTGGCGCAATGAGCTGGTGGCCGCCATGGCGCGGCAAGGGTTTGTGAACTATGCCAAGGAGTGGTGGCACTTTTCGCTGCCGGGCGCTGCTACGACCACCTATGATTTTCCCATTCGGCCGCGCCGATGATCTGTTGTTTCAGGGTACGGCCATGACCCAGCCATCGTTCGAGACCCACGAGGTCTTCAACCAGTCGCCGCCCTTCGAGGACGTGAACCTGTTCGCGGCCGACCGGCCGCTGATGGCGGCCGTCGACGCATATGGCGGCGCTGACGCCGCGCCGGAGCTCATGTCGTTCGGCGCGCTGTGGGGCTCGGCCGAGATGGCGGAGCAGGGCCGCCTCGCCAACGAGACCACGCCGAAGCTGCGCAGCTTCGATGCCAAGGGGTTTCGCCGCGACGTGGTCGAGTTTCATCCGGCCTATCATCACATGATGACGCGCGCGGTCGAGGCCGGCCTGCACAATTCGACATGGAGCGCCCAGGGCAAGCCGGCCGGCGACAGTTCCGAGGTCGTGCGAGCCGCAAAGTTCTACATCGCTGCGCAGGTCGAGAGCGGACATCTGTGCCCGATCACGATGACGCGCGCTGCGGTCGCGGCGCTGGCCGCGCAGCCCGGTTTGCTGGCGCGGGCCATGCCCGTCATCGCCACACGCGACTACGATCCGGCCTTTGCGCCGTGGTGGCAGAAGCGCGGCATGACGCTCGGCATGGGCATGACCGAGAAGCAGGGCGGCACCGATGTGCGCGCCAACCTGACGCGCGCCGAGCGCACGGCCGATGGCTACCGCATCACCGGCCACAAATGGTTCATGTCGGCGCCGATGTGCGACGCCTTCCTGGTGCTGGCGCAGGCCGAGGGCGGACTGACCTGCTTCTTCATGCCGCGCTTCACGCCGGATGGCGCGGTCAATGCGCTGCGCTTCCAGCGCCTGAAGGACAAGCTCGGCAACCGCTCCAATGCCTCCTCCGAGGTGGAGTTCGCGGGCGCTTACGCCGAGCGCGTCGGCGAGGAGGGCAGGGGGATCAGCACCATCATCCAGATGGTGCAATTGACGCGGCAGGACTGCGCGATCTCCTCCGCCGGCCTGATGCGCTCGGGGCTTTCGCATGCGCTCCACCACGCGCGCCATCGCAGCGTGTTCCAGAAGCATCTCTCTGACCAGCCGCTGATGCAGGCGGTGCTCGCCGACATGGCTGTTCATGTCGAGGCCACGGTGGCGCTGGTGATGCGGCTGTGCCGCGCCTTCGATCGCATGCACGAGGACCCGGCCGAGGCGGCGTACATGCGGCTGCTGACGCCCGTGATCAAATACTGGGTTTGCAAGAGCGCGCCGCCATTCCTCTACGAGGCGATGGAGTGCCTCGGCGGCAATGGCTATGTCGAGGACGGCATCCTCGCGCGGCATTTCCGGGAGTCGCCGGTCAACGCGATCTGGGAAGGCTCGGGCAACGTGATGTGCCTCGACGTGCTGCGTGCTTTGTCGCGCGAGGCGGAGGCAGCCGCCGCGGTGCTGAAGACTCTGGCCGATGACACGCGCGGTCTGCCCGGCGCAGCCGAGGCGGTCGCCGCGATTGGCCAGGCCTTCCGGCGCGGCGACAGCGAGCGTGTGGCGCGGCTCGCGGTCGAAAAGCTGGCGCTGCTGGCGGCCGCCGCCGCGTTGAACCGTGTCACGCCTGCCCACGCGGAACTGTTCGCCGCCACGCGGCTCGCCGCCGTTCATCCGAGCATGTACGGCGCCGTCGATCTCGACCCGACCCACATCCGTGCCTTGCTGGAGCGCGCGCTGCCTTGACCGATACGCCCCAAGCCTCCGCCCTGGATTCCCTCGATCCGGCTCATCCGCCCCAGCAGGTCGCGCCCGCGCAGCATCAGCCGCGCACGCTCGGCTTCTGGCGGACCCTGCTGTGGGGCCTTCTGATCATCGTCGTCTTCTTCATCGGCCAGCTGACGCCGATCGGCTATTTCCTGCTGCGCCATGAGGGCCCGATCGACAGCCTGGCGCAGTTCGAGGTGGCCATGATCCAGATCGCGAGCCGCTCGCTGACGGTCTCGCTGTCGGCGATCATGGGCGTGCCGGCGATCCTGATCCCGATCTATTTCGCCATCCGTCACACCCGCATGTCCTTCGTCGACTATCTCGGCCTGCGCTGGACGAGCTGGAAGAATTTCGCGTTTGGCGTGATCGGGATGGTCGTGATCCTCGGATGCTGGGAGCTGGCGACGCAGCTGGCCGGGCACGAGGAAAAGTCATCGAGCTTCATGGTCGATCTGCTGAAGACCGCCAGGGGCGACGGCGTGGTCTGGCTGCTGGTGATCGCCTTCTGCGTCGCGGCGCCGGTGTCGGAAGAGCTGATGGCGCGCGGCTTCCTCTATCGCGGCTGGTCGGACTCCTTCCTGCGGGTGCCCGGGGCCATCCTGCTGTCCTCGGCGGTCTGGACGGTGCTTCACCTTCAATATGACTGGTTCGCCCTGTTGAACGTGTTTTCGCTCGGCGTGTGGTTCGGCTATCTGCGCTACCGCACCCATTCCCTTTATCTGACCATGGTGCTGCACGGCCTCAACAATCTCGCCGCCACGATCCAGACGATGTGGCTGGCGAGCGGCCATGGCTAAACTGAGAACGCAAATCCGTTCATGTGTCTGCCGACTTTTCACGCGATCATCATCCACAAGAAGCGGGGATAAATGATGATCGATGCCGTTCGCGTGACCAAGCCACCACGCACCTGGTACTTTTTCGGCACGCTGGGCTTCACGCTGCTTGCCACCCTGGCTGCCTTGCTCGGCGGATTTGTTGTTCTGTTCGTCTTATTGATGGTTAACAAGACCCCAGCCGATGGGGCCGTTGCGCAGATCACCAGTCAGGTTTCGTGGAAGACGGCGGCGTGGCTCGGCAATTTTCCCGGCGAGCTTGCGGTGATCTGGCTCGCGGTGCGTTTGGCGCGGCGGCGCTTCTCCCAATATCTGGCCCTGCGCTGGCCGACGGCGCAAGAGCTCGTCCTCACTTTGCTGATCATGTTGGTCGCCATCCACGTCGTCAGCCTCATTGGACAAGCTCTGGGCAAGTCGCTGGATGCCGGCACCGTTGCTGAATTCGGCCGCGCGCGCCGCGACGGTCCTCTGATTTTGTTCCTCTTCCTGGTGACGGTTTGTATCGGAGCGCCGATTTTGGAGGAGTTCTTGGTCCGCGGCTTCATGTTGCGCGGCTGGTCGGAGTCGTTTCTGCGGCCCGGCGGTGCGATTGTGCTCACCTCGGCCTTTTGGGCCATCTGCCATGTCCAATATGATTGGTTTGGCATGTTCGAGATCTTCGTTATCGGGCTCTTGCTCGGCTATTGCCGCGTTCGCAGTGGCTCGACCTGGCTCACCGTCGTCGCGCACTCCGCCAACAACGTCTATTCGTATGTCGTGATCGGCCTGCTCACCTAGCCGCCACCGACCAGCGCGATGAAGACCGTCATCGTCAGCGCGGCCAGCACGGTCTGCAGCGAGATGATCTGCGCCAGCAGTGGCGCGTCGCCGCCCATCTGCTTGGCCAGCACATAGGCGCTCGGCGATGTCGGCACCGCCGCGCAGATCGCCACCACCACCAGGCTCGGGCCGCTGACGCCGAACCATTGCGCGAGCCCGATCGCCAGGATCGGCATCAGCACGAGCTTGAGCACGACGCCGAGTGCCGCGGCCGCGCCCGCGCGCCGCAGCCCCTCGAAGTGCAGGCCCGCGCCGGTCACCAACAGGCCGATCGGCAGCGACGCCTGGCCGAGCGCGTCGGCGGCATCGTGCCAGAGTTTTGGCAGCGGCATGTGGACGACGTTCAGGGCAAGCCCGACGACACAGGCCCAGATCAGCGGATTGCGGACGATCGTGGTCGCGATCTCGCGCGCTGAGCGGCGGTCCGGCGAGGCATAGTGCGCGAGCACGGCCACGCTGAAGACGTTGACCATCGGAATGATCGCGATCATTCCGACCGAGGCCACCGCAAGCCCGGTCGGGCCGAACAGGCTGCGCGAGACGCCGAGCGCGACATAGGTCTGCCAGCGTGTCGCCCCCTGGAAGATCGACGTGAAGGCGGGGCCGTCGATGCCCGAGCGCGCGAGCAGGGGACGCAGTGCGAGGCAGAGCGCGGACACCGCCAGCATCGCCAGGAACAGGGCGCCGCCGATCCCTGCGACCGGCACTTGGGTGAGATCGGCCTTGACCAGGCTCTGCAGCAGCAGAGCGGGGAACAGGACATAATAAGTCAGCCGCTCCAGCCCGTGCCATTGCGAGTCGAGCCGGATGAGGCTGCGCCGCAGGCCGAAGCCGATCACGATCAGCAGGAAGACCGGCGCGAGCGCCGCGACGACGGCGCTCATCGCCTATTGTCCGGAGCGCCGCAGCGTCGCGAGCCGGTCGAGCGCGCCCTGCAGGATGAAGATCGCCGCATGGGTGTCGATCACCTCGGCGCGCCTCGCGCGGCTGACATCCATGCCGATCAGCTCGCGCTCGACCGCCGCCGTCGACAGCCGCTCGTCCCACAGCCCGATCGGCAGGTCGGTGAGGCCTGCGAAATTGCGCGCGAAGGCGCGGGTCGACTGCGCCCGCGGTCCCTCGCTGCCGTCCATGTTGATGGGAAGGCCGAGCACGAAGCCGACCACCTTGCGCTCCGCCGAGATGGCAAGCAGCCGTGCGGCATCGGCCTTGAAGGCCTTGCGCTGGATGGTCTCGACGCCGGTGGCGAGCCGGCGGTCGGGATCGGACACGGCGACGCCGATGGTCTTGGTGCCGAGATCGAGGCCGACGAGCGCGCCGCGCTCGGGCCAGCGCTCGGCGGCTTCGATGAGGGGGAGGATGGGAGCGGGCATGGCGCGCCGCTTAGCATGCGCCATGCCCGGGAGGCAAAGCCGGAACCTATCGGATCGCGATCGGGTTGATGTTGCCCTGCACACCGCCGCGCCAGCGCGGCTGTCCCAGCACGAACAGGAACTCGTAGCCCTTGTCCTTGGCGAGTTCGGCGGTGTCCATGTTCTCGAGGATGTAGGTGCCGTTCATCGCGAGCAGGATCTGGTGCACCTCGAACAGGTTCTTCGACTCGAACGGGATCGCTTCGACCGCCCAGTTGTCGGCGCCGACGGCGACCACGCCCTTCGAGGTCAGGTACTTGGCGCCCTCGACGCCGAGCCCCGGCTCGCCGGCGCTGTAGCGCTTGTCGTCCTTGCCGATCAGGCCGAGCCAGCCGGTGTGGAAGATCACGATGTCGCCCTGGCGGATCTCGACCCCCTGTTTCTTGGCGGCTTCCTCGATCTCCTTGACATTGAAGGCGGTGCCTTCCTTCACGACATCGGTGCCGTAATAGGCGGCCATGTCGAGCAGCACGCCGCGCGCCACCAGCGGCGGCACCTTCTCGATGCCGAGCTTCTTCAGGCCGGTCGGATCGGCGAAATCGTGCAGCTTGTTGCCGTTGTAGTAGACGTGCTCGATGCCGAGATGGCCGAGACCGTCGAGCTGGCTGCCGACGCCGACCCAGCCTTCGACGATGTCGTCATTATAGGTCGCCTTGTTGGGCCCGAGCCCGGGAAGGCCGGCCTGTCCCGGCTGCACCACGGTGATCTTGAACGAGCGCGGCGGGTAGGCGGGCGTCTTGCCGTCGATGATCATGCCGAGCGGATAGGTCTTGCCGGTCTTTACCAGCGAGGCTGCTTTGACCACGAGCTCCGGCGTGATGTAGTTGGCGGCGCCGATCTCGTCGTTCGGCCCCCATTTCGACTTCGTCCAGTCTGCGGGCTTGTCCTGAGCAGTCGCCGTCCCGATCGCACCCATCAAGGCAATCGAGCAGCACAACACGAACGCGTTGCGCATCGCATTTCCTCCGACATGTTGACGTTTGTTGGTTTTCGCGCTGGCCAGCGCCGCATCCTAACGTAGTGCAGCAGCGTGCGACAAAGCGTTTTTCGGCTGCGTGCGCTGCACAGCGCCCGAACGTCGCATCGGTCGAAATGGCCGGGCTTCACCGCGATCCCGGATCATTTCGTGCCAAGGAATGTGCTGCGCGCCAGCAATGGCGCGCACAATCTCCGGGCGAGCTAAGTCACGCCGCGATGTCGCGATCCCCGCGGCCAAAGCCTTCCATGAAGGCGGACAATGCGCTGCTGCGATGCCCGGTGCGGCGATGGATGAAGAGCGTCTCGACCTGGGCATGGGATGGATCGAGCGTATGCAGTCCGATGCTGCCGCTCATCTCGTGTCGCGTCACCACGGCGCGCGGCAGCAAGGCGACGCCCATGCCGGCGGCCACGCAGCCGATCATGCCGTCGAGGGTGCCGAGCTCGATGCGGGCCGCCGCCGGCCAGCCGAACGCGTTGAAGACCTGCTCCAGGCGCTGCCGGTAGGTGCAGCCGGCCCTGAACATCAGCGCGGTCGGACCGGAGGCGATGGTGGCCGCGCGCAAGGCCGGCAGGCTTTCGAAGCGCCTGGCCGTCACCAGCACGAGCTCTTCCTCGAAGGCGACCACGCCGGTGAGATCGGGATGATCGATCGGTCCGGCAACGAAGGCGCCATCGAGCGTCCCGTCGAGCACGCCGGCGACGAGCTCGGCTGTCGGCGCCGTGCGCAGGCTCAAGGAGACGGCTGGGAAACGCCGGTGGAAATCCGCAAGACGCGTCGGCAGGCGCACCGCGGCGGTGGTCTCCATCGAGCCGATCATGAGCGATCCGTTCGGCTCGCCGTCGTCGCGCGCGGCGAGCACGGCTTCGCGGGACAAGGCCGCCAGGCGATCGGCGTAGGGCAGCAGGCGTTGTCCCGCGCCGGTCAATGTCATGCCGCGGCTGTGGCGCTCGAACAATGCCGTGCCGATCTCGGCTTCCAGCGCCTTGATCCGCTGCGTGACATTGGACTGGACGGTGTTCAGGATTTCGGCGGCGCGCGTGATGCCGCCGGTGCGGGCCACGGCTGCGAAGGTCTGCAGGTCGCTCAGTTCCACAGCCGCTCTCCGTTTTGAATCTGCGATGGCAGAGTTCTCAACTATTCATTTTGTGAGAATGCTAACCGCGCCTAGGGTTCGCGTCCAGACACCAGGGAAGGGCAGATGCTGAGAACGCCGCTGACGGAAAAGCTCGGCACGATCCATCCGATCCTGCTGGCGCCGATGGACCTGATCGCCGATGCGCGGCTGGTGCGCGCGGTCAGCGAAGCCGGCGGCTTGGGTATTCTCGGTGGCGGCTACGGCGACCGCGTCTGGCTTGCGCAGGAAACGGCCAAGCTCAAGCGCCTGAGTGCGCCGTTCGGCATCGGCTTCATTACCTGGTCGCTGGCCCGGCAGCCGGAGCTGCTCGACATCGCGCTGGCGGCGAAGCCCGCGGCGGTGATGCTGTCCTTCGGCGATCCCGCGCGCTTCGCACCCGCTATCAAGCAGGTCGGAGCACTCTTGATCTGCCAGGTGCAGGACGAAGCGATGGCGGAGCAGGCGCTCGCCGCGGGAGCCGACATCCTGGTCGCGCAAGGAACCGAAGCCGGCGGCCATGGCGCCTCGCGAACCACGCTCGACATCGTGCCTGCGATCGTCGACCTCGCGGCGGGGCGCGTGCCGGTCGCGGCGGCCGGTGGTCTCGCGGATGGCCGTGGCCTTGCCGCGATGCTCACGCTCGGCGCCGATGGCGTGCTGCTCGGCACGCGGTTCTATGCCAGCCAGGAAGCCGCGGGCGCCGAGGACGCGAAGCGGCGCATCTGCGCTGCGAAATCCGGCGAGACGGTTCGCGGCATCATCTTCGACCTGTCGCGCAACAATGTCTGGCCGGCGCCGTTCACAGGACGATGCCTGATCAACGACCATGCGCGGCGCTGGATGGGGCGGGAGGTCGAATTGCTGCAGCAGGTCGAGCGCGTGTCGGCCGACTATGTGAAGGCAAGGGCCGAGGGCAATTTCGATGTCGCCGCCGTCATCGCAGGCGAGGCGGTCGGCCTGATCCATGATATCCCGCCGGCCGGCGAGATCGTCGAGCGGATCGTCGGCGAGGCCACCCGGATCCTGCAGGGGCGGCGCAACGCGACCTGGCTGCCGCGCAACGAAGAAGAGTGAGGTGAACCATGTGGCCCGATCGCCGCTTCCTGGATCTCGTCAAGACCGAGCACCCGATCGTGCTCGCCCCGATGGCCGGCGTGATGGATGCCGATCTCGTCATCGCCGTCGCGCAAGGTGGCGGCCTCGGCTCGCTGCCCTGTGCCATGCTGAGCGCCGACAAGGCCCGCGAGCAGGTCAACATCATCCGCCAGCGCGTCTCCGCGCCGATCAATGTGAACTTCTTCTGCCATACCCCGGTGGAGGCGGATGCCGTCCGCGAGGCCGGCTGGAAGCAGCGGCTCGGCGCTTACTACAAGGAGTATGGCGTGGATCCGGCGGCGCCGGTCACGGCCGCCAACCGCGCGCCGTTCGACGCGGCGATGTGCGCCGTCATCGAGGAGTTGAGGCCGGAGATCGTCAGCTTTCATTTCGGTCTGCCGGAGGCCGGCCTGCTGGCGCGCGTCAAGGCGACCGGTGCGGTGGTGATGGCCTCCGCGACGGTCGTGCGCGAGGCGGTGTGGCTGGAACGGAACGGCGCCGACGTCATCATCGCGCAAGGCGCGGAGGCGGGCGGCCATCGCGGCATGTTCCTGACCGACAAGCTCGCCGAGCAGGTCGGGACCTTCGCGCTGGTGCCCCAGATCGTCGACGCGGTGAAGCTGCCCGTCATTGCCGCCGGCGGCATTGCGGACGCGCGCGGTATTGCCGCGGCGTTCGCGCTCGGCGCCTGCGGCGTTCAGATCGGCAGCGCCTTTCTGCGTTGTCCGGAAGCCAAGGTCAGCGCGATCGCGCGCGCCGCGCTCGCGTCTGCCGATGACGAATCGACCGTGATCACCAATGTGATGACCGGGCGGCTCGCCCGCGGCGTCGCCAACCGGGTGATGCGCGAGGTCGGTCCGGTCTCGCCGGACGCACCGGCGTTCCCGCACGCCGCGACCGCGCTGGGGCCGCTCAAGGCCGCCGCGGAGAAGCAGGGCAAGGTGGATTTCACCAATCTCTGGGCCGGACAGGCACTGCCGCTCGGCCGCGAGATCCCGGCGGCTGAGCTGACGCGGACGCTCGCCGAGCAGGCTCTGACGCGGCTCTCGAAAATGGCGGGCTGGAGCGTGCGGCCCTTGCGGGCCCCCTGAAAACCCTGGAGCCTGCCGGTTGCGGCGCGAAACCGGGCTCTGCTATAGGGCGGGTTCACCTTGTCCCGTGAGGCCCTATATAATGTCGGTCGATGCCGCCACCGTCCGCCGGATCGCGCAATTGGCGCGGATCGCGGTCACTGACGCCGAAGTCCCGCATCTGCAGGGCGAGCTCAATGCGATGCTGGCCTTCGTGGAGCAGCTCTCGGAAGTCAATGTCGAGGGCGTCGAGCCGATGACCTCGGTGACGCCGATGGCGATGAAGAAGCGCCAGGACGTCGTCACCGACGGCGATATCGCCGACGACATCGTCAAGAACGCGCCCATGACCGAGAACAACTTCTTTCTCGTGCCGAAGGTCGTGGAATAGCTTGGGGCAGCTCCGCGCACCCGTCGCGCGTGATCCGCTCCTTCAAACCGATAAGCGAGCCAACGCCGATGTGCCTGCTCTGCGACGATGAAGCGGCCTACAAGGCCTATATGGATTATCTCGACGCGATGGAGCGGCAGGGCAAGGCCGCCGATCCGGACAAGGCCGTGAACGAGGTGCTCGACCAGATCGAGGCGGCCAATGCCGACAAGGCGAATACCACCAAGGCGAAGACGAACAAGTTCTTCGCCGACGATGCCGCCGACGACAAGACGCTATCCCCCTTCTTCTGCAGCCCGATCAACAAATGACCGATTTGACTTCGATGACGCTCGCCGAGGCCCGCAAGGGCCTCGCGGACAAGACCTTCACGTCGCTCGAGCTGACCGACGCCCATCTGAAGGCGATGGAGGAGGCGCGGGCGCTGAACGCGTTCGTGATGGAGACGCCGGACCAGGCGCGCGCGATGGCGCGCGAGGCCGACGCCAAGATCAATAAGGGCGAGGGCGGACCGCTCGCCGGCATTCCGCTCGGGATCAAGGACCTGTTCGCGACCAAGGACGTCCGCACCACCGCGTGCTCGAAGATCCTCGGCAATTTCGTGCCGACCTATGAGTCGACCGTGACCTCGCAGCTGTGGCGCGACGGCGCGGTCATGCTCGGCAAGCTCAACAATGACGAGTTCGCGATGGGCTCGTCGAACGAGACCTCGTATTTCGGCCCGGTCGGCAACCCCTGGCGCCGCGAGGGCTCCAACACCACGCTGGTGCCGGGCGGCTCGTCCGGTGGCTCGGCCTCGGCGGTGGCGGCGCTGCTCTGCATGGGCGCGACGGCGACCGACACCGGTGGTTCGATCCGCCAGCCGGCGGCGTTCACCGCCACCGTCGGCATCAAGCCGACCTATGGCCGCTGCTCGCGCTGGGGCATCGTCGCCTTCGCCTCGTCGCTCGACCAGGCCGGGCCGATCGCGCGCTCGACCCGCGACGCCGCCATCCTGCTGCGCTCGATGGCCGGCCACGATCCGAAGGACACGACCTCGGTCGATCTCCCCGTGCCGAATTATGAGGCCGCCATCGGCAAGTCGGTGAAGGGCATGAAGATCGGCATTCCCAAGGAGTATCGTCTCGACGGCATGCCGGCCGAGATCGAAAAGCTCTGGAGCGAGGGCGCGGCGTGGCTCAAGGCGGCCGGCGCCGAGCTGGTCGAGGTGTCGCTGCCGCACACCAAATACGCGCTCCCGGCGTATTACATCGTGGCGCCGGCGGAGGCGTCCTCGAACCTTGCCCGTTACGACGGCGTCCGCTACGGCCTGCGCGTGCCCGGCAAGTCGATCGGCGAGCTGTACGAGAACACCCGCGCCGAAGGGTTCGGCGCGGAGGTGCGGCGCCGCGTCATGATCGGGACCTATGTGCTGTCGGCCGGCTATTACGACGCCTACTACATCCGGGCGCAGAAGGTTCGGACGCTGATCAAGAAGGATTTCGAGGACTGCTTCGCGCAAGGGGTCAACGCGATCCTGACACCGGCGACGCCGTCGGCTGCCTTCGGCATCGGCGAGAAGGGCGGCGCGGATCCGGTCGAGATGTATCTCAATGACATCTTCACGGTGACCGTGAACATGGCCGGCCTGCCGGGCATCGCGGTGCCGGCCGGCAAGGACGCGCAGGGACTGCCGCTCGGGCTGCAGCTGATCGGCCGTCCGTTCGACGAGGAGACGCTGTTCTCGCTCGGCGAGGTCATCGAGCAGGCGGCGGGCCGCTTCACGCCCGTTCGGTGGTGGTGAGCGTCGCCGATTTCAAGACGAGCCTCGCGGGCGATAAGCCCGCGGCCGGGCTCACGCCCGTGCTGACCGGCCTGTGGTGGCTGGCGAAGGACGATTGGGACCGGGCGCACAAGATCATTCAGGACGAGACCGGCCGCGATGCGGCCTGGGCGCACGCGCATCTGCATCGCGTCGAGGGCGATCTCGGCAATGCGGCCTATTGGTACCGCCAGGCCGGGCAGCCGGTCGCGACCGATGCGTTGGATATCGAATTCGAGCGGATCGTCTCCGCGCTGATGGGGAGTTGAGGGCCATGACGGCAACCAGCGGCAAGCTGATGAAGGGCGCAACAGGCGACTGGGAGGTCGTGATCGGCATGGAGATCCACGCCCAGGTCACCTCGAAGTCCAAACTGTTCTCAGGCGCGTCCACCGCCTTTGGCGGCGATCCCAATACCCATGTGTCGCTGGTCGACGTCGCAATGCCCGGCATGCTGCCGGTGATCAACGAGGAGTGCGTGCGACAGGCCGTGCGCACCGGGCTCGGCCTGAACGCCAAGATCAACCTGCGCTCGGTGTTCGACCGCAAGAACTATTTCTATCCGGACCTGCCGCAGGGCTACCAGATCAGCCAGTACAAGGACCCGATCGTGGGCGAGGGCGAGATCACGGTCGAGCTCGACGGCGGCAAGACCGCAACCATCGGCATCGAGCGCCTGCACATCGAGCAGGATCCGGGCAAGATGCTGCACGACCAGTCGCCGTCGCTGTCCTATATCGACTACAACCGCTGCGGCGTGGCGCTGATGGAGATCGTCTCCAAGCCCGACATCCGCGATGCCGAGCAGGCCAAGGCCTACGTGACCAAGCTGCGCTCGATCATGCGCTATCTCGGCACCTGCGACGGCGACATGGAGAAGGGAAGCTTGCGCGCCGACGTCAACGTCTCCGTGCGCAAGCCGGGCGGGCCGCTCGGCACCCGCTGCGAGATCAAGAACATCAACTCGATCAGCTTCATCGGCCAGGCGGTGGAGGCCGAGGCGCGGCGCCAGATCGAGATCATCGAGGACGGCGGCGTCATCGAGCAGGAAACCCGCCGGTTCGATCCCGACAAGGGCGAGACGCGGTCGATGCGCTCCAAGGAGGAGGCGCATGATTACCGTTACTTCCCGGACCCGGACCTGCTGCCGCTCGAGTTCTCTCAGGCGTTCGTCGACGAGCTGAAGGCCGCGCTGCCCGAGCTGCCCGACCAGAAGAAGGCGCGCTTCATCGCTGATCTCGGCCTGTCGCCCTACGACGCCTCGGTGCTGGTCGCCGAGCGCGAGAGCGCGGCCTTCTATGAAGGCGTGCTGGAGGCGCTGTCCGACCGCGCACGCGACGGCAAGCTCGCCGCCAACTGGGTGATCAACGAGCTGTTCGGCCGTCTCAACAAGGAAGGCCGCGACATCTCGTCCTCTCCGGTGTCGGCGGCGCAGCTCGCCGCCATCGTCGCGCTGATCGGCGAGGGGACGATCTCCGGCAAGATCGCCAAGGACCTGTTCGAGATCGTCTGGAGCGAGGGCGGCGATCCGCGCGAGCTGGTCGAGAGCCGCGGCATGAAGCAGGTCACCGACCTCGGCGCGATCGAGAAGGTGGTCGACGAGATCATCGCCGCCAACCCCGACAAGGTCGCGCAGGCCAAGGCGAAGCCGCAGCTCGCCGGCTGGTTCGTCGGCCAGGTGATGAAGTCGTCGGGCGGCAAGGCCAACCCGCAGGCGGTCAACGATCTGCTGAAGAGCAAGCTCGGCATCTGAAACGACGATCGCTGGTCTTCGTTCCGACGGCGCGCACCACGGTGCGCGCCGTTTTCGTTTGGGCTCGCGTCCAGCGAATCGCCGCACGCGATTCGCAAAAAAGCCACCGTTCACGAGCGATCGAACGCGCACGACGGTGTGTACGATGAAAATTTTTTCGTTGCCAAAATTTACGACTCGGAGTCCGCGAGCGGCTCCTCCGATGTGAGTCTGCGCTGCGCAACGGAGTTGTCGCCGCTGCCGCCTGATCTAGCAGCAATTCAGGAAATCCTTGCAGCGTAGGCTTTTCTTGCGATCGCTATTAGTAGCAGGCTCGCCGCTGCGTCGACGCGGAAACGCATTTCCGATGTCGGCCGTCGCGCTGCTTCGCGAGTTTCGTCAGCCGCACACGCGCGCGCGTGTCAACACTTCCTTAAGCCGGAAGCTGTTTTTTTTCACTCGTTGGTGTATCGATATGGAGTGCATCTCGATTCCCGAGTGCACGCATCGACTAAGCCAACTCACATCGGAGGGCAACATGGCCAAGAAAGCGAAGAAGGCGAAGAAGGCAGTGAAGAAGGTCGCGAAGACCGCGGCGAAGAAGACTGCCAAGAAGACCAAGAAGGTCGCCAAGAAGAAGTAACTCTCGCAGTTCGCTGCGAGATGAGTCCGGCAGCTTGAAGCCGGCACGTCGTTGGAACGAAGGTGAGCCCAGCTCGTTCAGAGCCGGCAGCCATCCTTAGTCTCCAACCGACGATAGAGGGTGTCGGCGAGACATCAGGTCAACGGTCGGATCGAGTTCGAGGCAGCGATGCTGCGGCGGAGCGGTCCGGCAGAAGAAACAGGATTTCTTCGTTCGGTGCAGATCGCTGTTCGATCTGCAATCTCGCGAGCGGCGACAAGCCAGAGCGAGATCTGATCCTGACGTGTTCGCCGACGCCCTCGATCCCCGAGAGCCGATATCCCCGAGCCCTGCGCCTCGGGTGACAAGCGCTCTCCCAATCTCTCACATCGTTGCACGGGACCACAGCTGATCGGCTGCGCGCGAGCGCGTCGTCGGCTCGGAGCCCTGCTGCTCTCGCCCGCTTGCGCGCGGGACGTCGCAACGCGACGCGAGCGCTCGTCCGCGTCAGCCTCCCAACCAGCGCTTCTCCTCCGTGCGCGGCGTCACATCCATCGTCGTCGTGGATGGTTATGGTTTTGCCAAACAGAACGGTAAACCGCTCTTTGACGGCTCGGAAAAGTTGAAGCGATTCAATGTATTGAGGCGCGCCCTGTCGAATGCGGGGTTCCGCGTTCAGGGCTCGTTCAGCACAACGCTTAAACTGCCTTTCAAACTTGATCGGTCATCTTTCTCGCATAAGCCGCGAGACGGCATGGGGACTAACCAGGCGTTGAACAGTTGGACGGGGGCAGGGCTCGGGTGCGAGCGGCCTCCTTGCGAGAAGGAGAGCGACAATGTTTCAGGGACAACTCAATTTCGATGACGTGACCACCGCCGAGCAGGGCGCCAATGGCGACGTGCTGTTCGAGCTCGGCATGCTCTATGCGAGCGGCCGCGACGGTGTGGTCGATCTGATCGCCGCGCACAAATGGTTCAACCTCGCCGCTCTGAAGGGACGCGTGGATGCCGTGGCGATGCGCCGTGAGATCGCCGAGCAGATGACCGACGCCGAGATCGCCACGGCGCAGCGCGAGGCTCGTGCCTGGATGAGCGCGCGCTGAACGCGATCCCTCCGCGGCGCGGCCGACACTCCGCGTCCAGCGAAGGCAGATGCCGAATCGCGCCATCAAGGCGATGTCGCTGCTGGTCGATATGCGATCCGTCATCCGGATCGTCGTGGCCGCAGGGCTCTTGGCTGCAGGGCTGAGCTCTCGCCGCGCGCCTCCAGATCTCCTATCTGTCGTCTTAAGGTGACGCAGGAAGCGGGATGGTGGCATGAGTCAGGCGCGGCGACAGGCGAGGCGGCAAGAGCTGATCGGCTGCCATGACTGCGGCAACGGCGTCTCGTTCAGCGCGGTGGCGTGCCCGCATTGCGGCTCGACCGAGCCGGCAGGGCCGGTGGTGCAAAGCCGGCGCGAACTGCGGCGGCTGCGGATCGAAGCGACCAATGATCGCCGGCTCATCATCGTGACCGCGGTCTGCACGGGCCTCGGCGCCGCCTATGGTGCGGTGATGGGAGGCGGAGGCGCGGCGTCGTGGTGGGCGGCGCTCGGCTACGGCTTCGTCGGCGCCGTGATCGGCGTGCCCGCGGCGTTCGTGATCAACATCAGCCGCAGCCTGTTTGATTGAACTGGGGGCGTTAAATGTCCCGTGGCTTGGCCAGCTCACCCTGTCGCGGCGGCCTGCGCCGGACCTGTCTTCAGATTCGAGATCGCCCGCGACGCGGCTGCCCTCACGAGCGCCGGTCGTCGGGATCGCGCATCAGCCATCAGAGTGGGGGAGGTGGCGTCGCCAGATGTCTGGCGGAGAGGGAGGGATTCGAACCCTCGATACAGCTTGAGACCGTATGACGCTTTAGCAAAGCGTTGCCTTCAGCCACTCGGCCACCTCTCCGGCTGGGGTCGGTATGCCCCACGGCGCGCTGAGCCGCAAGCGGCAGATTGCACGCGATTTCGAAATCCTCACAGGTCCGCGGCCCCAACCAGGCCTCCAGGAACGGGGCACTGCCCGGTCGGGACACGAGCCAGGGGGCGGCCGATCAGCTCGAAGCAGCGGGGAGACAGCGGCTCTCTCTATATGCCGTCGCTCTCTATATGCAGCGGGTTGCCTGAGGTGGGCACGCCGGGCGGCGCGGACTTCCGTTGCGATTCTCTCCGCGCGACGTCGGCCGGATTCGTGACCCGCACCGCCTGAGTTGAGGCGCGTTCCTGGCAGGCGAGTGCCCCAGGGTGAACGCACCCAAGATTGCGTTGTTATAAAACAGTAACACAAACAGCACCTTAGCTGTTCCCGCAGAACCACGGTTGCGTGCCTTTTCTGCAACACCGGTTTGAAAAGGCGCCGCTCGGCCGCCGCAATGATGGTTCCTTTGTTGCGTGTGCAAAGACCTTCGGTAATTCTGCTCCCACGACGAAGGGGGGCATCCCGACGTCGTCCCGTTTAGGTCGTTCGCTCAAGTCCCTCGCGTTCATGCGGGTGTGTCCGATAGCGCGAAGCGGCTGAGCGACGGGTCGAAGAGGGATAACGGGTCCAACCCAAGGGTGTTCACACCCAGCGGAGGCGGAACCTTCCCTGACTGAGCAACTTGGAGGTTTAACACTATGAACACGATCAAGAGCCTCGTCCTTGGCTCGGCGGCAGTTCTCGTCGCCATGTCTGGGGCCCAGGCAGCTGACCTTCCGATCAAGGCCAAGGCGGTCGAGTATGTGAAGGTCTGCTCGCTCTACGGCGCTGGCTTCTACTACATCCCCGGCACCGACACCTGCATCAAGCTCGGCGGCTACGTCCGCGCCGAGACGTCGTTCGCCTCGAACGGCCAGTACAACAACGCTGTGAACGGTTCGGCTGGCGCCAACAACCGCCTCAGCAACTACTACTACAGCCGCGCTCGTCAGGACCTCAACATCGACACGCGCACCGCGACCGAGTACGGCGTGGTCCGCACCTATGCTGACCTGACCTTCACCTGGACCACCGGCAACACCGCTGGCTCGGCTCCGTCGGCCTACACCGGTGACGGCGTCGCGGGCGGCTCGCTCGGCGTGTACTATGCCTTCATCCAGTTCGCCGGCTTCACCATGGGTAAGGCCGTGTCGCAGTTCGACACGCCCTGGACCAACTATCCGGGCAACAACTTCGACGGCCTGTGGGGCGGCGGCGGCACCGTGACCGGTGTCAACCAGTTCACCTACACCGCCGACTTCGGCTCGGGCATCACGGCTGCGATCTCGGCTCAGGACGCGACCGGCTACTACCAGACCAACATCTGGAACACCGCTGGCATCACCGGTGCAGGCATCATCGGCGGCGCCTACGGTACGGCCAGCTACGGCGGCAACGTCGCTCCGGACATCGTCGGTATGGTCCGCGTCGACCAGGCTTGGGGTCTGTTCCAGGCTTCGTTCGCGGCGCATGACAACCACACCGCCTACTATGGCGCCACCGAAGTCACCGGTCACCCGGCTGACAAGTGGGGTTGGGCTGCTCAGCTGGCCTTGTCGATCAAGAACATCCCGACCGGCCCCGGCGACACCATCAACATCCAGGGCGTCTACACCAACGGTGCGAGCCGCTA
>NZ_JBNPUZ010000021.1:0-110507 GCF_051168435.1 Bradyrhizobium sp. HKCCYLR20261
ACGCTTCGTGACGACCGCGCAGCGCCCCTCGTCGATGAGGCGGGACGAGGGAGATAAGATCATGATTTTCCGAAATCGCGAAGCGGAATATTTTTACTAACAGGACTGGACAGCCCAAATCAGCTTGAACGCAAAGGTGAAATCAGATTCTGCGCGCTGGCCGATGGCGCGTTGCTCTGGGCCTGCCGACAGCGGGCCTCCCTGCTGCTGACTCGATGAGCCGTGCCCTCTCCTCGCGTGAGGTCGTTCCCTCCCCTGTGTGGGGGAGGGCTAGGGAGGGGGGCGCCACGCCCACCGTCCTCTCGGCTACCCCCCTCCCCAACCCTCCCCCACAAGGGGGGAGGGAGCGTGGAGAGCTTGCACTCCTGACGAGGACGAACTGGCAAGCGGATGAACTCGTAGCTCAGATGCCTGCCGGCTCAATGAGCCGTGCTCTGCCTCACCCGAGTTCGTTCCCTCCCCCCTTGTGGGGGAGGGCTAGGGAGGGGGGTGGCCACGCCACCGTCCTCTCGGCTCCCCCCCTCCCCCACAAGGGGGAGGGAGCGTGGAGATCTTGCACTCCTAACGAGGACGAACTGGCAGGCGGATGAGCTCGTAGCTCAGATGCCTGCCGGCTCAATGAGCCGTGCCCTCTCCTCGCCCGAGTTCGTTCCCTCCCCCCTTGTGGGGGAGGGCTAGGGAGGGGGGGTGGCCACACCCACCACCCTCTCGGCTACCCCCCTGCCCCACAAGGGGGGAGGGAGCGTGGAGAGCTTGCCGTCCTCACGATGACAACCTTGAAAGGACAACGCGTGACGCAGCGGCCATCTGCACGAGGTCCCGCGCGGTCACGAATGGCAAAGGTTGCCGACGCGGAATCCCTTTCCGTCATGCATCGCGCCGCAATCTGTCAGTCCTCTACGCGGAGATCCTCACCATGGACGTACCAGTCCGCGCGCGACGCCCAGTGGACGTGGCGATCCGGCGCGGCGCCGAGCGGCTGATCGAAACTGCCGGCAGGAATGATCGCCTCGCGACCACTGCGCGTCAGATGCGGCATCGGGCTGCCGCACCTGTTGCAGAACGCGGTGGCGAAGCTCCGCGCCTGCGGCAGGTCGAAGCGCGAGACGCTCTCCTCACCACGCAGCCAGCGGAGAGCCGGCGCTTTGACGATGACTTCGCACGAATGTGCCGCGCCGCTGGCCTTGCGACAGCGCGAGCAATGACAGTTGAGAAATCGATCGAACGGAGCATCGACCTCGAACGCAACCTGGCCGCACAAACAGCTGCCACGAAACGCGGTCATTTCTTCCTCCTTTTGCCATCGAGCTGACAAGCGGCCGCCGGCGACGCGCGGCTAGACCGAGTCAAGCAAATTGATCAATTCGGAACTGCCGCAGCGGGCAGTCGCATCCCAGAAATGCATGGCTCACGGGCGATTCCGTCACGTTGAGGACACGTTTGCCGGTTGATTGGCGCGCGGCAGGGGGATTTCACAGTGTACAGGAGTCCTCCGAATGTACCGCGTTGTTCTTGTCGTCGCCGCATTGCTGGCTCTCTCCGTTCAAGCCGAGGCACGTCCTCGTCATCATCATCATCACTATTCCTATCATCATCACTCCTCCCATCACCGCTACGCCTATCGCCAGCACTCCTTCATGAACGCGATGGCTTCGATTCCGGGCGAAGCCCGTGTCGTGGCCGGTCGACCGTCGGGATGCCCCCATGCCTTCTGCGGCTGCGAAGCGTCGCTCTATACGTTTGGCCGGATCATTCCCGAGTTGAACCTCGCGTCCAACTGGCGCCGCTTTCCGCGCGCCATGCCGGCGCCGGGCATGGCGGCCGTCCGCTCCGGCCACGTCATGATCCTGCAGCAGCAGGTCGCCGGCAATGTGTGGCTGGTGCATGACGGCAATTCCGGCGGCCACGTCACCCGCGAGCATCCGCGCTCCATCGCCGGATATACGATCGTGAATCCGCGGGGTGGTTCGACGATGTTCGGCGCGGCAGCCGGAGCCACGCGCGAAGCCCGTGCGTCGCGCTATCAGCGGGTGGCGCGCAACACGCGCTCGGATGGGTGGATGGCCAGCGCGGCGCCGATGGCGTTCAATTAGGACGAGGTCGCTCCCTCCTCTCTTGAAGTGAGGCTGTCGCGACGTACGATCCTGCAAGTGAGTGACTCCGTCATGCCCGGGCCTGTCCCGCCTGCGCGGCCGAAGCTGCTTCGGCGCGGCGGAGGCTCGGGCATCCACGTCCATCCACGGGTGCCGAACGACGTGGATGGCCGGGACAAGCCCGGCCACGATGACGGAGAGAGATCAGCGCGAAACGACGATCTTCAAACGCGAGAGGATTGCATCATCGGATGCAAGCCGGGTGGGAGAGGGATAAGTCGTTCCGCTCGCACGTCCCGTGCGGCTGCCCCTCACCCCAACCCTCTCCCCGTAAGAACGGGGAGAGGGAGTTGAAGCACCGCCGGCGTGGAGCCAATGGCTTCTCGTCGTCCTATTACTTCTGCGGCTCCGTCGTCGACCACAGCAGGGTCGTCGCGTTCTTCTCGTAGGCCATGCCCTTGGGGTAGCTGATCAGCTCCATCTGCAGGTCCCAGGGTGTCAGGAAGTACAGGATCGATTGGCCGGCTGCAGGGCCTTCATTGATCGGGATCGGGCCCTGCATGGTGCGCACGCCCTTCGATTTCAGATACGCGGCGGCCTTGTCGATGTCGTCGACATAGAGCGCGATGTGGTGGCCGCCGAAATCGCTGTTCTTCGGCTGCGTCTTGGCCTGGTCGGGCGCCTCGTACTGGAACAGCTCGATGTTGGAGCCATAGCCGCAGCGGACCATGCTGATCTCGTGGATGACGGCGCGCGGATGCACGTTGACAACGTCCTGCATAAACGTGCCCTTCTCGTCGGAGAACGGCCCGAACGACATCGCCTGCTTGCAGCCGATGACGTCCGTGAAGAAGGCGATGGCGGCTTTGACATCCGGCACGGTGATGCCGGTGTGGTCGTGGCCGCGCAGGCCGGGGATGGAGTCGGCGGCGGCGAGTGTGGAGGAGAGAGCGAGGGCGGCGAGAGCGGTGCTGATGAGTTTGGTGATTTTCATTGAAGACTCCGACCTAGGATTGACATCGAACGATTGGGGCCTCGTGCTTCGAGACGCGCCGCCAAGGCGGCGCTCCTCAGCATGAGGGTTTGAGTTCCGAATGCGGCGCGCACATCAGCTATCGGCTGAGAGCTCGGGAGATGAGCCCGGAGCTTCGCACCGCCCCGCGCGCCCGGGCTGCTCGAACCGCCCCCTCCCCTCACCCTGAGGAGCCCGCC
The DNA here is from genome assembly GCF_051168435.1 of Bradyrhizobium sp. HKCCYLR20261. Classification (NCBI taxonomy): domain Bacteria; kingdom Pseudomonadati; phylum Pseudomonadota; class Alphaproteobacteria; order Hyphomicrobiales; family Nitrobacteraceae; genus Bradyrhizobium; species Bradyrhizobium sp. HKCCYLR20261. The sequence goes on from NZ_JBNPUZ010000021.1 coordinate 3,306, forward strand.
ATAGGCGGGCGTCTCGAAGGGTGAGGCCGCTGCTGGGGCCTCATGGTTCGAGACGGCGCCATCGGGCGCCTCCTCACCATGAGGATTGAGATCGAAATCTCGCAGCGCGCGCACACGCACGCTGCCGTCGTTACGCTCACCCCGCCGCCAGCTGCTTCTCCACCGCCTTGTGATCCTGCGCGAGGCCCGCGGCGAGGCCGCGGGCCATGTCGCCGACATAGATGTCCTCCTCGCCCGCCTCATAGCCGTCGAGGATCTCCTTCGCGGCGTCTGCCGGCGTCATCTTTGGAATCGGCAGCCCGGCCGTCATCCGCGTATCGACAGCGCCGGGCAGCGCGCCCGCGACACGGACGCCTTTCGGCTCGAGCTCGCCGCGCAGGCCCTGCGTCAGACTGAGCGCCGCGGCCTTGGAGGCGCAGTAGGAGCCCATCAGCGGCAGGTTCACGCGGGCCAGGATGGTGAGAATGTTGAGCACCGCGCCGTGGTTCCTGATCAGCACCGGCGCGAAGGCGCGGGTGAGCCGCAGCGGCGCGAGATAGTTGATCGCGAGCTCCTCGGTGGCGATGGCGAGATCGGGGGCGAGCAGGAAGGCGGTGTTGTGGTTGACGCCGGCATTGTTGATCAGCAGCGTCGCGTCGGAGGCCTGCGCTGCGGCGGCCGCCGCGTCGGCATCGCTGGTGACGTCGAGCTTGAGCGGCACGACCTTGTCGGTGGCCGCAAGTCCCGAGACGTCGCGCGCGGCGGCGTAGACCTTGGCGGCGCCGCGCGCCAGCAACTCGGCGATCAGCGCGGTGGCGATGGCACCGGTGGCGCCGGTGATGACGACGACGGAACTCTTGACCGAAGTGCTCATGCGGCTGATCCCTGCTGCTGTGGTTGCTGACGGGACGGGGAGTCGTCGAGCCAGCCCGGCTCGACATCGGGGAGCGGAATGGCTGCGAGGAGCTGGCGCGTGTAGGCGTGTTGCGGATGGGAGAAGATGCGGCCGACCGGGCCGTGCTCGACCACCTCGCCGCCCTTGAGAATGGCGACCTCGTCGCAGAGCACGCGGATCACCGACAGGTCATGGCTGATGAAGACGACGGTGAGGCCGAGCTTGGCGCGCAGTTCCTTCAGCAGCATCAGGATGTGCGCCTGGGTCGAGACGTCGAGGCCGGAGACGATCTCGTCGGCGACGATGAAGTCCGGCTGCAGCGCGAGCGCCCGCGCGATGCCGGCGCGCTGCCGCTGGCCGCCGGAGAGTTCGTGCGGATAACGATCGACGAACGAGGTAGGCAGGCCGACGAGGTCGAGCAGCGCCGCGGCCTTGTCGCGACGGTCGCGCCGGCCGCTGAGGCGGCCGTAGACTTCGAGCTGGCGCGTCAAGGTCACTGCGAGCGGTAGCCTCGGATTGAGCGAGGATTGCGGATCCTGGAAGATCATCTGGATGCGCGCGCGCAAGGGTCGCAACGCGGCTTCCGAGAGATGGCTGATTTCGACGCCATCGAACTGGATGCCACCCGAGGTCGGCTCCAGCAGCCGCACCAGCAGCCGGCCGAGCGTGGTCTTGCCCGAGCCGGATTCGCCGACCAGGCCGAGCACCGCGCCGCGCGGCACGGCGAGATCGACGGACTTGATGATTTCGCGCATCGCAGGCTTGCCGAATAGCGAGGTCGAGCGCGCCGGATAGGCGAAGCCGAGCTGGCCGGTGCGCAGCAGGATGTCGCTCATGCCGGCCTCCCGGCGCCGAGTTGATCGAGCCGGCGCGCCTCGGCCCACAGGCTCTCGATCAGCGCCGGCGGCACCGGCTTCAGCGCATCCGCAGGGCGATCCGCGCGCGGTGTCGCCGCCAGCAGCGCGCGCGTATAGGCGTGATGCGGCTTCACCAGGACGTCGGCCGTCAAGCCGTCCTCGAGCACGCGGCCGGCATGCAGCACGGTCATGCTGCGACATATTTTTGCGACGACACCGAGATCGTGGGTGACGAACAGGATCGCGGCGCCATGGCGCTGGCGCATCCGCTCGACCAGCTGCAGCACCTGGCGCTGCACGGTGACGTCGAGCGCGGTGGTCGGCTCGTCGGCGATCACCAGCGACGGATCGCAGGCGAAGGCCATCGCGATCAGCACACGCTGGCGCATGCCGCCGGAGAGCTCGTGCGGGTATGACGCGAGCACGCGGCCGGAATCGCGGATCGCGACCTCGGCGAGCAGCTCGGCGGCGCGGTCGAGCGCGGCGCGCTTGGAGAGCTTCAAATGCAGCTGCAGCACCGCCGCCATCTGTGCGCCGATGCGCCGGACGGGATTGAGCGAGGTCATCGGGTCCTGCGGGATCAGCGCGATGCGGCGCCCGAGCAGATCGCGGCGCTGCTTGTCGGGCATCGCCAGAAGATCGCGACCCTCGAAGCTCACATGGCCCGCCGTGATGTTCGCCTTCGCCGGCAGCAGGCCGAAGATGGTGCGGCCGACCATCGACTTGCCGGCGCCGGACTCGCCGACCAGTCCGCGCACCTCGCCGGCCTCGACGCGCAAGCAGACGCCGCGCAGCACCTTGGCGGCCCCGATCGCGACGTGCAGGTTCTCGATCTCCAGCACGGCACTCATCGGCGTTGCACCGGGTCGAGCGCGGCGCGCAGACCGTCGCCGAACAGATTGAAGCCGATGACGCTGACGATGACGGCGGCGATCGGCAGCGCCATGATCCACGGCGCCTGATAGACGATCTGCCGCCCTTCCGTGATCATGCCGCCCCAGCTCGCGGTATCGCCGGTGACGGAGATGCCGACGAAGGAGAGGATGACCTCGACCAGGATCGCGATGCCCATCTCGACGGCGAGCAGGGTCACGATCAGCGGGATCAGATTGGGCAGGATCTCGAGCCGCAGCGCCTGCATGCGGGTGAGGCCAAGCACGCGCGCCGCGGCCGCGTAGTCGCGCGCGAGCTGCGCCTGGGTTTCCGCGCGGGTGATGCGCGCAAAGCGCGTCCAGTCGACCACGACGATCGCGGCAATGACGGAGGTCAGGCCGGCGCCGATCACGGCGGCGAGCACGATCGACAGCAGCACCGGCGGAAAGGCCATCCAGACGTCGATCATGCGCGACACCAGCTGATCGGGCACGCCGCCGAACGCGCCGGCGATCAGGCCGAGTGCGACGCCGATGATCGCCGCAAGCGCCGAGGCGACCAGCGCCACCGCCACGGCGGTGCGCGCGGAGTACATCAGCCGCGACAGCACGCAGCGGCCGAGGCTGTCGGTGCCGAGCGGGAACGCCGCTTCACCACCGCGCATGAAGGACGGCGGCAATTGCGCCGACATCAGGTCCTGCTCGGCAGGGTCGTGCGGGGCGATGGCTGGGGCGAACAGCGCGATCAGCAGCAAGAGAGCAACGAGGCCGCCGCCGATCCACAGCCGCGCCCCGCCGCGCGCGAGCGCGCTGCGCCAGCGCGAGGGCGTTGCCATGATGGGCCCTGAGACAACGAGATCAGCCATGACGCAGCCTCGGATCGAGCAGCGCGACGAGCAGATCGACGGCGAGATTGAGCGCGATGAACAGCACGGCGAAGGTCAGGATCAGCCCCTGGATCAGCGGGAAGTCGCGATTGATGACGGCATCGATCGCCATGTTGCCGATGCCCTCATAGGAGAAGATGCGCTCGACCAGAACCGTGCCGCCGAGCAGCAGGGTGACCTGCACGCCTGACAGCGCGACCGTCGGGATCAGCGCGTTGGGAAACACCTCGCGTCGCAGGATCGTGGTGCGCGAGAAGCCGCGGGTGCGGGCGATCTGGGCGTAGTCCTGGTCCTCGGCCTCTGCGAGCTGCGCCTTGAGCAGCCGTGCGACCAGCGCGGCGAAGGGCAGCGCCAGTGCGAGCGACGGAAGCAGCATGTGGCGCAACAGATCGGCGGCGACGTCGAGGCGCAAGGTGAGCATGCTCTCGATCAGATAGAAGTGGGTGCGGAAGGCCACGGCGAGCTGCGGGTCGAGCCGGCCGGAGATCGGCAACAGCGGCAGCAGCACGCCGAAGCCGAGCAGCAGGATCAGCGCCCAGAGGAAATCGGGAATCGCGAGGAAGACGCCGTTGACGGTGTCGAGCAGCCATTCGGCGCGGGTGCCGCGCATGAGGCTGCCGACCAGCGCGACCGCTCCGCCCATCAGCAGCGCCATGACGACCGAGAGCGCGGCGAGTTCGAGCGTCGCCGGCAGCCGCGCGCCGACCAGCTCGAACACCTGCTGGCGCAGGCTGATCGAGCGGCCGAAATCGCCTGATACGACCTGGCCGAGCCAGGTGATGAACTGCGACAGCAGCGGCTGGTCGAGGCCGTAGAGCGCGCGTAGCCGCGCGATATCGGCAGGCGAGGCGCCGGGCGGGATCATCATGGCGATGGGATCGCCGGGCACCACGCGCAACAGCACGAACACGATGGCGCCGACGCCGAGCAGAGTCGGCGGGATCAGAGCGAGGCGCTTGAGAATGGCGCTCCAGCGCATCGCTCGGTCTCCGTCTCAGCCTTGTTTCAACCTTGGGTCACGAGCTGCGGCAGGATCATGCCGTTGGCCTGCGGCACCACCTTCAGCCCCTTCTTGTGCACGATCGGCTGGACGTATTGCAGCAGCGGAATCACTTCGCCCTCTTCGGCGATGTATTTGTCGACCGCCTTCCAGCCGGCGAGGCGCTTGGCCTCGTCCTTCTCGCCCCACAGCGGGCCGATGCGCTCGATCAAATCCTTGCCCTTCCAGGCCGAATGCGGCGACGGACCGAACATCGCAAAGCCGGTCGACGTCGTGGGATCGCCGATCGCGTTGCCCCAATTGTAGAACGCGGCCGGCGCCAGCGCGTGGCGGGCACGCAGCTCGAAATGCTGCGCGATCTCGTAGACCTCGATATTGGCCTCGATGCCGACCTTGCGCCACATGCCGGCGATGGCCTGCACCATCTCATAGTCCTTCGGCTTGAAGCCGCGCGTGGTCTGGATGGTGAACTTGACCGGCTTCGTGGTCGAATAGCCGCTCTTGGCGAGCAGGCTCTTGGCGAGCTCCGGATCGTAGGCGACCTTGATCGACGGATCGAACGCGGCGTAGCCCGGCGCTTCCAGCGTGTCGATCGGCACGCCATAGCCGCGCAAGAGCTTCTCGACGATCGCCTTCTTGTCGATGGCGTGATTGGCGGCGAGGCGGACGTTGCGATCCAGCATCGGATCGATGTCGGTCAGGAAGATCATGCCGATGTCGGAGATCGGCTGTGTCACGCCGGCGAGGTTCGGCTTGGCCTTGAGGCGGTCGAACTCCTCGTAGGGAATCTCGAAGGTGATGTCGGAGCCGCCCGACTCGATCTCGGCGACGCGGCTGGTCGGATCGGTGACGAACTTGAACACGACGGTCTCGAACGCCGGCTTCGGCCCCCAATAGCCGGGATGCGCCTTGAGCCGCAGGAAGGCGTTGCGCTCGAACGCATCGACCTTGTACGGACCCGAGCCGATCGGCGCCTTCTCGAAGCCCTCGGCGCCGACCTTCTCGTAATAGGCCTTCGGCAGCACATAGCCGGTGAGGAACGCCATCCATTTGAACAGCACCGGCTCGAACTCGACGACATCGGCCGTGATGGTCTGGCCGTCGATCTTGAAGTTGTTGATCTTCGACCAGACGAACTGAATGGGGTTGCCGCCCTTCGGATCGGCGGCGCGGGTCAGCGACCACACCACGTCCTCCGGCGTCACCTTGGAGCCGTCGTGCCAGGTCGCGTCGGAGCGCAGCTCCATCGTGACCTTGGTGCGGTCCTCGTTCCAGCCCCACTTCGTCAGAAGACCGGGCTTGAACGAGAGATCGGCGGCCTGGCCGATATAGGGATCGAAGATCGCCTGGTAGATCGACTGGATGGTGGGATTGACCGCGGAGACGCCGACGGTCGGATCGAATGACGGCAGATTGACGTTGTAGGCGATGGTCAGGGTGCCCGCCGCGGCACGCGCGGACGAGAGCGGCAGGCCGGTGGCGAGCGGCAACGCAGCCGCGCCCGCGAGCTGCAACATCGTACGGCGAGAGATCTGATGGTCACGCATGGTGATGCAACTCCGAAATGTGCGAACGATGAGTGAGCGAAAGGCAGATCAGGAAATGGCGCACCTGCCGGCGCCATTCCTCACTTGATGATCAGTGCGGTGCGCTCTCGGCCCAGCGCTTCATCAGCGTGTTCGAGGGCAAGGATTCATCGACCAGCTTCTTGGCGGTCTCGACACCCGCGACCGGCAGCTTGGAGGAATCGAGCAGGCCGATCTGCACCAGCACCGAGGCCTGATCCCAGTAGATGTGCTCGTTGTAGAGCTTGTCGCCGCGGAAGCGGACGATCGCGACCAGCGGGATCTCGACATATTTGCCGGTCGGCGGGATGCCGGGCAGCATCCAGTCGATCTCGATGTCGTGGGTGAAGCAGAACAGCATCTCGTCGACGACGCGGTCGGCGCCGATGGTGCGCGAGATCGGCACCAGCTTGGTGTCCTTTGGCGTCTTCGGAATGAAGTGGTTGGCGTAGAAGCGCAGCAGGTCCTTGTAGCCGACGCCGCCGGTCATGGTCGGGATATGGTTGACATAGGGCTCGGCGACCATGGTGCCCATCGTCGCCTCCGCCGAGCGGGTGGCGAATTCGAGCTCGGTGTGCTTGTCCCACAGCGACGACAGATCGTAATGCGGGCCCAGCACCTTGCGGAACAGCGCGATCGAGCGCGAATGCGCCATCAAGGTCGCGGGCTTGTCGAAGCTCGTGCGCTCCGGCGCGGCGAAGGCGTGATCGCAGCCGGGATAGAGATAGAACTCGGCGTCATCGCGGCCGGCAAAGCCGGCCTTGATCGCCTCGCGCGCCTCGGCGGGCGCGAACTTGTCGAGCTCGGCGAAGTGGAAGACGGTCGGGCCCTTGATGGTCTTGGCCTCGGCGATATCCGCCTCGATGCCGACGCCGTAGTAGGAGACGGCGCAATCGACATCGGTGCGGGCGGCCGTGAGATAGGCCAGCTTGCCGCCGAGGCAGAAGCCGAGTGCGCCGACCTTGCCCTTGCACTCGGGACGCGCGCGCAGCACCTTCAGCGCATCGGCCGTGTCCTTGATCGCGAGATTGACGTCAAAGCGCTGGTAATAGCCGAACGCCTTGCCGAAATCGGCCTCGCCATAGCCGAGCTCGATGCCCGGCTCGAAGCGCCAGAACAGGTCCGGCGCCAGCACGACATAGCCTTCCTCGGCGTAGTAATCGGCGACGGCGCGCATCGAGGCGTTGACGCCGAAAATCTCCTGCAGGAGCACGATGCCGGGACCGGAGCCTGACGCGGGCACCGCCAGATAGCCCTTGAACGTGCCGCCATCGGCGGCGGCGATGTCGATCCACTGTCCAGCGCTCGTGCCAGCCATCGTCATGCTCCCCGGTCCTGCCAGCGTCCACAGTGACGCCGGGCCTCATGTGTTTTCTTCATTGAATTTTTAATGTAAAAATGTCGGATGTAAACAGCAGAGATTGAGCATGCGCTGCACAAGCGTTGTGCGGAGCGGCATCGGGAGATGGGAATTTGAAACGGGCGACGAACGCCGCAGCCAAGCGCAAGACGGTGACGGTGAAGGCAAAATCGGCGATCAGCAATGCTGGATCACGGGCCGACAGAGTTGCTGAGAGAAGCGACAGTCGCGACAGCAAAGCCTCCTGGCACCTCGCCCGCAGCGACGCCGAGCGGCGGCTGTCCGACTTCGAGTTCGCGCTGGAGCGGCTGGCGCAGTCCTATTATCGCTGGAAGGCGTCCTGCCTCGCCGCCGTCTGCGAGGTGCCGCTGACCGGCGACGACGTTGCCGTGCTCAACGTCGTGCGCATGGGCGACGAGCCGAAGCGGCTCGCCGAAGTCGGCCAATTGCTCAACCGCGTCGACGTGCCCAACCTGCAATATGCGACGCGCAAGCTGGTGCGCGCCGGCCTGATCGAGACCGAGGGACGCTCATCGCGCAAGGAGACCCGCTATCGCGCCACGGCGCGCGGCCGCGAGGTCACCGAGGATTACGCAGCGCTCCGTGCGGCGACACTGCCGCCGATGTTCGATGGCGTGCCCGGCTGGATCGACAGCTGTGCAGCCACCACGGCGCAGCTCGACCAGATGGCCGGGCTCTACGGCCAGGCGACGCGGGTCGCGATCACCAAGCGGCATCAGTCGTGAGGCGTGCTAGCGCGGCTTGACGTCCGTCACCTTCCACAAGGTGCAGATCACGTCATCCCCGGCGCGTTGCGCGCTTTGCGCAACCTGCTCGGCCACGGTACTACGGGTCGCGCGCAGATGCGCGAACCAGGCCCGGCCCGGCGTCTCGATCACGAGGAACGGTCCGCCGCCGCGCACCACCTCGTCAGTGGTGACGACCTGCGGCATCGGCAGCCAGGTCTGTAGCGCCTGCAGAATGTGATAGTCGACGGCGTTGCCGCGCGAGCGCGTCGGATAGGTCGTGACCACGTCCCAATCCAGCGGAAAGCGATAGGCCTCGCGATGCGCGGCATAGGCGGCGCGCGGCAGGAAGACATGCGGCGAGTCGGTGATGACCGGCCACTCGCCTGTGACATAGGCGGCTTCGAAGGGGGTGCCGGCCGCATCCGTACAGACGGGGTCGCCGTGAGCCGGATGCGCGACGTGAGCGGCAACGTTGCGCAGCACCAGCGCCGAGATGATCAGCCCGCCGACCACGACGAGCGCGCGACGGCGCTCCGCGACCGCGAGCAGCCCCTGTGCAAATACGGTCATCAGGATGGAGGTGGCGATCAGCTGCGGAATGAAGAAGCGCGGCACGAAGATCGGGAATGCGATCAGCGAGACGATCCAGGCTGCGAGGGCGAATGCGGTGAACCCGGTCGCCAGGAGCAACATGTAGCGCGTGGATTGCCGATCGTCGCCGGAGATCATCTCGCCGCGCCATCGCGGCTGCTGGCTCCAGTCGGCCACGCTCGTCAGCAGCAGCCACAACAACGCGGCGACACAGATCCACAACATCAGTTGCGAGGAGAACAACGTCTCGGCGAGTTCGGACCAGCCCGGCTGTGTCATCCAGCCATAGGGGCTCGCGACCTTGAGCTGCTCGCGCAGGATCGGGAGCCATGCGAGCACCGCCATCACGGAAGGCGCAGTCGCGATCACGATCCGGCGCAGCACGCCCTTCTCGCAGCGAGCACTGAGCCAGCCGGCCAACGCGATGCAGCCGACATAGGCGATGCCGAAGGTGTGTGACGACGTCAGGGCCAGGAACGCCAGTGCGAGCAGCCCTGTCTCGCGCGGCCGGCCGCGCTCGATGGCGCCCTGCTGCGCCAGCGCGGCAACCGCCGCCGCGGCGAAGTAGGTCGCATAGGTCCGGAACTCGAACGCCGCGAACAGCAGGTTCTCGTTCAAGGTGAGAAGCACGAACAGAGCGGCCCAGCACGCGGCCGCCGACGCCACGCGCCTGCCGAGATGCCACAGCGCGGCAAGACCTGCCGTCACCAGCGCGAGGTTGAGCAGCTTCAGGACAGCGACGGCCGAGATGGAGCCAGGAAGCAGCCGCGCCAGCAGCCACGCGCCGGTGAGGTACAGCGGCGGATTGCCGTCGATGCCGAGCGCTATACCGCCCCACAGCTTGCGCAGGCTGTCGGCCTGCAAAAGATGCATCGTCAGCAGCTCGTCGGCCCACAAGAGATCGTTAACCGAACGGAACGCAAACGCCGCGAAGATGCCGAGGCCCAGCAGCACGCCGGCGCTGTTCAGGATTCTGCAAGCTGGAGGGGCGGTCGATGTCATGAATGACGCTGCTGCTGCAGCATCCATGACCCAAATTCCTTAGCACCGGCTTTCGGCGCGGGCTTTCCACCAGCGGTCGCCCCGCACCGGTTCACACGATCTTAGGGAAGCGCGCTGCACAATGCGCGCGGCGCCAGCAGCGGTGAGACATGTCCCTTCCCTTCCCAGACGCGAGCGATCCGGGTCACGCCGGCACTCAACGCGAACCGCGCCCGCGCGCAGGCCGGCCGCTGGTCGTCGATGTCGAGGATGTGCTGCTGCAGACCAGCCTGTCGAGCGAGGCCGTCTGGTCCGAGATCGCGCACCGTCCCTCTGCGATTATCACGCTCGCCGCCGCGCTGCTGCGCGGCCCTGCCGAGCTGAAGCGGCGCCTGTCGACCTCGGCGCATTTCGATCCTGCCCGCCTCGCCTACAACACCGACACGGTCGGCATGATGCTACAGGTTCTCGGCGAGGGACGACCGGTCTATCTCGCCTCGGATCACTATGACGGCGCGCTGGTCAGCGCGATCGCGCAACACCTCGGCGTCTTCACCGCGTGGTCGGCCTCTGAGACCGGCGTGCGGCTCGATCCCGAGGTGCTCGGCCTGCTGCAATCCTGGAGCCAGGGCTTCGACTATCTCGGCCATGACAGCGAGGCGTTGCCGACCGGCGCGACACGGCTTCCGCGCCGCACAGCGGACGCATCGACGGTCGCGGCGACGCAGCCCGCGGGCTGGCGGGTCTGGGCGAAGCTGCTGCGCGTGCACCAATGGGCCAAGAACGCGCTGGTGCTGGTGCCATTGCTGACGGCGCATCAGTTCGGATTCTGGCCGGTCGCGACCGCGCTCCTGGCAGCCGTCGCCTTCTCGCTCGGCGCGTCAGCGGCCTACATCCTCAACGATCTCGTCGACGTCACCGCCGACCGCGCGCATGCGACCAAGCGCAACCGGCCGATCGCAAGCGGCGCCATCGCCCCGGCGCAGGCCATTGCCGCGATGGCGCTGCTGCTCGTCACCGCGCTGGCGCTCGCGACAGCCATCTCCCTGCCGTTTCTCGGCATGCTCGTCTTCTATCTTGCGCTCACGACCGCCTATTCGTTCCGCCTGAAGCGCATCGCGCTGGTCGACGTCGTGACGCTTGCCGTGCTGTACACGCTTCGCGTCATCGCCGGCGCCGTCGCCATCGGCGTGGCGATGTCGGAATGGCTGTTCGCGTTCTCGCTGTTCATCTTCATGGCGCTGGCGCTGGTGAAACGCTATGTCGAACTCGATCGGCGGAGCGGCGGCGACAAGCCGATGTCGCGCGACTACCAGCCCAACGATCTGTCGATGATCGCCGTGCTGGCGGCCGCCGCCGGCTTCAATGCCGTCGTGATCTTCACGCTCTACATTTCCTCCGATACGGTTCGCGCGCTCTATAGCCACCCACAGATCATGTGGGCCGGTTGCCCGGTGCTGATGTATTGGATGGCGCGGGTGATGCTGTTCGCCCAGCGCGGGCTGATCGACGACGATCCCGTGATCTTCGCACTGAAGGACCGCGTCAGCTGGCTCGCGCTCGGCACGATCGGCGCGATCATGCTGGCGGCGATGTAACACGCGGCCATGAGCGATCTCGCCGGCTGGGGCAATTATCCGCGGCTGCCGAGCGAGCAGCTCACGCCGCTGCGCTCCGGCACCATTCCGCCATTGCTCGCAAGCCGCACCGGGCTGATCGCCCGCGGCCAGGGGCGCGCCTATGGCGATGCCGCGATCGGCATGGCCGCGACGCTCTCAACGGGCGGCCTGAGCCGGATGCGCCGGTTCGATCCCGACAGCGGCGAACTGACGGTCGAAGCCGGCGTGACCATTGCCGACATTCTCACGACCTTCGTGCCGCGCGGCTTCTTCCTCAAGGTCGTGCCCGGCACGAAATTCGTCAGCATAGGCGGCGCCATCGCGGCCGACGTGCACGGCAAGAACCACCATCGCGACGGCGGCTTCGGCGACCATGTCGTCGCTCTCCGGCTGATGTTGCCGAGCGGAGAGAGCGTCACCTGCTCGCGGCACCTCAACGCCGAGCTGTTCCACGCCACGGTCGGTGGCATGGGTCTCACCGGGATCATCACCGAGGCGACGCTGACCTTGATGCCGATCGAGACGGGCTGGCTGGTGCAGGAGACGCATGTCGCTGACGATCTCGAAGCCGCCATGGCGGCGCTCGAGGCGACGGCGTCGCACACCTATTCGGTGGCGTGGATCGACTGCCTGGCGCGCGGCGCCGCGCTCGGGCGCTCGCTGATCTACGCCGCCGATCATGCCGGTCTCGCCGACAAGGATCGCTTCGCGCCGGCCCGCGATCCGTTCCCGCCGCAACGACGCCCCGGTCCGTCGATGCCGTCCTTCACGCCGGGCTTCGCGCTGAACCCGCTGTCGGTGCGCGCCTTCAATGCGCTGTATTTCAGCCGCGGCGCCAGGCACGCGGCGACGCCGCGGCTGGTGCACTGGGATCCCTATTTCTTCCCGCTCGATGCGATCGGCCATTGGAACCGCATCTATGGCGTCCGCGGCTTCCTGCAGCATCAATGCGTGATCCCGGCGCACAACGCCCGCAGCGTGCTCGCTGAGATCCTCGAACGGGTCGCGCGACGCGGCAGCGCCTCGGTGCTCGCCGTGCTCAAGCAGCTCGGCGACAGCCACGGCCTGATGTCGTTTCCGCTGCGCGGCTATACGCTGGCGATGGATTTTCCGATCCAGGACTCGCTGTTCGACTTTCTCGATGAGCTCGATGCGTTCGTCAGCGCAGCCGGCGGCCGCATCTACCTCGCCAAGGACGCGCGCCAGTCGCGCGCAACGTTCATGGCCGGCTATACCGGGCTCGATCGCCTGCGCGACATCCGCCGCCAGATCGGCGCCACCGACAAGCTCGTCTCTCACCTCTCCGCCCGATTGGGAATCTGAGTCATGACCAACGCGAAATCCGTACTCGTGATCGGCGGCAGTTCCGATATCGGCCATGCCACCGCGCTGCGCTACGCGGAGCGCGGCTGGCAGGTGGCGCTCGCCGCCCGCGACACATCCACTGCTCAGCGCAATGCCGACGACATCAAGGCGCGCACGGGCAATGATGTTGTTGTGCATGCGCTCGACGTCCTCGACAGCGCGCGGCTCACTGGTTTCGTCGACGATCTGCCGGCGCTGCCGGACACCGTCGTCTCGATGATCGGCGAACTCGGCGACCAGGCGCGCGCGGAACGCGAGATCGAACACGCCGCGATGATCATGCGCACCAATTTCGAAGCGCCGGCGCTGCTGCTCGGCCTGTTCGCCAATGCCTTCGCGGCGCGCGGCTCCGGCACGATCGTCGGCGTCAGCTCGGTGGCCGGCGATCGCGGTCGCGGCTCGAACTACGTCTACGGCGCTGCCAAGGCCGGCTTCTCGCAATTCCTGTCGGGCCTGCGCAACCGCATGGCGCTCGCCGGCAAGGTGCGCGTCGTCACGGTGAAGCCCGGCTTCGTGCGCACGCGAATGACCGCGCATCTCAAGCTTCCGGCGCCGCTGACGGTGACCGCGGCGCGCGTCGCCGCCGACATCTACGCGGCCGCGGAGGAGAGCCCGCGCGACGTGATCTATGTCGGGCGCAGGTTCTGGCTGGTGATGACGATCATCAAGCTGATTCCGGAGGCGGTGTTCAAGCGGCTGAAGCTTTAGTCTTCGCGGCCGAAGGCGACTCCTGTCCGTCCGCCTCATGTCTGCCGCGGCGCATGGGTCCCGGCTAAAGGCCGGGACGACATCGTGGGCGGGGCGCGAGGCTCGTCCTCCATACTCCGCCGTCGTCCCGGCGAACGCCGGCGCGCATACCGCGGACACTATCGAGGAACGTTGCTGTGAGTTGGGCTATTCGCTGAGCGCACAATTTGAGAGCTAGGGCGACGTCATCCCCCTTTCCCATGGCAATCGCAGATGACGATCGCAGTTTGTGTTTGTTTCTCTCCTCGTCGTCATGGCCGGGCCTGTCCCGGCCATCCACGTCGTCCGGCATGCTGAGAACCACGTGGATGCCCGGGACAAGCCCGGGCATGACGGAGTGACTATTCGGCAGCATCGCTCGCCGGCTCAGATCCATAGCCTCCTATGCGATGTCCCTGCCGCTCCTCCCTTCTGAACAGCACATACAACGCCGGCAGCACCAGCAAGGTCAGGACCGTCGACGAGATGATGCCGCCGATGACGACGGTGGCGAGCGGCCGTTGCACCTCGGCGCCGGCGCCGGTGGCGAGGGCCATCGGCACGAAGCCGAGCGAGGCGACGAGCGCCGTCATCAGCACCGGGCGCAGCCGCGCCAGCGCGCCCTCCTCTACGGCCGCGAGCACGCTGCGGCCCTCCTGGCGCAATCGTTCGATGAAGGCGATGATGACGAGGCCGTTGAGCACGGCTACGCCGGATAGCGCGATGAAACCGACGCCTGCGGAGATCGACAAGGGCAGCCCGCGCAGCAGCAGTGCGGCGATGCCGCCCGTGAGCGCCAGCGGCGCGCCGGAGAACACCAGGGCGGCATCGGCCAGCGAGCCCATGCTCATGAACAGCAGCAGCAGCACCAGTGCGAGTGCGATCGGCACCACGATTGTGAGCCGCTTGGTCGCGGACACCAGTTGCTCGAACTGCCCGCCCCAGCCGATCCAGTAGCCCGGCGGCAGCTTCACCTTCTCGGCAACGGCTGCCTGCGCCTCGGTCACGAACGAGCCGAGATCGCGCGCGCGAACGTTGGCCGACACGACGATGCGCCGCTTGCCGTTCTCGCGGCTGACCTGGTTCGGGCCCGGCGCCGATGCCACGTTTGCCACCGAGGACAGCGGCACATAGCGCGGCTGGGCCGCGGCGCTGAAGGCGGTGCGCAGCGGCGCGGCCCCCGCGTCCTCGCCTGCGGGCAAGGGAATCGGGATGGCTCTGATGGCATCGAGATTGCCGCGCAGGCGTTCCGGCAGGCGAACGACGATGTCGAAGCGGCGGTCACCCTCGAACAATTGCCCGGTGGCCTTGCCGCCGATGGCGATCTCGACCACGTTCTGCACCTCGGCGACGCTGAGACCATAGCGCGACAGCGCCTGGCGATCGATCTTGACGGTCAGGATCGGCAGCCCCGCGACCTGTTCGGTCTTGACGTCGGTCGCGCCTTTGATGCCGCGGATGACGGCCTCCACCTGGCGCGCCGCGCCCTGCAGGATGTCGAGATCGTCGCCGAAAATCTTGATGCCGACGTCGCTGCGGACGCCGGAGATCAGCTCGTTGAAACGCAACTGGATCGGTTGCGAGATCTCGTAGTTGCTGCCGGGGATCTCGTCCGCGGCGGCTTCGATCTCGGCCACCAATGTCGCCTTGTCCTTGGCCGGATCGGGCCACTCCGCGCGCGGCTTCAGCATGATGTAGCCGTCGCCCTGCGACGGCGCCATCGGATCGGTGGCGACCTCCGCGGTGCCGATGCGGGTGAAGACGTCCTTCACCTCTGGGATTCGCTTCAGCCTCGCATCGAGCGCCTTCTGCAGATCGACCGACAGCGTGAGACTGGTGCCGGGAATCCGCAGCGCCGCCAGCGCCACGTCGCCCTCGTCGAGGCTCGGAATGAACTCGCCGCCCATGCGTGTCGCCGCGACGCCGCTGGCCGCGACGATCACCACGGCTGCGATGGCGACGGCGGCGCGATGGACGATGACGGCGCGCAGCAGCGGCGCATACACGCGCCGGGCGCCGCGCATCACGAAATTCTCCTGCTCCGACACCTTGCCGGTGACGAAGATGGCGACCGCCGCCGGCACGAAAGTGACGGAGAACAGCACGGCAGCGCCGAGCGCCATCAGCACCGTCAGCGCCATCGGCGTGAACATCTTGCCTTCGACGCCCGTCAGCGTGAGCACGGGCAGATAGACGACCGCAATGATCAGCGTGCCGAACAGACTCGGGCCGATCACCTCGCGGGCGCCGCTGACGATGGTCTGCAGCCGCTCGGAGGTCGTGAGCAGGCCGCCCTTGCGGTGCTGCGCCTGGGCGAGCAACCGCAGACAGTTCTCGACGATGATGACGGCGCCGTCGACGATGATGCCGAAATCGATCGCGCCCAGGCTCATCAGATTGGCGCTGACCTTGCTCTCCACCATGCCGGTGATGGTCATCGCCATCGACAGCGGGATGATGCAGGCGGTGACCAGCGCGGCGCGGATGTTGCCGAGCAGCAGGAACAGCACGACGACGACGAGTGCGGCACCTTCGAGCAGGTTTGTCTCGACGGTCCGGATCGTCGCCTCGACGAGATGAGTGCGATCATAGAGCGTGCGCGTGATCACGCCCTCGGGCAGCGACCTCGCGATCTCATCGAGCCGTGCGGCGACGCGGCGCGCGACGCTACGGCTGTTCTCGCCGATCAGCAGCATCGCGGTGCCGAGGATGGTCTCCTCGCCGTTGAGCGTCGCCGCGCCCGTGCGCAGGTCGCGGCCCTCCATCACCTCGGCAACGTCGCCGATGCGCACCGGCGTGCCGCCGCGGGCGCCGATCACGATGTCCTTCAGCTCGGCGGCGCTGCCGACCTGGCCGGGCGCGCGGACCAGATACTGCTCGCCGTTGCGCTCGATATAGCCGGCGCCGACATTGGCGTTGTTCGATGCCAGCGCGGCGATGACGTCGCGAAAACTGATCTTGTAGGCCATGAGACGGCCGGGATCCGGCAGCACGTGGAACTGGCGCTCGAAGCCGCCGATGGTGTTGACCTCGATGACACCGGCCACGCCGCGCAGCTGCGGGCGGATGATCCAGTCCTGGATGGTGCGCAGATCGGTCGGCGAGTAGTCGGCGCCTTCAGCATTCTTGGCGCCGGGTTTGGCCTCGATCGCATACATGAAGATCTCGCCGAGCCCGGTCGACAGCGGCCCCATCGCCACCTCGACGCCGGGCGGCAGCTGGTCCTTGACCTGCTGGATGCGCTCATTGACGAGCTGGCGGGCGAAGTAGATGTCGGTGCCGTCCTGGAACACGACGGTGACCTGGCTCAGCCCGTAGCGCGACAGCGAGCGGGTGTAGTCGAGCTTCGGCAGGCCGCCCATCGCGGTCTCGACCGGGAAGGTGATGCGCTGCTCGGTCTCGAGCGGCGAATAGCCCGGCGCCTTGGTGTTGATCTGCACCTGGACGTTGGTGATATCGGGCACGGCGTCGATCGGCAGCCGGGTGAAATTCCAGGCGCCGAAGCCGGCCGCGCCGAGTGATACGAGCAGCACCAGCCAGCGCTGGCGCACGGCAAAGGCGAGGATGGTGTCAATCATGCTCGGCCTCCCCCTTGCCCATCTCGGCCTTCACGACGAAGCTGTTCTCGGCGACGTAGTGCTCGCCTGGGGAGAGTCCGTCGCGGATCTCGACATGGGTGGGATCGGATTCGCCAAGCGCGACGGGCCGCGCCTCGATCTTGTCACCCTCCTCACGGACGAACACGACGGTCTTGTTCTCCAAGGTCTGGATCGCGCTGGCGCGCACCGCGACCGCGACGCTGCGCTTGGCGAGCACCAGCCGTGCGGTGACGAACAGGCCGGGGCGCAAGCGACCATCGGCATTCGGCAGCACGACGCGCGCCAGCGCGGTCTGGGTCTCGCTGGCACCGACGGGGGCGATGTAGGAGATGTTGCCCTTGATGGTGCCGCGGCCGTCATCGGGATCGATCAGCACCTCGTCGTCGAGGCGGACGCGCCGCAGATCCTGGCGATAGATCGAGAGGTCCACCCAGATGGTCGAGAGGTCCGCGACCACGAAGGCCGGCTTCTGCTCGGAGGCGTATTCGCCGAGCGAGATCTGGCGATCGATGATGGTGCCTCCGATCGGCGCCTTCAAGTCATAGGCGGTCAGGCTCTGGTTGCTTTCGATCACGGCGAGAAGTTCGTCCTTGGCCACGGTGTCGCCGATGCGCTTCCTGATAGCGCGGACGATGCCGGGGAAGCGCGGCGTCACCTGCACCAGCGCTTCCTGGTTGGCGCGCAGCACGCCGTTGAATGCGAGCGTGTCGGAGAGCGTCGCCGGTCCGGCTTCGGCCAGCGTCACGCCGGCGGCGGCGAGCTTGACGTCGCTGATGCGGATGCGGTCGGCGCCGTGCTCGTCCTGCTCGACATGGTCCTTGGGCTTCTCCGCGTGATCGGCATGGCCGACCGTCGCCTCGGTGTGCGGCGATGCGTGGCCCAAGAAGCGCGCAGCGCCGGCGCCGCTGGCGGCGGCGAGGATCGCGATCAATATGGCGGTGGACGTCTTCATCGCGCAGACTCCCGGACCAGAGTGAAGGGGCGGCCGACCAGGCCCTCGATGGTCGCCACCGCGACGTGGATGTTCTGCAGCGCCTCCTGCTCGCGCAGCCGCGCCTGGGCGACGCTGCCTTGCGCGTCCAGCACCTCGAGCAGCGAGAAGCGCCCGGCGCTGTAACCCTGCGCGATCTCGTCCGCAGCCTCCTGCGCCTTCGGAATTGCGATCTCGCGCAGCACGGCGAGCTCGCGCAGCGAGCCCTGCAGCGAGTCATAGGCGCGGCCGGCGATCACCAGCAGCGCATTGCGGTTGGCCTTGCGCTCGGCCTCAGTCTTGGCGAGGCTTTCCTGCGCGGAGAGGATGTTGCCCTGGTTCTGGTCGAACACCGGGATCGGCACGCTGACGCTGAGCCTGACCGCATCGTCCTGGGTGTCGTTGAAGTGGCGCCAGCCGGCGCCGACGCGGACGTCTGGATAGGGCTTGAGCCGGGCGAGCAGCAGCTCGGCATTGCGCTGCGCGTAGACGGCCGTCCATCGCGTCAGCTGCGGATTGGCATCGATCGCGGCGACGACGGTCTGGAATGCAGGCGGCTGGCCGGTCGTCTCGAAGCGGCCGGTGACGGTGGGGAGCTTGGCCAGACTGTCGCCGATCAGCACCGCGAGTTCGCGGCGCGCGCTCGCCAATGTCGCCTTGACGCGCTCGCGGTCGGCGCGGACCAGCGCGGAGGCTACCTCGGCGCGGCCGGTCTCCGCCGGTGACGACGCGCCGGCCTCGACCCGACGGCGCAGCAGCGGCGTGAGGCGGTCGAGCGCCGCGACCTGGTCGTCGAGGATCTGGATGCGGCGCTGCGTGGCGAGCACGGTGACGAAGGCGATCGCCGTCTCCGACAGCACTTCGAGCCGCACCGCCTGACGCTGGATCTCGGCGACGCGCACACCCGCCTGGCCTGCGGCGATGCGCGCATCGCGCTTGCCGAACCATTCGAAGGCCTGGCTGATCTGCAAGGTCGTCTCGGCCGAGCGCGTGCCGCGATATGGGCCCGAGCCAAGCGAATTGTCCTGCTCGTAGGACAGTTCGGGATTGATCAACGTACCCGCCTGCAGCCGCTGGCCGGAGGCGATGCCGATGTCGCGATCCGCAGCAGAAAGGCGTGGATTGGCAGCGAGCGCGCGCGACAGCGCCTCGCGCAAGGTCAGCGTCTGCGCGGCTGTCGCCTGCGCTGAGACGGCGAGCAGGGTCGCGGCGCAGAGCGCGCGCGCAACCATCCCGGGAAATGGCATCAAAGCAACCTGTCTGGACGAGCAAGGATGGACGGCGTCAGCCGTCCGGCACGCGGCGTCAGATCAGGTGTCTTGGCGGCGGAGAATCGCGCTCGGAGAGGACGCCTGCGCGAAGCAGCGGACTGGCCCAGTCGGTGGCCGCGACGATATCGGCCGGAAGGGCCGCGAGTTGGAGCTGCGGCATGGCGACAGAGAAGCAGCCATGGCAATGGTGATCGGCGATCCCGCGCTGATCGGCATGACCGGCCTTGTCAAGCAGCGATGCGATCTCCGGCTTGCCGGCGGAAGAATGCGCGACGTCGATGTCGCAGGCGCCATGCAGCGCGCCCGCCAGGAGATAGGCCAGCAGCACGCACAGCGATGCGATCCGGCGCAAGAAGCGCGGGCGCGTCGTGACATATCGCGGGCCGACCAATTGCAAAAATCATCCCCTGTATCGGGCGCGGATAGCACGCAGCCGGGATGTTGTCGATCAGCAACAATGTAACAAACGGAACCGCATCGCTGTCGCGCTAGGCGATCGCCGGCGCGAGGATCACGCAGGCGAGCAGCATCAACGCGGCGGCGCTGCAGCGATAGCCGACCGCAGCCGGCAAGAGACCTCCCAGGCCGCGGCGGAGCGTCGCGCCGAGCAGGATCCAGCCTGCCCCGATCATCATCGTCGAGAGGCCGAGCGCAACGATGAAGGGCAGCAGGGTTGCGGCATCGCCCTGCGCCGGCAGCAGCGTGAAGGCGAAAATGATCGTCTTGGGATTGAACAGCGTGGTGATGAAGACGCGACCGGCTGTGACCGGCGGGGCATGGCGGGCGGCCACGCCGCCATGGCGCCAGAGCGCCGCGGCGAGGTGCAGCAGATAGAGCACGACCACGACGCGCAGGGCATCGCCCACGAGCGGATGGAGGGCGAGAACGGGACCGAGCAGGCCGCGCAGGACCAGGATCGCGAGCAGATAGCCGGCGATCTCCGCCAGCAGCAGGTGAACGGAGCCGCGCGCGCCGCGGCTCGCGCCTGACGTGGCGAGCAGAGTATTGGTCGGGCCGGGTGTCGCAAGCAGCGCAGCAGCGGCGAGAGCGAAGGTCAGCAATTCCATGCGCCGACTGACCACGCGGGCCACGTCCCCGCCTTGACCAGGGTCAATCCTGCCCAGCTCGGTGTTCAGGGCGCGAGGATCTCGAGGCTCACATCCGGCGGCAGCGTCGGCGCGAAGGCCGCCAGCGCCCGGTTCACCTCGGCCGCGTCAGCCGCGGGCGCGCGGTAGAACGAGACGTCGCCGACGGCCACGGTGACGAACGGGCTGTGCAGCACCGCGACTTTCGTCCAGCTCGCCGGCACGCCCCTGGTGAACCAGCGATCATAAATCATGACCAGGCCGACGCCGCGTTCGGCCGCAAGCGCGGCCATCTCGTCGGGACCATAACGGCCGGCGAGCTTGGCCTTGCGCACCGGCTCGGAGCCGAGCCCCCAGAGGTCGAGCACGTAGTTCGGATTGCGGTAGGCGACGAGGCCGAGATCGTTGACGGCGACGGGATGAGGATAGAACTCGTGGACGAAGCGGCCCATCTGATATTGCTGCTGTGAGATGTTGCGCGAGGCCATCGGCGACACCCAGGCGGCGGACGCATAGGGCCAGGACGCGTAGCCCAATAGCAACAGGAGCGGCACCTTCAGCGCATGCGCGACACGAGCGTCGAGCTGCGGTTTCAGCTGCGCGATCAGCCAAAGCCAGGTCACGGCACCGAGCGCAATGACATAAACCTCGTAGCGATGAAACCAGTCATACTGCCCGAACGCGACGTGGCCGCCGATGGCGGCAAGCACCGCGCCGGCCACGACCAGCGCGCGCCGGTCGGAGCGCAGCCACCACGCGGTGACCGCCACGGCCATGGCAAGCAGCAGCAGCCGCTGGCCGTAGGGATTGATCAGGCTGAGGATCAGATTGTCGACGATGGCGCCCAGCGCGCTGGTGTGCTCATAGGCCGCCTCGGCGATGCGCGCTTTCAAGAGCACCGAGCTCGGCAGCAGCGGCAGGCCGAGCGCGTGCATCCGCGCGCCGTAAGCGAGCAGCGCCACCGCGATCAGACCTGCGGCGAGCGCTGCGGCCCGGCGCTGCCGCAGCAGCACGAGGCCGGCGAGCGCCGCGCACGCTAGGGCCGCGCCCTCGAACCGGATCAGCGGAAGCAGCACCAGCGCGGCGATCTGCAGCCGGGACGGTGAACGTCCGCGCGCGGCCTCGACGAGCCCGGCGAACGTCGTCACCGTCGCCCAGACATGCAGGCTGTGCTCCAGTCCGGTCATCGGCAGTGCCACCGCGCTGACGATGAAGATCATCAGCAGCGCGATCGCGTTCGTGAACCAGGCGCGCTCGCCGTCGAACAGGCCGGAGCTCTCCAGCAGGCGGACGATCGTGACGAGGGTGGCGGCGGCTGCGGCGGCGCCGATCAGCAGCGGTCCCCAGGGGCCGAGATGCAGCGCCTCGGTGAGCGCGATCAGATAGGGCCAGATGATGGACGAACTCGGCGAGGAGACCTCGCCGGCATTGACGCCGTAGCCGCCGGCCAGGATCTGGTCGGCGACCGCAAGATGGATGTAGCCGTCGTCCAGCGTGAACACGAGCCGGCCGCCGGCAAGATAGAGGCTGACGATGAGCTCGGCGGCGAACAGCACGCCCCAGACCGACAACGCCACGACCGTGCGATGCGACAAGGCCGGCCACGGGCGTGAGCCCGATCCGGTGCGCGCGTCCGCCGTTGCGAAGGTATCGATGGTCATGAAGAATCCGAAGCTCGTCGTCGCATGCCTCATTAGCTGCGAAAGCTTAAGTCCCGCTTTCCGGCACTGCGCGTCCGTACATCATTCGTTAATTCCTCGACGCGCCAGCGGTAGGCGATGCCGCATGAGCATCCCGTATTGGCGGCATGCAGTGCGTTTGATTGACTTGGGACCCCCGCCCACTAAGGTTCGCGCCGCCGGGAACAATCAACTGCGACGGATCAGGCCCTTGAGGGCCGATGATCGCGGCGCGAAGGATCGGATCAGAATGACTTTGGCGATGAGCTGGGACGAGTGGACCCGGCATGATGGCGTGGCGCTGGCGGAGCGTGTGCGGAAGGGCGAGCTGACGCCGGCCGAACTGGCGAAGCAGGCCGCGGAAGGCATCGCCAAGGTCGATCCGGCGCTGTCGGGCGTGGTCGAGGTGTTCGCCGACGCGGTCGACGATCCGATCAAGGCCGGCGCCAATGCTGACGGTCCGTTCGCGGGCCTGCCGTTCCTGATGAAGGATCTCGGGCCGACCATGGCCGGCCGGCTGCAGGAGCAGGGCTCGCTGTTCATGCGCGGCAACCGCCCGACCGCCGACACGCATCTCACCGCGAAGATGCGCAAGGCCGGCCTCAATCTGATGGGCCGCACCACGACGCCGGAATTCGGCGTCTGCAGTTCGGCAGAAAACCCCGCCGTCTACGTCACCCGCAATCCCTGGAATACCGACTACACGACATGCGGCTCCTCAGCCGGCAGCGCGGCGATGGTTGCCGCCGGCGTGGTACCGATCGCGCATGCCACCGATGGCGGCGGCTCGATCCGTATTCCCGCTGGCGTCAACGGCAATATCGGTCTGAAGGTCTCGCGCGGCGTGTTCTCGATCGCGCCGCATCTGTCGGATCTCACCGGCCTCGTCTCGATCCAGGGCTGCCAGTCGCGCAGCGTGCGCGACACCGCCGCCTTCGTCGATCATTGCCGCGGCGGCGCGCCGGGCGAGTTCATGCCGTATTGGACGACGCCGGAGCCGTACACCGAGCTGATCAAGCGCGATCCCGGCAAGCTCAAGATCGCGCTGTCGCACCAATGGGGCGACTACCGCGCCACGCCGCACATCGCGGCCGAGCTCGAGCGCGTCGGCAAGTTTCTCGAAGGCCTTGGCCATCACGTCGCCTATGCGCTGCCGGATGTCGACTATCGCGCGGCGTTCGCGGCGCAGACCACCTGCTACATCTCGAACTTCGCGATCGTCATCAACAACCTACTGGCATCGCGCAAGCTCGACCGGCCGCCGGCCGATCTGATCGAGCCGATCAACATCCGGATCTGGGAAGCGGGCAAGGGCACCAGCTTCGCCGAGCGCGCCGCGATGCAGGCGGTGTTCAACACCACCTCGCGCGCTTTCGGCGCGTTCTTCGAGGACTGGGACATCATCCTGACCCCGATCACGGCGCTGCCGACGCCGAAGATCGGCACCACCGAATATCTCACCATCAGCGACAATCCGTCCGTGCTCGACTGGTTCGAGAATCTCTGGCGCAACTTCGCCTTCACGCCGCTCGCCAATCTCTGCGGCATTCCGGCGATTTCGCTGCCGCTCGCGACCAATGAGCACGGCCTGCCGCTCGGCATCCAGGCGATCGGCAAGCAGGCCGATGACGGCCTGCTGCTGCAACTGGCGGCCCAGATCGAACGCGCGATCGGCGGCCAGTGGAACGCCGGCGCGACGCCGGCGGTGCACGTCACCAAGGGGTGATGGCGCGCCCCCATGTTTCCGGCCCGGCGATGATCCGACATCGCCGGTGAAGCGTTGGTGACGGTGGACGGTGCTGGGCTCGAGACTCGGCGCCGCGCGTTACCGGCGAGGATGGACGTGACCGATCAGCTGATCGCGACCGCGACACGTAACGGCGCTGCAGGGACCGAGGCGCGCCGGCACACGGTCCGGCTGGACTCGTTTCCGCACGGCGGCGTCGCCGCGGTATTCGGCGCGAGCGGCGGCATCGGCGGAGCCCTCAGCGCGGCCCTGACCGAGAGCGGTCATTTCAACAGCGTGCTCGGCTTCAGCCGGGCCGGCGATCCCCGTTTCGACCTGACCGACGAGGCGAGCGTCGCACGCGCAGCCGAAACGCTCGCGGCCGCCGGCGAACTCCGGCTCGTGATCATTGCGACGGGCATGCTGCACGACGGCGACGTGCTGCCGGAGAAGAGCTGGCGCGAGCTCGATGCCCAGCGCCTCGCCCGCGCCTTCGCCATCAATGCCATCGGTCCGGCGCTGCTGATGAAGCATCTGCTGCCTTGCCTGCCGCGCAGCGGCAAGGCGACGCTCGCGGCGCTGTCGGCGCGGGTCGGCTCGATCGGCGACAACCGGCTCGGTGGCTGGTACGGCTATCGCGCGTCCAAGGCGGCGCTGAACCAGCTGGTGCATTGCGCGTCCATTGAGCTGGCGCGCCGCGCGCCCGAGGCCGTCTGCATCGCGCTGCATCCCGGCACCGTGGCGACGCGGCTCTCGGCGCCGTTCGCCCCGGCCGCCGGCCTCGCCCCGGCCGAGGCCGCGCGGCATCTGCTCGGCGTGATCGACCGGCTCGCGGCAAAGGACTCAGGCAGCTTCCACGATTGGCGCGGCATGCCGGTGCCGTGGTGATGCGTAATGCCTAAGATGCGGCGCAAGGCCGACCTTCCGACCAAGATCTGCGCCTGCTGCGGCCGCCCCTTCGCGTGGCGGCGCAAATGGACTCGCGACTGGGACGAGGTGAAGTACTGCTCGGATCGCTGCCGGTCGGATCGTGGTCGAGTGGCTGCCGCTGCATCGACCGCGACCAGGGGACGCTCGCATGCTGTCTGACATTCCGGCACCAATGCGAAGCCTCGGCCTGGCCGGACTGATCCCGTTCGTCGGCCTCGCCATCATCGTCATCACCGGCGATGAGACGATCCGCGCTTCGGCCCTGCGCGCGCAGATCGGCTACGGCGCGGTCATCGTGAGCTTCCTGGGCGCGCTGCATTGGGGCGCAGCCGTGCAGACGCCGGCGCTGGCGAGCTGGCCGCGCATGGCCTGGGGCGTGACGCCGTCATTGCTCGGCTGGGTCGCACTGCTGCTGCCGCCACTGCCGGCCCTGGTGCTGCTCACGGCTTCGCTGTTGGCAGCGCTGGTATTCGATGAGTTCAGCTTCAGCGCTGATGCGTCGCAGGCCTGGCTGCTGAAGCTGCGGCGGGTGTTGACGGCTGGCGCGACGTTATCGCTGCTCGCCTCGCTCATCACCATCCTGGTCAAGACGGCGCGCTGACAGCCGCCGTCCTGGACAATGCGGCGTTTCCCCTGGCAAGCTCGCGTAACTTTCGCGAGGCGCCATGAACATCCTGCTGCTCAATCCCAACATCCGCTCCGACATCACCGACCTGATGCTGCAGGTCGGCCGCGACGCTGCGGCTCCCGGCACAAATCTGATCCCGTGCACGGCGCCGCGCGGCGTGCCGTACATCGCCACCCGCGCCGAGGCGCAGATCGGCGGCGCGGTGGCGCTGGAGATGCTGGCGGAGCGCAACGGCACGTTCGATGCCGCGATCATCGCCGCGTTCGGCGATCCCGGCCTGTTCGCGGCGCGCGAGCTGTTCGACGTGCCGGTGATCGGCCTTGCTGAAGCGGCGATGCTGACGGCGTGCATGGCGGGACGGCGCTTCGCGATCGTCACCTTCGCGCAGGCGCTCGGGCCCTGGTACGAGGAGTGCGTGCGCATGCACGGGCTGATGGAGCGCTGCGCCGGCATCCGCATGCTCGATGGCAGCTTCAAGCAGATCTCCGACGTGCAGCATGAGAAGGAGGAACTGCTGGTCGAGCTGGCGCTACGCGCGGTCGAGGAGAACGACGCCGACGTGCTGATCTTCGCCGGCGCGCCGCTGTCGGGGCTTGCGGCCCGCGTTGCGCATCGCATTCCCGTGCCGGTGGTCGATCAGGTGATCGCGGCGGTGAAGCAGGCCGAGGCACTGCTGGCGCTGAAAATGCGCAAAGCGACAGCCGGGACGTTCCGGCGTCCGGCGGCCAAGCCGACGACGGGATTACCGGAGGCGCTGGCTGCCCGGCTGGAGCATAGCGATTTGTAGTTCGGCGAACGACGAGGTGCCCCGTCTCTCTCCACACCGTCATTCCGGGGCGCGCGTCAGCGCGAGCCCGGAATCCATAACCACGACTGTCTTTGGCGATACCCACGAGCATCTCGCTCTCCAACAACTGCCTGTGGGTATGGATTTCGGGCTCGCCCTTCGGGCGCCCCGGAATGACGTGGAGAGAGGCGGGCATGAGCTGACTGCGTGCACTTAGATCGAGCGTCGCACCTCGCCACACACTTCCATACCGCCCACCCGCTCGCTTGTACACAAATGGCCCTCGCTGCCTCAAAAGGCGGCACGCTTCTTGCTTTTTCAACTCAGTTGAGCAGGAAGCCCAATGGCCAGCGTATCGGAAGCCAAGTCGCTCGTTCTCGATCGGATCACGCACCGCTTCGCCAGCGGAACGATGGCCGTCTCCGACATCAATCTCGATGTGAAGGGCGGCGAGATTATCGCGCTGCTCGGCCCGTCCGGCTGCGGCAAGACCACGCTGCTGCGCATCATCGCCGGCTTCATCGGCCAGAGCGAAGGGCGCGTGATCATCGGCAATGACGTGGTCGATGCGCTGCCGCCGAACCGACGCGCTGTCGGCATCGTGTTCCAGAACTACGCGCTGTTCCCGCATCTCTCGATCTCCGAGAATGTCGGCTACGGCCTCGCTGCGCGCGGCGTCGACAAGGCGACGCGCATCAAGGAAGCGCAGCGGCTGCTCGACATGGTGCAGCTTGGGCCGTTCGGCGAACGGCTGCCGCGGCAATTGTCCGGCGGCCAGCAGCAGCGCGTCGCGCTGGCGCGCGCGCTCGCGATCAAGCCGTCGATCCTGCTGCTCGACGAGCCGTTCGCCGCGCTCGACAAGAATCTGCGGCTGGACATGCAGATCGAGGTCAAGCGGCTGCAGCGCATGGCCGGAACCACGACCTTGATCGTGACGCACGACCAGGAGGAGGCGCTGTCGATGGCCGATCGTGTCGCCGTCCTCAGCCATGGTCATCTGGAGCAGTTCGGCACGCCCAGCGAGATTTACGACCAGCCGCAGACGCTGTTCGTGAATACCTTTGTCGGCACCGCGAACAAGATGAGGGGCACCGTGATCGCGACCGACGCGGGCAATGTCAAGGTCGCCCTGGAGGCGGGCGGCGAGATCATCGCGCGTGCGCCAAATCCGGTTCGTGCCTCAGACAAGGTCATCGTGTGCCTGCGGCCCGAGCATCTCGCCTTCGTCAGCGACGACTCCGGCTTTGCCGGCGAGATCGGCATGGCGCTGCCGCTCGGCGCCACCGTGGTTCACGAGATCAAGGCCAAGGACGGATCGAGCATCAAGATCTCGCAGGCCCGCACCGGCGACACCCCGCTGCGCGAAGCAGGCACGCCAGTGCGCGTCGCGCCGCTCGCGCCGGGGCTCGCGACCGTGTTCCCGCAATAGACAACCAACATATCGGAGTGAAACATGATGCTTGATCGCCGCCGGCTCCTCACCAGCGCCTTGACGCTGGGGGCCATGCACGCCTTTCCGGGCCTCAGCCTCGCGCAGGCGCGGCCGCTGGTGTTTGCGACCTTTACCGGCAGCTGGGAGGAGGCGCACAAGGCGGTGCTGGTGCCCGCCTTCCGCAAGGCCAATGGCGATGCGCCCATCGTGCTCGACCCGATGCTGTCGGTCGACCAGATCGCCAAGGTCAATGCCGCGAAAGCCAATCCGCCGATCGACGTCATGCTGCACGATCCCGGTCCGGCGCTGGTCGCGATCGGTCAGGATCTCGTCGAGCCCTACCCGGCCGACAAGAGCGCCTATTTCAAGGACCTGATTCCGGAAGCGCAGGACGCGATGGGTCCGGCGCCATTCTTCCAGGTCGTCGGCCTCACCTACAATCCGGAGACCGTGAAGACGCCGCCGACGTCATGGGCCGATCTCTGGAAGCCGGAGTTCAAGGGCAAGGTCGGCATCACCAATCTCAACTCCACGCTCGGCACCGGCTGGCTGGTCGAGATCGCGCGCATGCGCGGCGGCTCGGAAGCCAATGTCGATGAGGGCTTCAAGGCGCTGGAAGAACTCAAGCCGAACCTCGCCGCCGTCGCCGCCAACCCCGGCGCGCTGGCAACCCTGTTCCAGCAGGGCCAGATCGACATCTCGCCCGGGAATTTCAATGCCATCCAGATCCTGAAAGCGCGCGGCGTGCCGGTCGAGTTCGTGGCGCCGAAGGAAGGCGCCATCGCCTTCAAGACCACGATCCATATCGTCAAGAACTCGCCGAACAAGGAGCTCGCCTTCAAGCTGATCGAGGCGGCGCTGTCGCCGGAGGTGCAGACGACCCTGATGAACCCGCCCTACCTGATCGTGCCGACCAACACCAAGGTCGCGATGTCCGGCGAGATCGCCAAGGTGCTGGCCAAGGACACCGCGGAACTGAAGAAGAAGTTCGTGTTCCAGGACTGGAAGAAGATCAACGAGCAGCGCGCGTCCTGGATCGAGAAGTTCAACCGCGACATCAAGATCTGACGCGATGAAGAGCGCCACGACCGCACCTGGAGACGTGACCAGCTTCAGCTTGGGGCTCGCACTGCCCTTAGGCCTGGTGTTCGCAGTCTTCTTCGTGGCTCCGCTGGCGCAGCTGCTCTATCTCTCGCTCCACAACGACACCGCGGCGACGGTGTGGGGGCTCGGCCAGTACATCAAGTTCCTGACCGACCCCTTCAGCCTCGCCGTGCTCGGCTCGACGCTTCTCCTCGGCGCCGAAGTGACGCTCGCCTGCCTCGTGCTCGGCTACCCCATCGCCTGGCTGTACCAGCGTTCGGGCAGCCGGGTGCAGACCCTGATCATCATGATCGTGCTGCTGCCGCTGCTGACCAGCGTCGTGGTCCGCACCTTCGCCTGGATCGTGATCCTGGGCCGGCAGGGCATCATCAACTCCGTGCTGCAGTCGCTCGGCCTGATCGGCACGCCGCTGCGCATGATCTACACGCAAGGCGGACTGGTGGCGGCCCTGGCGCAGGTGCAGATGCCGCTGATGGTGCTGCCCTTGATCACCGCGATCAGCCGCATCGATCCCAACCTCTCCGATGCCTCGGCGTCGCTCGGTGCCGGCAGCTGGCGCACCTTCGTCAAGGTGATGCTGCCGCTGTCGATGCCCGGCATCATCGCCGGCTGCACTCTCACTTACGCCGCGGCGATCACCGCCTTCATCACCCAGTCGCTGGTCGGCGGCGGGCAGATGCTGTTCATGCCGATGTATCTGTATCAGCAGGCCTCGACGTTGCAGAACTGGCCGTTCGCAGCCGCGATCTCAATCATCTTCCTGTTCGCCGTGCTCGCCATCGTCGCGCTGTTCTCGACGCTCGGGCCGCGCGCCCGCGGCTATGGAGACGCGCGATGAGCGGGCGGCAGCGCAATTGGGAGGCGCTCAGCTTCCAGATCGTGATGACGGTGATCGCGGTGCTCGCGCTGATCCTGATCGTGTCGCCGTCGCTGGTCGTGGTCATCGTCTCGTTCACGTCGGGCTTCTCGCTAAAATTCCCGCCGCCGGGCTATTCGACGCGCTGGTACGTCGAACTATGGAACGCCTGGCAGCTGCAATTCGCGGCACGCAACAGCGTCGTCGTCGCGCTGTGGTCGACGGGCCTCTCGATCGTGCTCGGTGTCGCCGCGGCGCTGGCGATCTCGCGCTCGAAAACATTGACGGCGAAGCTCCTGGACTCGCTGTTCATGTCGCCGCTGGTGCTGCCCGCGCTCGCCTTCGGTCTCGCCGCGCTGATGTTCTTCTCGCTGATCGGCCTGCCGGTGTCGTTGCTCACGCTCGTCATCGGCCACACCATCGTCTGCGTGCCCTATGTCGTGCGCAACACCGTGGCGGCATTGGCGCAGCTCGAGCCGACCTTGCTGGAAAGCTCGGCGATCCTCGGCGCCTCCCGGCTTTATACCTTCCGCCGCATCGTGCTGCCGCTGATCCGCCCGGGCATCATCTCCGGCGCGTTCATCGCCTTCATGTCGTCGTTCGACAATGTGCCGGTGTCGCTGTTCCTGCGCGACGCCGCCACCGACATGCTGCCCATCCGGATGTGGCAGGACCTCGAAGGCAAGCTCGACGTCACCATCGCCGCGCTGTCGAGCGTGCTGATCATCGCGACCGTGGCGCTGATGGCGATCATGGAGCGGACGACGGGGCTGTCAAAGCGGCTGACGGGCTAAGGCTGTTTGGCTCTCGTCAGTGCCGGCTAGTGCCCGTCTCCATAGCGCCGTCATGGCCGGGCTTGTCCCGGCCATCCACGTCGATCGGCGACTGCGGACAGGCGTGGATGCCCGGGACAAGCCCGGGCATGACGAGCATCTCCTTGGTAGCGACCTCGTTCAATCAGGGTAGGACGGAGGGAGGCATATCGCCCTCAAGCCCCGCGGAAGATCGAATATCCCCACGGCGTGAATTTCAGCGGCAGATGAAAGTGCTCCTCGACCTTGTCGATGGCGAAGCGAAACGGCACTGTGGTGAGGAATTTGGTTTGCGCGTTTGCCCCGAAGAACTCGCCGATATGGAACAGCACCTCATACTCGCCGGCGATGACGCCGTCGCCCTTGACGACCGGCGCCTGCAAGGTGCCGTCGGCGCCGAGCGCTCCGTCGGCGAGCAGCGTGCGGTCCGGCGCCACGCGCCAGATCGCGACGCGCAAGCCGAGCGCCGGGCGCCCGTTCGCCACATCGACTGCATGAACCGAGATACCGCCGGCCATATCGTGCTCCGCCATCAGGTTGTCGCCGCATGATAGACGCGAAACCCGAGGCGGCGCCAGCGCCGCCGCTGTGGCCTGCCCTCGTCGCGATGACCGCGCTGCAGGCGCTGGTGTCGCTGGCGCTGTTCGCGCCGGGCACGGTCGCGCCGCGCGCCGGACTCAGCATCGAGGAATTGTCGCTGTTCTCGACCGCGGCGTTCGCGATCAGCCTGGTGTCCTCGTTCTGGGGCGGCACCCTGGTGCAGAAGATCGGCTCGCTGCGCGTCGCGGCGCTGTGCGCGGTCGCCGTCTGCGTCGGAATGTCGATGGCGACACTCGGCCAAGGCTGGGCCTTGCTCGGCGCCGGCCTCGTGCTCGGATTAGCCGCCGGGCCGGAAACGCCGGCGAGTGCGGCCCTGCTCGGACGCCTCGTGCCGCCGGAGCAGCGCGCGATGGTGTTCTCGATCCGGCAGACCGGCAGCCAGATCGGCGCGGTCGTCGGCTCGCTGCTGCTGCCGCCGCTCGCGGTTGGGCTGGCGCCGAGTTCCGCCTATGCCGCGGTGATCATCTGCGCCGTGATCGGCTTCATCAGTTTCGAGCGGCTGCGGCCGGCCTACGCGGTCAAGCTGCCGCCGATGCCGTATCTCGGCCTGCGGCAGCGGCTGCAACTCGTCAGTTCCGACCGGCGCATGGCCGCGCTCGCGGTCGCCTCGATCCCATTCAGCGGCATGCAGGTGATCCTCAACACCTGTTACATCTCCTTCGGCACCTCGGAGCTCGCACTCTCTCATGTCGAGGCCGGCTGGCTGCTGGCCTCGGCGCAAGGCGCGGGCCTGATCGGACGGCTCGGATGGGGCGCGGTCGCGACGCGGCTGCGCTCGGCGCGCGCCGTGCTGGTGATGGCGGGCGCGGGCATGGCGGTGTGCGCGCTGCTGCTCGGCCTGTGGGGACCGTTGCTGAGCGGATCGATCCTGGTGCTGCTCACCTTCGTGTTCGGACTGACGGCCAGCGGTTGGAATGGCGTTTTCATCGCCGAGATCGCCAATCTCGCAAAGCCCGGGCGCGTGGCGGAGGCCACCGGCGCGGTGCTCACCACGTCGTTTCTTGGCCTCGTCGCGGCGCCGCTGCTGGTGGCGGTGCTGACGCCGCGCATCGGCCTCGGCGGCAGCTTCGTCGTTCTGGGACTGACCGCGGCCGCGGGCGCCACCGTGCTGCTGATGGAGCGATCCCATGCGCGCAACTGAGATCGCAAGCGCCGTGACGGCGCGGCGGACGACGGCGATGGAGATGGCCGAGCAGGCGCTGGCGCGTATCGCCGCCAGTGACCTCAACGCTGTCGTGACGACTGATCCGCGGCGAACGCGCGCGGACGCCGAAGCTGTCGACCGCCGAGTTACATCCGGCGAGACGTTGCCGCTCGCCGGCGTGCCGGTCGTGGTCAAGGACAACATCTGGGCCGCGGGCTGGCGCATCACGCAGGGCTCACGACTGTTCGCTGACTTCGTTGCGCCCGAGGATGCGATCGCGATCGCGCGGCTGCGACGTGCCGGGGCCGTGATCGTCGGGATCGGCGCGACATCGGAATTCGCCTGCAAGGGCGTGACGACATCGCTGCTATACGG
The DNA here is from genome assembly GCF_051168435.1 of Bradyrhizobium sp. HKCCYLR20261. Taxonomy (NCBI): domain Bacteria; kingdom Pseudomonadati; phylum Pseudomonadota; class Alphaproteobacteria; order Hyphomicrobiales; family Nitrobacteraceae; genus Bradyrhizobium; species Bradyrhizobium sp. HKCCYLR20261. The sequence continues at coordinate 35,750 of NZ_JBNPUZ010000021.1, forward strand.
ACCAACCCGTCATCCGCTCGATCCACGCCTCACGCCCGGCGGCTCCTCGGGCGGACCGGCAGCCGCGGTCGCAGCGGGCCTGGTGCCGCTCGCGATCGGCACCGATGCCGGGGGCTCGAGCCGGAGACCACCGGCGCATGTCGGCGTGGTCGGCTTCAAGCCGTCTTATGGCGCAATCCCGTATGGACCGGGATTTGCCGAGCCGTTCTGGCGCATCTCGGTGATCGCACCGATCGCGGCCGATGTCGCCGATGCGAGGCTCGCGTTCGAAGTCATGGCGGGGGCCGATCCACGCGACCCGGACTCCTTTGATTTGCGATCGACTGCAGCAGGGACACCGTTGCGGCTGGCGTTCTCACCACGCCTTGGGCTCGACGTCGCTGTCGACGACGAGGTGAGCGCCGGCTTGCAGCAGGCGGTCGATCGGCTCCGCGCCAGCGGCTTGGCGATCGTGGACAAGGATCCGATCTGGCCGGCGGACCTCGCGGAGGACGCGGTGATGCCGTTGCAGCACGCCGGGCTGGCTGCGCTCTATGGCGAGGCGTTCCGCAGCGATCCCGCGCAGTTCGATCCCGATATCGCCAAGCAGATCGAGCGCGGCCTTGGCTTGAGCGGCTCCGATGTTGGCCGCGCGCTGGAGGCGAGCACGCGGATCGCGCGCGCTTTCGCGGCGTTCTTCACGGAAATCGACGTGCTGCTCGCGCCGACCGTGCCGTGCGTCGCGTGGCCGTTCACGCAGCTCGGCCCGTCAGAGATCGGCGGCAAGCCCGCGACTCCGCGTGCGCATGCGGTGTTCACGCCGTTCGCCAACCATGCGGGCGTGCCGGCGATCTCGATTCCTTGCGGCAGAAACTCGCAGGGACTGCCGTTCGGTCTGCAACTGATCACAGCGCGGGGGCACGATCGGCTGCTGCTTGATGTGGCTGCGAATGCAGAGTGCGTGTTAGCTGGTCTGATTTAGGTACTCTATTGCGACTCGCGCGGTGCCTACCTCGCCCCGCCAGGGCGAAGCGAAGCTTCGCTAAGGCGGGGAGAGGTCGGATTGCATCGAAAGATGCAATCCGGGTGAGGGGGACTCTCGGCGGGGTCGGTGGGTGTGGCTGCCCCTCACCCCAACCCTCTCCCCGTGAAGGACGGGGAGAGGGAGCGCGCTGCCCGTGACGAAAGTGCCTGGGTCCAACTCACAGGTGGTTAGATTGTCCACCCTCACCCCTGCTCGAACTTCTTCGCTAGCCTGGCCCGCGTAATGTGGCCGATCTGGTCGATGGCGTTGACGATCTCGGAGTCCATATCGTTGCCGATGCGGCGCTCCATCTCGGCGATGACCGAGGCGCGATCGGCGTGCAGGGCGAGTGCGACGATCAGCGGCATGCTGAATTTGTCGCGGTAGCGACGGTTGATGTCGGCGACGCGCTCGAATTCCGCGCGCGACAGCGATGTGAAGCCGAGCCGGCCCTGCTCGCCGATGGAGTCACTCGTCATCTCGCCAGCGAGCGCCTCGCGGCCGGCAAGTTCTGGATGCGCCCGGATCAGCTTCAGCTTCTCGTCGCGGCTCATGCCGCGGACCACGTTCATGAGCGTCGTATGCAGCGCATCCGCGGAGTCGTCGAACGCCGAGAGGCCAGCGCGATAGGCGCGGTCGGCCACTTCAGGCGAATGCTCGAAGATGTCGCCATAGCGCTCGACGAACAGCACGCGCGACATCTGCGACGGCCTCCACGCGCCCGTGGGCGGATGCGTCTTGATCCAGTGCCGGGCGATGTCGAGGCGGGTCGCGACCCAGACTTTCTCGTGGCTCATGATGTAGTCGAGAAACCGCGCCAGCGCCGCGGCGCGGCCGGGACGGCCGACGAGACGGCAATGCAGCCCGACCGACATCATGCGCGGCGCCTCAGCGCCTTCGGCATAGAGCGTGTCGAAACTGTCCTTGAGATAAGCGAAGAACTGGTCGCCGGCGTTGAACCCCTGCGGCGTCGCGAAGCGCATGTCGTTGGCGTCGAGCGTATAGGGCACGATCAGCTGCGGGCCATGCGGACCCTGAATCCAGTATGGCAGTTCGTCGGCATAGGAGTCGGCGCTGTAGACGAACCCTTGCTCGTCGAGGACGATGTCGAGCGTGTGCTCCGAGGTCCGCCCCTGGTAGAAGCCCAGCGGCCGCTCGCCGGTGAGTTCGGTGTGCAGGCGGATCGCCTGCTCGATATGGGCGCGCTCCTCGGCTTCTGAAAAGTCACGATAGTCGATCCATTTCAGGCCGTGCGAGGCGATCTCCCAGCCGGCCTCCTTCATCGCCGCAACGGCCTCCGGATTGCGCGCCATCGCGGTGGCGATCGCGAACACCGTCACCGGCAGCTTGCGCGCGGTGAACATCCGCCACAGCCGCCAGAAGCCGGCGCGCGAGCCGAACTCGTAGATCGACTCCATGTTCATGTGGCGCTGGCCCGGCCACGGTGCCGCGCCGACGATCTCGGACAGGAATGCTTCCGAGGCGGCGTCGCCGTGCAGGATGTTGTTCTCGCCGCCCTCCTCGTAGTTGATCACGAACTGCACGGCGATGCGGGCATCGCCCGGCCAGCGCGGATGCGGCGGCGTGCGGCCATAGCCGACCATGTCGCGCGGATATTCGGCACTCATTCGTTTCAGCTCCCGCGATAGGTCTGGTAGCTCCAGGGCGTCGCGAGCAGCGGCACATGGTAGTGCGCGGCGGCGTCTGCGACCGTGAAGCGGAGCGGGATCAGGTCGAGGAACGGCGGCTCGCCGGACGCAAGGCCATGGGCCTTGAAATAGTCGCCCATGTGAAACGTCAACAGATAGGTGCCGGCGCCGAACTCGTCACCGGCCAGCACCGGTTCATCGGTACGCCCGTCGGCATTGGTGCGGACCTGCTTGATCCGGCGCCATGCGCCACCGGGCCCGAGGACATCGAGATCGATCGCGACATCGGCGGCGGGCTTGCCCCTCACCGTGTCCAGGATATGCGTGCTGAGACGGCCCATCCGTGCTCCCCTGCTGCTGTGGCCCAAGCCTAGCAGCGGCCGGTTAAAGCTTCGAGGCGTTTTGCCGGTCACCATCAGCCCAATGCGTGGTCACGCCTCGCTCCGGCCGAAGCGCTCGACGAGGAAGTCGATGAACAGCCGCACCTTGACGGAGAGATGCCGCGTTGGCGGATAGATCGCATAGAGCGCCAATGGCGGCGCCGTATAGTCGGACAGGATCGCGGTCAGCGCGCCGCTGGCCAGCGCCTCCGCGGCGATGAAATGCGGGATCAGCGCAATCCCCTGCCCTTTCACCGCGACGTCGCGCAATACCTCGGCATTGTTAACGCACAGGCTCCAGGCCGGCTGGATCCAGTGATCGCCGTCGCGGCCGGTGAGCTTCCATTGGTTGCCGGTCAGCAGGAAGCCATAGGTCAGCGAATGATGCCGGCGCAGATCCTCGGGACTCTCGGGCGTGCCGTGCCGAGCGAGATAGGCGGGCGCGGCGCAGATCACCCGGTCCACCGGCATGATCCGCCGCGCCACCAGGCTCGACGATTCCAGCTCGGCAATGCGCAACGTGACGTCGAAGCCGTCCTGAACGGGATCGAGCAGGTCGTCGCTCAGCACGATCTGCAGCTGCAGTTCGGGATAGCGGACCATGAAATCGGCCACGACGGGCCCAAGCCGCATCGTGCCGAACGACATCGGCGCATTGACGCGCAACAGCCCGCGCGGCGCCGCCTGCAACTGGCTCACGGCCTGATCGGCGGCGTCGAGTTCGGCCAGAATGGAAACCGCACGTTCAAAATACCTCTGACCAGTCTCGGTCGGGCTGGCATGGCGCGTGGTGCGGACGATCAGCTGCACGCCAAGGCTCTGCTCGAGCTCGCCGATATATTTCGAGATCGCCGAGCGCGACAGCCGCAACTGCCGGCCGGCCTCGGCGAAGCTGCCGCTTTCGACCACCTTCACGAACGCCCTGAGGCTGCCGAGCTTGTCCATCGTCTCCAGGCCAGGATTGTCGCCAAATCGTAGACAGAGACGTCACAAGAGCACGGATTGTCTCCAAATCAAAGCCGACCAATATTGCGTCCAAGAATTCAACGGCCCTGACGGGGCCCATCAATAGGAGACCCACATGCCCGGACTGCACCACGTGACCGCGATCGCCGGCGACCCGATCCGGAATTACGGCTTCTACACCCGTGATCTCGGCCTGCGCTTCGTCAAGAAGACGGTCAATTTCGACGATCCCGGCACCTACCATTTCTATTATGGCGACGAGACCGGCCGCCCCGGCACCATCCTGACGTTCTTTCCCTGGGCCGGTGTGCGACCGGGCCGCCGCGGCGTCGGCGAGACGCACCAGACCGCGTTCCGGGTTCCGCAGCGCTCGCTCGGATACTGGACGCAGCGCCTGACCGAAAAGGGCATCGCCTATGAGGCGCTGGAGAAGCGCTTCGGCGAATCCGTGCTGCCGTTCACCGATCCCGACGGCATGGCCCTGGCGCTGGTCGGCGTCCCCGGCGCCGAGAACGAGCCCGGCTACAGCAATGGCGACATCCCGGCCGAGCATGCCATCCGCGGCTTCCATGGCGTCACCCTGCTGCTCGATTCCGCCGAGAAGACCGCGGCCGTGCTCACCGACGTGTTCGGCTTCGCGGAAGCCGGTCGCGAAGGCTCGGTGATCCGCTTCAAGGCACCGGGCGATGCGCAAGGCAGCGTGGTCGACATCTACGAGGCCAAGGGCTTCCTCCGCGGCGCGCAAGGCGCCGGATCGGTGCACCACATCGCCTTCCGCGCGGCCGATGATGCCGAGCAGGGCGTGATGGCGCAGAAGCTCGTCGACCGCCACGGCCTGCATCCGACCGAGCAGAAGGACCGCAACTACTTCCGCTCGATCTACTTCCGCGAACCCGGCGGCGTGCTGTTCGAGATCGCGACCGACATCCCGGGCTTCGCGGTCGACGAGCCGGTCGCCGAGCTCGGACGAAACCTGAAGCTGCCCGCCTTCCTCGAGACGCACCGCAAGCAGATCGAGGGCGTGCTGCCCAACCTCGAAGAGGCCGCGTCATGACCCAGGCATTGTCCTTCACTCACCGATTCCAGCCCGGAAGCAATGCAGGAGCAGCACCATTGCTGCTCCTGCACGGCACCGGCGGCGACGAGAACGATCTCTTAGCCCTCGGCGCCACCCTCTCGCCCGGCGCGGCGCTGCTGTCGCCGCGCGGGCAGGTGCTCGAGCACGGCATGCCGCGCTTCTTCCGCCGCCTGGCGGAAGGCGTGTTCGATGAGGACGACGTCCGCCGGCGCGCGCTGGAACTCGGCGCGTTCATCGGCGAAGCCCGTGAGCATTACGGCATCGGCGCGCCACTCGCCATCGGCTACTCCAACGGCGCGAACATTGCCGCCGCGCTGCTTCTGCTGCAGCCGGAGGCGCTGGCCGGCGCCGTGCTGTTCCGCGCGATGGTGCCGCTGGCGCAGCCGCCGGCGGCAAAGCTCGCCCGCACGCCGGTGCTGATTCTGTCGGGAAAGACCGATCCGATCGTGCCGGCCAGCAACTCGGCCAAGCTCTGCACTCAGTTGATCGAAGCCGGTGCCGACGTGACCCATACGATCCTGCCGGCGGGGCATCAGCTCTCGCAGGCGGACGTCGTGCTGGCGCGAGACTGGATCGCGGGACTGCCGCAGGCAAAGGCGGCATGACGCTCATCCGCGCTTGCGGCCCGCGTGCATCCTGATCGAGAATGCCGTCATCAGCATCGGACCGCACCCGCGGCCCGATGCTGGATTGAATGGAGGATCTCGGCATGGCCGTCGACAAGCTGTTCATCAACGCGCGGCTCGACCGCGGCGCACGCCATGCGATCGCGGTCGATCAAGGCCGCATCAGCGGCTTGCTCGCGGAGACCGAGCGGCCGCAGGCGCGCGAGGTGATCGATCTCGGCGGCGCGCTGGTCGTTCCCGGCTTCGTCGAGGGCCACATCCATCTCGACACCAGCTTCTATGGCGATGCCTGGAAGCCGCACAAGCCGTGCACCAACGGCTTCGACGTGCATGAGCGGGTGACGTTCCAGGCGCAGAACATGGCCGCCGCCGCGGCGATGGACGTACGCGCCCGCAACCAGCTCGATCTCTGCATCGGCCACGGCACCACGCGGATGCGCAGCCATGTCATGGTGGACGGCTCGGTCGGTCTCAAGTCGCTCGAGACCATCCTGCGCGTGCGCGAGGAGTATCGCGACCTGATCGAGATCCAGCTCGTCGCCTTCCCCCAGAGCGGCATCATCAAGAGCCCGGGTACGCCGGAGCTGCTCGACGAGGCGATCAGGCTCGGCGCGAACGTCGTCGGCGGGCTCGATCCGGCGAGCTTCGATCGCGACGTCGAGAAGCATCTCGACGTCGTGTTCGGCGTGGCGCAGAAGCACGGCGTCGATGTCGACATTCACCTTCATGATCCAGGCATGCTCGGCCTGTTCGAACTGGAGCAGATCGCGGCGCGCGCCCGCGCACTCGGCATGCAGGGACATGTCGCGGTCAGCCATGCCTATGGGCTCGGCGACATCACGGCGGAACCACTGAAAAAGATTGCCGAGGTGCTGGCCACATCGGGCGTTGCCATCATGACCAATGCGCCGGGGGCGCGGCCCTTCCCGCCAGTGGCGCTGCTGCGCGCGGCCGGCGTCACCGTGTTCAGCGGCAACGACAACATCCGCGATAGCTGGTGGCCCTATGGCGACGGCGATCTGTTGAACCGCGCCATGATGGTCGGCTATCGCTCCGGCTTCTATGTCGACGACGAGCTGCGGGTCGCCTTCGATCTCGTCACCGCGGCCGGCGCCAAGGCCCTGCGGCTGGCGGACTACGGCCTGCAGGTCGGGGCACGCGCCGACTTCGTGACCTTGCAGGCGGAGCACGTCCCGGAAGCGGTCGTTGCCGTTCCCAAGGGGCGCTCCGTATACAAGAGCGGCCGCCTCGTCGCGCGCGACGGCCGTGTCGTCAGGCCGAGCTAGACCGGCGCTTACTGCGCCGGCTCCACCGGCGCCTGCGAGCGCGGCGGTTCGGCACGCGAGACCGTCGCGGCAGCGATCCACTGCGTCACGGCCGACAATTGCCCACCGGACTCGCGATAGGCCTGCAGCTGATAGTCGGCCGAGCTGCCGAACTGCATGATGGTGCGGCAGCGCTCCACCTCAGCCAGGCAGCCAAGCGCCTCTGCATGCTCGGCGACATCGACGATCATCCGATTCAGGATCTCCTGGCCGGTCACCGGACCGTCCTCGGTGACGAACAGGCAGTCGGTGCCATAGCGTTGCGCGCGCCATTTGTTCTCGACGGCGATCGCGCGCTCGACATTGCCGACATCGTCTGCGCGTTCCGGATGGAGGTCGAGATAGCGCGCCAGCGAGCGATAGAGGGAGGCGACCGCGACGGCGTCATCCACCGACGTGCAGACGTCGGGCGCGCGCAGCTCCAAGGTCGGATGACGCAACGACGGCCGCATCGCCCACCAGACGTGGCTCTCGTCGGGCATCACGCCCGATTTCGTCAGCGCCGCAACGTAGCGATCATAGTCGCGCTTGCTGGTGAACAGCTCCGGCAAGCCGGTGCGCGGCAGCTCGTCATAGGCCGCGAGACGATAGCCCTTCAGCCCGGTCTCGCGCGAATTCCAGAACGGCGACGACGCCGACAGCGCGATGAACACGGGGATATAGGGAATCATCGCGCGCATCACCGCGAAGCGGCGCTCAGGCTCCGGCAATTGGACGTGCACGTGCATGCCGCAGAGCATGTTGCGCTGGCCGACGATGCGCAGGTCCTCCATCATCTCAGCGTAGCGCGGCTTGGGACTCGGCTGCGAGCTGCGCCACGTCGCGGTCGGATGCGTCGAGCACGCCAAAATCGTCAGGCCGTACTGAGCGGCCACATTGGCGACCTCGCGCCTGAGAAATTTGAGCTCCTCCCGCGCGTCGCCGACGTCGACATGGACATTGCTCGCGACCTCGAGCTGCGACTGCAGCATCTCGCGCATCGCCTGTCCGCCGGTCGACCAGTTCGCCGCCTCGAACAGATCATCGGGCGTGCGGATCGTGACATCCAATGTCCGTGCATCGACCAGGAAATATTCCTCCTCGATGCCGAAGGAATATTCGGTGATGTCCTCGCCGCCGGTGGCAGAGCGGATGACCAGCCGGCGCTCGTCGTCGCTCAGACCCAGCCTGAGCCGTTCGAGAATTTTCGGATCCAATCCCATGCGATCAATCCTGTCAGACTCAAATGCCGTTTCAAATGCTGTGGGTCTGCAGCCAGGCCTCCAGCAAGGCGGCCTGCCACAGCCGTGAATGTCCCTTAGGGCTCATCTCGGCTTCGGGGTTCTGCAGCATGTGGTCAATGAAATCGCGCTGGTAGATTCCGCGTGTTCGCGCCTTCTCGCTCGTGAGCACGTCACGGACGTAGTCGAGGAACGGTCCGCGCAGGTACCGCAGCGACGGCACGGGAAAATATCCCTTCGGACGATCGATCACCTCCGCCGGAACGCAGCGGCGCGCGGCTTCCTTCAGGATGTGCTTGCCGCCATTCCTGACCTTCAGCTCGGCCGGGATGCGCGCAGCGAGCTCGACCACCTCGTGATCGAGGAACGGCACCCTGGCTTCGAGTCCGAAGGCCATCGTCATGTTGTCGACCCGCTTCACGGGATCGTCCACCATCATGATCTCGGTATCGATCTGCAGCACCTTGTCGACGGCGGACGCATTGCTGTGATCGGCAAAGAATCGCTCGACGAAAGCAAGGCTCACATCGTCGCCGACGAGATCCGGCGCGAGCAGCCGCTCGAGATCCGCATGCTTCCAGTCGAAATAGGCGTTCTGATACTGCTCGACGGGGTCGTTCGCCGAGAGGAAGCCGGGATACCAGCTGTAGCCGCCGAACACCTCGTCGGCGCCCTGCCCGCTCTGCACGACCTTGACGCGCTTGGCGACCTCCGACGACAGCAGATGAAACGCTACGGCATCATGGCTGACCATCGGCTCCGACATCGCCGCAATGGCGTGCGGCAAGGCTTCGAGCGCGCGATCGCCGCCGATCCTGATCTGCTCGTGATTGGTGCCGAAGGTCCGCGCGATCACGTCGGAATAGCGAAACTCGTCGCCGCTATGCTGATCGACAGACTCGAAGCCGATCGAGAACGTCCGGATGTCGTCATGCCCGAGCTTCGACAGCAGCGCGACCAGCAAGGATGAATCGAGACCACCGGACAGCAGAACGCCGACCGGCACGTCGGCCACGCGCCGGCGATCGACGGCAGCGGTCATGGCGTCCAAGACCGCGTCCGACCATTCCTCGTGGCTCATCGCCCGGTCGGCCGGACGCTGCTCGCCGACCTGGAATTCCCAGTACCGCTCCGAACGCTTCGTGCCATCGGGTTCGATCGTCAAAAGCGTGGCCGGCGCGAGCTTCTTGACGCCGTTGAGAATCGTCCGCGGCGCGGGGACCGCGGCGTGGAAGCTGAAATAGTGATGCAGCGCCCTGCGATCCAACGACGTATCGACGTCACCGCCCGCGATCAGCGCCGTGAGCGACGAGGCGAAGCGGAAGAAACCCGGTCCTTCGGTGTAGTACAGCGGCTTGATGCCGAGGCGATCACGCGCGATCAGCACGCGGCCGCTGTCGCGCTCCCAGAGCGCGAAGGCGAACATGCCCTTGAAGCGCTGCACGCAGGTCTTGCCCCAGGCGTGATAGGCCTTGAGGATGACCTCGGTATCCCCATCCGAGAAGAAGCGATAGCCTTTGGCCTGCAGCTCGGCGCGCAGCTCGCGAAAATTGTAGATGCAGCCGTTGAAGGCGATGCCGAGTCCCAGCGCCGCATCGATCATCGGCTGCTGCGCGGCAGCGGAGAGATCGAGGATGCTCAGGCGCCGGTGGCCGAGCGCGACGCCGCCCTGCACGAACAGTCCCGCCGCGTCAGGTCCACGCGCCTGCATGGCATCGTTCACGCGGCTCAGCGCCGCGAGCGACGGCTGGCCTGAAAACCTGATTTCACCACAAATGCCGCACATCGCGGGCCACCCAACTCCGTTGTTCTATGTACCTCCGACAACCCTCTGTGATCGCTTGTGTTCCTGGTCAAAACCGACGGCACCTGCGACAAAGAGCGGAACGATTTCCGCCGGCCGGGACGCGCGCGCGACCAGCACGTGGTCTGGCGGCACCTCGATCCAGTCCGGCTCCTTGTCATAGGGCTCCGACACGGCGATCACCTGATCGCCGTCCTTGCGGTAGTACAGCGAGTTGGCGCGATCGTTGGCGGCGAAGCGGAAGGCGTAGAGGTCATGGCCGTTCGACAGCGCAGACGTGAAGCGCAGATGCTCGCGCAGGCCGTCCTCGTTGACGAGCTGGCAGAGCGCGCGGAGCACCTTGCGAGTCGCGCCGATCGGATCCTGATCGATGCCGGCGCCGACGATCGCCAGGAAGACAGCCTCCGAATCCGTCGTGCCGAGCCGCGACGGATAGAGCGCATCCGGGATCATCGCCTCGACCTTGCGGCGCAGCCTGTTCCAACTTCCAACGAATCCGTTGTGCATGAACATCCAGCGACCGCAGGCGAACGGATGGCAATTCTGCCGCGTCACCGCCGTGCCCGTCGCCGCGCGCACATGCGCGAAGAACAGATGCGAGTGCAGGTGGCGGCAAAGATAGCGCAGATTTTCATCCGACCACGCCGGTCGTGTCTCGCGATAAAGCCCGGGCTCCGGATGATCGCCGTACCAACCGAGACCGAAGCCGTCGCCATTGGTGCCTGCCGTCGATTCGAGCGCACGAATGCTCTGCGTCACCAGCGAATGCTCTGGCTCGGTGACGTAGTGCTCGAACGAGGTCCGCTCTCCGCGGTAGGCGATCCAACGACACATCCTGCCCCTCCAGATGGATGAATGGACTTCAAGATGCGCGTCTGACGGGGCGCACTTGGCGAGGGAGGCGGAAACGCGCGAGGGCGCGCGCGAGTTCCCGCGCGCGCATCCTCGAAAACGTCGAGACCGCGTTCAACCCGTCGGGCTGGGGTTGGCGTCGTCCGGCTCCGGAAGCATGCCGGTGCCGGGCGTTTTCTCCTCATCGGTCAGATCGGGCCGTGCGTGTGGGCCTGCGGGCGGAAGCGTCTCGTCTGCTGACTGCTTTGCCCGACTGCCACCGGCCGGCTTTGGCCGATCGCCGGGCCGACGACCGGTCGTCTCTCGATCATCGTCGCTCATCGAATGTCCTGTCGGTTGAAAGTCATCAACGGCAATGTTGGACGCAACGACCAACGGGCGAACGCAAGCGCGGTTCCTGCTCACATCTTGCGCGCGACCAGCTTCATGCGCAGCTCGGAGATCGCCTCGCCGGGATTGAGCCCCTTCGGGCATGCCTTCGCGCAGTTGAGGATGGTGTGGCAGCGATAGAGCCGGAACGGGTCTTCGAGGATGTCGAGCCGCTCACCGGTGGCTTCATCGCGGCTGTCGTTGATCCAGCGCGCGGCCTGGATCAGCGCGGCGGGTCCCAGGAAGCGCTGTGAATTCCACCAGTAGCTCGGGCACGAGGTGGAGCAGCAGGCACAGAGGATGCACTCGTACAGGCCGTTCAGCTTGTCGCGGTCTTCCTCGCTCTGCCGCCACTCCTTCTGCGGCGTCGGCGTTTTCGTCTGAAGCCAGGGCTCGATGACCGAAAGCTGCGCGTAGAAATTGGTGAGGTCCGGAACCAAGTCCTTCACGACCGGCTGATGCGGCAACGGCAGCAACTGCACGGCGCCGTCATGGTCGCTCATCGACTTCGTGCAGGCGAGCGTGTTCTGGCCGTTGATGTTCATCGAGCACGAGCCGCAGATGCCCTCGCGGCAGGAGCGGCGGAAAGCGATCGTCGGATCGATGTTGTTCTTGATCCAGATCAGGCCGTCGAGCACCATCGGCCCGCAATCCGACGTGTCGACATGATAGCTGTCGATCTGCGGATTGCCGCCAACGTCTGGATTCCAGCGATAGACGCGAAATTCGCGCAGCGTGACGCTCTTCGGCTTCGGCCAGGATTTGCCCTCGATCATCGCGGAGTTCCTGGGGAGCCTGAAGTCGGCCATCATGAGCCTCCGCGGTCATTGGATCGCGACCAACCGCCCGCCTCACCGCACGTTCCTCCATTGGATGAGCGACATCGTCGCGGCGCGGCTCACCCCTCGCCGCGCTCGCGCACCAGCTTCAGCCAGGCTGCGGCAGCGGGCGACAGATAGGCGCCGCGCCGCCAGGCCATCGCCAACGTCCATTCTGTTTCGGGCTCGTCGAGCAGCACGAGGCTGATCGGCACCTGCGTGCGCTGGGTTGCGATCATGCGCGGCAGGAACGCGACTCCGAGGCCCGCGCCGGCGAGCTCAGCGATGAAGTCGATCTGTGTGCTGCGCGCCGCCACGATCGGCTCGAAGCCGTTGCGGCGGCACGCCTCGCGGAGGATGCGGTTCAGCGCGAAGCCCGCCTCGAACAGAACGAAGGGGGTCTCGCGCAGCTCAGCCAGCGTAATGGTCTCACGCTGGGCCAGCGGATGATCCACGGCGATCAGCGCCATCAACGGCTCACGGCGCACGATCTGGGCGGCGAACTCATCCGCGATCGGCGGCAGCAGACCGGCAAAATCGATGTCGCCAGCGGCGAGCAGTTCGCTGAGCCGGTCGCTGCCGTGCTCGACAAGCCGGATCTCGATGTCGGGATAGAGCTGGCGGTAGAGCGCAAACAGCGGCGCAAACAGCGTGCTCGAACCGATCGGCGGCAGGCCGAGGCGCAGCACGCCGCGCTTCAATCCTCGGAGCTCTGCAAGCTCCGCCTGCAGGTCGTCACGCTCAGCCAACAGCCGGATCGCGCGACGGTAGACGATCTCGCCGGCGGCGGTCATGCGGCTCTTGTGGCCAAGCCGGTCCAGCAACGGCAAGCCGAGTTCGTCCTCCAACTGCTTGATTGCCTTACTGACGGTCGACTGCGTAGCAAACACCACCTTGGCGGCTTGCGAAAATCCGCCCTGGCGGACGACCTCGACGAAGGTTCGGAGCGCTTTCAGTTCCATAATGGCGCACGGTATTCCATTTCGGACTTAAATTCATTCATTCAATTCATTTTGTACATGCTGCAGCGCGACATATCTTTTGCTGCAGCAAGACCACTCGGGCCACAGCCATGATGCACCGCAACATCGCCATTTCCTTTCGCCGCCTGCTTCGCCGCAACCGGCTGGTGCAGATCGGCCTGCTCGGATTGTTCTGGGCCGCGGGCGAGGCTCTGGCACGGGCCACCGGCCTGCCGCTGCCCGGCGGTATCATCGGAATGGCGCTGGCGCTCGTGCTGTTCCTGGCGGGCGGGCTGAAGGTCGCGAACATGAAGCGGGGCGCCAATTGGATGCTGGCCGAGATGCTGCTGTTCTTCGTGCCGGCCGTGTTAGCGCTGCTCGACCATCGCGAGCTGTTCGGCCTGCTCGGCCTGAAGATCTTTGCCGTGATCATCGTGAGCACCACGGCCGTGATGTGCGTGACGGCGCTGACCGTCGACCTCTGCTACCGCTGGACCGAACGTCATGACACTGCCCGTGCTGTGGCGTGAGCCGCTGGTCCAGGCTGCGGTCTGGTCACTGGCGACGATCCTGCTCTATCTGCTGGCGAAGCGCGTACACCGGCGCTGGCCGCGCTGGTGGCTGATGCCGCTCGCGGTCGCACCGGCGCTCCTGATGATCGCGGCGCTGGCGCTCAACGTCTCCTACCGCGACTATATCCGCGGCACGCATTGGCTGGTGGCGCTGCTCGGGCCTGCCACCGTCGCCTTCGCCGTGCCGATCTATGAGCAGCGCGCGCTGATCCGGCGCCGCTGGCCGCTGCTGCTCGCCGGGATGATCGCGGGCAGTCTGACCGCGGTCGCCACCAGCTGGGCGCTGGCCTATATGCTCGGCATCGACGGCGAGTTGCGGCTGAGCCTGTTGCCGCGTTCGATGAGCACGCCGTTCGCGATGGAGGTCTCCGGCGAGATCGGCGGCAGTCCCGACCTCACCGCCGTGTTCGTCGTGCTCACCGGCATCATCGGCGCCGCCGTCGGCGACATCGTGCTGGCACGGCTGCCGCTGCGCTCGACGCTCGCCAAGGGCGCGCTGTTCGGCGTCGGCGCACACGGCGCCGGCACGGCGCGGGCGCATCAGATCGGCCGCGAGGAAGGCGCGATCGCCGGCCTCGTGATGGTGCTGGTCGGGCTGATGAACGTGGCGCTGGCGCCGCTGATCATTCAGCTCATGAAGTAGCGATTTCAGCGCCGCGCCAGCGAGCCGATCCAGTTGCTGATCTCGGTCTGGCGCAGCCCATCGTTTGCGACGTCCTGGTCGAGCCCGAGTCGCCAGAGCAGATCGCGCCGCGCCCGGTCGTGATGCAAGGCCGCGAGATCGGCGGCATAGCGTTCGAGTTCGGCCATGTCGGCGAAGAAGCCCTCGTCGACCAGCGGCTGGCCGATGCGTCTGATGACCCAGGCGACGTCCTGCAGGCTGAATTCCGGGTGATACTGTACGCCCCAGAACCGGCCGCGGCCGCTGCGGATCTCCGCGGCCTGCACTTCGCTGAAGGCATTGCGCGCCGTCACCGTCGCATCCGGCGGCAGCGTCGTCACGATGTCGCTATGGATCGCCGGCGCATCGAACACCTCGTTGCGCGCCGCGTGCAACGGATGACCGCGGCCCGCCTCGGTCAGCATGATCTTGCGGGCAAAGGCCACCTCGCGGCCGGCCGGATTGAGCGAGACTTGCCCACCGGACGCAACCGTCGCGAGCTGCAGCCCCCAGCATGAGCCGAACATCGGCACGCCCTGCGCGAAGATCGTTCGCACCAGCTCGATCTGGCGCAGGGCCTCCGGCTCACGCTGATAGATGTTGAGCGCCGAGCCGGTGATGACGATGCCCTGATAGGCGTCGATCGGCTGCGGCATCGTCGCATCGGCATCGGCCGGCGTGGCGATGTCGACCACGGCATCGGGCGCAAGCGCGCGCAGCACGGCGGCATAGCTCTGCGACGGCGTATGTCCGGCGATCTCCGCCCAGCGGCGACGGCCGACGAGCGAGTTGCCTTCGAGGACGAGTAGTCTCAGCACGCCATCAATCTCCGAGTTCTCATCGCTCGCGTCGCCTTACTGCTGGTCCAGGACCCCGCGCAAGAACTGCGCGCTCCGCTCCCGGACCTCGGGGCGGTTCAGGATGGTATGGACGTCGGCATCGATCACCATCACCTCCGCTTTCGGATCATCCTTGAGCGCCGACGCGCACGAGCCGGTCACGGCGCGGTCCTTGTTCCAGGGATTGGCCGCCGAAAAGTACGGATCGCGCGCCGAGATCGCATTCAGCACCGGCTCCTTCGGCCCGATGCCGAGCCGCGGCGCGGTGACGAAGTAGTTGTCCTCGCAGGACCAGGAATAGATCAGCCGCGCGGCGACATCCTTGCCGGCGTAGCGGCCGACCGCCACCGAGCCCTCGCTGGTGCCGCCGATCACGACGCGCTGACGGTCGACCCAGCTCCAGTCGCGCGCGGACTTCAGCGCATTCTCCAACTCGGCCAGCCGCAAGGCGTGGACGCGCTCATAGGTCGCGACATCGATAGGGGACGTGTAGGTCAGCCGGTCGGGGATCGCGAGACTGTCGGGCGCGACGGAAGCCGCGCCGAGCTCGTCGGCCAGCCAGACCTGAAACTCCTTGATCGCCGGCGCCACCCCGCTCGAGCCGTGCATCACGACAACGAGCGGCGCGATCCCGATCACGTCCGGCGCATCCTCGGCATGCCCTTCCCAGCGCCGTCCGCCCGCCAACACCGCCGGCAGCACGAGATTGGCCTTCGCCCAGGTCAGCGCGAGGTTCTCGGGCGATGGCTCCAGCATGGTGCCCTTGGTGTCCCCGGGCTTGTCGGCGGCGAGGACGGTCGTGGCGAGCAGCAGCGAGACCGCCGCGAGCGACCAGCCCAATAAGATCCTCATCGATCCTGACCCCAAGCGACGAACGAACACGGAAAGATTCAAAGCTGCCGCGCCCACTTCAATCTCATGACCCGAGGCAACGGACAAGCGGCACCACCGAACATCCGGCATGCCGCAACTGCCGGTCCCCGCCTTAGCCAGGTCCAGGTATCGGCGCGGGACATCTCGCTTGGGAGCCCGATTCTGCCTTAACGCGCGACCATGATGGGTCTTAGGATACGGCGTGGGAGCGACTATCGCATTGGCTTGACGGGATTCGAGATGGACAAGATTCGAAGATCGATGTTGAAGATCATCGCGGTGATGATGCTGCTTGCGGTGAGCGAGGCGTCTGCACAGCAACGTCCGTCCGACGGGCGGGCCGCTTCCGCCAGCAATGAGAAGGCCGTCGTCGTGCTGGCCGCAGATCTGCGTGAGCTGACGTCCCTGAGAGACGTGGACCATGTGGGTGACGTGTTCTTTCGGAGGGTCGATCGGTCGCAAGGCCGCGCCAGCGATGACTATGACCTGGCGCTTCGCGGCGCGGTTGCGGCAGACTGGAAACGCGTATTCGGCCGTGGCGACGACAATCGCGCGCCGCGCGTGTTTGCCGTCGAGCCGGGCACCTACTACATCGAGAAAATCAATATCGGTGGTGGTCCGACCACAAGAGGGCCTGGCCTGGACCCGCAGACGCGCACACCCCGCTTCGGCAGTTTCAGCATACGAGCGGGCGAAGTCATCAATCTTGGCCGTCTCGTGGTCCACATGCATTGGGACAAAGGATTTTTCTCGGCCAAGGTCGAAGACAATTCCGCTGACGCCGTGCAGGCTCTCGGCGCGTCCAATCCACAAGCCGCAGCCCGGCTTCGGACGCGCCTCATGAGCGTCGTTCCCCAATTTGCATTCCAAAGCGGAGGTGGCCGGTTCTGAGCCAGGGCCTCCGCTTCTCCCATCAACGCCGACGCCTGCGGCGTACGCAATGGATGTGATGGCACGGGGTGATTGCATCGTGAATTCCGTTGATCGGTGAAGCAACTCTCGCAACGGGCGCCGCGAGCGCCCCGCCGCAACCGCGAACGAGATGTAGCCTGGGTTGGTCCGAGGGTGCCGCAGCTGGCGCCTGCACGTGCTCGTCTGCGAAGCCTTCGATCTCCGCCGGCAAGAGGGTCGAAAGCGTCGCCCTCAAGCCTCGGAGGACAACGAGCATGGCACGAGACGGAAGCCGCCAGCGAAATCGCTTCGGCAACCCGGACGCACGACCATCCGCTCGCATCCGGCGGCCACCTTGATCCAATGCCGATGCGGTGTCGCCGAACGGCAGCATCACGCGGAGCGGCTGTTCCGAGGGACCGGTTGCAATCAACATCTTGCGCATGCGTCTCACCTTCGTGTCGTGGCGGCCGAAGCATCGGCCGCGTTCGATACGACCATTGCGCCGAGCGCGGTGACGGCGAGCTGTTGCCGGATGTCAGCCAGATGTCAGCTCGCCGCCGCATTTGTTCCAGTCCTACTGCCGCGTGGCGCGCGGAGCTTCGCGCTTCAACTGCTCCAGCGCCTCCGGCATCATGCGGCCGAACATCGAGCTCAGCATCGCCGTCGGGATCAGGCCGGAGTTGCCGCTCTCCTGCCCCGGCCCGCCGGACATCAGGAATTGCGGCACCAACGGCTGGTTGATCCGCGTCAGCGCCTCCGCGAACTTCGCGAAGTTCTGCTCGGCCAGCCTGAACTCCGGCCCGCCATAGGCATCGACCGCGAGCTTGGTCGCCTGCGCGTTGGCCGCACCGACCGCGAGCGCGCGATCGGCCTCGCCCTGGCCTTCGAGCCGCGACTGCTCGCCGACCGCGGCTGCCGTCACCTTGCGGGTCTCGGCATCCTTCTGCGCGCGGGCGAGCGCAGCGGCGCCCTCGTTCTCGTTGACGCGGATCTGGATCAGCGACTGCGTCAACGCGGCCTGTGCCGCAGCCGTCGCCTTGGCCTCGTTGAGCGTGCGCTCCTGGATCGCGGCCTTCTCCTGTTCCTGGAAGGTCTCGACCTGCTCGCGTGCGACCTGGCGCATGCGCAGCTGGATCAGGATGTTCTCGATCGTCTGGTCGCCCGGCGCCGCGCGCGGCGTGCCGATCAAGACCTCCTGCAGCTCGAGCGAATAGCCCTCGAACTTCACCTTCATCTCGGCCGCGGATTCCTCCTGGATGGCGGCGCGGTTCTGCAACAGCTCGATCAGCGTCATCTTCTGCGCGACGTTCTTGAAGAACGCCGAGACCATCGGGTCGAGCGTCTGCTCGACCAGCTTCTTCACGTCGCCGAAGCGCTGGATGATCATCGGGGCCTTCTTGTAGTCGATGTGCATCACCACCGAGAGCGGCAGGGTCGGCTCGAACGCGTCCTTGGTGATCAGCGAGATCTCCGACAGGTTCTCGTCGAGCTTCATCGCGCCGACCTCGCCACGCACCCATTTGAGGATGAAGTTGACGGTCGGGATGATCTCGATCTTGCCGGCATAGGTGTTGAACGCGTATTTGCCGGGCAGCAGCGGATCCTTCCAGACGCCGCGGCCGCCATTCGAGACGAGTTCGCCATGACGATAGGTCTCGCCGGAGACGTCGGCCATGCGCGGCCCCGTGTAGAAGACGACGACGCCGACATTGCCGACCGGAATGATCGTCTTCGGCACGTTCTCCACGGTGGCGAACAGGCGGTTGATGTACCAGGTGCCCTCGACGATGACCTGCAGCTGACGGCCGCGATGGCCGCCGGCGGCGAGGAATTTCTCGGGCTCCTGGAAATTGTTGTGAAAGGTCGCGTCGTCCCGCAGCTCGGTGCCGACCTCCGGCGCAATGATCTCGCCGGGAGGCAGCGAGGGGCCGTCATGCACGGTGACAATGCCGACGAGATCATGATCGGCCGCCAGGATCACGGGCGTAAAGCCCCAGCGCTCGGCGATCGTCAGCTGCATGGCGTCGAGCACCACACGCTCCTGATCGCTCAGCGCGTGGCCATAGACGCGTTCGTCGGTGATGATCGCAAACTGCGTCGTGTTGATCGCGTAGGTGCCTTCGCGCAAAATCTTGCGCTGGGGGCCCTTCTGGCCGCCGGCCAAAAGAAAGCGGCGCGCATCCTGGAAGTCGCTGTTGTCCTCGCTGTCGTTGGCGCCCAGCACCTGCGAGGCGCCGAGCGGCGCGCCGTCGCGGGCAAACACATAGGCGATCTTGCCCTGGCCGACCGTCACGAGATCGGAGGTGTGGATGCGGTACATGAAGGGAAAGAACAGGTGCAGGCCGCCGCGCAGCACCTCCGGCTCGAAGCCGGCCTCGCCGTTCAGCGCAATGAAACCGTCGGCGACGGAGCCGCGGATGCTCCACAGTTTCTCGACGATGCCGACCTGGTTGTTCGGGATGTAGCGGATGACGTTGGAAAGCTTCAGCAGTGCAAGCAACGCAATGATCGCCCCGGCCGCGAGGGCCGGCTGGACCAGAGTGGTGATGTCCATGAGGGGTCTCCAAGTCGCGCAGGGCCGGGGCGGCTGCTGCCGCCGCGCTGTCACCGCGCGCGATCATGCCGATCGATGTCGGCGGGCGAGAAGCTAGACCTCTTGCGGATTTTTCAAAGACCACCGTCGCCGAAATATTTCGCCTCCCAACGTTGAACCTGCGCCGCGATGCCGCGACTCAGTCGCCTTTCATTCGCTCTCGTACCAAGGCGATCAGCTCCGGCTCGTCGAACCCCGCGGCGGTCATCGCCGCGCCCGCCGCCATCAGATCGTGGTGCGGAAGATTGGTGCGCATGCCCACGGTGACGATGCCCGCCCTCGTCGCCGCTGTGATGCCAGCGCGAGAATCCTCGAACGCGATTGCATCTTCCGGCGCGGCATCGACCGCGCGCAGGCCCTCGAGGTAGGGTAGCGGGTGCGGCTTGCCGTGGGGCAGCTCGTCGCCAATGATGACGGCGCGAAAGCGCTTCGCGATGCCGAGCCCGGCAAGGATCATCTCGGCATTGGCGCGCGGTGCGTTGGTCACCGCTGCGACGGGAATCCCTTCCGCGTCCGCCAAGTCGAGCAGCGCCATCAGTCCCGGCAGCGGCTGCACCTCGCCGGCGGCGAGACGACGAAACACCGCCTCCTTTTCCGCCATGATTTCGACGCGCCGCTCCGGCGGCTCACCGGGAAGAAACTCCGCCCCGATCGACGCGTTGGAGCGTCCGAGGAGTTCGCGTGCCGCCCGTGGACGGTCGAACACGTGGCCGCGCGGCCCGAACACCGCGTTGAACGCCTCGATATGCAACGCATCGGTGTCGGCAAGCGTGCCGTCGATGTCGAACAGCAACGCCTGTTGCCGTCTCTTGATAACGCCTCGCATCAGCAAATTGACCTCAACTCATCCGGATATTGTCGCGATCTGATCCAACTCTCGACCAGAGCGGCTGTCGTTATTCCCTAAACGGCGTGAAACCGCGACGGGGGAAATTGCGATGATCGGCCAGTTGAAAGCAGTGCCTGCCTCGACGTCGACCAGCCTTAGAGCCAGCCTTGGTGCTGCAGCGCTGATCTCGCTGCTGTCGCTTACGACGTCCGGCGCCGCGGAAGCCAGCACGGACATGGTCAACGGCCAGTACTGCAACGATCTCTGCAAGGCCTACATGTCCTGGTCCAATCGCGTGCTCGCCACCACCCAGCCGCTCTATGCGCGGCCGCAGGTGCGGGTCGCAGTACCGCAGTCCACGACGCCGAAGAAGATGGAGCGGGCCGAGAAGCTCGACAAGCCGGAGCGCGCGGCGCCGAAGCCGCACCGGCCGGCCAACCTCAACTCCTTCGCCCAGCTGCCCGCCGGCAGCCATGCCGCGCAATCGGCCATGGAGCCGCCGCCAAGCGACCTCGCCGCGGCGGACGAGCCCGCCGGCACCGCGATGGGACGTCCGTTCGCAGCAGACCCGCTGCCGCATTCGGCGATCGCCGACATGCGCCGCGCGACCGATGCCGCCGGCCTGCGGATGGTCTCGATGACCGAGCCCGGCGCCGGGCCTACGACGGTCGGCGAGGCCGGCGGGAGTCAGCGCTCCCGGATGCCCTCGCTCTGGATCCTGCTCGCGGTCGGCGCGCTGATCGCCTATTTCGGCCATGGCTGGCTGAAGCGCCGGAACGCCCTCGCCGGGCCGATCGACTGAGCCACAAGGCCGCCGGCGCAACGCCGCGGGAACCATTCCGGACAATTTGATCATCCGCTGGAGGCTGCGACAGGCGGCTCGGTTGAACTGGCAAGCCCCTTTCTCTATGCCTGGGCGATGAACATCGCCCTCACCACCCCGCCCCTGAGCGCTCCCTCCTTGAGTTCCTGGCCGCGCCACCGCGCCGACCTCAAGCCCGCGCCGTTCCTGCCGATGAGCCGGAAGGAAATGGACGCGCTCGGCTGGGACGTCTGCGACATCGTGCTGGTGACCGGCGACGCCTATGTCGACCATCCCTCGTTCGGCATGGCGATCATCGGCCGGCTGCTCGAGGCCCAGGGCTTTCGCGTCGGCATCATCTCGCAGCCCGACTGGCACTCGGCCGAGCCGTTCAAGGCGCTCGGCCGTCCGCGCGTGTTCTTCGGCGTCACCGGCGGCAACATGGACTCCATGGTCAACCGCTACACCGCGGATCGCCGCATCCGCAGCGACGACGCCTACACGCCGAACGGCGAAGGCGGCAAGCGGCCGGACCGCTGCACGCTGGTCTATGCGCAGCGCTGCCGCGAGGCGTTCAAGGACGTGCCGGTCGTGCTCGGCGGCATCGAGGCCTCGCTGCGCCGGATCGCGCATTACGACTACTGGTCCGACAAGGTGCGGCGCTCGGTGCTGGCCGACGCCAAGGCCGACATCCTGATCTACGGCAATGCCGAGCGCGCCGTGATCGAGGTCGCGCACCGCATCGCCGGCCGCGAAGCGCCGAAGGACATCCAGTCCGTCCGTGGCACCGCGCTGTTCCGGAAGGTGCCCGAGGGCTACGTCGAGCTGCACGCCGACGATCTCGACTCCGCCGACGAAGGTGCCGCGCGCGAAAAGGGCGACGTCGTCATCCGGCTGCCGTCCTGCGAGCAGGTCGAGGCCGACAAGGAAGCTTACGCCCGCGCCTCGCGCGTGCTCCACCGCGAGAGCAATCCCGGCAATGCGCGCCCGCTGGTGCAGCGCCATGGCGACCGCGACCTCTGGCTCAACCCGCCGCCGATCCCGCTGACCATGGCGGAGATGGACAGCGTCTACGAC
The DNA here is from genome assembly GCF_051168435.1 of Bradyrhizobium sp. HKCCYLR20261. Lineage (NCBI taxonomy): Bacteria > Pseudomonadati > Pseudomonadota > Alphaproteobacteria > Hyphomicrobiales > Nitrobacteraceae > Bradyrhizobium > Bradyrhizobium sp. HKCCYLR20261. The sequence continues at coordinate 57,942 of NZ_JBNPUZ010000021.1, forward strand.
CTGCCCTACGCCCGCGCGCCGCATCCGTCCTACGGCGATGCCAAGATTCCGGCGTGGGACATGATCAAGTTCTCGGTCACGATCATGCGCGGCTGCTTCGGCGGCTGCACCTTCTGCTCGATCACCGAGCATGAGGGGCGCATCATCCAGAGCCGCTCGGAAGGCTCGATCCTGCAGGAGATCGAGCGCATCCGCGACAAGACGCCGGGCTTCACCGGCGTGATCTCCGACATCGGCGGCCCCACCGCCAACATGTACCGCATGGCGTGCAAGGACCCGAAGGTCGAGGCCGCATGCCGCAGGCCAAGCTGCGTCTTCCCGGAGATCTGCCCGAACCTCAACACCTCGCATGACGATCTCATCCGTCTCTATCGCAAGGTGCGCGAGGTCCAGGGCGTCAAGCGCGTGATGGTCGCCTCGGGCGTGCGCTACGACCTCGCAGTCGAGAGCCCCGCCTACATCAAGGAGCTCGTCACGCATCATGTCGGCGGCTATCTGAAGATCGCGCCGGAGCATACCGAGCGCGGCCCGCTCGACAAGATGATGAAGCCGGGCATCGGCACCTATCATCGCTTCAAGCAGATGTTCGACGCGGCTGCCGCGCAGGCGGGGAAGAAGTACTACCTGATCCCGTACTTCATCGCGGCGCATCCCGGCACGTCCGACGAGGACATGATGAACCTCGCGCTGTGGCTGAAGAAGAACCGCTACCGCGCCGATCAGGTGCAGACGTTCCTGCCGTCGCCGATGGCCACCGCCACCGCGATGTACCACACCGGCGTCAATCCCTTGCGCGGCGTCCGCCATGGCGCCAGCGACAAGGTCGAGGCGATCAAGGGCCTCAAGCAGCGGCGGCTGCACAAGGCGTTCCTGCGCTATCACGACCCCGACAATTGGCCGGTGCTGCGCGACGCGCTCCGCGCCATGGGCCGCGCCGATTTGATCGGCTCGCGCCCGGACCAGCTGGTGCCGGCACATCAGCCGCCGGGCACGGGCAAGGCCGCCGTGACGCGGCGGCCGGTGAGGCCCGAGCAGCGGCCGCAGCGGTTCACGACCAAGGGCGTGAAGATCAGGAAGTAGTTGGTAGAGCGCGTACATAGAGCTTGGGCTCGGGCCCGCACGCGCCTCGTTCTCCGCTGTCGTCCCGGGCTTGACCCGGGACCCATAACCACCGGCAGTTTTGTTGGGCACGACTTGAGTCACTTGCCTGCCTCACACACCCGCCGGTGATTATGGGTCCCGGCTCAAGGCCGGGACGACACTGAGTTTGTGGTAGCGCCGTTCCAACTCACAGGCGCGATGCGCATAGCTCGTGCACCTCCGCCGCCATCCAACTGCACGATTTTGCAAACAGCCCACCGCAGCCCCGCGGCGCATCCGCGCCCGGGTCATGCTGCCGACATCGCCCTCGAAAACTGAGAGGGCGCGGGGAAGACCGGACCTCGACTGAGGCCCGTGGCCCGCCTGCGGAAAAAAATGCAGGCGGCAGGTACCACGGTTCAGCCGGACGACCCGGCCTTCCCCGCGCGGCTGGTTTTAACGGCTGCTTCGCGATCTCCCTGGGGACCGGGCTTGTTTGCCCCCATCACCGCCGAGACGCGTTTCCGCATCATCGACCGGCTTGACCTCAGCATCGGGAGGCCAGGACCACGCGACTTGACCGTACGCACCAGGCTCGCTCGCCGGCCCGCTTGCGCAAAGGCCCCAAGCCCGACACGTCCACCGCTCCCCGCTTGCTACGCTCCGTGACGATCGGCCGAAACGCCCCTCTTCATCGCGAACGGGATGGCCGAGAGCATCGACCTGATTTGCCCGACGACACAAGCCGGTGAGCGTGTGACAAACTGGCTCGACGGGCAGTTGGCGCATGAGAGGGATGCGGAGAGTGCCCGTCGGGCTGGGAATGGCGTTCTGTGAGCAGCTTCGCGGGCAATTGCGCAGCCCAATCACCCGTCATATATTTGTTGGTCACAGACCGAAGGACTGCACGATGCCACCGACCACCTTGACCGTGCATGTCGATGCAAGCGTCAATGAGCGCCTCGAACGGTTGGCCAAACGCACGGGCCGAAGCCGAGACATCGTTGCGGCCGAGCTGATCAATAGCTCTCTCGATGTCGATGTCTATGAGTGGCAGGTAGAGGGCATCCAGCAAGCCATCTCATCCCTGGATCGGGGCGAGGGCATTTCACATCACGAGGTCAAGGACTGGGTGGCCTCCTGGGGAACGCAAGCCGAGAAGCCGGCCCCTGGCAACACGACCAAGGCTGCCTCCAAAAGACCATGACCCCGATCTGGTCTCCTGAGGCGGTCGCCGATCTCGTCGCCTTGAGAGCTTTTATCGCGCAAGACGATCCGGCTGCGGCTCAGCGCGTCGCCCTCCATATCCTTCGAAACGTCGAGACACTGCTGGCCAATCGCCCGCAAATGGGACGGCCAGGGCGCGTTCATGGCACGCGTGAGCTCGTCATCCCGAAGACGCCCTCATCGTGGCGTATCGACTCTCCGGTGATACGATCCAAATCCTACGCGTTCTTCACAGCGCGCGGCGTTGGCCTGAATCTCTTTGAGTCGCATGCCGCTCGCCGCTCCCGCCAGTTAGATGTCCGACGCGGCGGTTCGTATGAAGCTGGAGCCGACACAAGTGTCCGGGTCTTCGATGCTCGGGGGTGGCTCGGTGCAGACGAGTGCGAATGTCGGCAAGGCCGTCGTCAGTCAGCATAGGTTCAATCTCATACGTGCTTTTGCAAACGACAGAAGGCACGCAAAAAGCTAGCAGCTCGGGTCCCCGCTGGCCCAGCGGTAGATCCTGCTGCTGAGCGGCCCCGCGCCCAGCGGATTGCTGACCTTGATGGTGACGCGTGAACCGGAGCCGGACTTTTCGATGCGCGCGGCGACGAAGTAGTTCATCCGGATCCCATAGCTACCTGCGACCAGGCGGAACTCCGCAAAGCCGCGGTCGCGGTGCAACTCGCCTTCGGCTTCGATCTGTCCCCCGCCCGGGTTGGCCGGATTGCCAAAGACCCGGACCGGCGGATTACAGCTCTTGCCGGCCTCCATCAGGCGGCGGTAGATTTCCTCGTAGCTTTCGGAAAAGCTTCTGCTGTCGGCGACGTCGCGCGAGTTCAGGCCCTCCGGCGACGCCGCGCATCCACCGAGCATGGCCATGGCGGACGCCGTCAGCGCCGCCCGCAAAGTGAACTTCATCCCCATCGATGCCCCCCAACGCCCACGATCGCCTCGCCCCAGAGGCATCATCATCATGATCCGGCCACGGAACAAATACGCGACAAGAGAGGACACGTGCAACACGCGATGCCACGCGAAGCGTCCGGGCAGCCGCTTTTTGCGACGTCTGAAGTGACGCGGCAAAAGCCAACCGGGATTCGGTATGCAGTTCAGCACTGCTACGGCTTTCCCTGTCGCCCAGGCGATCGAATTCGCGCCGGCGGACGGCCTCCCTGCCCAGGTGAAATTCGCCGCACAGCCTGCTATACACACCATGTCTACGGAGAGCGCAGATGCCGACCGTCTCTTTTGAGTTCGAAGCCGCACCAGACATGGAAGACCGCTTGCAACGGCTTGCCGAGGCGCGCCGGCTTTCGCCGGATGCCCTGATACGCGAGGCGATCGAGCAATATGTGGATCGCGAGGAACGCCAAGCGGGTTTTCGGCAGGACGCGGCGGCTGCATGGAACGATTATCAGGTCACGGGACAGCACGTCACGGGGGAGGAAGCCGATGCGTGGCTCGCATGCCTCGAGGCTGGTGAGGACACCGATCCGCCCTCGCCCCACAGCTGACGGATGACAAAGGTCGTCTGGACGCCTGCAGCACTGCGCGACGTAAGACGCCTCCACGCATTCCTGGTTTCGAAAAGCCCCGCTGCGGCCCAGCGGGCGGCGCGCGCCATCCGCGCCGGAACGGCAGCGCTCCGAGACCATCCGCAACTGGGTCGCCAAGTCAAAGAGATGCCGCCGGAGTTTCGGGAGCGACACGTGCCGTTTGGAAACAGCGGTTACGTCATTCTCTACCGATACGACGGTCAGCAGGCAACGATCCTCGCCGTTCGGCACAGCCGCGAAGCCGGCTACTGAATGGGGCAAACAGGCATTGCGTCCGTGAGGCTGGGACCGTGAAACCCTGGGCTCTGCATCTGCTCGCCGCCGTCGCCGCCCTCACCTTCTTCGGGCTGGCCGGTCTGGCTTATGCGACGGTCTCCTTCATGATCGATTTCGCCGCTTGCACCATCGTCGAGGAGCGGTCGATTCCGTCGCTAATCAGTTCGCCGTGATGTTGTGCAGGTGCAGAGCCATCATCGCATCGTAGTGGGAGTTGCTGGCGTAGGGGTCGTGCAGCGCGGCCTCGTGCATCATGCCGTTGGCATGCGTCGTCGTGCCGGCATCGGTGCCATTGAGTGCAGCCGCATCGGCCTGGGCGTTGGCCAGCACCTGGGCGGCGCCGGCGGCATCGCCGAGCTTGGTGAGGCTCGCCGCCGTCTCGGCGGCGACGGCGGAGGCAATCGCGGCGGCCTGCGCCGGCGTCTGCAGCGGCGCGGCGACGCCGCGCGCCTGCGGCAGCTCGGCCAGCAGCGCCGCGGTGTCGGGCGTGGTGATGTTGTAGCCGAGCGTCTCCAGCACGACGAGATCGATCGGCGACAGCGTCTGCGACGTGGTGGGATTGTAGAACTCGTTGAGGGGATCGCGGGCGCCCTGGATGCCGGTGTTGAGGAAGTCGGCCGGGTCCGACATCTGGCCGTAATCGGCGATCTTCGTCACGCCGCCGTCGAGCGAGAAATAGGCGGGCGGGCCGGACGCGATGTTGTTGTTGATCAGGTGCTGGCCGGGCCTGGTGAAATCGAACAGGTCGAAGATGTCGAGATTGCCCGGCGACGGCACGCGCCCGAGCGCGTGCGACAGCTCGTGCAGGGCGACGCCGACCAGCGACTGCGTCGGGATATCCGTGTTGAAGACGGCGAAGCCGTCCTCGGTGGTCGTATCGTTCGGGTCGATCAGGCCGAGCACCTTGGCCTGCGCATTGGCGACGAACACCTGGGAATGGCCCTGCACGGCGCGTGTGGTCGGCAGATTGTCGAACACGGTGTCGCCGGCTGCAGCGTGATCCTGCAGATCGGTGCGGAGCTGCGTATAGTTGGCGAGCACGCCGTTGCTGACATTGGCGCCGGCGCCGCCGCCGGTGCCGGCGAAGTCGATGGCCAGGTTGATCGTCGCCTCGTCGGTGATCGCCGACGACAGGATCGCCGCCGCCTGCTCGACGCCGGCGCGAAAACTCTCGGGCGCGGCGGCTGCGGCGGCATCGAAGGTGAGGTTGAAGGTGAGCCCGCCGGTGTGCACCGAGACCGTCTCCGAGCCGTCGGCATGAACCACGGGATCGGAGACCGCGCCGGCCGGGAGCGTAAACGGTGTCGCGGCAGCCTGCGTGGGCGTCGTCATCTTCGCCGCGGCCGCCGGATCTGACATCATCAGGGAATCGGAGCTCAATCCGAGCTGGTCATAGGTCAGCTTGTTCATCAGACGGACTCCTCAACCGTTGCCTCGGATCTCCAGCTGCGAGGCGCTCGCAGGCGGGGACCATCGTCGGCAAGTGCGAGAAAAGTCTGACGCTGACGGAACCTCTTCGGGGCAGCCGCGCCATGGTTTGGATGCAGGCGGGCCGCTCCGCCATGCTCCTGCCGCGCTGGTCACGCGCGACGAAAGCAGGCAAGCTGGCGCAGGCATTCGCCACAGATTCAGCCATCCTCCTTCCATCGAGAGCTTCCCATGAAGATGCGCCCGCTCGGCCGCTCCGGCCTCAACGTTCCGCCCCTCTGCTTCGGCTGCAACGTGTTCGGATGGACCGTCGACGAAGCGGCCTCGTTCCGCCTGCTCGACAAGGTGCTCGAGTCCGGACTCACCTTCCTCGACACGGCCGACGTCTATTCGCGCTGGGTGCCCGGCCACACCGGCGGCGAGTCCGAGACCATCATCGGCAAATGGATGAAGCAGCGCGGCAACCGCGCTCATGTCATCCTCGCCACCAAGGTCGGCATGGACATGGGCGACGGCAAGGTCGGGCTGAAGGCCGACTACATCGCCCGAGCCGTGGAAGACTCGTTGCGCCGGCTGCAGACCGAATTCATCGATCTCTATCAGTCGCACAAGGACGACGAGAGCACGCCTCAGGAGGAGACGCTCGCCGCCTACGACAGACTGATCAAGGCGGGCAAGGTGCGCGTCATCGGCGCCTCCAACTTCTCGGCCGAGCGGCTGCAGGCGGCGCTCGACGTCGCCAAGGCCAACAACCTGCCGCGCTATGAGAGCCTACAGCCGGACTACAGCCTCGCGGAGCGTTCGGTCTATGAAGGCGCGCTGCAGCGCGTGTGCGAGCAGAACGAGGTCGGCGTCATCACCTTCTTCTCGCTTGCCGCCGGTTTCCTCACCGGCAAGTACCGGTCGGATGCGGATTTCGGCAAGAGCCCGCGCGGCCAGCGCGGCATTCCGAAATACATGAACGAGCGCGGCATGCGCATCCTCGCGGCGCTCGATGCCGTCGCTGCCGAGACGGGCGCGCAGCAGGCCTCGGTCGCGCTGGCCTGGCTGCTCGCCAAGCCCTCCGTCACCGCGCCGATCGCGAGCGCGACCAAGCCGGAGCATGTCGATACGCTGGTGGCGGCGACGCAGCTCACGCTGACAGCGGATCAAGTAGCCCGGCTCGACGCCGCGAGCGCCTGAGCCGGCGGCACGCCGGTTCGCCATGATGTGGCGCCGGCACCGCGTCATTTCCACACGCTGCGCGGCGACATGCGATCTCGCACGCTTTGTAGTCGCAAGCCCGGCGCCATTGGTGCCGGGCTTTGCCCATGATCGCAACTGATACGGCCCACCGCGATCGCAATTCCAGCCCAGGAAAGGAGCAGGCCGGGCCATTATGCGGCATATCGCGCGCTGCCACGTCGCGGACAAATTTAGGCCGGGATCGATCTGCACGGTCGAACACATAAGCTGAATGACGCGGGGAAACGTTCGGTGAGTTGTGTTGCGCGCGCCGTCGCCGGCGCATCGGTCTTTGTATTCGTCCTTTCATCTCTCGTGCTGCCGGTCAAAACCGCCTGGGCTCAGCAAGCCCAGCGCGCGGGCGCAGGCACGGTCGGCACGCTGCCGGAGCGCGAAGCGCTGAACTCCGGCACCGTCACCGTCATCACCGCGCCGATCGGCGGGCCGATGTCGGTGATGGGCTCCGACATGGCGGCGGTGCTCGACGAGGGCGAGAGCCTGCGGGTGCTGCCGATCCTCGGCAAGGGGTCGGCGCAGAACCTCATCGACATCATCATGTTGAAGAACATCGACATGGGCTTCGTCGCCACCGATGCGCTGGAATTCGTCAAGACGGAATACAACATTCCCGACATCGCCCAGCGCGTGCGCTACATCGCGCAGCTGTTCCACAACGACGTTCACATCGTTGCGCGGCGCGAGATCCGGTCGCTGGAGGATCTCAACGGCCGGCGCGTGTTCGCCGAACGCTCGATCGGCCTGCCGGCGGCGCGCACGATCTTCCGCCGCCTCGGCATCCGCGCCGACATCGATTTCCAGACCGACCCGACCGGAGGTTTGCAGAAGCTGATCGACGGCCAGGGCGATGCCTGGATCGCCTCGGTGTCCAAGGACGCGCCGATCATCAAGAGCATCAAGAACGAAGGCGGCCGGCTGCATCTCCTGACGATCCCCTACGACCGCGCGCTGCAGGACGTCTATCTGCCGTCGTCGTTCTCGTCGGAGGAGTATCCGAACCTGGTGCCGCCCGGCAGCAAGGTCGAGACGGTGGCCGCGTCCACGGTGCTGATGGTCTACAACTGGCCTGAGAACAGCGAGCGTTATCGCCGCACCGCGCGGTTTGTCGAGGCGCTGTTCGGCAAGATCGAGGTGCTGCAATCGCCGCCGCGACACCCGAAATGGCGCGACACCGTGCTGTCGGCGCCAGTGCAGGGACTGGTCCGCTTCAAGGCGGCGCAGGAATGGCTGGAGGGCGCCCGTGCCATGCAGTCGCCAGCGCCGGAGGGCAGCCCGGCGGAATTCCGCAAATTCATCGACGAGCGCAAGGCCCAGGCGCGGATGTCGACGGACGAGGCGGCGAAGCTGTACAGCGACTTCCTGAAATGGCAGCGCAGCCGCGAGGCGCGCTGAGCCGGCCCACGTGACGCGCTCAGATCGATCGCGGCAGCGGGGCGGCGTGCCGGGCGATCGCCCGCTGTCCCGTGCCGCGCGCGGCCGCGGCATCCTGCTGCCGCGGAGCTGAAGGCGTAAAGCTGAGCTCGACCGTGGTGCCGCCCCCCGGCGTCTCGCGCAGCGCGACGCTGCCCTGATGCGTCACCATCACCTGCGACACGATCGAGAGCCCGAGCCCCATGCCCTCGCCGCGCGCCTGGCCGCGCTCGAACGGCTGCAGCAGGCGCTCCGGACGGTCCGCCGGCAGGCCGGGTCCGGAATCGATCACGCTGAGGCGCGCGGGCGCGTCGACCTCGACCAGAATGGGTCCGCCCGTGCCGGCATGCGCGACGGCGTTCCTGATCAGGTTGGAGAGCGCGACCGCGATCGCGGGCTCCGAGCCCTGAATCCAGACCGGCGAATCGAGCCCGGAAAATTCGATCTCGAGGCCGGCCGTCAACGCCATCGGCACATGCTCGGCGGTGACCCGCCGCGCCAGCGCGACGAGATCGATCTCGCCGAGTTCGACCTCCTCCATCGAAATGCGCGCGAGCTGCAGCAGCATGGTGACGATCGACGACAGCTTCTGGTTCTCTGCGATGAGCTTCGCGCGCAGGGCCGGCTCGGGGATCGTCTCGAGCATGGTGCGCGCATTGGTCAGCGGCGTGCGCAGCTCATGGGCCGCGTTGGAGAGGAAGTTGCGCTGTGCCGCGGCGGCGTGATCGATGCGCGACAGCGCGCGGTTGAACGCCGTGACCAGCGGCAAGAGCTCGGCCGGCGCGTCGCGCTCGGGCAGCCTGCGGCCATCGGGCACGCCGTCGATCAGCTCGGCGGCGCGCGCCACCGCCCGGACTGGGCGGGCGATCAGCGTCGGCACGAACAAGAGCGCCGCGGCCACCGTCGCGACCAGGACCAGGATGATCGGCAGCGCGACGATGGTGGCATCGGTGAGGGTGCCGAGCATCAGCTGCGTCGATGTGTAGGCAACGCCGCCGGTCTCGATCCAGACCTCGCCGACCGGCGTATTGCGCACGGCGGTCATCCGCTTCAGGCGGCGCGTCTCGCCGTCGATCGCATAGGCCAGGAAGCTGGTGCGGTCCTGCGCAGTCGGATTCTTGTTCGGCCGCCAGGGCGGGATCGAGCCGTAGCTGACCTCGCCGCTCTTGTCCGAGACGACGTACCAGAACGACGGGAAGTCCTGCATGATCTTGTCGAGGCGGGCCGTCTGCTTGACCTGGAGCTGGCCGCCGGCATCGCGCGCCACCGCCTCCTTCAACGCATCGGCGACGTCGGCGGCGCCCCAGGTGCCGTCATCGTCGCCGCCGAACCTGATCAGCAACGCGGCGGCGCAGATCAGCATGATGGTGCTGAGGGCGCCGATCAGCGTCGCCGAGAGCAGCGTGATCGAACGTCGGACACGTGAGAGCTTCTGCCAGTAGCACATCGCTCACTCGCCGCTCAGGAGATAGCCGAGGCCGCGCACGGGCCGGATCGTCGCCTTGCAGCTCGCCTCGCGCAAGCGGCGGCGCAGCCGCGAGACATGGGCCTCGATCGCATTCGACTGGATGTCGTCCTCGAAACCATAGGCCGCGGATTCCAGCGTCTCGCGCAGCACCACCCGGCCGCTGCCGCGGACCAGCGCCTCGAGGATCGCGAGCTCGCGCCGCGGCACCACGATCGGCGCCTCGTCGACGCACACGGCGCGATTGACGATGTCGTAGCTGAGATTGGCAATCGAGACCATCGCGCCGCGGTCCAGGAAGAGCCGCCGCAGCACGGCGCGCGCGCGGGCCACCAGCTCGATCGGCTCGAACGGCTTGGTGACGTAGTCGTCGGCGCCTTCGTCGAGCGCGCGCGCGACGTCGGCGGGATCGTCCAGCGCGGTGAGCACGACCGTCGCCGGACGCGGCTTCTGCTGCCGCAGATCGCGCAGCAGCGCCAGCCCGTCGCCATCGGGAAGACTGCGGTCGATCACCACCAGCTCGAAATTCCGCACGGCGAGGGCGGCACGCCCTTCGTCGAGCGTGGTCACCACGTCCGACGAGCCGAACGCCGTCGCGAGCGCATCCCGCAGCCAGAGCCCCAGCTGGGGATCATCCTCAACGACCAGAACGCGCACGCTCGTCTCCTGCAACATCGTTTCCGCGTGTTGCTATCATTACGAACGGATTACAATAGAATTACGTCGTCGGCGCTCTGGTACCGTCCGCGCGAATGAATGGTAGAATTTCTCTATTCTGCCGGCCGGTTCGTTCATGTTCACGCACGCCATGCTGATACGCGCCACGTTCAAGAGCTCCATGCAGCCAGGTTGCGGCGCGGCGAATTCCGCTGTGATTGTCGCCTCTCTTTACGGCGTCGTTTAGTTGCAGTCGGCGGATCGAGAGCCTCGCGCCGGATCGAGCTGCAGCGGCCGCGCGGGCAATCCTCCCACGTCTCGGCGGGCATCATTCCTGCGCCCCGCGACATCCTCGGTTAACGAGCGCGGCGCTTCTCGTCCGGAGCGGTTACCGTCGTATGACGTGACGGACATCCGTGCGGCGCCGGCCTCATCAGCACAACAGCGGAACGTCAGCTTGGCGTAATCGTCCGGGCGCAGACATCGGCCGCGCGACAACATCCGCTTCGCCTACGCCCCGCCCTCTTTCGTTCAATCCGACATGTTTCATGCATTTGCGTTTTCGGCTCTCGCCGACCGGTCCGCCGGCCATCCGGCGTCCTGGCGCCGTCCCTTTCTGCGCTGGCTCGACGGCATCGAGGCCGGCTGGGCCGTGCCGCTGCTGCTGGCCTGCTTCGTCATCGTCTGGACGATCTATCTGTGCATCGCCTATGCCGGCGCCGGACTGCATCCCGACGTGCTGGAGACCTGGAGCTTCGGCCGGCAGTTCAGCTGGGGCAACGTCAAGCACCCGCCCCTGATGGGCTGGATCGCCGGAGCCTGGTCGAGCGTGTTTCCGGCCTCCGACGGATCATTCCACCTGATGGCGATGACCAATGCCGCGCTGGCGCTGTGGTGCGTCGACCTGGTGACGCGGCGCTTCGCCGCCGGCGACAAGCGGGTCATCGTCCTGCTGCTGCTGATGCTGACGCCGGCCTATCAGTTTCACGCACAGCGCTTCAACGCCAACTCGGTGCAGCTCGCGACCTGGCCGCTGGCGACCTACTGCTTCCTGCGCGCCTTCGAAACGCGGACGCTGCCCTGGGCGGCCGCAGCCGGTCTCACCGCCGCGCTCACGGTGCTCGGAAAGTACTATTCGGTCTTCCTGTTGGCGAGCTTCGCGCTTGCCGCCGCGGCGCATCCGCAACGCCGCGCCTACTTCACATCGGCCTCGCCCTGGATTTCGACCGTCGTGGGCCTCGCTGCGCTGTCGATGCATCTCGACTGGCTCATGGCCCATGATGCCATGCCCATCCAGCATGCGCTGGCGCATGCGAGGTCCGACCTCGCGACGTCGCTGCGGGATGCGCTGTTCTTCGTGCTGGGCCTGCTGGCGGCGATGGCGGTTGCGGCCGTGACCTGGATCGTCGTCGCCGGCCCGAGGATCCGCCGCTTCGCAGCCGAGATGTCCGGGCTGAACGACGGTCTGCGGCTGCTGGCCTACATCGCCATCGGCACGGTCTGCCTGCCCGTCGCCAACGCGCTGATCATGGGCACCGACCTGCCCTCGCTGTGGGCGCTTCAGGGACTGTTCCTGTTCGTGGTGGTCGTCGTATGCGGCGCGAGCTATCCGGTCGAGCGCTTCCACACGGTCAACATGACGGTGCTCACGGCGGCCATCGCGGTTGCAGCCGCCCTCGTCGGGGCACCGCTGCACGCGCTCTACCGCAACACGCACGGCTATGAGGAAGGGCGCACGTACTACCAAGAGGTCGCGAACGAGGCGACACGGCAGTGGCGAGAATGGACAGGGCGGCCGCTCGCCCGGGTCGACGGCACGGAAAGTCTTGCGCTCGCGACGGCCTTTTACAGCCCTGACCACCCGGTTTACGGCAGCGGCGCAGCGGATCAGGCCGGACATTCAAACGACGATTACGGCAGGGTTTCGCTGTGCTTCCAGGATCAGCCTGATTGCATCGCGGCCGCGGAGGACGCGGCCGCTCGCTCGGGTTCCTTCATCAAGCGCGAGTTCGTCGTGCAATCGCGGCTACTCGGGTGGCTCGGATGTACACGGGGGGTGGTGGCGTTGCTGGTCACGCGCTGAAGCTGGGAGCAGTGCCGAGGTGATGAGTGATCGCTGCGTGCCGGGCAGGACAACAGGCAGGCGATCGGATGGAGCATGGTCCATCATTGCAGGCCGTCCGGATGTGTGGGGCTGGTACACAATCCGAACGGCCTGCCGACTGGACCTTTGACGTTCGAAGCCATGCGGTGCCAGCTCATGATGAACGATACCGCGGGTGGCAATGAGCCGACCTGATCGGACGATTCAAATTCCGCGGCAGCAGTCCATGTCCTTGCAATCGAATGCAGCATCGCGATGACGAGGGATTGCTCGCCTTCACACGCGGTCGATAGCGTCGATACTCCGCGACGATCACGAGGACATGGGAAAACTAGCGTGCCCGCCTTACCGCAGCCTTACGACGAACGCCGCCACGCCATGGAACTCACACGCTGAACTACTTCGCTGCGCAAATTCGTTCACGATGTCGTTGTCTCTGTCCGTCGCGTCGACCGAGAGCACGGGGCGTGTACGAGACCCATGACTGGCCGGGAAAAACTCCATGATAGGACAGGATGAACAACCTTGTGTCTAAGCTCGCGATCCTCGGCCCGCTCGGCTGTCCGGTGTTCGCCGGCACGCCACACCAGTTTCCCGAGCTGATGGCCGGCCTCCTGGCGCGGTAGATTGCAGCTAAGGCCCTCACGACATCATCGCCCAATACCGGCGGTGATGGTTCCCCCGTCAAGAGGTGGCCCTACTGGAACTCATCTCGACTTGTGTTATAATGCCGCTGTGCACGATCTCCGGGAGCCTTCGGTACAGCGCGCGCAGCTCAAGGTCGACGTCCGGGCCAATGAGCCGGACTGGACACCTGCGCGACAGGAGTTATGGCGGCGCATCGCCGCGCATGATTTCGAGCCGGCTACGCCGTTCAACTTCACCCAACGTTTGGCGCGCGATCACGGCTGGAGCCTCGACGACGCCCGGGCCGCGGTCGACGCCTACCGGCGCTTCTGCTTCCTCGCGATGGTCTCGCCCAAACCGGTGACGCCGAGCGAGGTGGTCGACGAGGTCTGGCACCAGCATCTGATCTACTCGCGCGACTATTGGACGACCTGGTGCGGCGAGCGGCTGCAGGCCCCGCTGCATCACGATCCGACGCCCGGCGGACCGGAGGCACAGATGACCTACCGCCGGCAATATGCCGAGACGCTGGCGCTGCACGAACGCTTCTTCGGGCCGCCCAGCCCCGATCTGTGGCCGGCGACACATATCCGTTTCGCCGGACCGCGCTATCACGTCACCGACCTCACTTATTGGCTTGTCCTGCCGCGGCCCCGCGCATGGCTGCGGCGGCTGTTCAGGAGATGATTATGGCGCTCAATCCGTTCGACTGGACGGCCGGCCCATTCCTGCTTCTCTATATCGTTCTCGGTGCCATTGTTTTCCTCAAGGGCTTCGCGCTTCGCGGCACGATCGGACCGGCGTCGGTCAGCGCCCGGCCGTCCTTGAGCGAGCTGGAGCTCGCCTATCTCGCCGGTGGCGCGCCACGTCTCGGCGACGCCGTCCTGCTCGGCTTCGCCGCGAACGGCACAGCAACTTTCACGGCCCGCGATCATAAGATCACGGTAACCGACCAAGCGCCGCTGGCGGCGCTGATGGATCGTCCACCGCGGCTTGCGCTGCGCCCGGACATGACACGGCAGGAATTCCAGGAGGCGCTGGCGCCGCTCACGGCGCGCATCCGGGCGCGGCTGGAGACGCTCGGCTACGCGCCGACCGACAGCCAGATGACGGCATTCCGCAAGTCCGTGCTGCCGTTCGTCGGCGCGCTCGTCATGTTCGGACTGATCAAGGTCCTCGTCGGCGTTTCGCGGCATCACGACGTGGGCTTTCTGATGATGCTGATCTTTGCCACGGTGCTGGGCACGGCCGTGCTCGCACGGGCGCCCACCCGCACCCACGCCGGCAACGCGGTGCTGCGGAGCTATCAGACGACGCATGCGCGCGCGGCCCGCGCCCCGCGCGAGCACGAATTGCTGCTGGCCGTCGCGCTGACCGGCGCCGCGGTGCTGTCCGGCACCGCTTACGCCTCGGTACTGGCAACATCCAAGGCGCTCAGCAGCAGTGGTGGCTGCGGCGGTGGTGGCTGCGGAGGTGGAGGAGGCGGCGGAGGCGGCTGCGGCGGCTGCAGCTGACCTCAACCAAAGGGAGACGCCGAGTGGCGCCGTCGCTCATGCGCACATCCGGCTCTAATCGCGGCCTCTGATCACAGCCTTTGATCATGGCATCAGCCCAGCTGATTCAGCATCACCCCCACAACCGGTGGACGCACCTAGTCCCGTTACAATCCATGTAGCAAGCCAGCAACATCTCAGGCGTGTCTGGTTGCTTCATACCATTTCTCCAAGCCTCTGCATGTTTCCGGTGATAGGGTTCCATCGGGAACATTGTTGTGGTTGCGTACACGGGGCGGGACATGAGGGCTGGATTGCAAGTCGATGGGTACATCTGTGCGTTGAGTGAACTGAGCCCACGTCGCCGCCGGCTTCCCTACGAGAGCAGCGTGTCAGCGCTGGCCCTCGGGCTTGCTCTGCTGACGCTCGGCACCGCTGCCGCCAACGCAGACTGTACGCCCGCCGCCGCCGACAACGTCACGGCGTCGTGCACCGGCACGACCACCAACCAGGGCGCAGGCGCTCCCGGAACGAGCGCCAGCACCTTCGGCTATGGCACCGGCGTCGAGACGGGCGTCTCCCTCACTATCGCGGTCGGAGCGAACGTGACCGGATCGAACGCCGGACTGAACATTCACGACGGCAGCATCCTCAATTCAGGGACGATCACCGGCACCGGCTTGAACGGCGTCCAGGGCTACAACCTCGCCATCTCGAATGCAGCCGGCGCCACGATCACCGGAAACAACAACGCCATCGAGGCCTATTCGTCTTTCATCATCGTCAACTCCGGCACCATTTCCGGCGCGGCGGGCTTCGTCAGTCCCTTCGGCTCGGGGACCGTCACGAATCTCGCCGGAGGCCTCATCACCGGGACGAATCTAGGCGTCGGCGGCGGCAACGGCGTCCTGGCGGTTCTCAATTCCGGCACGATCAGCAGTCCAGGGGGAGCCGTCTTCCTCGGCAGCAACTCACTGATCTACAATGACGGCACGATCACCGGCGGCGTCTATGGCATTTCCGCCTCCGGCTCCGCGATCGTCAACGCCGGCACGATCAACGGCGGGATCAGCTTCTTTGGTCCGGGCAACACGCTGACGCTGCTGCCGGGCTCGGTCATCAACGGCCTGGTGGGCGGCAGCACCAACAACGCGCTGCAACTCGGCGGCAGCGGCAACGCAACCTTTGACATTTCGCAGCTTGGTGATGCCGCGCAGTATCGCAGCATCTCGACCTTCAACAAGGTCGGTGACTCCTCCTGGACCCTGACCGGCACCAGCACCTACACCGGCGCCGTCAATGTCAATGCAGGCACGCTGCGGGTCGACGGCAATCTTGCATCCGCCGGCAATCTCACCGTGAATTCGGGCGGCACGCTGAGCGGCACCGGCAGCATCGGCCGTACGACGGTGGCGAGCGGCGGCATCCTTTCGCCCGGCAACGGCACCGCCGGCACATCACTCGGCGTCTCCGGCAGCCTCGCCTTTCAATCGGGTGCGATCTATCTGGTGCAGGTCTCGCCCGCGACGGCGTCCACGACCAATGTCAGCGGCACCGCGACCCTCGGCGGCGCGACCGTCAACGTCACCTTCGCGCCGGGCAGCTATGTCGCCAAGACCTACACCATCCTCACCGCGAGCGGCGGCGTCTCCGGGAGCTTCGCGCCGATCGTCAACGCCAATTCGACCACGCTCACGCGGTCGCTCAGCTACGACGCCAACCACGTCTATCTGAACGTCGCGCTGGGCTATGCCGGCATCGCGGGCCTGAACGGCAACCAGCGGGCCGCCGGCAACGCCCTGACCAACGCGTTCAATGCGGCCGGCGGCATTTCCGCGGCCTATGCATCCCTGACACCGGCCGGCCTCACGCAGGCGGCCGGCCAGCTCGGCGCATCGCCGCAGCAGACGACCTTCGGCGCGATGGGACAGTTCATGGGCCTGTTGACCGACCCGCAGCGCGGCAGCCCGGCGGCTGCTCCGGGCGGAGCCACGGGCTATGCGGAAGAAGACGATCGCGCCAGCGCCTATGCGGCGCGCCGGCGCGGTGATGCCTTCGCGATGGCGACCAAGGCGCCGGCGGCAGCCTTCGCGCCGCGCTTCGGCATGTGGGCCTCCGGCTTTGGCGGATCGCAGACGACCGACGGCAATGCGGCCGTAGGCTCAACCAACACGACGAGCAGGCTCTACGGCACGGCCGTGGGCGCCGACTATCAGATTGATCCGAGGACGCTGGTCGGTTTCGCGCTCGCGGGCGGCGGCACCAATTTCGACGTCAGTGGCCAGGGCTGGGGTCGCTCCGACCTGTTCCAGGCCGGTGCCTATCTGCGTCACGTGCAAGGCCCGGCCTATGTCGCTGCGACGGCGGCCTATGGCTGGCACTCGATCTCGACCGATCGCATCGTCACCGCGGCCGGCACCGATCACCTGAGCGCCGCGTTCAACGCCAACGCCTATTCCGGCCGCGTCGAACTCGGCAGCCGCTTTGTCGCGCCCTGGATCGGCGGCATCGGCCTCACGCCCTACGGCGCGGTCCAGGTGACCGCCCTCGACCTGCCGGGCTATGCGGAGCGCACGGTCTCCGGCAGCGGCGCCTTCGCGCTTGCCTACGCCGCCCGGACATCCACCGACACACGCACCGAGCTCGGGCTTCGGACTGACAAGTCCTATGTCATGCAGGATGCCGTGCTGACCCTGCGCGGCCGAACCGCGTGGGCGCACGATTTCAATCCGAACCGCACGGCCGCCGCGACCTTCCAGGCACTGCCGGCCGCGAGCTTCGTCGTCAATGGCGCGGCGCAGGCGAGCGAAGCCGCGCTGAGCAGCGCGTCCGCGGAGCTGAAATGGACGAACGGCTGGGCGGCGGGCGTGACCTTCGAGAGCGAGTACTCGAACGTCACGCGCTCCTACGCCGGAAAGGGCGTCGTCCGCTACGCCTGGTGAGACCTGCCCGTCGCGGGACCGGCGCGCGATTGCACGGCGATGCCGCGGCCTGAGCGTATCGAGCATGATGCGTTTCCATGGAATCGCATCCATGGAAGGCCTCGGCCGCGTGTCTGATGCAGCAGCTCGCAGCTTCGAGATCAGCCCCGCTGTCACCCTCCCCTGGAGGGATCGCATCATGCTCGCAAGCAGAATGTCGGCGGATGGGGCGCCACATCCGGCGCGTCGCTGCCCCGAGATCTCAATCGTTCCGCGCCAGCACCTCGCGCACGGCGTCAGTCAGCCGCGCGAGCTCGGGCGCGGAGCCGATCGTGATGCGCAGATAGTCGGCGATCCGCGGCGCGGTGAAGTGGCGAACCAGCACCGCGCGCTCGCGCAAGGCGGCGGCGAGCTGCTGGCCCGAATGGTTGGGATGCCGCGCGAAGACGAAATTGGCGCTGGAGGGCAGCACCTCGAAGCCCAGCCGCAGCAGCGCTGCGGTGAGGTCGGCGCGGTTCTGCATGATGGCCGCGCGCGTCTGCTGGAAATGCGCCTCATCCTCGATCGAGGCGATCGCACCGGCCTGCGCGGGCCGCCCCAGCGGATAGGAATTGAAACTGTCCTTGACCCGCGTCAGGCCCTCGATCAGTCCGGCATCGCCGATCGCATAGCCGACGCGCAGGCCTGCGAGCGCGCGCGACTTCGACATCGTCTGCACCACCAGCAGATTGGGATGATCGGTGATCAGCGGGATCGCGGTCTCCGCGCCGAAATCGACATAGGCCTCGTCGATCACGACCGCCGCGTCGCTGCGGCCCTGCACGAGCCGCGCGATCTCGGCGCGCGACAACGCAATGCCGGTCGGCGCATTCGGATTGGCGATGATCACCGGCCCCGGCCGATCGAGATAATCGTCGATGCGCACGCGCATCTCGGCGTCGAGCGGGACCGTCGTGGCGGCGATGCCGAGCAGCCGGCAATAGACGGGATAGAAGCTGTAGGTCACGTCGGGAAACAGCAAAGGCGCCGGCTGCTTCAACAACGCCGCGAAAGTGTGCGCGAGCACCTCGTCCGAACCGTTGCCGACGAACACCTGCGCGGGCGACACCTTGTGGTAGTCCGCCAGCACCTCGCGCAGACGCATGGCCTGCGGATCGGGATAGAGCCGCAACGTGTCGGCCGCCGCAGCCCTGATCGCCTCGATCGCCTGCGGCGACGGACCGAACGGGCTCTCATTGGTGTTGAGCTTGACGAGGCCCGGGATCTGCGGCTGCTCGCCGGGCACATAGGGCGACAGCCCATGGGCGAGCTCTGACCAGAAGCGACTCACGATCGTTCTCCTGCGGACGCAAGACACCTCGCGCAAGGCGACGTCGCGCTGTTCCGAAAGTACGGATGGGATGATGGGGGTTTCATCGGCAAATGGCGCGCCCGGAACGATTCGAACGTCCGACCCTCAGATTCGTAGTCTGATGCTCTATCCAGCTGAGCTACGGGCGCGTTTTTCGCATTTGGCAGGACCGACCGCGAAGGCCAAGCCCCGGAAGGCCGGGGCGGCAATCGCCGGCGGCCTCGCGAAGGGCCTCTGACTAACGGCTCGGAGGCCGCTTGGCAAGGCGGAAGCGGGAGATTTTGTGCGCCTTTTTTGGGAGGGCTGATCGGCGCCACGGGCCGAGATGACCTCCCGTGGCCATCGGCGGTTCAGGCGCTGGCGCGCTCGGTCCAGAAGGTCTGCAGCTCGACCGGCCGATCGGGGATGGTGATCCGGAACGTGGCGCCCAGGGTGCCTTCCACGAGCTGGATGTCGCCGTCATGAGCCCGCACCAGCTCGGCGGCGATGGCAAGGCCGAGGCCCGAGCCGCCGGGACGGCCGGCGCCGCGGAACGCCTCGAACAGGTGCTCGCGCACCTTTGCCGGCACGCCGGGACCGGTATCTGACACCTCGAGAATCGCCACCGCGCCCTCGCGGCGGCCGGTGATGCGGATCTGGCGGACGCCGGCATCGCCCGACAGGCTCTCCAGCGCCTGGGCGGCGTTGCGCACCAGATTGAGCAGCACGCGGAACAGCTGGTCGGGATCGGCATCGATCTTCAGGCCGCGCTCGACCGCCGCGACCCAGGTGATGGAGACGTCCGGGGACAGCCCGGCGGTCTCGCGCACCTCGGCAACGACCGGCTCGACCGCGACCATGCGGCGGTCCGGCGCCGGCTCCTGCACCTTGCCGTAGGACAGGGTGGATTGGCAGAACGCGATCGCGCGCTCCAGCGAGCGCATCAGCTTCGGCGCGAAACGCTGCACCCGCGGATCGGGCACGCTCGCGAGCTGGTCCGACAAGAGCTGCGACGAGGCCAAGAGGTTGCGCAGGTCGTGATTGATCTTGGAGACGGCGAGGCCGAGTGCCGCAAGCCGGCTCTTCTGATGCAGCATCGAGACGAGGTCGCGCTGCATGTCGGCGAGTTCGCGCTCGGCGACGCCGATCTCGTCCGAGCGCTGGCTCGGCACGATGATTCGCGCCGCGCTCTCCGGATTCTCATGGAACCCGACCAGGCTCGCGGTCAGGCGCCGCATCGGCCGCACGAACAGGTAATGCAAGGCGAGATAGACCAGCGCCGCGGTGAGCATCGCCAGCAGCAGCGATACGCCAAGCAGGTTGCGCGAGAACCGGTACATCGCCCGGCGCAGCGGCTTTTCGTCGGTGACCACCTCGATGAATTGTGCGCGGCCAGGCGCCGGCCCGATCACGCGCATGGTGTGATCGCCGGTCTCGGTCATCATTTTCAGCGAGTTCACGATCGACGACCACACGGTCATGTCGCGCATGTCGTAGTCATGATCGATAGAGGCCGGCAGATCGGCGCTGGCGAGCAGGCGGCGCTGCTGGCCCATCTTGATCGCGACGCCGCGCGCGTTGATGGAGGTCAGGATCTGGCGCGCCAGCGAATCCGGCACCATGCCGGAGGGCGCGGCGTCGAGCACCAGCGCGGCGGTATTGGCCGCGGCGAGGCGGTCGTTGAGCCGGTTGGTCCAGAAATTGGCGATCGCGGGCACGTAGACGAGAACCGCCGCGATCATCACCAGCGGAATCGTCAGCAGCAGCAGCTTTCCGGACAAGCCGAGCCGGCGCGACCGCTTAGGTCGCAGGCGCTCCAGAATCGGCTGGTTGTCGCTCTCTGTCACGTCTCGCCCTTGTAAGAGACACCCCCACCCTTACGGCTCCGCAAGATGGGACTGCCCAGGAGTCCGGTCAAATTACGGATCGCTCATGTTGAGGTTTCCAAGTCGTTCACAATGGAACCCAGAATTGTACGATCCCGGCCGGCCTTGGCCTCATCGGGACACTCGTCTAGCGCTTGTCCTGCATCCGCGTCTTGCACGCTATTGATCCGGTCACATTACGGGACGCTGACCAGCATCCGTGACGAAGGCGTTTACGCCGCCTGCTTCGCACCTCCTCCGAGCGGCCGGTCGGACGTCTTGTCGCGATCGTTTTGCCGCGATTGACGAAGGCGGGACGCTCCCTTATAAGCCGCGCCAACCGTCCGCGATGACCCGGCCCGCCCGGGAGCGGCTCGATTTCTGGGCCGGCAGCGGTCCACTTTGGGCCCAAAAGCATCACCGGACATCAATCGACATTTCAAGCCGGCAAGTTGTCAACTGGCAAATTGCCCGTCAGCGGAGAACGACCCGTGAAGCGGACTTATCAACCCAGCAAACTGGTGCGCAAGCGCCGTCACGGCTTCCGCGCCCGTCTCGCCACCACCGGCGGCCGCAAGGTCCTCGCCGCGCGTCGCGCCCGGGGCCGCAAGCGTCTCAGCGCCTGATACCAGGGCGTCTGTCCCGGAGATTTCCATCATGGATCGGCTGCGGCAGCGGGCGGACTTTCTCGCCGTTGCCGATGGCGTACGGGCGAACAGCCCTGCCTTCGTGGTCCAGCGCCGGGAACGGCCGGACCAGGGACCGGTCCGGATCGGCTTTACCGTTACCAAGAAGAATGGCACCGCCACGGAGCGTAACCGCATCCGTCGGCGGTTGCGCGAGCTTGTGAAACGGCTCGATCCCCTGACGATGCGGCCGCACAGTGATTATGTGCTGGTCGGCCGGCGGGACGCGCTGTCACGCGACTTCGATATCATGCTCGCCGACCTCCAGGCGACGCTCCGCCGCCTCGACCGGCCGCAAGCCAAGCAGCAGCAAACCAAGCCGCAGCCTCATGTTAAGCCGCAGCTGCGCAAATCCTCGGATGCGAGCAGGCGACACGCTCCCGCGCCGGACGCGCATTCCCGTGAAACCGGATTGAACGACGAGACGATAAGAAAACGATGACCGACAATCGCAACACCATCCTCGCCGTCATTCTCTCCGGCCTCGTGCTGATCCTGTGGCAGGTCTTCTACAACGGCCCGCAGATGGAGAAGCAGCGCGCCCAGGCGCAGCTGCAGGCCGAACTCGCCAAGAAGCAGACGCCGGCCGCGCAGCCTGACGGCACCGCGCCGTCGGCGACGCCGCAGCCGAACGCCGCCGCGGGCACGCCGAGCGCCCCGGGTGGCGCAACGGCTCCCGCCACCGGCGTGATGCCGCGCGAGACCGCGATCGCCGCCAATCCGCGCATCAAGATCGACACGCCGCGGCTGACCGGCAGCATTTCGCTGAAGGGCGCGCGCCTCGACGATCTCGCCTTCGTGCAGTATCGCGAGACGGTCGACCCGAAATCGCCCGCGATCGTGCTGTTCTCGCCGTCCAACACCGCGGAACCCTATTACGCCGAGTTCGGCTGGGTCGGCGCGCCCGGCGCCAAGGTCCAGGTGCCCGACCAGAACACGGTGTGGCAGCAGGACGGCAGCAATGCGCTGACGCCGTCGACCCCGGTCAAGCTGACCACGACCAACAGTGACGGCCTGACCTTCAAGCGCACCATCTCGGTCGACGAGCACTATCTGTTCACGATCAAGGACGAGGTCACCAACGCCGGCAGCGCGCCGGTCACGCTGTATCCGTTCGGCCTGATCTCGCGCCACGGCACGCCGCACGTGTCCGGCTATTACATCCTGCATGAAGGCCTGATCGGCTATCTCGGCGACAAGGGCCTGCAGGAATACACCTACAAGAAGATGGACGACGAGAAGGCGGCGAAGTTCGACGTCACCAATGGCTGGCTCGGCATCACCGACAAATATTGGGCGACGGCGCTGCTGCCGATGACGGACGCCCGCCTGACGGCGAACTACTCGTCGAAGCTGGTCGACAACCAGCACCGCTATCAGACCGATTATGTCGAGACCGCCCAGACGGTGGCGGCCGGCGGCTCGGCCGCCGTCTCGACCCGGCTGTTCGCCGGCGCCAAGGAGGCCGGCGTCGTCGGCATCAATTTCCCGATCGGCGGTCTCGGCGGCTACAACCAGCAGCTCGGACTGAACCATTTCGATCTCATGATCGACTGGGGCTGGTTCTACTTCCTGACCAAGCCGATGTTCCTGGCGCTCGACTTCTTCTTCCGCTTCTTCGGCAATTTCGGCGTCTCGATCCTTCTGGTGACGGTGCTGGTGAAGCTCTTGTTCTTCCCGCTCGCCAACAAGTCCTATGCCTCGATGGCCAAGATGAAGGCGATCCAGCCGCAGCTGCAGGCGCTCAAGGAGCGCTATCCGGACGACCGGATGAAGCAGCAGCAGGAGATGATGGAGATCTACAAGAAGGAGAAGATCAACCCGGTCGCGGGCTGTCTTCCGGTCGTGCTGCAGATCCCGGTGTTCTTCTCGCTCTACAAGGTTCTCTTCGTCACGATCGAGATGCGGCACGCGCCGTTCATCGGCTGGATCAAGGATCTCTCGGCGCCGGATCCGACCAATCTGTTCACGCTGTTCGGCCTGATCCCGTTCGATCCGACCCAGATCCCGGTGTTCGGGCACTATCTCGCGCTCGGCATCTGGCCGCTCATCATGGGCGTCACGATGTGGGTGCAGATGAAGCTCAACCCGGCGCCGCCGGATCCGACCCAGGCGATGATCTTCAACTGGATGCCGATCATCTTCACTTTCATGCTCGCCGGCTTCCCGGCCGGCCTCGTGATCTACTGGGCCTGGAACAACACGCTGTCGGTGCTGCAGCAGGGCTTCATCATGCGCCGCAACGGCGTGAAGGTGGAGCTGTTCGACAACATCAAGGGCACGTTCAAGAAAAAGCCGGCGTGACGAGCAAGGCGGCGTGAGAAAGTCGGCGGCGCCACTGGCGGCCGTCATTGCGAGGAGCGCAGCGACGAAGCAATCCAGAGTCCTTGCTCAGCCCTGGATTGCTTCGCTTCGCTCGCAATGACGAGGCGAGAGCGTTTCATGACCACCAGCGCCGATGCGGATGAGCGCCTGATCGAGAAGGGCCGCAAGCTGTTCGCCCAGGCGTGGCGGTTCACCCATGCCTCGCCGTCGATCGCGAGCCTGCCGCCGATGTCCGGGCAGATCGAGATCGCCTTTGCCGGCCGCTCCAATGTCGGCAAGTCCAGCCTGATCAATGCGCTGACCGGCCAGAACGCGCTGGCCCGCACCTCGCACACGCCGGGCCGCACCCAGGAGCTCATCTTCTTCGAAGGACCGGCGAACGCGCCGCTGCGCCTGGTCGACATGCCCGGCTACGGCTACGCCGCCGCGGCCAAGACCAAGGTCGCGTCCTGGACCGAGCTCATCCACCAGTTCCTGCTCGGCCGCGCCTCGCTCGCCCGCGTCTACGTGCTGATCGACGCCCGGCACGGGCTGAAGGAGGTCGATCAGGAGATCCTGAAGACGCTCGACAAGTCCGCCGTCAGCTACCAGCTGGTTCTGACCAAGGCCGACCAGATCAAATCCGCCGAGCTCGCGAGCCGCATCACCGAGACCGAGGTCGCGCTCGCCAAGCATCCGGCGGCGTTTCCGCACGTGCTGGCGACGTCGTCGCGCTCCGGCACCGGGATGCCCGAGCTGCGCGCCGCCATGGCCCGCCTGCTCGAGGAGCGCGGCGCATGACGGCGCTGTGGCGCATCCTGATCGCGCTGGCCGGACTGATGGGCGCCGCCGGCGTGGCGCTGGCGGCCAAGGCCGCGCATGATCCTGATGCTTCGCGGCTCGCGACCGCTTCGACGATGCTCCTGTTCCACGCCTGCGCCCTGCTCGGCACGGTCGCGCTGGCCGAACGCGGTATCGTTCAGCGCCGCATCGGCATGGTCGCGGCCCTCGGGCTGGTGCTCGGCGCGGCTCTCTTCTCCGGCGATCTCATGATGCGGCAATTCGCGGGCGACCGGCTGTTTCCGTTCGCCGCGCCGACCGGCGGCATGCTCCTGATCGGCGGATGGCTGGTGCTCGCCATTGCCGCAGCGTGGCCGCGGCGGGCGTGATCCCGCGCTTTGCGCGAGCCCGGCAATCGGATAGAACCGCGCCCGACGTCCCGACAGCCGAGATCCCCCCGACATGACCGACGCGACCACCATCAGCCCGCTCGATCAGGCCCGCATCCTGTCCGAAGCGCTCCCGCATATGCAGGAGTATGACGACGAAACCATCGTCATCAAATATGGCGGCCACGCCATGGGCGACGAGGACACCGCGAAAGCGTTTGCGCGCGACATCGTGCTGCTCGAGCAGACCGCCATCAATCCGGTGGTGGTGCATGGCGGCGGCCCGCAGATCGCGACCATGCTCAAGCGCCTCGGCATCGTCTCGGAATTTGCCGCAGGGCTGCGCATCACCGATGCCGCGACCATCGAGATCGTCGAGATGGTCCTGGCCGGCTCGATCAACAAGCAGCTGGTCGGCTACATCAACGAGGCCGGCGGCAAGGCGGTCGGCCTGTGCGGCAAGGACGGCAACATGGTGCGCGCGGTGAAGGCCTCGCGCACGATGGTCGATCCGGACAGCCACATCGAGAAGGTGGTCGATCTCGGCTTCGTCGGCGAGCCCGACAAGGTCGACCTGACGCTGCTCAACCAGCTCATCGGCTATGAGCTGATCCCGGTGCTGGCGCCGCTCGCGACTTCGAAGGAGGGCCAGACCTTCAACGTCAACGCCGATACCTTCGCCGGCGCGGTGGCTGGCGCGCTGAAGGCCAAGCGCCTGCTGCTGCTCACCGACGTTCCCGGCGTCCTCGACAAGTCGAAGAAGCTGATTCCGGAACTGTCGGTGAAGGACGCGCGCAAGCTGATCGCAGACGGCACGATCTCCGGCGGCATGATCCCGAAGGTCGAGACCTGCATCTACGCGCTCGAGCAGGGCGTGCAGGGCGTCGTGATCCTCGACGGCAAGGTGGAACACGCCGTGCTGCTCGAGCTGTTCACCAACCAGGGCACGGGCACGCTGATCCACAAGTGAGCGGCTTCCACCATCTCGCTCCGTCATGGCCGGGCTTGACCCGGCCATCCACGTCTCGCGGCGGTGCCGGACGGAGAGACGTGGATGCCCGGGTCAGGCCCGGGCATGACGGCTGGGTGAGAGCAGGGCAAACAAACTCTGTCTGGCCTCGTGTAATTGTTGCCCTGGCTGCGCTTCTTCTTCCGCTTCTCGCCACCACCCCCGCCCGCGCCGATCTCAAGCTCTGCAATCGCATGAGCTACGTCGTCGAGGCCGCGATCGGCATCGACGAGAAGGCGGCGACCGCGACGCGTGGCTGGTTCCGGCTCGATCCGGCGACGTGCCGCGTGGTGCTGCAGGGCACGATGACGGCGGATCGCATTCTCCTCCATGCCCGCGCGCTCAGCCTGTATGGCGCCTCGCCGATCGCCGACAACGGCAATGACCAGCTGTGCGTGGCCGCGTCCGACAACTTCGTCATCGCCGCCGCGCGGCAATGCCGCACCGGCCAGACGCCGGCGGCGTTCACGCAGGTGACGCCGACCAAGACCGACGACGGCACCTTGATCGCCTATCTCGCCGAGAGCGCGGAATATGACGACGAGCAGGCGCGCCTCGCCGGCATTCAGCGGCTGCTCGGCATTGCCGGCTATGACGCTTCGCCGATCGACGGCGTCGACGGGCCGAAGACGCAAACCGCGCTCGCCGCGTTCCTGAAGAGCCGCGGGCTGGCGTCCGATGTCGTGTCACAGCCGAGCTTCTTCGCCACCATGGTCGATGCCGTGCAGACGCCGTCTCCGGTGGGACTAACCTGGTGCAACGACACGCCGCACAAGGTGATGGCCGCGGTCGGCACCGATGACGGCCGCACCGTGGTCAGCCGCGGCTGGTATCGTATCGATGCCGGCAAGTGCCTGCATCCCGACATCACCGGACAGCCGAAGAAAGTCTACAGCTTTGCCGAAGCGGTCGACGACGAGAACCGCACCATCAAGCTGAAGAACAAGCCGCTGAACTGGGGCGGCCTGGTGCAGCTCTGCACCCGCGAGAACAAGTTCGAGACGACGGAGCAAGGCGACTGTCCGAGCCGCGGCTTCACCGCCACTGGCTTCACCGCCGTCGACATCACCCGCGGCGGCAAGACGCTGCGGTTCGCGCTGCCGTGATGCCGTCGATGATGCCCGGCCTGCCCCCACAAACTCCGTCATCCCGGCGAACGCCGGAATCCATAACCACCGTCCGTGGTGTGGGCCGCCGGCGGCAGCCATCGTGCCCCAAGATAGCTTCCGCGGTATGGGTCCCGGCTTTCGCCGGGACGACGACGGAATATGATGCGCCAGCCGGGCAGAACCGATCGAGGCAACAATGATAAAATCCCCCCGCGCCTTCGATCACGTCGACACCTGGGTGTTCGATCTCGACAACACGCTGTATCCGCATCACGTCAATCTGTGGCAGCAGGTCGATGCGCGGATCGGCGAATTCGTATCCAACTGGCTGAAGGTCGATGCCGAGGAGGCGCGCCGCATCCAGAAGGACTACTACCGCCGCTACGGCACGACGATGCGCGGCATGATGACCGAGCATGGCGTGCATGCCGACGACTTCCTCGCCTACGTGCACAAGATCGACCACTCGCCGCTGGAGCCGAATCCGGCGATGGGCGCGGCGATCGAGAAGCTGCAGGGACGCAAGCTGATCCTGACCAACGGCTCGGTCGACCATGTCGACGCCGTGCTGGCCCGGCTCGGGATTCGCGATCACTTCCACGGCGTGTTCGACATCATCGCCGCCGAGCTGACGCCGAAACCGGCGCGCGAGACCTACGACAAATTCTTGCGGCTGCACGACGTCGATCCGACCCGGGCGGCGATGTTCGAGGACCTCGCCCGCAACCTCGTCGTGCCGCACGACCTTGGCATGACCACCGTGCTGGTGGTGCCCGACGGCACCAAGGAGGTGGTGCGCGAGGACTGGGAGCTGTCGGGACGGGACGATCCGCATGTCGATCACGTCACGGATGACCTGACGGGGTTTCTGCAGCGGTTGGTCTCCGCTTAGCCTTTGTTGCGTCGTCCCGGACAAGCGGAGCGCCACGCTGTCCGTTCATGCGAAGGCTCGTTCGCGCGAGCGCCGATCCGGGACCCATAGCCACAGGCAGATGTGCTGGGCAGATCCTGAGCCACCTGCGTGCCCAACACATCTCCCTGTGGCTATGGGTCCCGGGTCAAGCCCGGGACGACACCAATTTGGCGGACCGCCGTCTCGCCTCATCACCAGCGTGGCGCTCCGCTTGTCCGGGACGACGGCGGCGGGTGCCTTGACTCCCCTGCCCCAAACTCCGAAAAAGCCCGCCTGCCCCACCCTGCTCGTACATGACCGGCCCAGGCGACCCGCCCGGGACCAAGCGAGGATCGACCGATGTCACTGTCCGCCCTGGAATCCACCATCAACAGCGCCTTCGACGCCCGTGACGGGGTCTCGACCTCGACCAAGGGCGAGGTGCGCGACGCCGTGGAGAGCGCGCTGGAGTTGCTCGACAAGGGCGAGGCACGCGTCGCAGAGCGCGCCGCGGACGGCAAGTGGAGCGTCAACCAGTGGCTGAAGAAGGCGGTGCTGCTGTCGTTCCGCCTCAATGACATGAGCGTCATCCCCGGCGGCCCCGGCCAGGCCTCGTGGTGGGACAAGGTGCCGTCCAAGTTCGAGGGCTGGGGCGAGAACCGTTTTCGCGATGCCGGCTTCCGCGCCGTGCCCGGCGCCATCGTGCGCCGCTCGGCCTTCATCGCCAAGAACGCCGTGCTGATGCCGTCCTTCGTCAATCTCGGCGCCTATGTCGACGAGGCCACCATGGTGGACACCTGGTCGACGGTCGGCTCCTGCGCCCAGATCGGCAAGCGCGTGCACATCTCCGGCGGCGTCGGCATCGGCGGCGTGCTGGAGCCGCTGCAGGCCGGTCCCGTGATCATCGAGGATGATTGCTTCATCGGCGCGCGTTCGGAGGTCGCCGAGGGCGTCGTCGTGCGCAAGGGCGCGGTGCTGGCGATGGGCGTATTCCTGGGCGCCTCGACCAAGATCGTCGACCGCGAGACCGGCGAGACCTTCGTCGGCGAGGTGCCGGAATATGCCGTGGTCGTGCCGGGCGCGCTGCCGGGCAAGCCGATGAAGAACGGCCAGATCGGCCCCTCGACCGCCTGCGCCGTGATCGTCAAGCGCGTCGACGAGCGCACCCGCTCCAAGACCTCGATCAACGAGCTGCTGCGCGACTGATCGTCCAGGCTCGGGCGGCCGGACTAGCCGCCGCCCGAACGGCCATGATAAGCGGAGGGCATGACCGATGCCCTCACCATCACCCGCGACCTGATCCGCTGCCCCTCCGTCACCCCGGCCGACGCCGGCGCGCTCGGCGTGCTCGAAGCCCTGCTGAAGGACGCGGGCTTCACGACCCATCGGGTCACGTTTTCGGAAGCCGGCACCGCCGACATCGACAACCTCTACGCCCGCATCGGCACCGAGGGCCCGCACATCACCTTTGCCGGCCATACCGACGTGGTGCCGCCCGGTGACGAGACGGCATGGAGCCTTGGCGCCTTCTCCGGCGAGGTGAAAGACGGCTACATCTACGGCCGCGGCGCGGTCGACATGAAGGGCGGCATCGCCTGCAGCGTCGCGGCGGCGCTCGCCTATCTGCGTGACCACGGCGGACAGCCGAAGGGCTCGATCTCGTTCCTCATCACCGGCGACGAAGAGGACGTCTCGATCAACGGCACCATCAAGCTGCTGCAATGGGCCGCCGAGCGCGGCGAGAAGTTCGACCATTGCGTGCTCGGTGAGCCGTCCAACCAGGAAGTGATGGGCGACTGCATCAAGATCGGCCGCCGCGGCTCGCAGTCGGGCATCCTGATCGTCGAAGGCAAGCAGGGCCACGTCGCTTATCCGCATCGCGCCTCCAACCCGGTGCCGGACATTTCGCGGCTGATCGTGGCGCTGTCCGACGAGCCTCTGGACCATGGCAGCGCGCAATTCCAGCCGTCGAACCTCGAATTCACCACCGTCGATGTCGGCAACACCGCCACCAACGTCATCGCGGGGATCGCGCGGGCGAAATTCAACATCCGCTACAATGACTGCCATACGCAGCAGTCGCTGCGTGCGCTGGTCGAGGAGCGGCTGGCGAAAGCCTGCGGCAACCGCATCCGCGCCTATATCGACTGGTTGCCGTCGAACTCCAACGTGTTCCTGACCAAGCCGGGACCGTTCACCGATCTCGCGGTCGCGGCCATCGAGGAGGTGACGGGGCGCAAGCCGGAGCTGTCGACCACCGGAGGCACCTCGGACGCGCGCTTCATCTCGTCCTACTGCCCGGTGATCGAGTTCGGCCTGGTCGGCCAGACCATGCACCAGATCGACGAGCGCGCCTCGGTCGCCGACATCGCGACTTTGACCAAGATCTATCGCGGCATCCTCGATCGCTATTTTGCGTGACGCTCTTTCCGGTCGTCATTGCGAGCGCAGCGAAGCAATCCAGGATGTCTCCGCGACGATGATCCTGATCAGTAGTCGACCCTGACGAGGTACAGCCCCTCCGGCGGCGCGACAACGCCGCACGCTGCACGGTTTCGCGCGGCGAGCGCGGCCGCGAGATCATCCGCGGTCCAGCGGCCCTGCCCGACCCACACCAGCGAGCCGACGATCGAGCGTACCTGGCTGTGCAGATAGGAGCGCGCGGAGGTGATGATCGTGATGGCGTCGCCATCTCGCGCGATATCGAGCTGATCGAGCGTCTTCTCCGGCGACTTCGCCTGGCACTCGGTATCGCGGAACGTGGTGAAGTCGTGCTTGCCGATCAGGCGTTGCGCAGCGACGTGCATCGCATCGGAATCGAGCCGCTGCGGCACCCGCCAGACGCGGCCGACCTCGAGCGCGAGGTTGGAGCGGCGGTTGACGATGCGATAGCGGTAGTGCCGCTTGCGCGCGGAGAAGCGGGCCTCAAAGGTGTCGGGCACGATCTCGGCGTCGAGCACCGCGACAGGATTGGGCCGCAGATGCGCGTTGAGCGCGTCGCGCAGCTTGTCGGGGCGGAATTCCTTCTCGATATCGCAATGCGCGACCTGTCCGGTGGCGTGGACACCGGCATCGGTGCGTCCGGAGCCGTGCACGCGGGTGGGCACGCCGCAGGTCGCCTGCACCGCGGCTTCGAGCGCCCCCTGCACCGACGGCAGCGTCTCCTGCAATTGCCAGCCGCAGAAGGGAGTGCCGTCATATTCGATGGTGAGCTTGTAGCGGGGCATCGCCTCGATCGCATGTGGCCGTCATTGCCGGGCTTGGACCCGGCAATCCATCCAGGGACGAAGCTTGTTCGCGAGATGGATGCGCGGGTCAAGCCCGCGCATGACGAGCTGAGAAGGTTAACCGAAGCGCAGGCCCGGCGCGACAGGCGTGCCGCGCAGGAAATCCGCGGCCTTCATCGGCCCCTTGCCGGCACGCTGCAGCTCGGTGATGCGGATGGCGCCGCCGGCGCAGGCGATGGTGAGATGATCGTCGAGGACGGTGCCCGGCTCGCCCGTGCCGTCGGCCAGCGCGCAGCGCAGGATCTTGAGGCGCACCGCCTCGCCGTCCAACACGACCTCGCTCCAGGCGCCGGGGAACGGCGACAGGCCGTGGATGTGACGCAGCACGGCGTGCGCAGGCTTCGCCCAGTCGATCCGCGCCTCGGCCTTCTCGATCTTGGCCGCATAGGTCACGCCGTCCTCGGCCTGCTTCGTCAGTGTCAGCCCGCCGCGCTCCAGCGCCGCCATCGCGCGGACCATCAGGTCGGCGCCGATGCGGGACAGCTTGTCGTGTAGGTCCGACGCCGTCATCGCATCCGTGATCGGCAACCGCTCGGCCATGGCGACGTCGCCGGTATCGAGACCGACATCCATCTTCATGACCATCACGCCGCTCTCGGCATCACCCGCCATGATGGCGCGGTTGATCGGCGCGGCACCGCGCCAGCGCGGCAACAGCGAGGCGTGCAGATTGTAGCAGCCGAGCCTTGGCGCATCGAGAATCGCCTGCGGCAGGATCATGCCATAGGCGACGACCACCGCGGCATCGGCCTCGTGCGCGCGGAATTCGGCCAAGGCCTCCTCGGTCTTCAGCGTCTTCGGCGTCAGCACGGGGATGCCGAGCCGGCGCGCCTCGGTCTCGATCGGCGTCGGCACCAGCGCCAGACCACGGCGACCGCCGGGCTTCGGCGCACGCGTATAAACGGCCACGATCTCGTGGCCGTGGCCGGCGAGTTCGAGCAGGGTCGGCACGGCGAAATCCGGCGTGCCCATGAAGATCAGGCGAAGCGGCATGTGGTCGAAGACCCTGCAAAGCCTCTACTCCGCCGTCATGCCGGGCTTGTCGCGGCCATCCACGTCGCGCGACCAAGACAAGCGGCGAGACGTGGATGCCCGGGTCAAGCCCGGGCATGACGAAGGAGAGAGTTGATCGTTACTCGCCCGCGCGCTTGGCGGCCTTGGTGAACTTCTTCATCACGCGGTCGCGCTTGAGCTTCGACAGGTAGTCGATGAACAGCACGCCGTTGAGATGGTCGATCTCATGCTGGATGCAGGTGGCGTAGAGGCCCTCGGCGTCCTCCTCGCGGACCACGCCGTCGAGATCGGTGAAGCGCACGCGCACGCGTGCCGGCCGCTCGACCTCCTCGTAGTATTCGGGGATCGACAGGCAGCCTTCCTCATACACCGACAGCTCATCTGACTTGGCGATGATCTCGGGATTGATGAACACGCGCGGCTCGCGCTTGGTCTCGCCGCCGGAATCCGGCTTGGCCAGATCCATGGTGATGACGCGCAGGGGTTGCGCAACCTGGATCGCCGCCAGCCCGATGCCGGGCGCGTCGTACATGGTCTGAAACATGTCGTCGACCAGCTGCCGGATGTCCGGCGTGACCTTCTCGACAGGCTTGGACACCAGCCGGAGCTGCCGGTCCGGCAGGATGATGATTTCTCTAAGGGACATGGCGCGCGATTTAAGCCCCGGAACAGGCGCGGTCAATGTGAGGACGCGCGGTTAAGACTTCGCTAACCATGAATTTCAACGATCCGTTAACCATACGTCTTAACCCGGCCTTAACCATAAATGTTCTCTCTTCGTTCGCGACGGTTTGCGAATCGGATAGACGGGGGTGATGACCGCCAGCCCATCGCTGAATCCTGCGCTGAATTCTGCGCTCAATCCTGTCGTCGTCATGATCGGCGACCTGCCCGTCCGCGCCAGCGACGCGCTGATCGGGTTCGGCGTGCTGGTGCTGCTGCTGCTCGTGATGATCGGCCTGGCGGTGGCCCGCTCTGGACGGCGCAGCGCGGAGCTTGCCGCCCAGCAGGCGCTGCGCACGGAGGAGATCGAACAGCGGTTCGGCGAGATGATCCGGGTGCAGAGCGAGGCCTCCGGCCGGGTCGACGCGATGGCGCAACTGCTCGCCGGCCGGCAGGTGGATCTCGCCCGCAGCGTCAACGAACGGCTCGACGCCGTCACCCACCGCGTCGGCCAGTCGATGGAGCAGACCACCCGCCACACGATGGATTCCTTGCGCGTGCTGCACGAACGGCTCGGCATCATCGACAACGCGCATCGCGATCTCAGCGAGCTGACCACGCAGGTCTCCACGTTGCGCGACGTGCTCGCCAACAAGCAGTCGCGCGGCGCATTCGGCCAGGCGCGGATGGAGGCGATCGTCCAGGACGGGCTGCCGAAGGGCAGCTACGCGTTCCAGTACACGCTCGCCGGCGGCAAGCGGCCCGACTGCGTGGTGTTCCTGCCCGACAGCAGGCCGCTGTGCATCGACGCCAAGTTTCCGCTGGAGGCCGTGACGGCGCTGCACGATGCGGAGACGGACGAAGAGAAGCGCGCGGCTGCGCAGCGCCTGCGCACCGACGTGCTGCGGCACGTCAACGACATCGCTGAGAAGTATCTCGTCGTCGGCGAGACGCAGGATACGGCGCTGATGTTCGTGCCATCCGAGTCCGTTTACGCCGAGATCCATGACGGCTTCGACGACATCATCCAGAAGGCGTATCGCGCGCGCGTCGTGCTGGTGTCGCCGTCGCTGCTGATGCTCGCGATCCAGGTCATGCAGCAGATCATGAAGGATGCCCGCATCCGCGACGCCGCCGACCAGATCCGCAACGAGGTGATCCATCTCGGCGACGATCTCAGCCGCCTGCGCGAGCGCGTGCTCAAGCTGCAAAAGCATTTCGGCGACGTCGGCGAGGACATCCGCCAGATCCTGATCTCCGCCGACAAGATCGAGAAGCGCGCCGCCCGGATCGAAGAACTGGATTTCAGCAAGCAGGATGCGCCGCTGGACTCGCCGCGGATCGCGCCGGGCACGGGCACGACGCCGGACCTGTTTCCGCTGGCGGGACGGATGCAGGCGGGGGAGTGATGGCGGCGTCGCGACAGCCGCGCAAATCTGCTACCAACCGGTCATGACCGCACCCGACGCGACCTCCGACCTCACAGCGAACTCTGCAAAGCCTGACGCCAAGCCCACTCCGACTTGGCGCGAGAGCATGGCCGTCTACCTGCAGCCGCGCGTGCTCGTGGTGCTGTTCCTCGGCTTCTCCTCCGGCCTGCCGCTGGCGCTGTCGGGCTCGACTTTGCAGATCTGGATGCGCGAGCTCGGCGTCGATCTCGGAACCATCGGACTGTTCGCGCTGGTCGGCACGCCCTATACGCTGAAGTTCTTGTGGGCACCGCTGGTCGACGCGCTGCACGTGCCGCTGCTGACGCGCGCGTTCGGGCGCCGCCGCGGCTGGCTGGTGTTCGCGCAGCTCCTGCTGATCGGCGCCATCATGCTGCTGGCGCTGACCGACCCGGCGCACGCGCCGTTCATGGTGGCGCTGGCCGCGCTGCTAGTGGCCGCGACCTCCTCGACCCAGGACATCGTGGTCGATGCGTTCCGTGTCGAGAGCCTGCCGGAGAGCGAGCAGGCCGCCGGCATGGCGGCCTATGTCGCGGCCTATCGCATCGGCATGCTGGTCTCGACCGCCGGCGCGCTCGTCGTGGTCAGCGCCTTTGAGAGCTCGGGGCTGACCCGCCCGACGTCCTGGATGTGGGGCTACGTCGTGATGGCCGCGCTGGTGCTGATCGGCACCATCACGGCGCTGGCCGCCACCGAGCCGGCACAGTCGAAACAGGCCGAAGCCGC
The DNA here is from genome assembly GCF_051168435.1 of Bradyrhizobium sp. HKCCYLR20261. Taxonomy (NCBI): domain Bacteria; kingdom Pseudomonadati; phylum Pseudomonadota; class Alphaproteobacteria; order Hyphomicrobiales; family Nitrobacteraceae; genus Bradyrhizobium; species Bradyrhizobium sp. HKCCYLR20261. Next base: position 92,912 of record NZ_JBNPUZ010000021.1, read on the forward strand.
CATGGGCGCCGAGACCGCCCTCACTCGCGTGGCCCAGGCCGCCGCCGGCGCATTCGTCGAATTCCTCGGCCGCCGCGATGCGCTCGCCGCGCTCGCCTTCGTCGTGCTGTTCAAGTTCACCGACGCCTTCTCCGGCACGATGACCGCGCCGTTCGTGATCGACCTCGGCTTCACCAAGGTCGACTACGCCGCGATCGTGAAGGGCGTCGGCCTCGCCGCCACGCTCGCCGGCGGCTTTGCCGGCGGGTTCGTCGCGCGGCGCTATTCGCTCGCCACGAGCCTCTGGATCGGCGGCGTGGTGCAGGCGCTGGCGAACCTGTCGTTCTCCTGGCTCGCCATCGTCGGCGTCAACCAATGGGCGCTCGCGCTGGCGATCTCGGCGGAGAACTTCACCAGTGCGATCGGCACGGTGATCTTCGTCGCCTATCTCTCGGCGCTGTGCCAGAATCCGCTGCACACCGCGACCCAGTATGCGCTGCTCACCGCGCTCGCTGCGGTCGGCCGCACCTATCTGTCAGCAGGCGCGGGCTACGTCGCGAAGGCGACCGGCTGGCCGCTGTTCTTCGTGATCTGCGTGCTGGTGGCGGTCCCGAGTCTCGTGCTGCTCGCCTGGCTGCAGCGGCGCGGACATTTCGATGGTTTGCAAAGCCGCGTCTGAGCTAACGCTTCAGTTCTTGCCGCACCTTGTCGTTCACACGCTCGAACTCCGCGGCGACAGAGTCGCAGGCCGGCTTCACTGCCTCGCACCGAATGTCCATCTCGATGAAGATGTCGTCGCCTTCCTGTACGATGCGGCGGCGAATCGCCGTGGGATAGGCCGTGTGACCTTCGGGTGAAAACGACCAGACGGCGCCTGACTCGAGATCCTCGAAGATGGTCCATCCGGATCGCGTAGAGCGCGTGACGCCCGGTTTGGCCCCCAGGCCGGCCATGGCAGCAGCAACATCGGGATAGCCGAGATCGACCTTGGCGGCTTCCTCGGACACTGCCGCCGAGATTGTCGAAAGTGCCGCTGTAACGAACACCAATCCGACCTTCATCGGCGCTCCCACACAGATACACACCAGTTAACATAGGGTGCTATTGTAGGGGAGCTTAGCCGAGGATCACCGCTTTACCAAGCTCCACTTTGTCACGACAGCTTCGCTGATCTGCCCGGCGTCCTGAGCGCAGGCGATCTCGTCGACCTTCACCGCGATCTGCTTGCCGAGCAGGCCCTTCAGCTGCGACGCCTGCGCGGGCGTCGCAGTGACCAGCTGGAACGTCTCCGGGCCGGTCTCGAGATTGCACAGGCCGCTCGGCGGCGGCAGGCGGCGCGGCTCGCTGGTGATCTGATAGGCGGCGGTGGGCTGGCCCGGCTTGGCGCCCTTGACCTTCAGCGCGTTCAATTCGCCCGACAGCACGTCGCCGGTGTTGAGCGGCTTGCCGGCCTTTTGCGCCACCTCGCCCTGCTGGGCGAGCACGGAGGGCACTGAGAGCGCCATCCAAATCGCGCCCAAAGCCAGCCGTTTGCCGAATCCGCAATTCGTCATCATTCACTTCCGTCTGTGCTTAGAACAAGGTCCGCTGCCGCATGGCGGCCGAGAGCGTGCCTTCGTCGAGATAGTCGAGCTCGCCGCCGACCGGCACGCCGTGCGCCAGCCGCGTGACCTTGACGTTCGCCTCCTGCAGGAGGTCGGTGATGTAATGCGCCGTGGTCTGGCCATCCACCGTGGCGTTCAACGCCAGGATGATCTCGGACACTTCCGGCGCATGCGCGCGCTGCACGAGCGCGTCGATGGTGAGGTCCTGCGGGCCGACACCGTCCAGCGGCGAGAGCGTGCCGCCGAGCACGTGGTAGCGGCCATTGCTGGCCTTCGCGCGCTCCAACGCCCAGAGGTCGGCGACATCGGCGACGACCACGATCATCGCGGGATCGCGCCGCGGATCGGTGCACACCGTGCAGGGGCTCTGCGTATCGATATTGCCGCAGGTCTTGCACACCTGGATGCGGTCGATCGCGACCTGTAGCGCCGACGCCAGCGGCACCATCAGCGCCTCGCGCTTCTTGATCAGATGCAACGCAGCGCGCCGCGCCGAGCGCGGCCCGAGGCCGGGCAGGCGCGCAAGCAACTGGATCAGGCGCTCGATTTCAGGACCGGCGACGGCCATCAGGTCACGACGATCATGAACTAACCGAAGCCGAAGCCCGGCGGCAGGCCGAGCTTGCCGGTGATGGCCTGCATCTTCTCCTGCATCGCGGCCTCCGCCTTGCGGCGCGCGTCGCCATGCGCGGTGACCAGCAGATCTTCCAGGATCTCGGCCTCTTCCGGCTTCAGGAGCGACGGATCGATCTTGATCGACTTCACATCCATCTTGGCGGTCATGCGCACGGCGACGAGACCGCCGCCGGAGATACCCTCGACCTCGACGTTGCCGAGTTCGGCCTGCATCTCCTGCATCTTCGATTGCAGTTGCGCCGCCTGTTTCATCATGCCGAGAAAGTCAGCCATCGGAGCACCTCGTCATCAGCCTTTTTGGTGAGCATGATCTTTCGGAAAACCGGTTCCCACTTTTCCGGATCATGCTCTAGAAATCATCATCATTGTCGGAATCGGACTCGTCCGGCGGCTCGACAGCACTGGCGTCGGATTCGGGCGGCTCGGGGGCGAGCCGACGCACTTCGATCACTTTGGTACCCGGGAACCGTGCCAGGATCTCCTGCACGCGCGGGTCAGCCTCGGCCGCCGCCTCGCGCTCGCTCTTGGCGCGCAGGTTCTGCTCGCGCAAGGTCGCCTGGCCCTGCTCGTTGGAGACGATCACGGTCCAGCGCCGGCCGGTCCAATCCTCGAGCTTGCGCCCGAGGTCCGAGACAAGCGAGCGCTGCGCGGTCCGTTCCAGCGCGATCTCGAGGCGGCCCTCCTCGAAGCGGACGAGGCGCACGTCCATCTCGAGCGCGCTCTTGGTGATCAGGTCGCGATTTTTCCCGGCGAGCGCAACGAGCTCCTGAAAACTTCCAAGCCGCAGCGCGGGCTGATCCTGCTGGGCTGGTGCCGGCTGCGACGCCATCGCCTGCGGGCGCATGCCGCCGCCGACCGCGGCCAGCGTCGGCCCCTGCATACGCGGGGCCTGCATCGATGCCGAACTCATCACCGGCGGCGCTGCCGCGCTCTTGCCCGGCGCTGGTGCAGAGCGGCCGCCGCCGCCATTCGTCAGAACCGGCGATCCGCCGCCATTCTGGTCGATCATGCGAATGGCTTCGTCCGGGGTCGGCAGATCGGCCGCATAGGCGATTCGTACCAGCACCATCTCGGCCGCGGCCGCCGGACGCGTCGCGCCTTGCGTCTCGGCGATGCCCTTGAGCAGCATCTGCCACATCCGCGACAGCACGCGCATCGACAGCTTGGTCGCGAAGTCGCGCGCGCGCAGCCGCTCGGTCTCGCTGAAGGCGACGTTGTCGGCGGTGGCCGGCACGACCTTCACGCGGGTGACGAAGTTCACGAATTCGGCAAGGTCGGACAGCACGACCACGGGATCGGCGCCGACGTCATACTGCTCGCGGAATTCCTTGAAAGCCGCGGCGATGTCGCCGCTGGCGAGGTGATGAAACAGGTCGATGACGCGGGTGCGATCGGCGAGGCCGAGCATCTGCCGGACGTCATCGGCGCGCACCTCGCCCGCGCTGTGCGCGATGGCCTGGTCGAGCAGCGACAGCGAATCGCGCACCGAGCCTTCGGCGGCGCGCGCGATGATGCCGAGCGCCTCGGGCTCGATCGTCACGCCTTCCTTGGTGGCGATGCCCGCGAGGTGCTTCATCAGCACGTCGGCCTCGACGCGGCGGAGATCGAAGCGCTGGCAGCGCGACAGCACCGTGACCGGCACCTTGCGGATCTCGGTGGTCGCGAACACGAATTTGGCGTGCTCCGGCGGTTCCTCGAGCGTCTTCAGGAAGGCGTTGAACGCCGCCGTCGACAGCATGTGGACTTCGTCGATGATGTAGACCTTGTAGCGCGCGCTGGCCGGCGCATAGCGCACGCTGTCATTGATCTGGCGGACGTCGTCGACGCCGGTGTGGGACGCCGCGTCCATCTCGAGGATGTCCATGTGCCGGCTTTCCATGATCGCCTGGCAATGGGTGCCGAGCACCGGCATGTGGATGGTCGGCCCCTTCACCGAACCATCGGGCAATTCGTAATTCAGGGCGCGAGCCAGAATGCGGGCGGTGGTCGTCTTGCCGACGCCGCGGACGCCGGTGAGGATCCAGGCCTGCGGAATGCGGCCGGTCTCGAACGCGTTCGAGACCGTGCGAACGACGGCCTCCTGGCCGATCAGATCCGCGAAGCTTGAGGGGCGGTATTTGCGCGCCAGCACCCGGTAGGGCTTGGCGGGAGCGTCGGCGCTGTCGGGCGGAACGGGTGGGGCGCCAGCGTCAGTCATCGAGCGATCCGCAAGTGAGTATTCCAGGCCGGCATCGATTGCGGTCGTCGACGCAAACGGCCTCGACGCAATCAACCGGAGTGCGGTCGAGCGCCCGCCCTGCGCGGGGTCCCCGCCAACTTTGCGCGATTCGCTCGAGAAAACAGGTAGGAGACTGACGAGCGACCCGATCCGGACCTCGTTAGGGCTGCTTCCTTCCGGACCTGACCCGGTTGGCGAGTGGCTCGTCCACCGCCAATCTCCCGCTGCCTATTTGGGGCCAAACGGCTCGGAAAGCAAGCGCGAGCTTCGCCGGCCCGGCCCGTCCGTCCGCGGGCTTGTGCCGCAGCTCGGAAAGGCTTTAGGTGCCGTCGATCTTCCCGCCTGACCGCCCTGCCAGGAACACCACCGCATGCCCGAATCAGCCTGGTCGCTGCATCCGCAACTTGCGAAGGACACGATCAATATCGGCGACCTGCCGCTGTCGCGCGTGCTGGTGATCAAGGATGCCAATTATCCCTGGCTTTTGCTGGTGCCGCGCCGCGAAGGCGCGGTCGAGATCATCGATCTCGACGAGGTCGCCCAGGCCCAATTGATGACCGAGATCACGCGAGTCTCACGCGCGGTCAAGGAGATCACCAAATGCGACAAGCTCAACGTCGCCGCCCTTGGCAACATGGTGCCGCAGTTGCACGTCCACATCATCGCGCGCCGCACCAGTGACGTGGCGTGGCCGCGCCCGGTGTGGGGCGTCGCCCCTCCTGTGCCGCACGACCCGCAGGAGGTCGAGAGTTTCATCGGCGCGATCAGGCGCAAGATCTGGCTAGGGTGAGAGATGTCGCCATTCGACTTGTTTCCGCTGGGCAAGCCGGCCTTCGTCGGCCATCCGATCGAGCGCGCCGCGCATCTGCGTTTTCATGACGACAAGCTGTTGGCTTTCGAGAGCAAGCCGTCGACGCGCGCTTACGTGGTGCATCGCGATTCGCTGGTGCTGAAGCGTGACGGCGACCAGCTCCGCGCCCTGCTGTCGATCGACGAGGCGCTGAAATTCGGCGCCAATCCCGGCACGATCTTCCTCGGCCTGCAGGAGGGCGCGGCCGTGTTCGGCATGGGCATCTCGCCGGCGGCGGTCGAAAAGCTCGCAGGCCGCGACGACGTCTCGGTGACCGAGTTGCGCGGGATGGCGATGCAGGGCGCGATCCCGGTGGACCAGCTGGCGACCATCGCGATGGCCAAGTCCATGGTGTCCTGGCATCAGCGCCACGGCTTCTGCGCCAATTGCGGCACCAAGACCGCGATGCGCGAGGGCGGCTGGAAGCGCGAATGCCCGAACTGCAAGACCGAGCATTTCCCGCGCACCGACCCGGTCGTGATCTCGCTGGTCGCCTCGGGCGACAACTGCCTGCTCGGCCGGCAGAAGCAGTTTCCGGCCGGGATGTATTCCTGCCTCGCCGGCTTCGTCGAAGCCGCCGAGACGATCGAGGACGCCGTCCGGCGCGAGGTGTTCGAGGAGTCCGGCATCCGCTGCACCGACGTCGCCTACTACATGACCCAGCCCTGGCCCTACCCCTCGTCGCTGATGATCGGCTGCAGTGCGCGGGCGCTGAACGAAGACATCGTCATCGACCGCAACGAGCTCGAGGACGTCCGCTGGTTCAGCCGCGACGAGGCCCGGCTCATGCTGCAGCGGCAGCATCCGGACGGGCTGGCTGGTCCGCATCCGTTCGCGATTGCCCACCATCTGGTCGGACGCTGGCTCAAGGACGGCGTCTGAAGGCACCCAAACACCATCGCCGTGCAAAATCACCCTCTCGTCCGACCGCATCAGGGGCGTGAATGGCCGATCCTTGCTTTGGAACGATTTTCTCTATATGAGGGTTTCCTGACCTTCATATGGAACAAATTTCTCCATGTCCGACGTCTCCGCCCAGAGCCCCGAAGCCAACCGCCGGCTCGACGCCATCGACCGCAAGATCCTGATGGTCCTGCAGGAGGATGCGTCCCTCTCCGTCGCCGAGATCGGCGACCGGGTCGGGCTGTCCTCGACGCCGTGCTGGAAGCGCATCCAGCGGCTGGAGGCGGATGGCGTGATCCTGCGCCGTGTGGCCCTGGTCGACCAGTACAAGATCGGGCTCGGCATCTCCGTGTTCGTCTCGGTGGAGAGCGCCGACCATTCCGAGGCCTGGCTCAAGAAATTCGCCGAAGCCGTCAGCTCGATGCCCGAGGTCATGGAGTTCTACCGGATGGCCGGTGATGTCGATTACATGCTGCGCGTCGTGGTCGCGGACATGCAGAGCTATGACGTGTTCTACAAGAAGCTGATCAGCGCCGTGCCGCTCAAGAACGTCACCTCGCGCTTCGCGATGGAGAAGATCAAGTCGGTGACCGCGCTGCCGGTGCCGCCGGTCTAGGTCAGCCGGGAAGTCCGGCCGGTCACTTGGGTCATGCCGCAGGATCGTCGCCGGCCTTGGCCCGGATTTTTACGTCCTCTCCGGTTATCGTTTACCGGAAGTTATCTCCATCCATCTATCTTCAGATGTGATGATGTCCGGTGCAACCATACCTTCGTCGTCGCGCGCCTGGCTGAATGCAATTGCCCTCTTGATCGCGAGCTTCGTCGGGGTGGCAGCGCTGTCGCTGCAGGTCCGTCCCGGACGCGAGATCGTGGCCGTCGCCTTTCCACCCTGGTGGAGCGCGCAGCAGACGATGCTGGCTACAGCGTCGGCTGACGCCGCTCTCGTGCGCACGACGAGTCTATCGTCGCTGCTGGTGGTCCGGCCCGGAGATCATGACGGCTTGGCGCGGCTGCGCGAGGCGGGAGCCTGGCTCATCATCGACCCGCAAGCGGTCTCCGCCTGCCTTACAAAATGATCAATATCGGGGGATGGGAATGACCGGCGAGACCGACGATCTGGCAATTCTCCGTGGCACGACCAGCAAGCTCCTGCTGGCGGTGCTCTGGATTCACGTTCCACTGTCCCTCATCATCGGACTGTCGCGCGGCGACTGGATGATGCCGACCATGATGATGGCCGCGCTCGCCGTCGTGGCGACGCTCTCCTGGCGCAGCGCCGGTGATAGCCTGTCGACCCAGCTCACCGTCGCGGTCGCCCTCATGGGCGGCGTGTCCGTGCTCGTCTATCAGATGTCCGGGCATGCGTGGCAGATCGACATGCACATGTACTTCTTCGCCGCGCTGGCGTGCCTCGTCGCCTATTGCGACTATCGGCCCATCGTGGCCGGAACCGTCGCCGTCGCGCTCCACCATCTGGTGCTGAACTTTGTCTTTCCAGCCGCCATCTATCCAGGCGGCGCTGATTTCGGCCGGGTGGTGCTGCATGCCGTGATCCTCCTGATCGAGGCGGGCGTCCTGGTCGCGCTCGCGCTCAAGCTCACTCAGCTGTTCGAAACCAGCATGCGCAAGACCGCGGAAGCCAACGCGGCGATCGCGGCCGAAGCGCGTGCCAACGCCGAGCGGATCGAGGCCGAGCACCGTGCCAAGGACCAGGGCGAGGCCGCGCGCCGCGCCCTTGCCGAGGGGTTCGAGCGCAAGATCGGCGGCATCGTCGAGGCGGTGGCAGTCGCCGCGAACGAAGTGCAGAACCTGTCATCCCTGATGAGCCGCAACAGCAGCGAAGCCTCACGCCAGACATCGGCGGCCGCCCAGGCCTCACAGCGCGCCTCGACCAATGTCGAGACGGTCGCGGCCGCGACCGAACAGCTGACGGCCTCGATCGGCAGCATTTCCCAGCAGGTGACACGCTCGGCGGAAATCGCCGCCAAAGCCGCTGAGGAGGCGCGCCGCACCAACAGCGTCGTCGAAAGCCTTGCCGCGGGCACGCAGAAGATCGGCGAGGTGGTGACGCTGATCCAGACCATCGCCAGCCAGACCAATCTTCTGGCGCTGAACGCCACCATCGAAGCCGCCCGCGCCGGCGAGCACGGCAAGGGCTTCGCCGTCGTGGCCAGCGAGGTGAAGGCGCTGGCCAATCAAACCGCGAAAGCGACCGAGGAGATCTCCAGCCAGGTGCAGAGCATCCAGAGCGCCACCGGAGATGCCGTCAGCGCCATCCAGCTGATCGGCGGGACCATCGCGGAGATCGACGGGATCTCCAAGGAAATCGCCACCGCGGTCGAGCAGCAGGGCCTCGCGACCGGCGAGATCTCGGGCAATGTGCAGCAGGCCTCGGAAGGCACGCGGCTGGTCAGCCAGAGCATGGGCAGCGTCACGAACGCCTCCAACGAGACCGGCGGAGCGGCGTCCCGGCTGCTGGAATCCGCGAACGGCCTGTCCTCGCAATCGGCGCGGCTCAAGTCCGAGGTCGATCAATTCCTGAAGTCGCTGCGAGCCGCTTAGTTCGCATCGCTGAACGTCGGCGAGCATGCCTCGTGGTCGGCATGCTCGCGCTGTCGCGTCAGATCGTCTGGTTGTAGGCGCCGACCTCCGGATGCGTGCGCAGCACGACATTCACGGCCTCGAACATGTCGTGCATCCGCTGCTCCGACACCGGGCTTTCGACTACGACGACAAGCTCCGGCTTGTTCGATGACGCCCGCACCAGCCCCCAGCTGCCGTCCTCGACCGTGACGCGGACGCCATTGACGGTGACGAGATCGCGGATCGATTGACCCGCTACCTTGCCGCCCTGCTGCTGCAGCGCCTGGAAGTGCTTCACGACGGCATCGACGACGCCGTATTTGACCTCGTCGCCACAATGCGGCGACATCGTCGGCGACGACCACGTCTTGGGCAGCGCGTCCTTCAAATCAGCCATCGACTTGCCCGGCGCGCGGTCGAGCATCTCGCAGATCGCGATCGCCGAGACCAGGCCATCGTCATAGCCGCGGCCGAACGGCCTGTTGAAGAAGAAGTGGCCGGACTTCTCGAAGCCGGCGAGCGCTTTGAGTTCGTTGGTGCGGCGCTTCATGTAGGAATGGCCGGTCTTCCAATATTCGGTCTTCGCGCCCTGCGCCTGCAGCACCGGGTCGGTCATGAACAGGCCAGTCGATTTCACGTCGACCACGAACTGCGCATCCTTGTGAATCGCCGACATGTCGCGCGCCAGCATCACGCCGACCTTGTCGGCGAAGATCTCCTCGCCGGTGTTGTCGACCACGCCGCAGCGGTCGCCGTCGCCGTCGAAGCCGAGGCCGACATCGGCCTTATGGGCGAGCACGGCGTCACGAATGGCGTGCAGCATCTCCATGTCTTCGGGATTGGGATTGTATTTCGGGAAGGTGTGATCGAGCTCGGTGTCGAGCGGGATCACCTCGCAGCCGATCGCCTCCAGCACCTGCGGCGCAAACGCACCCGCGGTGCCGTTGCCGCAGGCGGCGACGACCTTGAGCTTGCGCTTCAGCTTGGGACGGTTGGTGAGATCGGCGATATAGCGCGCCGGAAAATTCTCGTGGAACTGATAGGAGCCGCCGCCTTCGTTCTTGAACTCGGCGTTGAGCACGATCTCCTTCAGCCGTGTCATCTCCTCAGGCCCGAAGGTCAGCGGCCGGTTGGCGCCCATCTTCACGCCGGTCCAGCCATTGTCGTTGTGCGAGGCCGTCACCATCGCGACGCAGGGCACGTCGAGCTCGAACTGCGCGAAATAGGCCATCGGCGTCACGGCCAGGCCGATGTCGTGCACCTTGCAGCCGGCGGCCATCAGCCCGGAGATCAGCGCGTATTTGATCGAGGCGGAGTAGCCCCGGAAATCATGACCGGTGACGATCTCCGGCTTGACACCGCGTTCGGCGATCAGCGCGCCCAGCCCCATGCCGAGCGCCTGCACCCCCATCAGGTTGATCTCCTTGTTGAACAGCCAGCGCGCGTCATATTCGCGGAAGCCCGTCGGCTTCACCATCGGCTCGGATTCGAAGGCGTAGGTGTTGGGGACCAGGACGGGCTTGGGCTTCGGGAACAACATGGAAAATGACGCCTTCTCGGAAAATCGACGATAGAGCCTTACCGAAAGTAGCAAGCAAGCGGAAGGCCAACAGTCGGGATTTATCGAGATGCGTTAAGGCACGCGGCCACAGGATATCCGGCGTTGGTTTACTACTGCTCCAGCACCATCTGCCCGTTGGCATAGGCGAAGCGCTTCAGCTTCGACAGGAAAGACAGGCCGAGCAGGTTTTCCGACAGCGCCGCGTCCGGCAGCACCAGCGCGTCGACGTCACGGACGGTGAGTTCGCCCAGCTCGACCATCGCGAGCCGGGCCCGCGCGGCCTTGACCGTGCCGTTGGCGGTGGTCACCGTCGCGGTGTAGTCGCCGCGGGCCGGGCGGAGGCCAAAACGGGCCGCCGAACTCTCGTTGAGCGCCACCATCGAGGCCCCGGTATCGACCATGAAGCTGATGCGCTGGCCGTCGATGCGGCCGTCGGCCCGGAAATGACCGCGGCGGTCCGTGGGGATGCTGAGGCTGCGGCCGGCAGCGACCGGTTCCATCGTCGCCGCACGGGCGGAGGGCGTCGCGGCAGCCGATGCGGGCGTCAGACGATCGGCGAGCTGCGCCATGAAGGTGCCGAGCCCCACGAGCACAGCCGCGAAGATCATGATGTTACGCATACAACGCTATCCAACGCTACACCGCCTCCGATTGGAGCATCAAAGCCGCTGGGGGGCGACTGAGGCGGACCGGCTGCCGAAGCCATTTTGGCGAAAACGATGAGTGAAGCGTTAACGTCGGCCAGGCCGGCGGTATAATTTGCATCAGCTAGGTCCCGCGCGGCTTGGCGCGCCGGGTCGGCACCGCGCTGGCCGGATCCTCCGGCCAGGGATGCCTGGGATAGCGGCCGCGCAGGTCGGTGCGGACGGCGGCATAGGAGCCGCGCCAGAAGCCAGGCAGATCGCGTGTCACCTGCACCGGCCGCTGCGCCGGCGAGAGCAGCTCCAGCACAAGCGGCACCGCGCCGCGGGCGATCGACGGGTGGACGTTCAGCCCGAACAGCTCCTGCAGCCGCACCGCGATGGTCGGACCCTGCTCGGCCTCGTAATCGATCGCCAGCATGGTGCCGGTCGGCGCCTCGAAATGGGTCGGGGCCTCCTTGTCGAGCCGGGCACGGAGATCCCAGGGCAGCAGCGCCATCACCGCATCCGACACATCGCCGGGAGACACCTCCTTCAGCGAAATCTTGTCGGCGAGCAGCGGCACCAGCCAATCCTCGCGCCGCGCGGTCAGGCCCGTATCCGACAGGTCCGGCCAGCTGTCGCCCTCGGCCTTGCGCAGGAAGGTCACCCGGTCGCGCCATTGCTTGGCGGCCTTCGACCAGGGCAGCCGGTCCAGCCCGGCCGCGCAGAGACCATCCGCGAAGATGCGCGCAGTGTCCTCCGATGGCGTCAGCGCCACCGGCGCATCGGCCATCACGATCGCATGCAACTTGCGCCGGCGCCGCGCCCGCAGCGCCATCGCGGTGGAATCAAAGCTGACCTCGTCCTTTGCCTCGATGTGCGCGGCGAAGTGGCGCTCGATGTCCTCGATCGCGAGCGGCGCAGCCAGCAGGATGCGGCCGCTGGCGGCCGTCCCGGTCAGCTCGCCGACGGCGATATAGGGCACGCGCGCCAGCGACGACGTCTGCTCGACCGCCGCGCCGCGGCCATTGGCCAGCACGAAGCTGCCATTGCCGCGATTGCGGGCGACACGGTCGGGGAAGGCGAAGGCCAGCATCAGACCGGTGGTCAGCTCCCCTGCCCCTTGCGACGACGAGGCGGTACTGACCTGCTGCGCCCACCGGCGCGCCATGTCGCGCGCGCTCTGCGCCCGTTGTGAACGGTCGCGGCGGAACTGATCGAGCCTGACTTCGAGATCGACGCTGTCGCCGCCCAGCCCGCGTTCGGTGATGATCGCCGCGATGTCGGCAGCCTGCGCGGCCGCGCCGTGATCGGCGGCATCGACGATCATCCGCGCCAGCCGCGGCGGCAGCGCCAGCGCCCGCAGCCGGCGCCCTTCATCCGTCAACCGGCCGTCGGCATCGACCGCGCCGAGTTCGTTGAGGAGACCCCGGGCCTCCTTCCAGGCCGGCTGCGGCGGCGGATCGAGGAAGCTCAAGCTCGCGGGATCGCTGACGCCCCATTGCGCGAGGTCGAGCACCAGCGAGGACAGATCGGCGCTGAGAATCTCGGGCTGCGTATAGGCCGCGAGCGAGGCCGTCTGCGGCTCGTCCCACAGCCGGTAGCAGACGCCGGGCTCGGTGCGTCCGGCGCGGCCGCGGCGCTGGTCGACGGCGGCGCGCGAGGCCCGCACCGTCTCCAACCGGGTCAGGCCGATATCCGGCTCGTAGCGCGGCACGCGGGCGAGGCCGGAATCGACTACGATGCGCACGCCCTCGATGGTCAGCGAGGTCTCGGCGATCGAGGTTGCCAGCACCACCTTGCGGTGGCCCTTCGGCGCCGGCGAGATGGCGCGGTCCTGGACCGCGGCGTCGAGCGCGCCGAACAGCGGCACGATCTCAATGCTGGCGTCGTGGACGCGCTCGGCGAGCATGGTCTGGGTGCGCCGGATCTCGGCGGCGCCGGGCAGGAAGGCCAGCACCGAGCCGGCATCGGCGCGTAGGGCGCTCGCAATGGTCTCGGCCATCTGCCGCTCGACCGGTGCATCCGGCTTGCGGCCGACATAGCGCGTCTCGACCGGATAGGCGCGGCCCTCGCTCTCGACCACCGGCGCATCGCCGAGCAGGCCGGCGACGCGGGCGCCGTCGAGGGTGGCCGACATCACGAGGATGCGGAGATCCTCGCGCAGGCCCTGCTGCGCATCGCGTGCCAGAGCGAGGCCGAGATCGGCGTCAAGCGAGCGCTCGTGGAATTCGTCGAACAGCACGGCCGCAACGCCCGTCAGTTCGGGGTCGTCGAGGATCTGCCGTGTGAAGATGCCCTCGGTGACGACCTCGATGCGGGTCACGCGCGACACCTTCGAGCCGAAGCGCACACGATAGCCGACGGTGTCGCCGGCGCGCTCGCCGAGCGACTTGGCCATGCGCTCGGCGCTGGCGCGGGCCGCGATGCGGCGCGGCTCCAGCACGATGATCTTCTTGTCCCCGACCCATGGCGCATCGCGCAGCGCCAGCGGCACCCGCGTGGTCTTGCCGGCGCCCGGCGGTGCCACCAGGACGGCGGTGTTGCTGCGTTCGAGCGTGCCGGACAATTCGTCCAGCACGGCGTCGATCGGCAGCGGCGTGTCGAAGCGAAGGGGCAATCGATCAACCAATCATCACCCGCCGAAGCGGGTGATCCAGTCAGTGCAGATCACCTCGCGGCAATCGGTCGTCGTGCATACTCCGCCTGCGCGGCCCATGACAACGGCGTGTCAGGCCCCCGTCACCGACGGACGGCCGACGCTCTCATAGACGAAGCCGTGGGCCGCCATCTCGTCCGGACGATAGACGTTGCGCAGATCTACGACCACCGGATGGGCCATCACCTGCTTGAGCCGATCGAGATCCATCGCGCGGTACTGCACCCATTCGGTCACCAGCACCATGGCATCGGCGCCGGCGGCGCAATCATAGGGATCGTCGAAATAGGCGATCTCCGGCAGCTCCTTCTTGGCCTGCTCGATGCCGACCGGATCATGCGCGCGCACCTTGGCGCCCATGTCGAGCAGCCCGGTCACCAGCGGGATCGACGGCGCCTCGCGCATGTCGTCGGTCTCCGGCTTGAAGGTGAGGCCGAGGACGGCGACCGTCTTGCCACGCAGATTGCCGCCGACCGCGTGCGCGACCTTGCGCGCCATCGCACGCTTGCGGTTGTCGTTCACCGCCAGCACGGATTCGACGATGCGCAGCTGCGTGTCGTAATCCTGCGCGATCTTGATCAGCGCGCGCGTATCCTTCGGGAAGCACGAACCGCCGAAGCCGGGGCCGGCATGCAGGAATTTCGCGCCGATGCGGTTGTCGAGGCCGATGCCGCGCGCGACCTCCTGGACGTCAGCGCCGACCTTCTCGGCGAGATCGGCGACTTCGTTGATGAACGTGATCTTGGTGGCGAGGAACGCGTTCGCCGCGTATTTGATCAGCTCGGCGGTACGACGCGCGGTGTACATCACCGGCGCCTGGTTCAGCGACAGCGGGCGATAGATGTCGCCGAGCACCTTGCGGCCGCGCTCGTCGTCGGTGCCGACGACGATGCGGTCAGGCCATTTGAAGTCGCGGATCGCCGCGCCCTCGCGCAGGAATTCGGGGTTGGAGGCGACGACGACATCGGCCGAGGGGTTGGTCTCGCGGATGATGCGCTCGACCTCGTCGCCGGTGCCGACCGGCACCGTCGATTTGGTCACGACCACCGTGAAGCCGGTCAGCGACGCGGCAATCTCGCGGGCTGCGGCATAAACGTAGGACAGGTCGGCATGGCCGTCGCCGCGCCGCGACGGCGTGCCGACCGCGATGAAGACGGCATCAGCCTCGGCAACCGGCTGCTTGAGATCGGTGGTGAAATCGAGCCGCTTGGCCTTCACATTGGCCGCGACCAGCGCATCCAGCCCGGGCTCGAAGATCGGGATTTCCCCACGATGAAGCGCGGCGATCTTGCTCTCGTCCTTGTCCACGCAAGTGACCTGATGCCCAAAATCGGCAAAGCAGGCACCGGACACCAGCCCAACATAGCCCGTGCCGATCATCGCAATTCGCATAGAAACCCACCCTTCAAGGTTAATACTTCAGCGTCTTAGACCATTTGCGGCCCAAGGGGAATTTAGAAAACGGCATGACGTTTGGATGACAGCAGGGAGTATTAACGGCTCTGCCCGAAGATGCGGCAGCTCCGCGCCAGAGAGGGACAGCATGACCGCAAATGGCACGCCGCAAACGGTGGGAACCGAGGCGCGCATCGACTGGGTCGACTACGCAAAGGGCATCTGCATCATCATGGTCGTGATGATGCACTCGGTGCTCGGCGTGGAGCTCGCCGCCGGCGAGACCGGCTTCATGCATGCCGTCGTCGCCTTCGCCAAGCCGTTCCGGATGCCCGACTTCTTCCTGATCTCCGGCCTGTTCCTGCCGCTGGTGATCGATCGCGACTGGCGCACCTACATCGACCGCAAGGTCGTGCACTTCGCCTATTTCTACGTGCTGTGGGTGACGATCCAGTTCGGCTTCAAGGCGCCCGGCTTCGCCGCCGCCTCCGGCTGGCAGCATGCCGGCTACCTGTATCTGGAGTCCTTCATCGAGCCGTTCGGCACGCTGTGGTTCATCTACCTGCTGCCGATCTTCTTCGTCGTCATCAAGCTGACGCGGAAGGCCCCGGCACCCGTGATCTGGGGCATCGCCGCGGGACTCGAGATGTCGCATATCGTGACCGGCTGGACCGTCATCGACGAGTTCTGCGCCCGCTTCGTCTACATCTATTCGGGCTATCTGTTCGCAAACTACATCTTCGCAGTGTCGGACCGCGCGCGGGCACAGCCCCTGCTGGCCGTCGCCGGCCTGCTGGCCTGGGCGGTGATCAACCAGGGCCTCGTGACGCTCGGCATCAGCGAGTGGCCGGTGATCTCCCTGACGCTCGGCTATGCCGGCGCGGTCGCCATCATCGTCGCCGGCACGCTGCTCGCGCGCGCCCAACTGCTCACCGCGCTCAGGTTCTGCGGCGAGCATTCGATCGTGATCTATCTCGCCTTCTTCCTGCCGATGGCGGCGACCCGCACCGTGCTGCTGAAGACGGGGATCATCGCCGACGTCGGCACGATCTCGCTGCTGGTCACCATCGCCGGCGTGCTCGGCGCGCTCGTGATCTGGCGCCTCGCGCTTGTTGTCGGCGCCCGCTTCCTGTTCGAGCGGCCGATCGCGTTCTGGATCGCGCCGCCGAAATCCAAGGCCGTGCTGCAGGCGGCCGAGTAGCCACATCCTCGCTGTCGTCCCGGGCAAGTCCGGCAACGCGCGAGCGTTGGCGGACGCCGACCCGGGACCCATAGCCACAATCCTCGGTGTGAGGCACGCTGTGGCTCCAGCTTGACGCCTCACGACCGCTACGGAGCATGGGTCCCGGGTCGGCGGCCCGCCGGCGCTTCGCGCCGTCAGGGCTTGCCCGGGACGACGGCGGAATATGACGCGCCTGGCGAGCGCTCCACAGCCACCGATTTGCGTGGGGAACGCGCCGGAATCTGCCGTTCCCAGGGTGTCAATCGCGGTCAAATTCCCTACATTGCGGCCATGCCCAAAGCTCCCCAGAAAGCCGCCGCCACGCCCGCCCCTCCTGCGCCTGCCGCTGTCCACAGCGCGGCCAAAGGCGACCATGTGTTCCTGGTCGACGGCTCGTCCTACATTTTCCGCGCCTATCACGCGCTGCCGCCGCTCAACCGCAAGTCCGACGGGCTGCAGGTCAATGCCGTGCTCGGCTTCTGCAACATGCTGTGGAAGCTGTTGCGCGACATGCCCGAGACCGACCGGCCGACGCATCTGGCGATCGTGTTCGACAAGTCCGAGGTCACGTTCCGCAACAAGATTTATGCCGACTACAAGGCGCACCGGCCGCCGGCGCCCGATGACCTGATCCCGCAATTCGCGCTGATCCGCGAGGCCGTGCACGCCTTCGACCTGCCGTGCCTGGAGCAGGCCGGCTATGAGGCCGACGACCTGATCGCGACCTATGCGCGGCTCGCCTGCGAACGCGGCGCCACAACCACGATCGTGTCGTCCGACAAGGACCTGATGCAACTCGTCAACGACTGCGTCACGATGTACGACACCATGAAGGACCGTCGCATCGGCACCGCCGAGGTGGTCGAGAAATTCGGCGTGCCGCCGGAGAAGGTGGTCGAGGTCCAGGCGCTGGCCGGCGATTCCACCGACAACGTGCCGGGGGTGCCTGGCATCGGCATCAAGACCGCGGCGCAGCTGATCAACGACTATGGCGACCTTGAGAGCCTGCTGACGCGCGCATCCGAGATCAAGCAGCCGAAGCGGCGCGAGGCGCTGATCGAGAACGCCGAGAAGGCGCGGATCTCGCGCCAGCTGGTGCTGCTCGACGACAAGGTCGCCCTCGATGTGCCGCTCGACGACCTCGCCGTGCACGAGCCCGACCCGCGCAAGCTCATCGCGTTCCTGAAGGCGATGGAGTTCTCGACGCTGACGCGGCGCGTCGCGGAGTATTCGCAGATCGATCCGGCTGACGTGACGGCGGACGAGAATTTCAAGAGTAAGGCGGGCACTGCTCTCTCCGTTCCCTCCCCCCTTGTGGGGGAGGGTCAGGGAGGGGGGTCCCCCACGGGCGGTCCCTCCGGAG
>NZ_JBNPUZ010000022.1:0-109252 GCF_051168435.1 Bradyrhizobium sp. HKCCYLR20261
AAACATTGACCCTATGCCCAACACAGCTCATCCATACAATCCGCCTTGCTTGACAGAGCGGCGACCTGGGTAGTTACCGCTGCGCTCGCAATGACGAGGTGGAGCCAGCGACGCCTCGTCAAAGGCGGTGGCGTCCCGGCCTTGAGCCGGGACCGATACCGCGGACGCTATCGAGGAAACGCCGTCGCCAATTGCCTGGCTCATCCAGGCTGGTGGCTATGGGTCCCGGCTCGAGGCCGGGACGACGGCGGAGGGCTGAGCTCCGGCGGGTGCGCCAAACTGAGCCGCCGCCTGCGCGCATCCCTCCATGCACCTACCGCAACGCAGCAATGGGCGGCTGCCATCCCCATATGCTAGGACCTGTGTCCATTCCCGCCCATCCGGGCGCCACATCAGGTCGCAATGCTTTCCGCCGAACTCGCCATCATCGTCGTCCTCATCGTCGTCAACGGGCTGTTGTCGATGTCGGAGCTCGCCATCGTGTCATCGCGGCCCGCCCGGCTGGCGCTGCTGGCCGAGAAAGGCGTGTCCGGCGCTCGCCGGGCGCTGACGCTGGCCTCCGATCCCGGCCGCTTCCTGTCGACGGTGCAGATCGGCATCACCCTGGTCGGCGTGCTCTCCGGCGCCTTCTCCGGCGCCACGCTCGGCCAGCGCCTGACCCAGACGCTGCTGGAGCTCGGGATGAGCGCCTCGATCGCCGACATCGTCGGCGTTGGTCTCGTGGTCAGCATCATCACCTATGCGACCCTGATCGTCGGCGAGCTGGTACCGAAACAGCTCGCGCTGCGCGATCCCGAAGCGATCGCCGTGCGCGTCGCGCCGGCCATGCAAGTGCTCGCGAAAGTATCGCTGCCCTTGGTCGTGCTGCTGGACGTCTCCGGCAAGCTGATCCTGGCGCTGCTCGGCCGCTCCGGGGACGCAGAGGAGAAAGTGTCGGAAGAAGAGATCCACCATCTCGTGCGCGAGGCCGAGACTGCGGGGGTGCTCGAGCCGGGCGAGAAGGAAATGATAGCCGGCGTGATGCGGCTCGGCGACCGCCCGGTCGGCGCGATCATGACGCCGCGGCCCGAGGTGGACGTGGTCGATCTCAACGACGATCCCAAGGTGATCCGGGAGCTGCTCGCCAAGAGCCCGCATTCGCGCCTGCCGGTGTCGGACGGCGAGCGCGACCGTCCGATCGGCGTGCTGCAGGCGAAGGATCTGCTGGTCGCCTATCTGCGCGACGAGACGCCGGACCTGCGCAGCCTGGTGCGCGAGGTGCCTATCATTCCGTCGACGGTCGACGCCCGCGACGTGATTGCGATCCTCAAAGTGGCGCCCGTGCATATGGGTCTGGTGCACGACGAATACGGCGCGTTCGAAGGCGTCGTGACCGCGGCCGACATTCTGGAATCGATCGTCGGCGCCTTCTCGTCCGAGGAAGGCCCGCCCGAGCCCGCCTGCGTCCGCCGCGACGACGGCTCGCTGCTGGTGTCGGGCTGGATGCCGCTCGACGAGTTCGCCGACGTGCTCGCCATCGAAGTCCCGCCGCATCGCGGCTACCACACCGTCGCCGGTCTCGTGCTGCAGCATTTCGGCAGCGTGCCCGAGGTCGGCCAGAGTTTCGAGCTGCAAGGCTGGCGCTTCGAAATCGTCGACCTCGACGGCCGCCGCATCGATAAGATCCTGGCCACGAAGCTCGCGCCCGAGGGCGGCGAGCCGAACGTAGGGTAGTTGAAGCGCAAGCTGTCGCGGCACCGACGGTGCGCCCCCTCTCCCGCGTGCGGGGGAGGGCCGGAGTGGGGCAGCCCCCGCGGCAGTCTTTCCGGAGCATTCCCCCACCCGTATCGCATCTGGCGATGCGATACGACCTCCCCCGCAAGCGGGGGAGGCGCTGACCGTCGTTGCGGCTTGCGACGAAGGCCCACACGCACGTTGTCGCGGGAACGTGAAGACCCGCGCGGCGTATCCTTTGATAGGCCGGTCACGGAGCCGGGGATCACCGGCCCCCGCCGCTTGAAATCAAACCATCACACAGCGCACCTAGGGTGCCGCTTCGCCCGGCCGCAGCGTCGGCGCGAGCCACCCCGAGCGCCACGACCGAAGACGTCTGCAGCCACTGTCTGCGGCCGACGAGACGAGACACGCCGATGCAGCTCCACGACATCAGGACGGCCGTGCTGCGCGAGGCCGTGCGCCCCAACATCTGGGACGTGGTCGCGCTGATCATCGTGGTCGGGGCGATGGTTCTGATCGTCTATGGCGGCGAGCAGACCACGCTGCCGCTGTCGGCGCTCGACACCGCCCCGGTGTCGCTCGATCCGGCCAACCTGCCGCTCTACGCGCTGCGCACGACGTTGCGCATGCTGCTCGCGATCATCTGCTCGCTCGTCTTCACCTTCGTCTATGCGGCGCTCGCGGCCAAGAGCCGCCGCGCCGAGATCGTGCTGATCCCGCTGCTCGACATCCTGCAGTCGGTGCCGATCCTCGGCTTCCTGACCTTCACGGTCGTGTTCTTCATGAACCTGTTCCCGGGCAAGGTGCTCGGCGCCGAGCTCGCCTGCGTGTTCGCGATCTTCACCAGCCAGGCCTGGAACATGACCTTCAGCATGTACCAGTCGATGCGCAACGTGCCGAAAGATCTCGAGGAGGCGACGCGCAGCTTCCACCTCTCCGGCTGGCAGCGCTTCTGGCGGCTCGACGTGCCCTATGCGATGCCCGGCCTGATCTGGAATGCGATGATGTCGATGTCCGGCGGCTGGTTCTTCGTCGTCGCGTCCGAGGCGATCACCGTCGGCAACACCACCGTCACCCTGCCCGGCATCGGCTCCTATGTCGCGCTCGCGATCCAGCACAAGGATCTCGCCGCGATCGGCGCCGCGCTGCTGACCATGCTGCTGGTGATCACCGCCTATGACCAGTTGCTGTTTCGCCCGATCGTCGCCTGGGCCGACAAATTCCGCTTCGAGCAGACGGCGTCAGGTAATCCGCCTGGTTCATGGATGCTCGACCTGTTCCGCCGCACCCGCGCGCTGCGCTCGCTGTCGATCCCGTTCGCGGCGATCAACCGCACGTTCTCCAACCTGCGGATCAACTGGCCGAAAGCCTGGAGCGGTCCGGCGCGCCATGCGCCGCCGTCGCAGCTCGTCGACGGGCTGTGGCTCGCCGCGGTCGTTCTCGGCTGCGCCTATGCCGGCTGGAAAACCTATCTCTATCTGTCGGCCACCCTGGCGCCGGCGGATGTCTTCGCCGCGATCGGCTACGGCCTGATCACGCTGGTCCGTGTCGCCGTGCTGATCGCGCTGGCCTCGCTGATCTGGGTCCCCGTTGGCGTCTGGATCGGGCTGCGGCCGAAGTTGGCCGAGCGCATCCAGCCGCTGGCGCAATTCCTCGCGGCCTTCCCGGCCAACCTCGCCTTCCCCGTCTTCGTCGTGCTGATCGTGCGCTACGGCCTCGACGCCAATGTCTGGCTGAGCCCGCTGATGATCCTGGGGACGCAGTGGTACATCCTGTTCAACGTCATCGCCGGCGCCAGCGCCTTCCCGAGCGACCTGCGCGAAGCCGCCGCAAGCCTGCATCTCACCGGCTGGCGCTGGTGGTTCAAGGTCGTGCTGCCCGGCGTCTTCCCCTATTACATCACCGGCGCGATCACCGCGTCCGGCGGCTCCTGGAACGCTGCGATCGTGGCCGAGGTCGCGAGCTGGGGCGACACGCATCTCACCGCGTCAGGTCTTGGCGCCTATATCGCTGGGGCGACCGAGCGCGGCGATTTCCCGCGCGTCGTGCTCGGCATTGCCGTGATGTGCATTCTCGTCACTCTGTTCAACCGGCTGCTGTGGCGGCCGCTCTATGCCTTCGGCGAACGCCGGCTGCGGCTCGGCTGACCGGGAGAGATCATCATGCGCGACCAGGTCAAGGACAGCTCGCTGATCGAGATCAAGAGCGTCAGCCGGACGTTCCCGAAGGGCAGCGGCGAGGATCTCGTCGTGCTCGAGAAGGTCGACCTCACCATCCGCGCCGGCGAGATCGTCGGCCTGCTCGGCCGCTCCGGCTCAGGCAAGTCGACCTTGCTGCGGATCATCGCGGGCCTGGTGTCGCCCTCGTCAGGCGAGGCGAAGTGCCGCGGCGAGATCATCGCCGGCCCCCCGCGCGGCGTCGCCATGGTGTTCCAGTCGTTCGCACTGTTTCCCTGGCTGACGGTGCTGCAGAACGTCGAGCTCGGCCTGGAAGCGCTCGGCATCGACAGCGCCGAGCGGCGCAAGCGTGCGCTGGCGGCGATCGACCTGATCGGTCTCGACGGCTTCGAATCCGCGTTTCCGAAGGAGCTGTCCGGCGGCATGCGCCAGCGCGTCGGCTTCGCCCGCGCGCTTGTGGTGCATCCCGACCTCTTGCTGATGGACGAGCCATTCTCGGCCCTCGACGTGCTGACCGCGGAGACCTTGCGCACCGACCTCGTCGATCTCTGGACCGACGGACGGCTGCCGATC
The DNA here is from genome assembly GCF_051168435.1 of Bradyrhizobium sp. HKCCYLR20261. NCBI lineage: Bacteria > Pseudomonadati > Pseudomonadota > Alphaproteobacteria > Hyphomicrobiales > Nitrobacteraceae > Bradyrhizobium > Bradyrhizobium sp. HKCCYLR20261. The sequence goes on from NZ_JBNPUZ010000022.1 coordinate 4,467, forward strand.
AAATCGGTGCTGATGGTGACGCACAATATCGAGGAGGCGGTGCTGATGTGCGACCGCGTGCTGGTGTTCTCGTCCAATCCGGGCCGCGTCGCCGCCGAGTTCAGGATCGACTTAGCCCATCCGCGCAACCGGCTCGATCCGGCGTTTCGCCAGCTCGTCGACAGCCTTTATGCGCGCATGACGCAGCGGCCCGAACCGAAGCTGCCGAGCACCGCGAGCGCCGGGGTCGGCATGGTGCTGAGCCACGTCTCCTCGAACTCGATCTCCGGCCTGATCGAGGCGCTCGCCGGCGCGCCGTACAAGGGGCACGCCGATCTGCCGGTGCTCGCGGGTCATCTGCAGCTCGAAGTCGACGAGATCTTCCCCTTGGCCGAGGCGCTGCAACTGCTACGCTTCGCCCATCTCAGCGAAGGCGACCTGACCCTGACCGACGCCGGCCGGCGCTTCGCCGACCTCGAGACCGACGACCGCAAGAAGCTGTTCGCCGCGCATCTGATGGAGAACGTGCCGCTGATGGGCTTGATCCGCCGCGTGCTCGATGACCGCCCCTCGCACGCCGCGCCCGCTGCGCGATTCCGCATCGAGCTCGAGGACTACATGTCCGAGCAATATGCCGACGAGACCCTGCAGACCATCGTCTCCTGGGGCCGCTACGCCGAGCTGTTCTCCTACGACGAGCAGTCGGAAACGTTCAGCCTGGAAAATCCGCATTGAGGCGCTGACCGCCTGCCCCACCCCCCGCCGTCGTCCCGGGCAAGCCCGCTGACGCAACGCGTCAGTGGGCGCCGACCCGGGACCCATACCGCGTGATCTCGCTCGAGGCACGCGGCCAGTTGAACCTTCGTGCCACGAACCAGACCCTGTGGTTATGGATCCCCGCCTGCGCGGGGATGACACCGAGGGTGGGGACGCTGAGTTCCGTCTCAGTTAAAACGGCGGAACTATCTCACGCCGCCGCGAACGTGTCCGGCCGGGCCATCGCCCAGGCATCCTTGAAGCGGATATCCTGCGTACCTTCAATCAATTCGCCCGGCCGCAGCGACGGATAGAGTTTTGCAAACGACGAGACCTCCGTCGTTGACGTCCGCTGCGAGAAGTGGATCGGCCGCAGGTCCTGCGGATGCTCCAACCCGGCCGCCGCGAGCAGCTCGGCGAGCGCGTGCAGCGTCGCGTGGTGATAGTTGTAGACACGCTGGATCTTGTCCGGCACGACCAGCGCGCGGGCGCGCGTGGGATCCTGCGTCGCGACGCCAGTCGGGCATTTGTCGGTGTGGCAGCTCAGGGACTGGATGCAGCCAAGCGCGAACATGAAGCCGCGCGCGGAATTGCACCAGTCAGCCCCGATCGACATCGCCCGCGCCATGTCGAAGGCAGTCGCGATCTTGCCGGAGGCGCCGATCTTGACGCGATCGCGGATGTTCATCCCGACCAGCGCATTGTGAACGAAGTTGACGCCCTCGCGCATCGGCATGCCCAGGTGGTCCATGAACTCCAGCGGTGCGGCCCCGGTGCCGCCCTCATTGCCGTCGACCACGATGAAGTCGGGATAGATGCCAGTTTCCAGCATCGCCTTGCAGATCGCCAGAAACTCCCAGGGATGGCCGATGCACAGCTTGAAGCCCGCCGGCTTGCCGCCCGACAGCCGCCGCATCTCGCCGATGAACTGCATCATGCCGATCGGCGTCGAGAACGCGCGATGCGCCGGCGGCGAGATGCAGTCCTCGCCCATCGCGACGCCGCGGATCTTCGAGATCTCTTCCGACACTTTCGCCGCCGGCAGCACGCCGCCATGACCGGGCTTGGCGCCCTGGCTCACCTTGAGCTCGACCATCTTGATCTGCTCGGTCGCAGCAACGCGGGCGAACGCGTCAGGATCGAAGCTGCCGTCGCGGTGCCGGCAGCCGAAATAGCCGGAGCCGATCTCCCAGATGATGTCGCCGCCCATTTCGGCGTGGTACGGGCTGAAGCCGCCTTCGCCGGTGTCGTGGGCAAAGCCACCGCGCTTGGCGCCGGCGTTCAGCGCCCGGACCGCGTTGGGGCTCAGTGCGCCGAAGCTCATGGCGGAGATGTTGAACACCGAGGCCGAGTACGGCCTGGTGCAATCCGGCCCGCCGATCTCTATCCGGAATTTCTCCTCCGCATGCGGCTTGGGCGACACCGAATGGTGCATCCACTCATAGCCCTCGCGGTAGACGTCCTCCTGGGTGCCGAACGGGCGCTTGTCGAGCACCATCTTGGCGCGCTGATAGACCACCGCGCGGGTGTCGCGCGAGAACGGCATGCCGTCCTTCTCGCTCTCGAAGAAATACTGCCGCATCTCCGGCCGGATCTCTTCGAGGATGAAGCGCAGATGCGCCGAAATCGGATAGTTGCGGAGGACGGCGTGGCTGCTCTGCAGCAAGTCGCGGATACCGAGCGCGGTCAGCGCCCCGAAGATCAGCAACGGAATGAGAACGAGATCGAAGATCTTGCGATCGTAGATCCCGAGGATGAGCAGCAGAGCGGTCGCCGAGGCGCAGATCGTCAGCACGATGTAGCGCGGCGAGAACGGAAGCAGCAGCGTATCCATGGAGGGCCCCGGGCGGATCGTGGACAATCGGCGATGACCATACTACGCGCATCGCGAAACAATCGTTACACAAGCGCGCGCGATTGACTATCCGAGGTTTCACGTCGTCGATAGCCTGGGGCTATCGACCGGGATGTCACGGTGTCGATGGAGCGAGTGCGCGACCGCGAAGGCCCGATCCTGGTGGATCGACCGGCCGCCCCGATCTGTCCGGAAGAGTAGCAGACCTGTCCGGAAGAGTAATTGACCAGGCGGCCCCGCCGTGCCTTACCCTTCAGAAAACAGGCTGGAATGCGCTTCGCGCAACTGTCGCTTGAGCAGCTTGCCGCTGGGGTTCTTCGGCAGTGCATCGACGAACACCACGCGCTTCGGCGTCTTGAACGAGGCCAGCCGGCTGGAGGCCTGCTTGAGCAGCGCCTCCTCGGTCAGCTCGCAGCCGGACTTCACGACGACCATCGCCACCACGGCCTCGACCCAGCGCGGATGCGGCAGGCCGACCACGGCGACCTCCGACACCTCCGGAATCTGGTACAGCGCCTCCTCGACCTCGCGGCTGGCGACGTTCTCGCCGCCGGTCTTGATCATGTCCTTCTTGCGGTCGACGATGGTGATGTAGCCTTCGTCGTCGATGGTCGCGAGATCGCCGGAGTGAAACCAGCCGCCCTGGAAGGCAGCAGTGGTGCGCTCGTCATCGTGGAAGTAGCCAAGCATCAGATGTGGCGAGCGGTGCACAACCTCGCCGACCTCGCCCGGGGCGACATCGTTCATGTCATCATCGACCACGCGGGTCTCGACGTTCAGCACGGCGCGTCCGCACGAGCCCGGCTTGCGCAATTGATCCTCAGGCCCGAGCATCGTCGCCAGCGGCGCGATCTCGGTCTGCCCGTAGAGATTCCACAGCCGCACCTTCGGCAGCCGCTGCGCCAGCTCGCGCAGCACCTCGACCGGCATGATCGAAGCGCCGTAATAGCCCTTGCACAGGGTCGAGACATCCGTGGTCTCGAACAGCGGCGAACGCAGGATCGAGATCCACACCGTCGGCGGCGCGAAGAACGAGCTGATGCGATGCTTCGCGATCAGCGGCAGCAGATTGTCGGGTGTCGGAAACGCCGTGATGATGTTGGTGGCCCCGACGTAGATTGAGGGACCGAAGAACACGTCGAGCTGCGCGCAGTGATACAGCGGCAGCGCATGCAGCGTGACATCGTCGGCCGCGATGCCGGCATCCACGATGCAGCTCACATACTGCCAGATGACCGCGTCGTGGGTCAGCATCGCGCCTTTCGGCAGCGACTCCGTGCCAGATGTGTAGACGATCTGCGCGACATCGCTGCCCGCGATCTCGACAATCGGGGCGGCCGACGTAGACGATGCCAGCTCAGCAAAATCGATCATGTCGGCTTGCCGTTCGCTGGGCGCTTCCGACGGCAGCCAGATCATCTGCTCGACCGCCGGCGCCAGCGCCTTGGCAGCGCGCGCCACGCCGGCAAAGCCGCTGTCGGTGGCCAGCAGCCGCGCGCCGGCATGCTTGAGGATGTAGGCGACCTCCTCCGGCTTCAGCATGAAATTGATCGGCACCAGCACCGCCCCGAGCCGCGCCAGCGCGAAGCGCAGGGCGGCGAAGGCATGCGAATTGCGGGCGAGGATGGCGACGCGCTCGCCCTTTCCGACGCCACGGCTCGCCAGGCCCGCGGCAAGGCGATCGACCACCGCATTGAACTCGGCATAGGTCCAGCTGGTCTCGCCGCAGATGACCGCCGTCTTGCCCGGCGTACGCGCCGCGCTCCGCCGCAGGAGGTCACCGAGCGTCTGCCGCCGAACGATCGAATCCATGGCCATTCCCCTCATCGTCGCGGGGATGGCGCCGTCCAGGCATCCATGTCCCCTCCCTGTCGCCGGACGTCTGCAGGTCCGGTCCTGGCGTCGAAAATCGCACGGCCGCTTCGCGACGTGCAAGGAGGATATTGCCAACGAAAAGAGCGCCCCGATTGCGTCGAGGCGCTCTTTGGAATTTGTCGGAAACGGCGGCGCGAGAGGCTCAGCGCTCGACGAAGGCCTTCTCGATCACGAAATGGCCGGGCTCGTTGCCGCTGCCTTCGAGGAAGCCGCGCGACTCGAACATGGTCTTGAGCTCTTCCAGCATCGCCGGGCTGCCGCACATCATGACGCGGTCCTTGGCGATATCCAGGGCATGCTGGCCGAGATCGTTGAACAGCTGCTCCGAGGAGATCAGGTCGGTGATGCGGCCGCGGTTGCGGAAGGGCTCGCGGGTGACGGTCGGATAGTAGTGCAGCTTGCCTTCCAGCAGCTCGCCGAACACCTCGTCCTCGCGCAGCTTGGCAACCACACTTTCGCCATAAGCCAGCTCGGCCACCTGGCGGCAGCCATGCACCAGCACGATGCTCTCGAAGCGATCGTAGACGTCGGGGTCCTTGATCAGGCTGGCGAACGGGGCGAGACCGGTGCCGGTCGACAGCAGCAGCAGCCGGCTGCCGGGCAGCAGGTTGTCGGGGATCAGCGTGCCCGTCGCCTTGCGGCCGACCAGGATGGTGTCGCCTTCCTTGATCTTCTGCAGCCGGGAGGTCAGCGGACCGTCCTGCACCTTGATGCTGAAGAACTCGAGCTCCTCCTCGTGATTGGCGCTCGCCATGCTGTAGGCGCGCAACAGGGGGCGGCCCTCGACCTCGAGGCCGATCATCGCGAACTGGCCATTCTGGAAGCGGAAGCCCGCGTCACGGGTCGCCCGGAAGGAGAACAACGTGTCCGTCCAGTGGTGAACGGAAAGAACTTTCTCTTTATAGAACGCGCTCATGTCGTTTGTTTTTTCACGTGGGCTGAAGTTGGAAGAAACAAGTCGTAACGAGGCAGACCCGCAAAAACCCTATAGATCCAGCGGTTTTCGGCGCCTGATGTACGTGAAAACAGCGAATAATCAACCCGCATGACTGCACCATTGATCACGATCAAACGCATGCCGGCCCGTCCCGGATTGCCTCGATCAGCCATTCATTCGTACACAAACGATATGCGCAATTTACTTGCCGGGATTGTGACTTTCCAGCACTTTAATTCCGCATCTCCGGCCCAATCCTTGAGCAATGATTAACCATCCCCACCGCCAGCGCGCCGCCGTCACCCGCTATTGCAAGGAGCGGAGGATCGCGCTCGACGTCCGGGAGGACGGCTGGCTGCTGGTGCTCGGGAACGGCCGCGAACGTCACCTGATCTTCGGCTATGACCTCGGCCTGAACAGTGCGGTGGCGCACAGAATTGCGTGCGACAAGGCCGCCACGTCCGCCCTGCTGACGACCTCGGGGGTTCCCGCCGTCCCGCACGCGCTGTTCCTCGCACCGACGGTGACCGGCGTCAGCGCGCCGGCCTGGACAACGATGCTGGAACTGATCGAAACGCATCCCACCGGCCTCGTCGTCAAGCCGAACGAGGGGACGTCGGGCCGCGCCGTGACGCGCGTCCGTACCTCGGCCGAGCTCAAGGATGCGCTCACTCAGATCTTCGAGACCGGCGCCAGCGCGGCGATTGCACCGCTGCTGGAGATCGCCGACGAAGTCCGCGTCATCATGCTCGATGGCGCGCCGCTGATCGTCTATCGCAAGCTGCGGCCCGTCGTGACCGGCGACGGACTTCATTCGCTGCGCGACCTTGCGCTCCAGGCGGTGCCAGTCGAACAGCAATCACGCCTGCTGCGGCGTCTGGCGGTGGAGTTCGACGCATCGACGCTGCAAGCGATCATCCCGCAAGGCGAGCAGCGCCTGCTGAGCTGGCGACACAACCTCGAATTCGGAGCCCAGCCGGTGCTGCTGACCGAAGGCCCGCTGCGCGAGACCTGCACGGCACTGGCGCGCGATGCCGCGCGCGCCCTCGACATCCGCTATGCCTCGGTCGATGTGGTCATGGCCGACGGGCAATGGCAGGTGCTCGAAATCAATTCGGGCGTGAAGATGGAAGCGCTCGGCGACTACGCGCCCGAGTTGGTCGAAGAGGCAACCTTCGCCGCACTCGACGCGATCTTCGGATGCCGCCCCTCAGGATCGGCAGCCGGTTCGCCCGAGATCCCGCAATAAGATTTCTCTAGCGTCGATGAGAATGACGGATTAGTCTCCGACCCAAAATAAACAGTATACTGTCAATTTGGGAGAGCGTCCTTGCGTATCGCCGTGCTCGGCGGCGGCCCTGGCGGGCTGTATTTCGCCTATCTCTGGAAGAAGCGGCATCCCACCGCCGTGGTCGATCTGTTCGAGCAGAACCCGGCCGGCGCGACCTGGGGCTTCGGCGTCGTGTTCTCCGACCAGGCCCTGGAATTCCTGCGCGCGGACGATCCCGACACCGTCGACGCGATCGCACCGCAGATGGAGAGCTGGCGCAACATCACGCTCAACCTGCGCGGCGAGAGCGTCGAGATCGACGGCGTCGGCTTCTCCGCGATCGGCCGGCTCGAGCTGCTGAAACTGTTGCAGTCGCGCGCCGAAAGCGTCGGCGTCGTCGCCCGCTACGGCACGACCATCCAGTCGCTGGATCAGCTCGCCGGCTACGATCTCATCGTCGCGGCGGATGGGCTGAATTCGCTGGTCCGGCGCAGCTTCGAGGGCGATTTCGGCTTCTCGGTCTCCTACTCCAGCAACAAATTCGCCTGGTACGGAACGTCAAAGACCTTCCCGACGCTGTCGCAGACCTTCGTCGCCACGGAGCGCGGCACCTTCAACGCGCATCACTACCGCTACGCGCCCGACATGAGCACGTTCCTGGTCGAGTGCGATCGCGCGACCTGGCACGCCTACGGCTTCGCCGAGATGTCGGTCGACGAATCCCGGCGCATCTGCGAGCAGGTGTTTGCCGACACGCTGGGTGGCCATTCCCTGGTCTCCAACCGCTCGGTGTGGCGCAACTTTCCATGGGTGTGGAACGAGCATTGGTGGCACCGGAACATGGTGCTGATCGGTGACGCGCTGCATACGGCGCATTTCTCGATCGGCTCGGGCACGCGGCTTGCGATCGAAGATGCGATCGCGCTGGCCAAGGCGCTCGACGCGGAAGCCAACCTCTCCGACGGACTTGCTCGCTATCAGGCTGAGCGTCAGCCGATCGTGAAGAAGCTGGTGACGGCCGCCCGCACCAGCGCCGACTGGTATGAGAAGTTCCCGGCGCACATGCAGGCGGATCTGATGGATTTTGCCTACAGCTACATCACGCGCTCGGGCCGCATCGACGACAGCAGGCTGCGCGCAATGGCGCCTCAGTTCATGGCGCGCTACGAGGCCTCTCGCAATGTGGGAGCGCCGGCATGACGACTGACATGACCGATCAGGTCCCGCACGACAGCGCCGGCGCCCGCGAAATCGGCTTCGCGATTCCCGAGCGCTATAACGCGAGCCGCATCCTGTTCGACAACCTCGCGCGCGGCAACGCGAACAAGCCCGCACTGATCGGTCCCGCGGGCGGACGCAGCTATGCCGAACTGTGCAGCGACGCCTGCCGCTGGGGCAACGGCTTTGCGTCGCTTGGCCTCACCCGCGGCGACCGCGTGCTGCTGTTCCTCGACGACACGCCGGCCTATCCGGCCGCGTTCTTCGGCGCGGTGCGCGCGGGCTTCGTGCCGCTGCTGATCAACACGCTGACCCCGCCGGACCTGCTGCAGTTCTATCTCGCGGACTCCGGCGCCAAGGTAGCCGTCGCGGACGCCGAGTTCGCCGGGCGGTTCGATGCGCAGGCCTGCGCGGCCACGGCGTTGCAGACACTGATCGTGGTCAATGGCGAGCCGACGGCGACGTCGGCAGCCTCGACGGTCCCGGCCGATCGCTGGCTCCCGGGCTTTCCCGATCAGCTCGCGGAGGTGGACACCCACCGCAACGAGATGGCGTTCTGGATGTACTCGTCCGGCTCGACCGGCCGCCCCAAGGGCATCGTTCATCTGCAGCACGACATGGCCTATAGCGAGCAGGCCTTCGCGAAGAACGTGCTGCGCCTGAAGTCCGACGACATCTGCTTCTCGGTGCCGAAGATCTTCTTCGCCTATGGCTTCGGCAATGCGATCACCTTCCCGTTCTCGGTCGGCGCCTCTACCTTGCTGCTGCCGGGCCAGCCAAAGCCGGCCGCGATCTTCGACGCGATCAGCCGCTTCCGTCCGACCGTGTTCTTCGGCCTGCCGACGCTCTACACCGCACTGACGAAGGCCGACGGCGCCGGGCAGACCGATTTCTCGTCCCTGCGCCTCGCGGTGTCCGCGGCCGAGGTGTTGTCGTCGGAGGTGTTCAACGGCTGGAAGAGCCTTACGGGCCTCGAGATCGTCGAAGGCCTCGGCTCGACCGAGGTGCTGCACGTCTATCTCTCCAATCGCGAGGACCGGAAGAAGCTCGGCGCCGCCGGCCTGCGCGTGCCCGGCTACGAAATCGCGCTGCGCGACAGTGACGGACGCGAGGTCGCAACCGGCGAGGAAGGCATCCTCTGGGTCCGTGGCGACTCCAACACGCCGTTGTACTGGAACAGGCCCGACAAGACCGCGGAGACGATCCGCGATGGCGGCTGGATCTACACCGGCGACCGCTTCGTCCGCGACGCCGAGGGTTTCCATTTCTTCCGCGGCCGCGCCGACGATCTGGTCAAGATCTCCGGACAATGGGTCTATCCGCTGGAGGTCGAGCTCTGCCTCGCCGAACATCCGGACATCAGGGAATGCGCGGTGTTCGCCCATGAGCTGCCGGATCGGCGGATGAGCCTGAAGGCGGTGGTCGTGACCAACGGCGAAGCCCGCGACGCGCAGGCGACGACCAAGGCGTTGCAGGACTACGTCAAGACGAAGCTGCTGCCGTACAAATATCCGCGCGAGATCGTGTTCATCGACGAACTGCCCAAGACCGGCACCGGCAAGATCGACCGTCAGGCGGTGATGCGGCTATGAATGCGTCGCGTCCGCACGGCGCTCGATGGCACCTCGCGCTCAGCCGGCTTTGCCGAGATGCTCCAACGCATCCTCGGCGCGCAGCGGCACGCGCGAAACCTCATTGTTGAGGTCGACGAGTTGCGACAGCAACAGCATCAGCATTTTGCGGTCAGCCGGCTTCAGCGGCGCCAGCATGCGCGCCTGCGCGCGGTCGACCGATGGCATGATGGCGCGCAGCAGCGCCGCTCCGGCCTTGGTCAGATAGAGCAGCTTGACGCGCTTGTCCTCCAGCGACGGCTTGCGCTCGATATGGCCCTTGGCCTCCAGCCGCTCGATGACGCTGCCGAGCGTCGACCGATCGAACGCGATCACGGCCGACAGGCGGGTGGCGTCGATGCCGGGATGAGTCTGGATCGCGACCAGCGCCGCATATTGCACCGGCGTCAGATCGAACTCCCGGCACTCTTCGACGAAGATGGACACCGCGATCTGCTGCATGCGCCGGAACAGATAGCCGGGCTTGGTGTAGACCGCGTCCATCGTGATGTCGGGCGGTCTACTCGGCATCGGGCTGACGCTCCGGCGCGGCATCCGCAAACGCCGGCATCGCCTTGGCTGCCGCCTCGGCCTGCAGCAGGCGCGGGAACGCTGCGACGTCGACGCCGAAACGCCGCGCATTGCCCAGCTGCGGCACCAGGCAGAGATCGGCAAGAGTCGGCGTGGCGCCGAAGCAGAACGGGCCCGGCTCATGCTTGACCAGCGCCTCACAGGCCGCGAGCCCCTCACGGTTGGCCCAGCCGGCCCAGGCCGTGACCTTGTCCTCGGGCAGGCCGAGCTCGCGCAGACGCGCCAGCACCTTCAGGTTCTGGACCGGGTGGGTGTCGCAGGCGAGCACCTGCGCAAAGGCACGGACCTGCGCCCGGCGCAGGGGATCGCTGGGCAGCAGCGGCGGCTCCGGATGGAGCTCGTCGAGCCACTCGATGATCGCGAGCGACTGGATCAGAACGATGCCGCCGTCATCCTCAAGAGCCGGCACGAGTCCCTGAGGATTGATGGCGAGAAAAGCGGGCGCGCGCTGCTCGCCCTTGCGGAGATGGTGCGGCAGGTGCTCAGCCGTGAGCCCCTTGAGATTCAGTGCGATCCTGACGCGATAGGACGCGCTGCTGCGAAAATAGCCGTGCAGCTTCATCATGACACTCCTCCCGAATTGTCGCCTTGATTGAGTTTGACGGTAGTCAAATTGGCAGTATACTGTCAATCAACAATGACACATGCTCACGGGAGACGCTCATGGCCGCGGTTTCGACGCCGGAACGCGAGGCGTTCTACAAGAAGATCGACGGCGAGAACATGACGGCGCTGTGGACCGTGATGAGCGATCTCATCACGCCCGAACCGAAGAGCGCCTGCCGGCCGCACCTCTGGCAATTCGCCGCAATTCGCGACTACATGATCGAGGCCGGACGCCTGATCACCGCCAAGGAGGCCGAGCGTCGCGTGCTGATCCTGGAGAACCCGGGTTTGCGCGGACAGTCGAAGGTGACGACCTCGCTCTATGCCGGCATCCAGATGGTCATCCCCGGCGACGTCGCGCCGGCCCACCGCCACAGCCAGTCGGCACTGCGCTTCGTGCTGGAAGGCAAGGGCGCGTTCACGACCGTCGACGGCGAGCGCACCTTGATGGAGCCGGGCGACTTCATCATCACGCCGTCGATGACCTGGCACGACCACGGCAACGAAACCTCGGAGCCGATGTTCTGGCTCGACGGCCTCGACATTCCTCTGGTGCAGTTCCTCGACGCCTCGTTCGCACAAGGCGCCCAGGAGGATCAGCAGAAGGTCGCGCGTCCCGCGGGCGACAGCTTTGCGCGCTACGGGCACAATCTGCTGCCGGTGGACGCCAAGCGCAAATCGCGGACCTCGCCGATCTTCAACTATCCCTACGCCTACACGCGTGAAGCGCTGGAAAATGCCAAGCGCAGCGAGGAATGGGACGCGTGTCATGGGCTGAAGCTGAAGTTCTCCAACCCGGAGACCGGCGACTTCGCGATGCCGACCATCGGCACCTTCATCCAGCTGCTGCCGAAGTCTTTCAAGACGGCGCGCTATCGCTCGACGGATGCCACCGTCTTCACGGCGATCGAGGGCAGGGGCCGCAGCCGCATCGGTGACCAGACCTTCGAATGGGGACCGCGCGATCTGTTCGTCGTGCCGAGCTGGCAATGGGTCAGCCACGAGGCGGACGAGGATGCCGTACTGTTCTCATTCTCCGACCGGCCCGTGCAGGAGAAGCTCGATCTGTTCCGCGAGGATCGCGGCAACGCCTGAGGCGCTCAGCGCCAGTGCAGCAGGCGCGCCTCGAGCAAGCTGATCAACTTGCCGACGGCGAGGCCGAACAGCGACAGGATGAGAATCCCCGCCATCAGCTGATCGGTCTGCATCAGATTGCCGGCCTGCAGCACGAAGGTGCCGATGCCAGTCTCGGCGCCGATCATCTCCGCCGAGACCACCAGCATCAGCGCCACCGATGCGGTGATGCGAAAGCCCGCCAGGATCGACGGCAGCGCACCGGGCCAGATCACCTTGCGCACGATGGTCGGGAACGGCACGTCGAAGCTCTGCGCCATCCGGATCAGATTGCGCGGCACCGCATCGACGCCGCTATAGACCGAGATTGTGGTCGAGAAGAAAACGCCGAGCGCGATGGTCGCGATCTTCGGCTGCTCGCCAATGCCGAGCCAGAGGATCAAGAGCGGCAGCACGGCGATCTTCGGGATCGGGAACAGCGCCGACACGAAGGTGATTCCGATGCTGCGCGCGATTCGCCACAGGCCAATGGCAAAGCCAATGACGATGCCGGAGGCCGTGCCGAGCGCCCACCCCGTCACGATGCGCACGAACGACGCCGAGACGTGCTGCCACAGGGCGCCACTCTCGGCGAGACGGACCAGCGCGCGCAGGATCGTCAGCGGCGTCGGCAGGAACAACGGATTGACCAGCGCCAGACTGCCGACCGCCTGCCAGACGCCAAGCGCCGCGGCGAGCGCCAGCCACCCGGCCCAGCGGCTCGCGGCCGGCGTGAAGCCGCCGCCGCGAAACGGGACCTTGCGGGTCGGTTGCGTGCCGACGATCTCGGACCGGTCTGCCGGGGAGCGCTCAAGCATTCTGAACCTCGCGCTCGGCGTCGATCGCCTCGGTCCTGATGAGCGCCCACAATTCGTTCTGCAGCTCCAGCAATTGCGCGCGCGTCGCGGCATCGCCGCGGCTCTGCCGCGTCGCCGGGACGCTCACCACCTTGCGGATCCGGCCAGGGCGTCGTGACAGCACGACGATGCGATCGGCGAGCCGCACGGCCTCTTCGAGGTTATGGGTCACGTAGACCGCGCCCATGGCTCCGTCGGCCAGGAGATCGACGAAGTCCTCCATCAGGAGCTCGCGTGTCTGCGAATCCAGCGCGGACAACGGCTCGTCCATCAGCAGGATCGCCGGACGAACCGCCAGTGCCCTGGCGATGCCGACGCGCTGACGCATGCCACCCGACAACTGCTTGGGATAGACATGGCGAAAGTCGACAAGGCCCGTGCGCCGCAGCGCATCGTCGACGGCAGCAGCGCGCTGGGCTGCCGAGAGCGGCGTATGCAGCAGCGGGAAAGCGACATTGTCTTCGACGCTGGCCCAGGGCAGCAGGGCGAAATCCTGGAACACGAAGGTCAGGGGATTGAGGCTGCCGGCTGGCGCAGCGCCACGCAGTTTCGCCTCCCCTCGGGTGGGCTGCAGCAGGCCGCCGAGAATCGAAAGCAGCGTGCTCTTGCCGCAGCCGGAAGGGCCCACGATGGCGACGACTTCGCCGGCTCCGACCGTGAAGGAGACGTCCTCAAGCACTTCGAGCGCATCGAAGCGATGACTGATGGCGTCGGCGATCAGGTCCATCTCGGTGATCCCGCGGTTGTGCTCTCTCCCCCTCCCATCAGTCCGGCTTGACGAACTCCTTCGCGATGATCGCGGCTGCATCGTAGCCCTGATCAGCGAACCCCTGCCCTTGCAGCCACTTGATCTGGCTATCGATGTTCTTCACGTCGAGCTTGCCGTCGGGGTCGATATAGGCGCAATTGCCGACCACCTGCTCGACCGGAAGGTTGGTGTATTTGCCGATGATTTCGAGCAGCGGCCTGGTCTTCTCGTCGATCGCGGCATTGCCGTCCTTCACGGTGGACAGCACGACATCATGATACTCGCGCTCGGCGCGCTGCAGCGAGGCCAGCAGTTTGCCGACAAGCGCCGCATTGGCCAGCGTCTTCGGTCCGGCGAACACGCCGCTGACCTGCCACGGCGTCTCGTCGCCGACCCAGCCGAGATGCTTCACCGCTCCCTCTTCCATCAGCTTGCGCGCGACGGACACCGGCATCAGCGCCGCATCCACCGTCTCGCCCTTGATGGCGGCGGCCATGTTGGACATCGACTGCAACGGCACGATCTTCACATCGGACAGCTTGAAGCCATACTTCTCGGCGAGCAGTCCCACCGAGTAGTGGAAGCTCGACCCGACCTGCGTCATGGCCACGCGCTTGCCGGCGATGTCCTTCGGCGTCTTGAGACCGGCGTCGTAAGCCTTGTTGCTGGCGAAGTAGCCGATCAGCGGATAGCCCGGTCGGTCGCGGCTCATGCCGGAAATGATCTTGAGGGCGCCTTTGCCGGCGAGATTGTAGAGACCCGCGGTGAACGCGGTCACCCCGACATCGACATCGCCGGTGGCTGTCGCCACGGCGATCGGTTGCGCTGCATCGAAGAACTTCAGCTCGACGTCCAGCCCGGCGTCACGGAAGTAGCCCTTGTCGAGCGCGATGAACACGGGCGCTGACGACGACAGCCGGAGAACGCCGATCCGGAGCTTCGCGTCGTCGGCCAGCGCGGCGCTGATCGATACGAGGCTGCAGAGCAGCCCCAGGACGAAGCCGAGGTATCGGAACATCAAACTCTCCAAGATCGGGCGACCTGCGCACCAAGCCCAACGATGACGCCGACTTGTTGCAATATTTCAGGCCTGATGTCGCGCCAAATCTTGCGGAAGAGCCGTTCCCTACAGCCCGGGCGCCTTGGTCGCGACCGAAAATTCGCCTTCGAAGCGGCCGGCTTCGCTCTCCGCTCGGCAGTTTAGTCCGGAGAGAGCACCAGACGGCTGCGTCGCGCGGCACGCCCCCTTGGCGGCGAGCTTGCGAATGTCGCCTTCGGCCTTGAAGATGATCATATCGACCGGGTAGGCGCGCCGTCGCGTCCGTCCGCGGGGCGGCCTCGCCAGGGCTCGAGAAGGTGATGATCGCGCCGTCCAGCGTCACGAAGTAATAGCCGGTCCGGCCGTCATCATAGCGCGTATTGAGCAGGACGCCTTTGCAGTCAGAGGTCCGGTCTTTTGCCGCGACCGTCAGTTTCTTGCACGCGCCATGTGAGGTCTCGATGCCCTTCAAGCCATCCTCGGCACGAACCGACATCGCTGGAATGTTCTTTTTTTGTTCTCCTTTAGTTTTTCTTCGTGGCCGCCATTCAGCGCGTCAGTCGCGGCGCCCCCCGAGCGCATCGAGCCACGTCGCGAACGCCTGTGTCAGCTCGACCATCACGTCCCGGTCATTCCGTCCGGAGCGCGCCGGCACGTGAAAGGCGTGATCCGCCTGATCGATCACATGCAAGGTCGCAATCGGCCCAAGCCCCCTCACGACAGGTTCGAGCAGGGGCATCTCCGCCAGCTTGTCGCGCGTGCCCTGCAGAAACAGCATCGGGATGTCGACGCCGCCGAGGTGATCGGCGCGGGCGATGGACGGTTTGCCGGCCGGATGGAGCGGGAAGCCGAGGAAGGCGAGACCCACCACCTTCGGCAGCGGCTCCACCGATTGCGCCTGCGAGGACATCCGCGCGCCGAAGGATTTGCCGCCGGCAATCAGCGGCAGACCCGGGCAGAGCCGTGCCGCCTCGGCGACTGCAGCGCGAACGGCGGCGTGGGCGACCGCCGGCGGGTCGGGCCGCCTGCTGCCGTTCTCCATGTAGGGGAACTGAAAACGCAACGTAGCGATGCCGTGCGCGGCGAGGCCATCGGCTGCCTGCGCCATGAAGGCGTGGGTCATGCCGGCCCCGGCTCCGTGCGCGAAGACGAAACAGGCGCGCGGCGCTTGTGGAGCGAGGAAAAGCGCGGAGACCGCGCTGTCGCCGTCGACCGCGAGACTGAGAGAGCGCAACTGCGGAGCGATCATCGGATCATGCTTGCCGTCGCGCTCCGCAATCGTCAACTCCCGTAGCAGGACCGGCACATCGGCCTGCCAACGTCATCGTTCGTCGGCGCTCAGGCCGCCGTGCGGATCGTCTGCAGGAAGTCCGCGACATTGCTCCGCAGCGACTCCGCCTGCTGCTGCAACGCTGCGGCTGCCGTCAGCGCGGCTTCCGCGCCCGCATCGGTCTGCCCGGCCACGGTGCGCACGTCGCCGATCTCCTGCGTGACCGCCGCGGTGCCGCTGGCCGCCTGCTCGACATTGCGGGCGATCTCGCTGGTCGCGGCGCCCTGCTGCTCGACCGCGGCGGCGATCGCGTTGGAGATTTCGGCGATCTCGCGCACGGTGCTCCCGAACTGCGCGATCGCGCCGACTGTCTCCTCGGTCGCACCCTGAATGGTCGCGATCTGGCTGGAGATCTGCTCGGTCGCCTGCGCCGTCTGCGAGGCGAGATTTTTGACCTCGCTCGCAACGATCGCAAAGCCCCGGCCTGCTTCGCCGGCACGGGCCGCCTCGATGGTCGCGTTGAGCGCGAGCAGGTTGGTCTGGCTGGCGATCGCCTGGATGAGCTGTACGATGGTGCCGATGCGCTCCGCCGCGCTCGAGAGCCCGTTGATCAGTTCGGACGTCCGCTGCGTCTCATGCGTTGCCCGCGTCGAGACGGTTACCGAACGCTGCACCTGTCCGGAAATCTCGCGGATCGAAGCCGCGAGTTCCTGCGTCGCCGACGCCACGGTCTGCACGTTCACCGAGGCCTGCTCGGCCCGATTGGCGACAGCTTCCGCGAGACCGCGGCCGCGCTCGGCGATCTGCGCAAGCTCTCTCGCACTCTGCCCCATGTCGGAGGCGCGCCCGCCGACACCGGTGATCACGCCCTGCATGCCCTGTTCGAACCGCCCGGCGAGATCGGCCATCATGCGGGCGCGCTCGGCCTCCGTGGCCTCACGTTGCGAGGCAGCCTCCTGCTCCATGCGGCGAACGGCCAGCGCATTGTCGCGGAAGATCTCCACCGCACGCGCCATCCGTCCGATCTCGTCACGGCGCTCGCCGCCGGGGATCGGCTGCTCCAATTCGCCGGCTGCCAGCGACTGCATGCGATCGGTCATGCTGCGGATCGGCGAGGAGACGCTGGCGCCGATCAGCCACGCCAGGATTGCTCCGAGCACGACCGCGCCGGTGGCCGTGACGATCACCGTCTGCCGCGTTTCGGCAACGGCCACGCCGGTCTTCGCGCCCTGTTCGGCGCGAGCCGCGCCGAGCTGTCGATTGATCCGTCCCACCTGCTCGTCGATCGCCGCGCTCGCCTTGACGAGCTCGGCCTGTTTGGCGCGCAAGTCAGCGGTGACCTTGATGACGTCTTCGAGCGCCGCTGCGTCGGCAGTCACCGCCTCCTTGAGGGCAGCAATCAGGCCCTTCAGCTTGGCGTCATCGACGCCCGCGAGCTCAGCTTCGGAATCGGCGAGCGCAAGCTTCACATAGACGAAGGTGAGCCGTGCGTCCTCGGCATCGTTGGCAGATTGTGAGTTGGTGTAGCGCATGACCGCCACGCGCGCCGCATCCACCGTGCTGGCGAGACGCAACGGATTGAGCAGCGGCTCGCGACCCGCGCGATTGGCGAGGGCGACTTGGATGCCTCCGACATTGACTCCCGCGACGGCGCCAAGCGCCTCGGTCTTGTTTGTTGCGACGCGCAGGCGGTCAACCGCCTCGGCGGCGGCGCCAAACGATGAACGATAGGCGGCGAGCGCGCTCCTGACCGAGCCGACACCATCGGCGATCACCTTCAGCTTGCCCGACTGCTTCTCGACCTCGTCTGCAAGTCCGCCGACGGCATCAATCGCCTTGCCCGCTGCATCCTTGTCACCTACGCTCCAGGTGCGGATGAACTTCTCCACCGCGCCATTGGCCGTGAGCAACGCCGCGCGCACCTGCGACATGCCGGCATCGCCTGCGGCGCTGGCCACGAGATCATCCACGGTGCCGCCGATGCGTCCGACCTGACTCATGGCGAAGCCGCCGAGCAGCACGAGAAAGCTCAGGATCAGCGCAAAGCCGCCGAAAATCCGCGGGCGGACGCCGATCCACGACATCATCGAAGAGAGATTCATGGAGTTTCCTGGCTCGTTCACGGCGTGGACCTGATGGTGGCGAGCAGATCCTTGCCGAAGCGCTTCTCGAATTCGGGGTCGAGCGGCTTGACCGCATCGACGAAGGTCTTGCGATCGAAGGTCTCGATCACATCCATGCCGCCCTTGCGCAGGTCGGCGAGCTTCTCGGCGTCGAGCTGCGCCTGCCACGTCACTTCTGCGGCGGCCTTGGCGGCCGTGATCAGCGCGTCGCGCTCGCTCGCATCGAGCTGTTCGAACGTCGCGCGATTGGCGACGAATGCGATCGGCGCGAAGAAATGGCCGGTCAGAGTGAGGTACTTCTGAACTTCCTCGAACCGGTTGGCGGCGATGGTCGCGACCGGATTCTCCTGACCGTCGAGGCGACCGTCCTTGAGCGCGGCATAGACCAATGGAAAGTCCATCGGCAGAACTTCGGCGCCCATCGCCTTGAAGGTCATCTGATAGACCGGATTGGGGATGACGCGGATCTTCAGCCCCTTGACGTCGTCGACGGTCCGCACCGGGCGCTTCGAGTTGGTCAGGTTGCGGAAGCCCTGTTTGCCCAGAGCGAGCAATACCAGCCCCTTGTCGGCGAATTTCGTTCCGATCGCGGTTGCCACGGGGCCCGTGGCGACGGCCTTGGCGTGGGCGGTGTCGCGAAACAGGAAGGGAATGTCGAACACGCCAAGCTCGGGGACGACTGCGCTGGCGATGCCGCCGGAGACGACGGCGATGTCCACGGCTCCGGTGCGGGTCGCCGCCAGGACGGCCGCCTCGCTGCCGAACGAATTGCCGGCGCGTTCGTCGATGACCAGCTTCTTGCCCGCCAGCGCCTGAAGCTTGGTCCGGAACTCGTCCGACCCGATCTGCTGCGGGTTCTGCGGCTGTGAGTTGAAGACCAGCGAGACCATGCGGGGCGAGGCCGCCGCTGGATGCGGGCCGAGCAATGCCGCTGTCATCAGTCCCGCAACAAAAACATCTCGAAGCTGTCTGCGCATGAGATCCCGAGCTCGTTGTTCTCACCGCAGTGGTAGCAGGCAGATATGGTTAAGGTGTTAAAAGCGAGCACGAGCTAATCTTCAACTCACGGAATATCATAGGTTAATCAACCGGATCTGCTTACTCGGCGAACCAGCACTGCTCGACCGCCGTCTCCGTAAAACTACGGCCAGGGCCACGACCCTCGAATTTCTGATAAATGGAAACGACAATTCGGGTCCGCAAGGTGGCGCGGCCTGATTATCTACGCATCGCGCCAGATGGAAGAACCGTGGTGCCGGCAGCGCTAGGCACCGTGGACAAGAGCGCCTGCGCAACGTCGGCGGCAGGGATCGGCTTGTAGTTCGGCGGAATGAGAAAGCCGATGAGCTGGTTCAGCCTGTTGCCCCATTCCTCGCCCGGCCTCGCCGGCTGTCCCAGTTCCGCCCGCGCGCCGACCAGCAGCGATGGCCGTGCGATTACGAGCCCCGTGAACGGCAGTGCAGCCAGATCGTTTTCGAGCTCGCCCTTCACCCGACTGTAGAAGACGCGCGACTTGGCGTCGGCACCCATCGCGCTGACGAGGCCGACGCGTTTGACGCCGCTCGCGAGCGCGGCCTTGGCGACGGCGAGGTTGGCGTCGTGATCGACGGCACGAAAGGCGGCCTGGCTGCCGGCGACCTTGATGGTCGTGCCGAGCGCCAGATACAGCTCATCGGCAGCAGACAAAGGCGGCAGCGCGGCGAAGTCGACGACATGGGCTGTCAGCTTCGGTGAAATCACCGGAGGCGCGCGGCGGCCTAAGACGTGGACATGATCCACTGCGGGATCAGCGAGCAGGCCGCGCAAAAGCTCGCGGCCGACGAGGCCGGTAGCCCCGGCAATGATCGCGGTGCGTTTCGCCATCCCCTGCCCTCAGACAACGCTCGCCGGAGGAGATAAGCATAGCCAGGCCGATACGGAAGGCGCCTCGACCTTTTTAGTTCAACGCCGCGGAATGAAGCGCCATGCCGCGACGTGCCACCGTTGTCAGGAGTCGTCTGAGCGCTCACGCGCCCTTGCGCCGCTCCTGGGCTTTCGCCAGCGCCGCGGCGAAGGCGCCACCGCCCGACGGCTTCTCCTCGCGCGTGGTCATGCGCGCCGCCGCCGGCGGTCGCGCGCTGGTGCGCTTCTCGCCCTTGGCCGGCAGCGGATCGGACAGCCGCAAGGTCAGCGAGATGCGCTGGCGCGGCACGTCGACATCGAGCACCTTGACCTTCACCACCTGGCCCGGCTTCACCACCTCGCGCGGATCGTTGATGCGCTTCTCGGACATCGCCGAGATGTGGATCAGGCCATCCTGGTGCACGCCGATGTCGGCGAAGGCGCCGAACGCGGCGACGTTGGTGACGGTCGCCTCCAGGATCATGCCGGGCTTGAGGTCGGTGATCTTCTCGACGCCCTCCTGGAAGGTCGCGGTCTTGAATTCGGGGCGCGGGTCGCGGCCGGGCTTCTCCAGCTCCTTGATGATGTCGGTGACCGTCGGGACGCCGAAGCGCTCATCGGCGAACTTCGCCGGATTGAGCGCCTTCAAGGTCTTGGTCTCGCCGATCAGCACCTTGATGTCGCTCTTGGTCGCTTCGAGAATCTTCTTCACGACCGGATAGGCTTCAGGATGCACGCCGGAGGCATCGAGCGGATTGTCGCCGTCGCGGATGCGCAGGAAGCCCGCGCACTGCTCGAACGCCTTCGGTCCCAATCGCGGCACGTCCTTGAGCTTGTCGCGGGTCGGGAACGGACCATTGGCGTCGCGATGCGCGACGATGTTCTGCGCCAGGGTCTCGCCGATGCCGGACACGCGTGCCAGCAGCGGCGCGGAGGCGGTGTTGAGATCAACGCCGACCGCGTTCACGCAGTCCTCGACGGTGGCATCGAGCGCGCGCGCCAGCTCGTACTGATTGAGGTCATGCTGATACTGGCCGACGCCGATCGAGGCCGGCGGCACCTTCACGAGCTCGCCGAGCGGATCCTGCAGACGGCGCGCGATCGACACCGCGCCGCGGATCGAGACGTCGAGATTGGGGAATTCCTTGGCGGCGAATTCCGAGGCCGAGTAGACCGACGCGCCGGCTTCCGAGACGATCGCCTTGGTCAGCTTGAGGTCCGGCTTCAGCTTCATCAGGTCGGTGACCAGCTTCTCGGTCTCGCGCGACGCGGTGCCGTTGCCGATCGCGACCAGCTCGATGCGGTGCTTGATGCAGAGCTGCGCCAAGGTCAGCATGCTCTCGTTCCACTGCCGCTGCGGCTCGTGCGGATAGATCGTGGCGTGATCGACGAACTTGCCGGTGCGGTCGATGACCGCGACCTTGACGCCGGTGCGGAAGCCGGGATCGAGACCGAGCGTGGCGCGGCCGCCGGCGGGAGCTGCAAGCAGCAGGTCGCGCAGGTTCGCGGCGAACACGCGCACGGCTTCCTTCTCCGCTTCCTGCCACAGCCGCATGCGCACATCGAGCGCGAGCGAGGTCTTGATGCGGGTGCGCCAGGCCCAGCGCACGGAGTCCGACAGGAACTGATCGGCGGGACGGCCCTGGCGCGAGATGCCGAAGGTCACTGCGATGCGGTTCTCATACAGCGACGGATCCTTCGAGTCTTCCGGCTCGCCGTCGCCGAAATCGAGCTGCAGCACCTCTTCCTTCTCGCCGCGCAGCATCGCCAGGATGCGGTGCGACGGCAGCTTGGTGAACGGCTCGGAGAAATCGAAATAGTCGGCGAACTTGGCGCCTTCGGTCTTCTTGCCGTGACGCACCGTCGACTTGACGGCACCGCGCGTCCACATCTCCTCGCGCAGCGAGCCGACGAGGTCGGCATGCTCGGCGAAGCGCTCGACCAGGATCGCGCGGGCGCCGTCGAGCGCGGCCCTGACGTCCTTGACCGGATTGTCGCCGTCCTTCTTGATGAAGGCCTTCGCCTCTTCCTCGGGGTTCTTCATCGGATCGCCGATCAGCATGTCGGCGAGCGGCTCGAGCCCGGCCTCCTTGGCGATCTGCGCCTTGGTACGGCGCTTCTCCTTGAACGGCAGATAGATATCTTCCAGGCGCGCCTTGGTGTCGGCGGTCGCCAGCGCCAGCTCGATCTCCGGCGTCATCTTGCCTTGCGACTTGATGCTCTCGATGATCGCGGTGCGCCGTGCATCCATCTCGCGCAAGTAGCGCAGCCGCTCTTCCAGCGTACGCAGCTGCGTGTCATCGAGCATGCCCGTCGCTTCCTTGCGGTAGCGCGCGATGAACGGAACGGTCGCGCCGCCGTCGAGCAGGTCGATCGCGGCTTGGACCTGGGCGTCCCTGACAGAGAGCTCAGCAGCGATGATGGAGGCAAAATTCGACACGGTGTTCTTCCGAGATTCGTGACGGGGCTGATTGGATAGGAGTCCAAGCGCGCCGGCGCAAGCGGCTGACTGACGCTCTGTGGGCAACCGTGGCAAAAAAGACCGATTGCGAATCATGTAAAACGCTGCCGCAAGCGGGCCATGTCGTTGCGCGCATGGCGCAAATCGCGGATTCTCGCGAGCTGAGGGGCGATTCGTGCAGGCAGCGGCCGCGACATATCTCGACGATCTCAATCCGGAGCAGCGCCGCGCGGTCGAGCATGGCGGCGCTTTGGCCGCACCTGGGCCGCCGCTGCTGATCATCGCGGGGGCCGGCTCGGGCAAGACCAACACGCTGGCGCATCGCGTCGCGCATCTGCTCGTCAACGGCGCCGATCCGCGCCGCATCCTGCTGATGACATTCTCGCGCCGCGCCGCGAGCGAAATGAGCCGGCGTGTCGAGCGCATCGCGCGAAAGGTGCTGGGCAGCCAGGCGGAGGCGATCACCTCGGGACTGACCTGGGCCGGCACGTTTCACGGCCTGGGCGCGCGAATGCTGCGCGACTATGCCGAACGCATCGGCCTCGATCCCGTGTTCACGATCCATGATCGCGAGGATTCCGCCGACCTGATGAATTTGGTGCGGCACGAGCGCGGCCTGTCCAACACGCAGAAGCGCTTTCCGACCAAGGGCACCTGCCTTGCGATCTACTCGCGCTGCGTCAATGCCGACATGCCGCTCGACGAGGCGCTGGTGCGGCACTTTCCCTGGTGCGCGGAGTGGGCCGGCGAGCTGAAGGGCCTGTTCGCGGCCTATGTCGACGCCAAGCAGGCCAATGCGGTGCTCGACTATGACGACCTGCTGCTCTACTGGGCGCAGATGATGGCGGACGAGAGCATCGCCCGCGAGATCGGCGATCGTTTCGACCACGTGCTGGTCGACGAGTATCAGGACACGAACCGGCTGCAGTCGCAGATCCTGCTTGGCCTCAAGCCTGACGGCGCCGGTCTTACCGTGGTCGGCGACGATGCGCAGTCGATCTACGCGTTCCGTGCCGCGACCGTGCGCAACATCCTGGAATTTCCCGATCAGTTCAGTCCGCGCGCCGACATCGTCACGCTCGACCGCAACTACCGCTCGACACAGCCGATCCTCTCCGCAGCCAACGCGGTGATCGGACTGGCGCGCGAGCGCTTCACTAAGAATCTGTGGACCGACCGAATCGCCTCGCGCAAGCCGCAGCTGGTGACGGTGCGCGATGAGACCGACCAGGCGCGCTACATCGTCCAACAGGTGCTGGCCAAGCGCGAGGAAGGCATCGTGCTGAAGCAGCAGGCGGTGCTGTTCCGGACCTCCTCGCACTCTGGTCCGCTGGAGTTCGAGCTGACGCGTCGAAACATTCCGTTCGTGAAGTTCGGCGGGCTGAAGTTTCTCGATGCCGCGCATGTCAAGGACATGCTGGCCTGCCTGCGCTTCGTCGAAAATCCGCGCGACCGCATCGCCGGATTCCGCGTGCTGCATCTGATTCCGGGCATCGGCCCGGCGTCGGCGCAGCGGCTGCTCGATGCCGCCGGTGAGAGCGCCGATCCGCTTCGTGCGTTGTGCGCCCAACCGACGCCGGCGCGCGCGGGAGAGGATTGGGCGACGTTCGTGCGCATGCTCGACCAGCTGCGCGTTTCGGACTGGCCCGCCGACATCGAGCGCGTCAGGCACTGGTATCAGCCGCATCTCGAGCGCGTGCACGAGGATGCGGAGGTACGCAGCGCCGATCTGCTGCAGCTCGAACAGATCGCCAGCGGCTATCCGTCGCGCGAGCGCTTCCTCACCGAATTGACGCTCGACCCGCCCGACGCCACCTCCGACCAGGCCGGCGTGCCCCTGCTCGACGAGGACTATCTGATCCTCTCCACCATCCACTCCGCCAAGGGCATGGAGTGGAATGCGGTGCACGTCCTCAACGTCGTCGACGGCTGCATGCCGTCCGATCTCGGCGCCGGCTCCAGCGCCGAGCTGGAGGAAGAGCGTCGGCTGCTCTATGTCGCGATGACCCGCGCCAAGGACGATCTGCATCTGCTGGTGCCGCAGCGTTTCTTCGTCCATGGCCAGCCCGTGCGCGGCGATCGTCATGTCTACGCCTCGCGCACGCGATTTATTCCAGAGGCGCTGGTGTCGCTGTTCGAGCGTGTCAGCTGGCCGAAGGTGCAGGCGGGGTCGGCGGTTGCGAGCGCGGGGCCGCGGATCGACCTGGGCGCAAGGATGCGCGAGCGGTGGCGGTGAACTAAATCTGCAGCAGCAGTGCTCCTATGGCGCCAATGACTGCGCCCTCTCCCCCAAGGCGAAGCAATGGCTTCGCCAGGGTGGGAAAGGGCATCGCCGCTATAAGCGTCATACTCACTCGGGTGAGGGGTTCTTTCCCCAAATTCAGGACTGAGTTCGTGGCAACCCCTCACCCGGCTTTCATGCGTTGCTTGAAAGCCACCATCTCCCACCCTGGCGAAGCAATAGCTTCGCCTTGGGGGAGAGGGTGCACCGTCTGCTCGGCGAGGGCTTGCCGACATCGCAGGCGACGCGGTCGGTCTGCGCCTCCCCCGCTTGCGGGGGAGGTCGCATCGCATGGTCAGATGCGATGCGGGTGGGGGCCGCTCCGGAAAGACTGCCGCTGTGGCGCCCCCACCCCGACCCTCCCCCGCAAGCGGGAGAGAGGGCGCACTGATCGCGTGGCAACGGCTCGGATCCCAACTCATCATGTGCGAGACTTCGTTAGGTCTGAGACTTCGTCCCCTCCCACTGCGTCCGAAACCACGCCCAGGTCTGCCGCGTCACCGCGACATACCCCTCCCCGCGATACTTGATCTCCCCATCCACGATCGCATGCAGCTTCGGCAGCGCGTGGAACGGCACGGCGGGATAGGCGTGGTGCTCGACGTGGTAGGGCATGTTCCAGGCGATCCAGTGCACGAATTGCGTGGTGAAGGTGGTGCGGGTGTTGTGGAAGGCGCTTCTCGTGTGATCGCAGCCGGTGTGCTCGGCGTAGAGATAGGGGCGCAGGATCAGTTGGCCGAGCAGCAGCGGCACGACCCAGACCCACAACAACAACGCGCTGTGCAGCGCCAGCGAGCCGAGCAGCAGCAGCGCGTAGCCGGCGACGTAGAAACGCGCCTCGCGCACGATGATCGCGCGGCGGCCGGCGGGGACCCAGGGCACGGTCACTTCGCCGGTCACCGCATGCTTCAGCACCAGCTTGAGGCGGCCGGCCACCTGGACCAGACCTGAATAGGCGATCGCGAGTTGCGTCTCGGAGCGCGGCTTGGGGCCAACGATCAGTTCGGGATCGCGCTGGGGATCCTGGGTGTGGCGGTGATGCTCCCAGTGGAACAGGCAGTAGTACTCATAGGGCAGCCCGATCAGGAAGCCGGACAGATTGCCGACCGCCACGTTGAGCCTGCGGCTGTCGAATGCGGTCTTGTGCGCGGTCTCGTGCACCGCCATGAACAGGAACGCGATCAGCACGCCCTGCACCGGCAGCAAGGGCAGCGTCCACACGACGCCCTGCGTCGAGGCAATGGCTCCGATCAGCGCACCGATGGCGACGATCGCGCCGTAATGACTGAGCGTGCGCAGGGCGCCCTTGAGGTTGGAGCGCGTGCAGAGCTGCTGCAACACTGGCGGAGTCAGCAGCTTCGGGCGAGGCGCGAATTCGTCGGTGGGCACGTCGGTCATGACAGATAGGGCTCAGCTCTGGAGAAGGGTCGACACTTGGGCTTTGATGAAGTCGCGATCGGCCGGGATGCGAACGGGATTGCCGGCGCGGTGGCCGTGGACCGAGGGGATCGGCCGCAGCGCGGCGGAGCGCGCGTTGATAAGCTTCGGCAGCTCGCGCTCATTGTCGCGCCAGTCGAAATAGCGGTCGGTCTGGCCGGGCATCAGCAGCATGCGCGCGGTGATCGCGGCCAGCGCCCGGTCGAGATCGCCTGAGAACGCCGCGCAATTGCTGATGTCGCCGCCCTGCCAGATCGCGATCTGCGTCAGCAGATTGTTGGCGTCGCGATGGGCGAAGGCGGTGTCCCAGGTCGCGGCGAGATAGTCCTCCTGCGAGCCAAAACCCTGCTCGCGCCAGACCTCGTCGCGGTAGAACTCGTAGGACATCGCCCATCCGGCATAGATACGGCCCATGGCGCACAGGCCGGCCACCGGCTTCTCGACGAACCGGCCGTTCCGGAACGCAGGGTCGGCGATCAGCGCCGCCTTCACGGCGTCGAGGAACAGATGATTGTAGGGCGAGCAGCGCGCGCTGCCGCACACGACCGCGGCGCGCTCGACCATGTCGGGATGGAGCGCAGCCCAGTGATAGGCCTGCATGCCGCCCATCGACCAGCCATAGACCAGCGCGAGCTTCTCGATGCCGAACTGCTCCGCCAGGAGCCGCCTCTGGACCGCGATGGCGTCGTGATAGCTGATCGCCGGGAACGGCGTCTCGCCGACCGGCGTGTTCGACGGCGACGACGACAGGCCGTTGCCGAACAGATTCGGGATGATGATGAAATATCTGTCGGAGTCGAGAATGCCGCCGGGCCCGATCAGCCATTCGATGTCGGTGTGCTGGGCGCCGAACGAGGTCGGATAGAGGATGACGTTGTCCTTGGCCGCATTGAGCGTGCCATAGGTCTTGTAGGCGAGCCGCAGCGACGGGAACGTCACGCCCGATTGCAGCAGGACGTCGCCCGCATGGAAGATCTGATAGTCGCCGCCTGAGGTCATGCGCGTGGTCCCATGTCGTCCATGCACCGAGCCTAGGTGATGCGCGGCGGGCCGACACGCCCATTTTTTGGCATGGCATGCGCGCATCAAGGGCGCGACGGCCGGCGTTGCACCGCCCATGCGCGGGCGGTCCCGCGGCCGGTTTCGCCCGAGTCTTGCCAGATGGAACACCCTCGAAAGATGAGGGCGCAGGGAATGCCGGGTGCTGGCCGCAACCCATGGCCCGCC
The DNA here is from genome assembly GCF_051168435.1 of Bradyrhizobium sp. HKCCYLR20261. NCBI lineage: Bacteria > Pseudomonadati > Pseudomonadota > Alphaproteobacteria > Hyphomicrobiales > Nitrobacteraceae > Bradyrhizobium > Bradyrhizobium sp. HKCCYLR20261. The sequence goes on from NZ_JBNPUZ010000022.1 coordinate 31,601, forward strand.
TGCGAAAAAAATGCAGGCGGCAGGTACCACAGGTTCAGCCGACAATCCGGCATTCCCTGCGCGATGGGCTTACGGCTGCTCCGAGCTCTCCCCGGGGACCGGCTGTCTTGCCCCCGTCGCCGATGGATCACACCACCGGCTTGGCCTCAGCATCGGGAGGCCAGGACCACACGGCTTGACCGTCCGCAGCGGATCGTTCGTCGGCGCGACTTGCGTCACGCTGCGACCCGCCACGGCCACCGCATCCCCGCCTCGCGTCTCGTGACGACCGCGCGTACGCCCCTCATCGATGAGGCGGGATGGAGAGAGTAGAGCATAGTTTTCGGAAAAACGAAAGAGGAAATTTTGGGCGTGACCCGAATCGGGTTGCGGCCCTCGTCTTCGCCAGGCAACCGTCATTCCGGGGCAAGGCCGAAAGGCCTTGAACCCGGAATCCCGAGATTGTCTGGATCTCTTTTCGCCACATCGAGATTCCGGGTTCAATCGTCATGCGCAGTCGCGCATGACGATTGCCCCGGAATGACGGGGGATGACGGGGTGAGGCGGCGGACCCGCGTTCGCAGACAGGGCCTCTGCGGAGTGAAACCCTGTGTTTCGCCCTGGCCGCTTGCAATCCGGTTCAGCCCCTTCCAGCTGACAGCGGGACGCCGTATGACGGCGCGACGGATTGGAACGAGACATGACTGCAGCAATCGAATTCGGCCTGGATACTTTCGGCGACGTCACCCGCGGCGCCGATGGCGCGATCGCGCCGCATGCCCAGGTGATCCGCGACGTCGTCGAGGAGGCCGTGCTCGCCGACCAGCTCGGGATCGACTTCATCGGGCTCGGCGAGCATCACCGCGGCGACTTCGCGATCTCGGCGCCCGAGGTCGCGCTGGCGGCGATTGCGGCGCGGACCACGAAGATCAGGCTCGGATCTTCGGTGACGGTGCTGAGCTCGGACGATCCGATCCGCGTGTTCCAGCGCTTCGCCACGCTCGATGCTGTCTCGAACGGCCGCGCCGAGGTGATCCTCGGCCGCGGCTCGTTCACGGAATCCTTCCCGCTGTTCGGCTTCGACCTCAAGGACTACGAGACGCTGTTCGAGGAGAAGCTCGATCTGTTCGTCAGCCTGCTGCCGCAGCAGCCGCTGACCTGGCAGGGCAATCTGCGCCCGCCGCTGCGCGAGCAGCTGGTGTATCCGCCGGTCGAGCACGGCCGGCTGAAGGCGTGGATCGGCGTCGGCGGCAGTCCCGAGTCCGTGGTGCGCGCGGCGCATTACGAGCTGCCGCTGATGCTCGCGATCATCGGCGGCGACCCCACGCGGTTCGCGCCCTATGTCGATCTCTATCATCGCGCGATCAAGCAGTTCGGCCGCGCGACGAACCCGATCGGCGTGCACTCCCCCGGCTATGTCGCCGACACCGACGAACAGGCGCGCGAGGAGCTGTGGCCGGACTACAAGACCATGCGCGACCGCATCGGCCGCGAGCGCGGCTGGCCGCCGATGGGCCGCGACGAATTCGTCCAGGAGGCCGATCACGGCTCACTCTATGTCGGCTCGCCGGAGACGGTGGCGCAGAAGATCGCCGCCACGATCAAGGCGCTCGGCCTGTCGCGCTTCCAGCTGAAGTACTCCGCGGGTCCCCTGCCCCACGCCAAGCTGATGCGCAGCATCGAGCTGTACGGCCGGGTGGTGGTGCCGCGGGTGCGGGAGCTGCTCGCGGAGAGCCAGCAACGTCCAAGCGAGGCGGATCAGTCGCTCACGATGTCCTGAGGCTGCGATGTTGGGCTGCCCCTGGGCAACCCACATCGACGCCCGGCATTGTCCGACGTGACTACAACCGAAAGCACGCGCGCCGATCGCGCCACACCAAATGGTCGGCAAAATTCCCGCTGTGCTGGGCAGGGTGATTCGCGATCACGTCAAGGCTGTGTGTCCCGGCGATGACAGACACCGACCAAAGGCAATCGCTAACAAACCGTTAAGAATCTGAAACAAACGCCCAATAGTGACGGCGGCGGGACAAAACGTCGCATGTGTGACGGCGACGCGTCCCGCCGGAGTCCGCATCGGTTCCGGCATCGAATGTCTTTGTCTGGGAACCGTCGGAATGTCGTCGTCTGCTTACCTGAAGTTCTGGAAATATGCCGCGCTGGGCTCGGCGCTGCTGCCCTTCGCCGCCAAGGCCGGCGACATCCCGACCACGCCGCCGGTGAACTTCACCAATTCGAGCACGGCAACGGTTGGCTCGACCATGGTCAACGTGGTCGATTCCTACATCAACCTGATGCTGAACGATCCGGCGCTGACCAACGGCACGGGCGTCATGGAACAGAACCTCGCCACCGTGGTCCGCATGACGCGGGCGCGCACCGCGGCGCAGACGCTGGAGGCGATCCACGACGACCGCACCAGTCAGCAATACAGCGTCTTGAACGGGCTCGGCGTGCTCACCAGCTCCTTCATGACCGGCACCGGCGCCTCCGCCAGCGGCACTACGCCGAACAGCCTGACGCCGACGACCTACGCGCCGTACACGCTGCAGAACTTCCAATCCAACATCAACTATCTGAACAGCGCGAGCTGGGGCGCGACGACCTTCGGCAATGGCAGCGCGACACCGCTCGCCGCCGCCGTCAACTTCGTCAACAACACCGTGCGCGCCAATTCCTCGACCGAGCCGTCCAAGCGCACCTTCGAGCGCTACATGGGCTCGACCGCGCCGGTGACCAACCCCGGCGCGTTCGGCGCCTCGGTGAACCAGACCACGGTAAGCCCGCTGGCCGCCGCCTTCGGCAACTACAACGCCACGACCAGGACCGGGTTGACCACGGCCGACACCGCCAACATCGTCGTCCCCACCTATTACGGCAACCTCACGATCCCCGCGGTCTACGGCAACGCCACCAACTGGGTGCGCGGCTTCACCGTGACCCAGGGGATGATCGACGCGCAGAACAACGCGAACGGCACCAGCCTGAGCTATCTCACCGTGCCGAATGTCGGCAGCATCGTGAACGGCGTGCTGCAGCCGACGCAGTTCGTGGTCGGCGACTACGTGCCCGGCATCGGCGCGGCGTCGCGGCCCTACCGGTTGTCGACCGACGTCAGCGTGCCGACGCCGCTCTTGCAGATCATCAACAGCACCAACCCCTATGCCGACGGCGGCTTCATCTCCGGCCACACCAATTCCGGCTATACGCAGGCGCTCGGCCTCGCCTTCCTGGTGCCGCAGCAATATCAGAGCCTGCTGGCACGCGCCGCCGATCTCGGCAACAACCGCATCCTGGCCGGCATGCATTCGCCGCTCGACGTCATCGGCGGCCGCACGTTCGCGACCGCGATCGCGGCCACCAACATCTACAATGCGCTGTATGATTCCAACGGCGACCGGGTCGACTGGACCAACCCGGCCAACACCAATGCCTACGCCGTCTACCAGGCCTACACCCAGACGCAGTCGTATCTCTCGTCATCCTGCGGCACGGTGAGCGTGCAGGCCTGCATCCAGCAGGCGCAGGGCGGCGCGGCGACGATCGCGGCGGCCTCCAAGGACGTCAACCTCAGCTCGACCGATCCGTCGAGCTACACCTACCGCATGACCTATGGCCTGCAGCTCGCCGGCGCCAGCACCACCCTGCCGGAGAACGTGCCGGTGCAGGCGCAGGTGCTGCTGCTGACCCGCTTTCCCTATCTCAGCGACGCCCAGCGCACCGACATCCTGAAGACCACGGCGCTGCCCTCCGGCTACGCGCTGCTCGACGGCAACACCTGGGACGGCTGGGGCCGCATCAATCTCTACCAGGCGGCCTACGGCTATGGCGCGTTCAACAGCGCGGTCGCGGTGACGATGGATGCCGCGCAGGGCGGCTACAATGCGTTCGACATCTGGAGCAACGACATCTCCGGCGCGGGATCGCTGACCAAGAGCGGCAGCGGCACGCTCGTGCTCGCCGGCAACAACAGCTATGGCGGCGGCACCACCGTGAATGGCGGCGCCCTCGTCATCGCGGCGGGCGCTGCGGTGACGAGCCCGATCAGCGTCAATGCCGGCGCGACCCTCTCCGGCCTCGGCACCGTCGGCAACGTGAACGTCGCCGGCACGCTGGCGCCGGGCTATCAGGCGGTGACGGGCCTCACCGGCCAGGCCGGCAAGCTCACCGTGCTCGGCAGCCTCGCCTTCACCAGCGGCGCAGCTTACGCGCTGCAGTTCACGCCCGGCAGCTTCAGCACGACCAGCGTGTCCGGCACGGCGACGCTGAACGGCCAGGTCACAGCGACGTTCGCGAGCGGCGTCTATGCGGCGGGCAGCAAGGTGGCGATCGTGTCCGCCGGCGGCGGCGTGAACGGTCAGTTCGCCTCGTTCAACTCCACGACCACGGGCATCACCAACGTCACGCCGACCTTGAGCTATGACGGCCAGAACGCCTATCTCACGCTGAAGCAGGCCGCGCTGCCGTCGCTGCCGGCCACTGGCGTGAGCGGCAACGGCCAGCAGATCTACAACGCGCTCGCCAATGCGGTGACCAAGGGCGGCACCTTGCCGACGTCGCTGCAGTCGATCTACTTCCAGAGCGCGGCCGGCGTCGGCGCGACGTTCAATCAGCTCGCCAGCCAGAGCGCACCGGCGGTGACGCAGAGCGTCGGCCAGAGCATGACCGGCTTCCTCTCCACCGTGCTCGACTTCGGCGGCAGCGGCCGCTCCGGTTCGAACCCCGGCGGCTCGCCGATGATGGCTTATGCCGAGGCGAGCGGCCCGGCCGCCAAGGCCGGCAGGATCTTCGCCAAGGCGATGCCGATGGAGCCGAGCTGGGCGGTGTGGGGCTCGGCGTTCGGCGGCGGCGGCCGCATCGGCGGCGATGCCGCGGCCGGCAGCCAGGACCTGTCGTCGCGGATCTACGGCCTCGCGGCCGGCGCCGATTATCGGCTGGCGCCGGACGTGACGCTGGGCTTCGCGCTGTCAGGCGGCCAGGCCAGCTTCAGCGTCGCGCAGGGCGGCGGCTATGGCAATTCGGACTTCATCCAGGCGGCGGCCTATGCGACGAAGCGCTTCGGCGCGGCCTATGTCTCCGGCAGCCTCGCCGCCGGCGCGCATTGGATGTCGACGACGCGCAACCTCACCGCCGGCGCCATCGAGACGCTGCGCGCGAGCTACACGGCGCCGACCCTCGCGGGCCGCGCCGAGGCCGGCTACCGGTTCGATCTGGGCTTCGGCGGCCTCACGCCCTACGCCGCGCTACAGCTGCAGCAGGTGTGGAGCCCGTCCTACAGCGAGACCAGCTCGCTCGGCGCGGGCGGCTCGGCCCTCACCTTCGCCGCGCGCGACACCACCCTGCCGCGCACCGAGCTCGGCCTCTGGGCCGATCGCCGCATCTCCGAGACGTTCCTGCTGCGCGGCCGCGCCGCCTGGGCCCACGACTACAATCGTGACTCCAATGTGAGCGCGACGTTCCAGACCCTCCCCGGTGCGAGCTTCGTCACCACGGGCGCGCGGATCGCGGCGGACTCGGCGCTGCTGTCGGGTGTCGCCGAGGTCGCGCTGACTTCGCATCTCACGCTGTCGGGTCAGATCGACGGCCAGTTCGCGCCGTCCGCATCGTCCTGGGCCGGCACCGGCCGGGTCAGATATCAATGGTGATGTGATCCGCCGGCCTTCAAAACAGCCGCGTCCGAGAGGGCGCGGCTGTGTGCAGCGGAGCGACATCATGCTGGCGGGACAGGATGGTTCGGGACAATCTGCGCTGACGGGTTAACCCATCCTTGGCCGCACGCGTCGTAGCCTGTTGGTGTCAGACGGCGCGCGCGGTGCCGAGCTTGGGGGACGATCCGATGGTGCTGAAGGTGATCGCGGTGGTCTACGGCCTCTGGTTCGTGCAGGCTGCCCTGGATCCCGGCTTCTACGATACGACGGCGCACACGGTGAGCGCGACGCTCGCGCTCGGCGGATTGATCGCGCTGTTCGACCATGCCTTCAGGCTGCACCTGCTCACGGCGATCATCTGGCGGGTCTTTGCCGTGATCTACCTCGCCGACGGCCTGGTCCATGCCGTGCCGACAGCGAAGCGGCTGATCGAAACGCAGCGCTACGACGTGCTGGTCGGCGCGGCCGCGATGAGCTTCGTATTTCAATTCCCGATGCTCTACAGCCTGATCAGGCTGTCGTTCCGATCCGCGCTCTCAGGCGACACAGGACCGGCACGGTTGGCGACGCGATAGCGTCGTCGCCCGCCACACCATTGCGCGTCAGGCCGGAACGGCCAGCGGACGCGACGCGTCCCGTGCACGGATGATGTCGGGCGTGCGATAGGCTGCTTCGGGAATGGTGCCCAGGCGGGACTCGTGAACGCGCGGACCGAGCCCATAGAATTGCTGAAAGCTCATGATCAGCGGCCGCCATTTATCGGGATCGACGCGGTCGCGCGTGCCGTCCATCAGGATGGCGGGGGCGACATGGACCCGCTGCACGCGCACCTCGAAGCATTGGATGTGGCCCTTCAGGACGGCATCGTCATCGGCGATGCCGTGCACCGCCTCGACGCAGGCTTCGAGCTGCACCGGACATTCGGCGACGCGCGGCGCGGCGACGGTCTCGGACGGCGCAGGCGTGAGACCGGCCGCAGTGAACTTGTCGGGCTCGTGACGATAGCCCTTGCGCAGCTTCATCGGCGGGACCGGATCGGACCCCGTGGTCAGCGCCAGCCGGTCGACGGCGGCGACGAGGTCGACCGAGGGCAGGTTCAGCACGCATTCGCCGGTCCGCAGCATGTTCTGCGGCGTCTTCGATCCCGCCGCGAGGCCGAGCATGCAGCGCCAGCCGAGCCAGAACGCCGAGGACATCGGCGCGAGATTGGCGCTGCCGTCCTCGTTGACGGTGCTGATGAGGACCACGGGCGTCCCGAAATACAGGATGCCCGGCTCGATGGTGGTGTGCATGACGCTCTCCAGGTGATGCAGCGGCGACGGCCACTGTCGGCTCCTGGATGGTTCCCTGATGACGGCGATGCGCTCCACCCGATTCCCGGACAAGCGTCATTTCGCGGCGATGCTGCGCACTTCAGGAAAGCTGCGATGATGTCCGGCGGCTGGAGGCGTGGCGCTGAAAGAATGGCGATCCCGGCATGACTCGAACATGCGACCTACGGTTTAGGAAACCGTATCACCGCATAATAAATCAATGGGTTAGCACCCCGGTGTTGCAGATACGTTGCACGCCCGATTTCGGCCGCTAAGAAGTCCCCATCCCGTCCGGCCTAGAATCGTGCATATTGCAGCCGTTGGCTGAGCCGAACACCGCTTCGGCCCCAGCACCGTCGCGGCGAGCCGCCGTGTGCTCGAGCGAGACGAGAAATGGATCCCGTTGTTATCCCTCCGAGCGGCCAGACGCCGGTGAAGCTCGCGAGGGTCATCCGCTTCCATCTGGGCGAGCTTTCGGCCCGCAACGGCCACCACGAATTCGAGAACCTCTGCCGCCATCTCGCACGGGCAAGGATCTACCGCAACATCCTGCCGGCGACCGGACCGGTCTCCGCAGGAGGAGACCAGGGCCGCGACTTCGAGACCTACAGCGCCGGGATTGGGATCGGCCTCTTCGACCGCAGGATCTCCGACGGCAAGGCCGTCTTTCTCTGTTCAATCGAGAAACGGATCGAGGCGAAGATCAAAGCGGACGTCAACTCCGCGCTGAAGGAAGGAAGGGCCGACGAGATCTTCTACTTCTGCGAAAGCAACTTGCCGGTCGGCAGACGGCACGCGCTCCAGGATTGGGTCCGCAAGACCCATGACGTCCCTCTGGAAATTTTCGACGGATCCGCGATCGCCGAGATGTTGAGCGACCGCGACGTGTTCTGGATCGCCCAGGAGTTCCTTCACATCCCAGCGGAGATCGTTCCGGCGACCGTGGATCAGGACGAATGGTACGGGAAGCTGCGCGAGCGCTGGAGCGGGCGCGCACCTCTCTCGGCCAGCGCGGCCGATTTTGCCGAGATTAAGTTCGGTCTCCGTCGCGCGACGCGGAACGAAGGCGCGAAGCCGGACTTCCTCCGCTGGATCGGGCTGATGGAGCGCTTCACCGAACCCGCTTCGCCCCGCCACCTCCAACGCTGGGCTGCCTACGAAATTGCGGTCGCCTTTCTGCGCGGCAAGAGCGAGATGACGAGCCAGTTGCCGCGTCTGAGGGACTTCTTCTCCGACCTCGAAGACTGGTTGGCCGTGGCGGATATGAAAGACGCTTCGGTTCTGCTGGTCTACGCTTTCGGAGGCTTGGCCTTGAAGCAACTCGAAGCGGACCCAGCCGAGCTTTTCGCTTGGCGGGGTCGATTGCAGTCGCTGCTCGATCGCGAGATCTTGGGAGCACTGGGGCCGGGACGACGGAGCACCCTGCTCGATGCCCGGGCTTTCCTGCAGTTGGTGCCGGAGGTAGAGGGCGGCCCACTCCTTACCGATCGCGCATTCGACGATTGGGAGCTGATGCTGAAGGAGGCGGAAGCGACGCCGCTCTTTCCTATCGCCGAATTCGCAGCCCACCTGTCGAAGATGACCGGCCCATTGGGACCTCACCCTCGATTTGCGAAATTGGCTGAAGACGCCGACGCGCTGCTCGCGAAACGGCAGGGTCCGATGATGGCGGCCGAAAGCACCTTCGAGCGCGCGCGGGCATTCTACAAGATCGACGATTTGCTCCAGGCGGTGCGCGATCTGCATCGGGTGCAGCAACGCTGGCTGACCGGCGACTCCATGGTCGCGTTTCAGCAAGCGAGCTATCTTCTGGCCACCTCATACCTCGAACTCGGAGCCGCCTATGCCGCGAAGTACGTGGCCTTGGCGGCCGCGTTCGTCGCCCGAACGTCCGACGATCAGGAGGTCGCCCGTACCGCGCCAACCATGCTCTTCCGAGCCGCGGACGCGGACGACACGGCGGGCAATTCCATGTCGTTCCTCCGCTTGCTCCTTCTGGCGATGCTTGCCCACGTCGAACATGACGCCGACCCGCTCGATCACGATAGGCATCCCGATATCCGTGCCCAGCTCGGCCAGGCCGCCGCCCTCCGAGGTCTCGCAGCTCGTGCCGGATCGTACTATCTCGCGCAAGTGGATGCCGCACTTTCGAAATGGCCTCCGCCGCTGCAGGAGACGATCATCCAATCGTCTCTCGACCCGGACGGGTTCTGGACAAAGGGCTCGTGGGACGAGACCTGGAGCAGGATCGAGGAAAGCTTCGTGGATCGGCCATTCGGCGACCTCGGCGCGACCCGGACGGTTTCCTGGCGGGCCCTCGGTGTTCGCTGGACCGCCTCGTTCGCCAATGTCCCGGAGACGGTCGCGATCGCCGAGGAAACCATAGCCACCCTCCAGATCGTGCTGGTAGCGCTGGCCGGCCTCGATCTCTGCCTGCTGCCATTGAACGTGCATCTAAACATCACGCTTTGTCGCAAAGCGCCTCGCGTCCAAGTTCGCGAGGAGCCTTCTGTAAAGGATGCGATCGTCGTGGACATGGAGGTCCGCCGGCAGTTTTCCGAGAAGCACGTAAACCGATGGATCGCAGACGTCTTCGTGCCGACCATGGGGCTGCTCAGTCTGATCTCGCTCCTCCCTAGAGACATCCTGCAGTCCGCTATTGAACGAGAACTCAGGGAAGCCGCAGGTCGTGTCTATATCGCGCGGCCTTATCGCGAACTCTATCGAGAGTTCACGGATGACGAGAATTTCGAGCGTACGAACCCCACCGACACCGCTCCCCTCGCCCTCGATCGCCGATTCGACGGACAGGAGCATCCGTTGCTCGCTTCCAAAACCGGCCCCGGACCGACCTATTCGAAGGCCGAAGCGTTGGAGCGGATCGGACGCAGGTACGAAAAGGGAATCGCAAGCGTCGGCTACACCACACGCCGCCTCGGCAATCGCGCGGATCGCCGAAAACTTCTCGTGCAGTGGCATCGCGAAGGATTGCGAGACTGGGAAATCCTTTCGATCATAGCCAACGCCGCAGCGAACCTGCGACATCCCCTGAAAGATGACGCCTCCGAAACGCAAGCGACCGAAGCGCTTCGCGCAGCCTTCGACTTCGTCGAAGACCCGCATTCGGCCCTCGATCCCGACCTCATTCCGGTAGACCTTCTCCAGCGGTTCCGACAGGTCTATCAAACGACCTATCTGAGATCCTGGGACCTGGACGTCCACTTCCCCGCGGCCGACGAGAAGACGCTCGAAGCGTTCCTGGTCGCACGATATGGACTTCGAAGCGACGACGTAGAACATCCGGACGTCTTCGCATGGGAGACGACCGAACGCGGCAAGGGGTAGTCGTCCTCCAACGCTGACACGGCCGCCCACAGCGGCACAGACATCGGTGCGGCTCTCCTTGGATCCAATGCCTGTCTCGTCGGTGGAAACGGCCGGGCGTTTCACGGGCACGCACCGCCAATCGGCGCTTCGCGTCCCCTCTGCAGCGCCGGGGTGCCGCCAATCCAGAGACACGCCCGTAACCAACCTGGGTCGAGGATGCCTTCGTCAACGCGGCTATGCCCGGAAGGGGTGTCCGCAATGAGGACCGTAGGGCCACTCGCCCAGCGAAGGTTATTCGACGCGGCTGCCTCAGATCGATTGCCTCTGGACGCGAAACATGCTCAAGCTACGCGAACCTTACGCAGTTTCAGCCTAGGCGTGCAATGACGAAGCGGATAGCGATAATCGGAAGTTTCCGCCGCGAACGGTACGACGGCGTGCTGGACATCCTGCATCGCTTCAGAGCGGCCGGATTCGCTATCGTCTCTCCATCGGGAGCCGCGATCGTCGACGGAGAGGAGTTCGTGAGGTTTTCGACCGACGATGCCTCCGCGAGCGACCCAGAGGTCCAGAGTCGTACGCTCGAGAATATCTTCTCTGCGGATGCCGTCTACGTGGTTGCACCGCGGGGGTACGTCGGGAGAACCACCTCATACGAGATCGGACGGATCATCCAGCGTCGGCAGCCCATCTACTTCTCGGAACAGCCCAACGACCTACCTGTTCATATCCCCGAGTGGTGTGTGGTCGCACCGGCGGAGTTCGTGCTAAGATTCCAGGGTGACACCCCATTCGACTGGATCTTTTCGAAAGGCAGCGGAGAAGTCTTCGATGTCGAGCGCCGCCTCGCTTCGACATGAACAAATGCACTCCCCGGAACTCGCTGCGGCCAAGCGAGTGGTGATTTCGGGCAGCGTCGCGTTCATGTCCCAAATGCGCCAGATCAAGAACGAGTTCGACAGACTCGGCGTCCGCTCAGTCATGCCCGATGATATCGACGCCGGCTTCAACGTTCTCGACAAGCGCTCCTACATGTCGTTCAAGAAAGGAATCTCGACGTCTCACATCAACAAGATCAAGCACCCGCTCACGTACGGCGTTCTGGTGGCAAATTTCGACAAAAACGGCGTTCACGGCTACATCGGCGCCAACACGTTCGCCGAGGTGAGCGTGGCCTTTTCTTCGCGAAAGCATATTTTTCTTTTGGGCGAGATCCCGCGCCAATATTCCGACGAATTGACTGCCTGGGGCGCCATTTCGCTCCATGGCGATCTTTCCCAGCTCGTAAAAATGTACGAAGCATCATGTCGTCACGAGACGGCCCAGCTCAGATTTCCTCAATTCTGACACCGGGCTCCATTCGCCCCCGCCCCATTTTTCTTCATTTTTTCGACGTCCATTTCCTGGAAGAGCGCGGCAGTTACGCCAAGAGCCGCAACGCTCTCGAAGAAATGGATCTCGCGACCCGCTTCGCCGTCATGGTGGGATCGAGGATACTTATCCCGGCATCCTCCTACCATGAGAGTGCCATCGCGGCGACGGTCCTAAAACCATTTCTCGAGAGCGCCTTTGTTTCGCAGCGGTTTGTCCTGGTGGGCGGCGGCTCATCCATCGAAGAGTTCCGATACGAAAAGCTTCCCCAGTACGCTCCCGGATCGCCTCAACATTCGGCTTACCTGGCTTCCATGGATCAGCCTATGGGTTGGCATCGGCGCACCAGAAGTGCCGGTCGGGACATTGCACTGGGATGGCTCGACGCCTTGCAGTCGGGCGAAGCCGGGCGCTCCTTTCACGGGCTATATACGGACGGGCGAAGCGAGGACGTCTTCGAGAAGCAGTGGGCCGAAGTGGAGGAGCGGCTCGCAGGGGCCGCGTGGGTGGTCGACCATATCCTGCCGGTGCTCGGACTCGACCCGACGAATTTGATCATCAGGAACCGATCGCACAGCATCGTCAATCGTGAATACTTCAGGAGCTATTCCAAGGATCCCGGCGCCGGCATGATCCAGGGACTGCTCCACCTTGGCAGCCATGATTTGCCTTCGGAAGCCTTTGGGGATGACATTCGGTACGATATCCTGGTGAAGGCCTGTCGCGACGTCGAGTTGCTCGACGAAATCAGAGCCGCAGCACCGGATGACCTCGATGCCCTCAGCCGTGATCCCCGCTTCATCGATGCCTTCGAGATGACCCAAACCCAAGGATACGCAACCCTGCCCGTCGTCACGAAAACACGAGTCGATCTCGCCATCGTAACGGCCCTACCGATCGAGCGCGAGGCCGTCCAGCATGTCTTCGGTGAAGGCCGCTTGTTGATGGTCAACGGCGACGCCAACATGTACCGGCTAGTCCAATTCGATATCGCGAGCAGGAAGGTCACGGTCGTCTACGGGACGTCCGACCAGGGCAATACCAGAGCCGCGGTTCTGGCGGCCAATATGCTGCGCTCGTTCGACGTCCGATGGTGCGCGTTCGTGGGCATCGCCGGCGGCTGCCCCAATCCTAGTGACCCGGAGACCCACGTAAGGCTGGGGGATGTCGTCATCTCGACCAAGGTCGCCGAGCACGACCACACCAAGCGGCACGCCGACGGAAGGTTGGATTACCGCGACGAACCGCAGCGCGCCAGCCATGCCTGGCTGCAGGCTGCAAGCATGCTCAAAAACAACACTTCCGGCTTTTCCGACGCCTGGCGTACTGCCTATGTAGAAGCCATGGTCAACCTCGGGGCGACCGAACCAGATCCGACGCTTGATGTTCTGCATGATGCCGACGGCGGCGAAATCGCGCACCCGATCGATCCCAGGCGCACCGTCCCAGGCCGCTCGATGGTCCACACCGGCGTGATCGCGGCGGGAGATACGCTCCTCAAAGATCCCGCCGTTCGCGACGCGATACGCGACCGCTTCAAGGCGATGGCCATCGAGATGGAAGCGGCGGGACTGCGGGAAGCCGCTTACGCACAAAGTACCGACTTCATCGTCGTCCGCGGAATCGTGGACTATTGCGACGCCCACAAGGCGGACAATTACCGCGCGAAGGCGTCAGCTTCCGCCGCGGCCGTGTTACGGCTTCTGTTTGACACATTAGTCTCCGCAGAAACCACCTAGTGTTGACCCAGCGCCTGCGGACGGCATCCCGTGAGGATGGCCTTCCCGGCCTTTGAGGGCCAGAACTCGGGCAGGCTGGTTACTACTCGTCCTTAAAGAGCCGAGCCTTCCTTGTAGGCGGCGCTTTCCTGAATCCGGCCGGAGATTTCAAGTTGGATCCGCAGGATTACCGTTTGCGTCGAACCAGCCTTCAGCCGCCATCTCGGTCTGCGTGAGATGACGCTGAAGCGGCGTGAAGATCTTGCCGGGATGGAGCGAGAAGGCGCGGATGCCGCGCGCGCGTTGCCCGGCCGTGAGGTAGTTCGCTTCCATGGCCAAAGACTCGGCCCTCGGTTTTCCAGCCGGCTTCTGCCTCTTGGAAGTTGATGGCTTTTGGCGATGCTTCTTCATGTTTCCCAGCTCCACTGGACGTGCGCGCAATCACGATAGTGCCACTCCCGCTTTAGTTGTTGCCGACAATCGATTCGTGGAAAACGAGCGGGAGCCCTGTCCATCGCCGTCAACCGGTTTATAATCGACCCGGGCTAAAGCAAGTCGCCAAACATTTCGACTTGCTCGCCGCAAAGCGGCGTTCGCTCGAATGATTCAAGCCATCCGCTATGGGACGAAGCAGTGCCAAGCCAGGAACTAGTCGACAAGATCAAAGATCGCCTGCCCGACGATTTTTCCAGGCGCCAACTTGAGGGGGCATTGGCTGTGCTCACCCAGGACAATAATCCCGCTCGCGCGAACCAGTCTGCTAGTTCGTTCCGCGAACTGACCGCGCATGTGCTCGAACTTATGGCTCCCGAAGCCGAGGTGATGCGTTGCCAGTGGTTCAAGCAGGACGCCAACGTCGAAGGCCCCACAAGGAGACAACGCGCGCTGTACACCTGCCGTGGAGGTTTGACCGACGCTTTCCTCAAAACCAAGCTCGGTATCAAGCCTGAAACGCTTCACTCGGGTTTAGGGCCCGCATTCCAGGAACTGAATAAGCGGACCCATGTCCGACCGGACACCGAATTGACGACAGAACAAGAGATCGAAGAGTTCGCGGAGAACGCGCTGGCTGCGCTCGACGATTTGTTCGTGACGATCGACGAGATGAAGGATCGTGTCGCGACTGCCCTATCGCACGCGCTCAGCGGTGCCGCCACGAGAGCATTCATAAACCAGACCATCAGTGAACTCGATGAAATCTCGGGCAAATACGAGACCGGCGGCGTTCTGATCGACGATCCGGAGGTATTGAGCGTGGACGCTGATAGGATCCGATGCCGGTTCACCGGCACCGTCAGCGTCACGCTGATGGCTGGCGGCAAACATGATCCAGTTGACTTCAAAGAGAGCTTTCCTTTCGAGTGCACCACTTCGGCGCCAGCGAGCACCCCGGAGGACTTTGATCTAGATGACACAGTGATAGACGTCGACACTTCGTCGTGGAGGGAATGAAGTCGAATGCAGGTCTATTGTCTAGGGACCGCCCGCATCAGGCACCACGATACCGGAGAGATCTATGAGATCGAAAGTGACGAACTCGACTGGGAGATCGTCGACAGCGACGAAAGAGGCATGGGCGAAGCGCTGCACCATGAAGCGTCCGTCGATCACCCGGTTTTGGGACTCCTGACCTGGGGTCTATGGGAATACCCGGTCGGCGCCCAAAATCATGAAGCCACCGACGTCGGTCAGCACGAGATCGTCGAAGATTTCGACTACGGGCTCGAGCACGAGCCGCCCGAACCCGACCTCGACGAATGGCTGGATCTAACGCCGCCTGGCGATCCCTGTTCGGTTTTTCTACGCTCGTTTCGGGAGACGACCGACTTGCTCGCGAGTCACGGCTCGGACGACGGGGGACATCTCGTCAACCGACTGGTTTTTTCACATCAGATCACGGCACTAGAGACCTATCTCGGCGACACCCTTCTCAATGAGGTCTTCTCCGATAGCGATGCGTTGCAGCGGCTCGTCGACGAGAGCGACGATCTGAAGAAGGAGAAGTTTACTCTCTCCGAGATCTCCAAGGACCTCACACTGGTCCAGGGGAAAGTCCGCAGCCACCTGCGCGGCATCCTGTACCACAACCTCGCGAAGGTCGACGTGCTCTACCGCATCGCGCTCGGCTTACGGCTGCTCGATCGCGCGGCGGACAAGGAGTTCCTTTTTCGACTCGTCAGCCTCCGACACGACTGCGTCCATCGCAACGGGAACGACAAGGACGGTAACGAGCAACAAATCTTCACACGGACGTTTGTTCGACAGGCGGCCGACGCGGTCCGGGATTTCGTCGAGAACGTCGACGCGGCGGTCCGAAGCCGCGCGTCATATCCATAACCTGCAGCGGAGGGGGGCGTCAGGCTGACTTTCGTTGGGGCTTGGTGGATGACTTCTTCGCTGCCCCTTCCTTGGGCTTCTTGCCGCTGATCGGCATCAGCATCGGTGTGGCGGCATCCGCTCGCCGACGTCGCCGCGAAGGCGGCTGCTCCCATCGGAGCCAGCTTCACCTTCCTTACGCTGCTCACGGGCTCGCTATGGGGCCGGCCGATGTGGGGCACCTATTGGGAATGGGACGCGCGGCTGACCTCGGTGCTGATCCTATTCCTGATGTATCTCGGCCTGATGGCGCTGTGGCGCGCGGTCGAGAATCCCTCGCGCGCGGCACGCGCCGCGGCCGTGCTGACGCTGGTCGGCGCGCTCAATCTGCCGATCATCAAATTCTCGGTCGACTGGTGGAACACGCTGCACCAGCTGGCCTCGGTGATGCGCATGGGCGGATCGGCGCTCGACAAATCATTCCTGATTCCGCTCTTGGTAATGGCCGTCGCGTTCACGCTGCTGTTCGTCACGCTACATCTGGCGACGATGCGTAACGAGATCCTGCGCCGCCGCGTCCGCTCGTTGCAGATGATGCAGGCAAGCCAGAAAGCTGCATGACGATGTCGCTCGGCCCTAACGCCTCCCCAAGAACAGGGTTTGCAGATCTTAAGTCTGCTGCTGGCCGGCTCGGACCTCATGCAATGTCCGTTTCTGCGCTCGCTGTTGGGAGATGAGCGGACATTCCGATTTATGAGATCACGCCCTAGGCAGCAATCAGCGATTCTGCCCGAACCGCGCAATTGCGGCCACGTTGCGTCTCGGAGTAGAGGGCAGCATCGGCGACGCGAAGCATATACGCCAGTTCCGTAGCCTTCGATGCCCACGCCATACCGACGCTCACCGTAACCTGGACTGGCAAATCACTGATGATTTGCCGGTTCGAACAGCCCCGCCGTAGTGCCTCGGCCGAGACCATTCGTCAGATCCTCACAGCTTTGGAAACTTCACTGGCGGTGGAGGTAGGGGCGGAGGTGGTGGTGGCGGTGGCAGCCCCTTCACGGGCGGAGGTACGATCTTGGTTGGGTCTTCGTAAGCGTCGCTGAGTTCTTTCTCGATCTCCGGAAGACTCGGAGGATGCATTGGATCTTTTACCCTCTGCTGAATTTTTTCGAGAGCAGCGATCAGCTTCTTCGTGTGGTCGATGGCGTTCTGGAGTTGCTGTTCAGCTGCCCGCGACGCCTCCGCGTACCCTGGGAGCGCAGGAAGGTTGAATCCCTGGATCGGGCCACTCTTGTACAGATTCCCAACGAAGATGCAGTCCCAATACATCGTCTCGACCCAAGGCTGGGCTTTTCCGGGCTCCGTCTGTCGGTCAAGACTTTCCCAAATCCAGGACGTTCGAGGGTGATTCGGCACGTCCGATTCTTTCGAAGGGCACTTCTGTATCCCATTGATGAAGAGAATTTGTGAAAGCATCTTGGACGTCGGACCGTGCGCCACGTATTCGAAGAAGGCGTTTTCTGGCTCCTTTGACGCTACGACCTCAGCCGCGTTCGCCAAGTCCTGAGTCGTGAACCCACCATATTTTTTCAACATGTAGGCCGTATAGGCAACATCCTGACGCGGCGGCCCAGCTGCGTTCGCATATCCGTCAATGTACGCTATGAAATCAGCATGGTGGCTTAGCACCCGCGCGAGCGTTTGTCCTTTTGCTCTGGCTTCGTCGACCTGCTTGGCTCGATCGAAACTGTCTTTGAGCGCGGCGTCAATTCGCTTTTTCAGCCCATCGATCTGGGGCGCAAGCGCCTTCGTGCCAGGCAGGCCTTCAACGAGTTTTACCGTGGCCTCATATCCTGCTTGCAATGCCTGAACGGGTTCGCCTGCGGACGGCAACGGGGGCAAGTCGCACAAGGAGTTTCCTTGTTCGAGATATAAGGCAAGCCGATCGAGCATCGGACAGTCTGCGAAATTGAAAGCGCAGGCGTTGTCCAGGCAATAGCGAGGCCACGTCCCCAGGAGCTTGTGCTCCTTCATCCAGCCGGTCCAAGCGCGGAAGGCTTCGACGTCTTTCTTCTCCGCGATGTAAGCCCAAACTCCCTGAGCGGAGTCGTTGCTGGATGGCTTCTCATCGCTAGTAGGAAGGCCGTTTTCAATCTCATACCGCTTCTTTGGCGAGCGGTAGAACGCGCCCGATTTCGTGCCCCGAGAATTCTTAACGGCCTCGCAAGCTTCAACTCCCAAGCGGCCGAACTCGCCAGGTCGCTTGTTTGCCGCTGCACAGCTCAATCCGTTCAGCGAAACGGAGTCGCCGTCGTTGCAGTTATCCTTGGATGGAAACGTGCCCTCTTGGTACATGCAATACGGAAGTTTGGTGATCCAGTAAGTCATCCTGTTGTCGAGCTCGGTCAACGAGACTTCCTGAGCTCCGGCAGGGCAGTTCGAAAGGAATGCAAGAAAGAGACCGGAAAAGAATGCGCGATTCATGGCAAAGTCCCCCATTTGGCGCCCCACAAGCCTATGGTACTGATGTCGCGCCGTCTAGCCGAAAGCAGGTCTTCGCCTCGCGCCCCGCCGATCAGCCTATCCTGATGGTGCTCGTGCTCGACGCGGAGCCCGCAACCGTCTGGCTTACGGCCCCGCGCAGCCTTTCGACTGGCGCCTCTCCTGCCGTCGAACCTTGCGCCGCGCTCTCAGGCCAAGCTCTCTACTAACCATCAGTCGTCGCGGACCCCGAGAATTTGGTGGCGAATCGTGAACTTCAAAGGTCTCTCCCTAGGCACAAGTTCGGATTCGAATTCTTGAGGGATAGGTAGGAAGACTTGATTCTCCAGAACAAGCGCTGTGTGTTCGAGGGTAACCTTGCCGGTGCGCTCTCGCTCGTTGTTCTCGACGACCAAATGCTCGAATTGGATGTCGTAGTAGACGACGGCGGATCCCTCGCTATAGAAAAGATAACCTCCCCGATACCCTCCCCAGGAGAAGTCCGCCGAGGGTTTCCGTTCGAGGAATATCCTTCGGTAAAGAACGTGCGCATCGCTTGTGAGGGCGAGATAGTATCTTGCCAGCCCCAAGTCCGGGCTTACCTCCCGGGCGTCGAGTATCTTCGCATCGAGAGAGGTCTCCAGAAGCCGGATTTCGAATTCCCGCTTCCGGTCCTCCAGAGATCTTCCTTCTGTCTCCTGCGCGACATCGTTGATCTGAGAAGGCACAGGGATCACGTCCGCGGCGCCGACCGAGGTCGGCCGCGGCGTTCCGGAGCTTCGTCTTCCGAAGACTAGAGCCACTTTTTCCGGAGCCATCTTGGTGATCGACGCCAGTTGTTGGATGCGTCCGATATCGGCGGGATCGATCTCGAAGTACTCCACGGTGGACTGCAGCCTGCGAAGCAAAGCGTCGAAATCACGCCTCCTGAGATCGGGAAAGAAGGACTCGAGGCTGGGAAATATGGAGTCGCGGATGAAGATATCGAACACCGCGTCGAAGGAATAGGAATCCCGTAGCTCCACCAACCGCCTGATTTGCGGATGTCTGAAGTCGACGAACAGGATCTTCCCGCCCTCCGGATTGGAAGTGGGCCACAGCATCGCACCATGGGTCAATTGACCGGCTTTTACGTGAAGCCCTTCGACCAGATACTGGGTACGCAAGCGATCGAGCAGTTGATACTTGAAGACCTCTTCCGGAATGGAAAGACGATTTACGATCTTAAGACAAGTGACCCGATCGGCGAGTAGAGAAGCTTTGCAATATCCCTGGAGATAGTTGCTCTCCACCTTCTGACGCTGCCCATCAGATGAGAGCAGCACCACGGTCTTTCCCTGTTCGCTGAACGCTTGAACGATCGATTGGTCGTGCCCTTCGCGAGCGAAGTAGAGCTTGCCCGGGTTCTCAGATTTGAACGAGTCGAGCCGACGCCTTTGGCTCGAGCCGTAGACCCTTACCGAGGTGGCTCCTGCCAACTCCCAAAGTCCCGTTTGCGAGAGGTATCGATAGAAGGAGGAAAAGCGCTCCGGAAGTCCAGCCGTGCGCGAGATGTGTTCGGCGAGCCCGCGCTCGACCGCGTGTACGAGAGCTTGTACCAGCCGCCGGCTCTCGTCGGTGACCGCTTCGCGGCCAGCCGTTGGCCGAAGCACTGAACTGTTGATCATCCCGCCCAATCCGAACACCGTCGTGATCGGAACGTTGGCGAGCATGAAACCATGCTGATAGGCGGAGATCACGTTGCGCGTTGTCGAGAAAACTGCGGAGACATCTGTCTCCTGTTCCTCCCATTTGAAGCTTTCAACTTCAATTTCGGCTTGGCCGTTTTGGAGAGCGCGGATCCACACTGTCGCCTTGGCGGGCCCGTGCTCGACCTCCCAGGTCTGACCTTGATCGTCCCTTTCGACGGTGGGAAACTCGGACTGCCCTAGCGACCGATCACCGATGCTGATGGGAACATCGAGATACTTCACGATCGGCTCAAGATACGAAAAGATCTGGTCGAACGAAATGCTCTCGATGAGCGTTCCCGTGACCGTCGTTCCCGGTTCGGCGTCTGCGGGGCCCTGTTCGTAGAAGACGCAGTTTTCCTTGGCGGAAAGACGCGATCGCTCGGCATAGCTCAGAACGGCGCGTCCGTCTGCCCGAGTCCTCGTGACGACCTCCAGTCGCGAGCAGACGCCGAAATTGGCCATGCCTCCGATCCCGAAGGTTCCCACCACGCCCGCGGTCTTCGCCTCCTCCGTATGTTTGCCGCTCTTTCCGATGCTCCAGAAGAAGTTGGAAAGATCGTCACGGGTCATTCCAATGCCCGTGTCTGTGATCGACAGACGGTTGCCGACGACTTCGATGGTTATGCTGTGCCGGAAACGGCGCTTCTGGCGGCGCTCCCTGTAGCGCTGCATGCGGATAGCGTCGACGGCGTTTTGGACGTTCTCACGAAGAAACGCGAACGGAGACGTGTAGATCTCACGCGCGAGCAGCGGAAGAATCCGCTCCAGATCGACTTCGATAGGATGTCCGTTTGAGACCATGACTACGTCCGATATTTGCCGAAGGCGGGAAAACGGCTGACCAGTTGCTTCCGGGTCAGGACTGCCGCGGCGTCGACGAACTCCGATACATGGCGCCTCCAGAGCTCTTTGGCCAGATCCTCGCGGCCTTGGCCGGGGCAGGCGAACATCGCATGCTCCAGCTCTGCTCGAGTAAGATTCGCCGTGCCTACGGATTCGGCCAGCTGGACGATTCGGTCGGCAGCTCCGGTTTCGGCGAGTGCATTGACGTAGCGTTCGCGCACTAGGGGCCCCTCTCCGATATGGTCCTTCAGCAGGTCGACGACCGCATGTGGCCCGACGTCCTCCGCAAGCCGATCGGCCTCCACCAGCAATAGCGCCGCCGTTGACTCGGCAGGCTCCTCCTCAGCAAAGACGATCTCCACCACAACTGCGTCGAAATCGGCGATCAGCGCGTCGGCATCGGCGTTCGCCAGTCGATTGCGGTAACGATCGACCGCCTCCAGCACGGCATCGGCGGCGACGTCGACGGCGAAGCTGCCCGAGGCATCCACATGGCTCTCGATGCTCTCGATCATCGAACGGAATCTTGCATCGGAGGCTCGAAGTCTGCTCACGTCTACCGCGATCGCATTGCCCGAAGCGACCACCGCGGGCCCTTGGGTACAAATCCCAAGAGCCAGCCCCACGGCCCACGCCCCGCCGAGGCGGTCCCTGACCGCTGTGACGAGATCACGGACAGACGTTCCGCTCTGCCGTTCGCCGGCCGAATTGACGATCCCGACGGCATCGCGGAAACCATCCCATTCCAGCAGTCCCTTGAGTAGCGTCGCTGCATTGCGGACGCAGTAGCGCCGCCAGCCGTTCTTGCTCGTCTTGTCCAGCTTCTTCTTGTTCTCGTCACTCCGGTCCGATATTCCGCGCATCACGAGATGAGGCACCGGGCGAATTCGTTCTGACGCGGCGTAAGCGAATCCGGCAGCCTCCATATCGATCGCGATGAACTTACGGTCGATGCCCTTGAGCTCGTCAGCGAAGGCCTTCGAAGCTGCAACCACCGTGCCGGAGGCGATTTTCCCGCAACGAATGCCGGGCGGCGGGGTACAGGTTTCCGGCTTGTCGGGGATGTCGAGCTGCCGGTAGAGGTCTTCTGCACCCTGCGCCCAGCGTTCGTAGGCAGTCCGCGCTCCGAACTCGAAATTCCCGAGCGCCTGGCGAATGCGGTACTCGAGCGGCCAATGGCGCCCCGAATAGCGGAGCTCGTACCCCCCGCCCGCCGTTTCGGCCCGGGAGTTGGCTAGGTATTCGTTGATCTCGGTACCGAGCGCGACGTCGCCGACGGCAAGGTCCTCGTCGAGGCCGCCTGCGGTACCCAACAGGACAAGCAACCTCAGATCCGCGTAGTCCAACAAGCGCTGCGTCGCGTGTTGGGCTGCCAGAAGGCCCATTTCCCCTATCAGGCAGGCGATCGCGGTGTACGGCCCGAAGTCCAGGACGTGGAAGTGAGCTCCGTTCCGGCTGATCGAACTCACGATCGGCGCGACCTCGACCACGTATTGAAGCTCTTCCGGCAGGGGGACCACGATTCCGATGTCGAAGCGAGGCTTGGTTGGCATGCCGGTCCGGCCTGAGATTCGCTGGGGATGCCATCATACCCGGTGATTGGAGCCCCGGGAAACGTCGAAAACCGCCGCAGACGGCCCGGATTCTTGCCTGCTATTGGACTGAGACCCGGGAATCGCCGAAAGTGAGCGCGAGCGCAAACAATCGACCGGTGACGAATGGGGCGGCCAGCTAAAGAAGAGCCAGGGAGCTTGGCCCAGAACGCAGATATTTTGGCGGCGAACGTCAAGAGATTGCGGCGAGAGAGAAAATTTTCCCAGGAGGGGCTCGCCGCTGCCGCCGACTTGAGGCAGGCCGTCGTCAGCGAGATCGAGCGTGCGGAGGCCAATCCGACCTTGGCTTCCCTTACCAAACTGGCCAACGCCCTGGACGTCAGGCTCGCCGAACTGTTCGACCCGCGCGGAATTCGGTCCGCCGGCTAATCCCGTTGCTGTTGCGGCCTAGGGGGCTTGGGGCGCCGCGCCAACCACTCGCGGATCGCCTTCTCGACTGCATGGGACATCGGCGTCCCGTCTTCGATCGCAGCCATCTTGATCCGCTTGATCACGTCCTCGTCGAGGATGCAAAGCATCTGTTTCTTGCCTTTCGGCACGCGTGACCGCGCTGGTGTGGTCGCCTTCCGAGCCGCCATTCCGCCACCCCATCTTCTATAGTGAACTAGCGATATAGTACACTATTGACATCGATCGCTCTATACGTTAAACCGTGTAGAAAGAAACGGAAGCCGACCGACATGAATCTTCACTATCGAGAGCACATCTGCAGCGCTCGTTGGCGCCTCGGCGACGCCCGATTGGGCGAACTCGAAGCGGCGGGCCATCGGTGCCGCACCTGTTACGAACCGGGCACCTCCGAAGCGCCTCTGGAGGTCCATCACCGGACCTACGAGCGCTTCGGATGCGAGGCGATCGGCGACCTGACGGCGCTGTGCCGCGATTGTCATCGGGTGATCACGGATGAGATCCGCCGCCGCCGTTACGTCACGATCCGCCCGCGCATCGTCGACACTGCGCCCCTCTACGAACGCCAGGTTCCTCTCTTCGATCCCACCGTAGGAGTCAATTTCAATGAGTACCGTTGAGCGTATTTCGCTCCGACTGAACGGCGTCCGCCCCCTGCTGATGCACAGCGGCACGCTGGCCGATCCCCTAGACCAACAGGCGATCGACTTGGCGTCCTTCACGAGCAAGAGAGTGAAGACAAGGGCCGACCACGAGATGATCGCCGAACTCGAGTGGTACGGTAGTCTCTGGCTGCACCGCGCCCGCCCGTGCCTGCCCGAACACGTCCTCGAGTCCTGCTTCGTCGACGGCGCCAAACACAAGCGCAAGGGCAGAGCAGCGACAGCGGGCTTCGAGGTGAACGAGCCGGCGATCATCGCCTATGAGGGACCGGAGGATCTCGCAGCCCTTTGCAAGGACCCCGAGTTTCGCAAGCGCGCCGGCGTCAGGGTGCGTGATGCGAAGACGATGCGGACCCGACCGAGGTTTCCGATGTGGTCCGCGGACTTTACAGCGACCTATCTTCCGTCGCTCCGAATCATGACCCGGAGCCAGTTCCCTGCGCTTCGACGACAGCATCCTCCTTTACTCCGCGCGCGACGATCCGGAGCGCGCCATCCTACAGCGGCCGCTGCAGCTTCAAAGCCTCCTCGGCGGGCGCGGTCATCCAGGTTTCGACCTCTTCGGGCGTCGTCAGGATCACCGGCATCGCCTTCGGGTGGATGGCGCCGACCTCTGCGTTCGGCTCCGTCGTTAGGAATGCGTATAGATCATTCGTGGTCTCGCCTTCCTTGACCTTCCTGACAGACGTCCAGCTGGTCCAGATGCCAGCGAAGCAGAGGAGCGGGCGGGTCTCGTTCAGCGCGAACCAGATGTCGCCGCCCTCGGCCTTGTTGAACTCGCTGAACGAATTGAACGGCACCACGCAGCGCGGTGTTCGGGGCCCAGCCACCGAGTCCAGTGTTTGCTATTTACATTGCGGATGTTGGTTGTTCCGGCATCCGGCTCCATCCGGAGCAATTTTTTTGAAATCGACCGGCTTGCCTTTGGCCTGCAGCTTTTCGGCCCGCTTCTTGGTCGCGTCCATCAGCGCCTTCGACGACGACGGCATGCCCCAGCGAGCGGTCGCGAGCTCACGGCCGTCCGCACCGTTCCGGACGATCGGCGCCTTGTAATCGGGGAAGACGCCGGGCATGGGCGCGAGGTTGCCAACGTACCGGTTAACGACGCGGAACAGCGCGCTGATCGCAGCCTGGTTGGTGGTGATCGAGTAGAGGTTACACATTCAGCTTTCCGGATCCGGATGACGGGCTCGCTGCGACAGCTTTAGCAGCGTCGCGGCCGGTCGGCGATTGGCCTCCCGCCGAATACGAGATCATCGGGCATCGGACGCAAGGTCCACACAGCTACTGCCGTCGAAAGCAGCTTGCACCAATACGTTGCCACTTCCCTGATCGGATATTTCGAGGCTTAGTTCGGTCAAACGGCGGATTTCAAAGGAACCGGACGTCCAAGTCGAGACCAAGCCGCAGACAGGCCAGGGTGGAGTCGAAGTTCGCCGCTGCCGCAATCGCGCTGGCCCTGCGTGCAAGTTGCCTCACGCTCTCGTCCTGCGGATGTAGATCTCGGAAATAGTTCGCGCCGTCGCGCAACAACTTTATGCCTTCCGTAAATGCGGGTATGCCGCGAACGAACGCCTCGTTGAAGGATAGCAGCGCCTCGTCGCTCTTGCCCGCGGCTATGGATTGAGCACAAGCCAGAACGTGCACGTCCGCGACGTCCGGGCTCCGTTCGCAAAGGGATCGGATGAACGTGTCGGCGCTCGGCTCGCCGAGCTTGTAGAGGACGTATCCAGCCAGGATGCCTCGGATGGGGTCGGCTTCGGCGTACCCTTGCTTGAGCAACGGGACCAAGGCTTCGAGCCCCAAACGCGCGTCTTCAAACGCACCGCGCGTCAGATACTCGAAGCATGACGCGGTTATTGGGTCCTCCTCGGGATCGAAAGAGGCCGACAGCATCGAGCCGCTACGATAGCCGACGGTGCTGAAATCGAGGCTCAGTCGGGCGGGCCGTCTGTTGATGCCGGGCTTCCACACCACCAGCGATCGGATCTGCTTGGTGCTGTCGGCTATTTCGAACAAGTGTGCCGCCCTGATGTTTTCCATCGGGGCAGGAATCGTGCCGTCGAGGCCGATTGTGCCTTCTTGAAGCGGCTTCAGCACGATCGTCGATCCAGTGGGTGCGCCATGCGCTTCCCATTCGACGAAACTTCCGCACCGAAAATTCAAGATCGGCGCCGCAGGGGGCGGCTCTATCGTCGGCCCCGCGTCTTCGCCTCCCAAATTAGCAAGGACTGCCAGACCGATCTTGTCCAGAACGTAAGCAAGCGCGCTTTGGAGTATACCGCCTGCATTCTCTTTGCCGCGAGCCAGAAGTTCGTTGACCCATGACGCGACCCAGGGTGGAATGGGAGCGCCTTGTTTGACACTCTCCTGGATTGCGGCCAGCGCTCCGAGAAAGGATTTTGCCTCCCGCCAAAACTCGGCGAGGGCGTCCGCCTCTTGGAGGTCGAGTACGGTCCGTCCGACCGCCAGTCCATTCTCGTCCGCCACCGCCGGCGTCTCCGCGATGCTGGAGATTACGCGGCCAGACGGCAACGTCGTTCGGACCAGATAAGTCCCTTCCCCGGGAACATCGCGTTTGAGGGGCTCTCCTGAGAGCTGCAGGACGTTGCGAGATGCCTTGCCATCTTGGTCGAATATTTCTACGGCAAGAGGAACGCCCGCCAGGTTGTCCGGCACGTTCGAAGCCTGAACCTCGACGAGATACCGCGTCACGACCTTGTCCCTCCACCCTTTTGGGCAACGAGGGCCGATTGTGCGTTGATCGTAACCTCGAGGAGAGGAGGCCTCGGTTCGAAAGGCTGTGGTGCGCAGATGTAGGAAGCATTCTCGAAGTCGGCGCTGGCCGACCACGAGCCGGGTTGAACGACCGTGTACCAGAACGTGGGAGCCGGTTTGGCGCGATCTATGCGGATGCCCTGAGCGGCCTCCGACACGTAGAGTTTGGCGAGCGGCATGGCATCGTTCGGGCGGCATCTGACCCTTACGAGGACTTCTTGCGGACCGATGAGATCACATAATACTCCCGATGTGCGACACACGCCGGGCTTGCCCTCATAGAACTTGATCTCTTCGTTCTTCTCTATCTCGGCCCGGCGGGATGCGGCCGCTGTCAGAGCCTGCGACAGGGAGGCGATCGTCACCTGCCTGCCGGCGTAGGCGGCGTCCCCTGCTCGTTTGGTCAAGCAATCGATCAGTTCCTGCGTGAAGTAGGGCGCTTCATCTGCAGGTCCATATGCCTTTCCGCCAGCATAAGATCCGAAGAAGATCGCGGCATCCCGATCGGGGATGACCGGAGCGCCGGTCGGCCCGCACAGTGCCGTGCCGAGGACCTCCAACGGATTGTTTATGGCGTCTGCGTTGTATTCGGAGCAAGCATCGACGAAGAAGCACTGAACGCTAGGCGGACGGCTCTGAAGATAGAAAAGGGTTCGGGCCGGAGCGATGAGGTTCTCGGCCGACCGCTGTTCGTTGGGAAGACGGGAGTCCTCCGCCATCACGAAGGTTTCCGACTTGAAGAGACCGTGTCCCGAAAAATACCAGAGAGCGGCATTCTCCATTCTGGATCCGGCGCGAGCCAGCCATCGGTCGAAGGCTTTCTTGATGTTGTCGAACGTTGCGGGCTCCGTGACGAGCGCTTGATCCAAGCGTTCGAGCGACAGCTTCCTTGAAGCGGTCTCGCCGGGGCGCCATTGGCCCTGCCCTGCAACCTCCGAGCATATGAACTCGACGGACCCCAGCGGCCGATCCTCGTGCGAGAATTGGGTGAGCGCCCATTCGAGGAATTTTCGTGCCCCGTTGACCGATGTTGTCACGGAAGGAACGTTGGGATCATTCTCGTATTTGCCGACCCCGACGATCATGAAGTGGCTGCGCGGTTGCGCCAACGCCATCAGGGCCTCGTCAGCCTGCCTTGCCAAATCCTCGTAGCGCGCCCGAGCCGCCTTTTCGGCAGCGACGGCGGCCGCGAACTGCACCGGCTCCTCCAGCGAGGTGGCCGCGCGACGCTCCTCAGCACGTTTCCAGGCGAGCCAGGCAGGGGCGAGAGCTCGATCGCCTTCGAAGCCCTCTGCCCAGATCAGGGCCATCACTTCGCCTTCGTATCAGTCAACTTGTCCGTTCCCTTTTCGAAGGCTTCTGCCACTCGTTCCTTGAGACGCGCGAAGAAACGCGGAGTGTCGAAATAGGCAGCGTGCGATACGAGAGGTAAGGCGTCAGTCTCGAACTTGTAGTCGAGCACGCCATCGAAGACGCCGTCAGTGCCGAATCCGAAGAAGTCGGTTAGGTCGTAGATGTTGAGCCACCTCTGCGCGGCTTTCGGCCGCGCCGCTGCCCTTTTTGCCGCGAAGGCATCTGCGATATCCGCCTTCGCCGCCAGTCGACCCATTTCCGCAAACAATCCCACTTGCGAGCCTACGGTGACGTAGAGGTCGCATTTGATGTCGGGCGCGAATTTCGTCAGGATGTCGTAGAGGATGATCCCGCCGAAGCTGTGTCCTACGAGATAGAGTTCGGCATCGCCGTCCCTCCGCGCTTGGTCGGCCTCGCGCACGCTTTGCAGCACCAGGTCCGCTATGGGTTTGCGGTTCTCCAGATACGTGAATACGTCTCCGACGAAGCGCCCCGCGAAAGCTGACGCATCCGGCCGCACATAATTGGACAACTCCATGAACGCTGCTCGCGCGGCGTCAGTCGCGGCCCCACGGACGGCGTTCCTGACGGAGACCACCGCGTCTTTCACGGCATTCTTGACCGCGCCGGCGCCGGTCCTGAGCCAAGTCAGCACATCGTTGCCGATGCCCAGAGTCTGAACCTCTCCGGCCGGCGTGCCCGTCGCCGGACCTTGAGCATCGACGACCCGAAAGAGTTCTTGGACGAACGCCTGATCGTTCTGCACTGTGGCAAGCCAAGGGGGAGACGGATTCGCAGCGGCATAGCGCTCTGCAGCCGCCGAGAACCTCGCGACCTCCGGCAGCGCGTCGGTCATCGTCTTTTGCATCATGGGAGCTTGTGGTGCGTTGGTCGCAGCGGCGAACAGAAGGTCTAGCGCCGCGCCGAGCGATCGAGACTTCGCCACGGTGAGCAGTGGGTCCGTTCCGAAACTTGGGTTCTGGACGACTTCAGGGTCGAGCTTTGCGGTCGTGGCGACAGCGAGATCCACCGCAGCCTGTACGGCGAGAGTCTGGACGCCGGATTTGGGCAGGCTCGCGAACCCGCGAGCGAACTTCACCCCCAGATCTCCCCAATATGGAGTGAAGGTCGTCAGCCCCCCCGGCGCAGTCACCCGATCGGCGAAAGCCACTCGAGCGAACTGTTGCCGCATCAGCTCGACGCGGTCGTCGAAAAGCCGTTGATCTGCAGGAGTTGCCCCGCGGCGGGTGTTGACGCCGTGCACGTAGACGAGCGGCATGGTCGCGCCTTCCGATGTGAATATGAATAAAACGATGGAACGATCTTAGAGCGAACTAAGCCGTTCCGACAACCCTCCTGAAGACGGGCTGGCGAGATTCTCCCGGCGATGTCTCACCCTGCGGCGCACCCCGATGCACCGGCAGGGCACGCTACCGGTAGCGTCCAACGTACTTTAGATCGCTATCAAGTCTGAAGACGTCCGGCTCTGCGCGCCCGTAGTACTCGTCGCGGATTTGCTTCCAGACGTAGACCGCGCCGGGCACATGCATCAGGAGAGGGTTGCGGACCTGGCCTGCAGCCGTGGCATCGTAGACTACATGGCCGAAAATTCTTCGCTGGGCTGGATCGAGGTGATTGAAATCCGGCCTGTGCGCGAATTCCGTCACCCAAACCAGCCGGGGCAACTCGTGACGCAGGGCACGAGCTTTGAGAACGGTGTGTGCGCCACTCCCCGCGATCCACCGTTTGTATTTCCATCCCTGGCGCAGATACGTCCGGACCAGGACCTGCCGCGAGCTCAGGGCCTCGGCAACGGCGTCGCCGGCCGCGGCGGTTGCTTGGTCCTGCAGGCCGGTTCGGAACGCCGGCCAATCCTTGTAGAACCCCGCGACCGTATCGAATGAATACGTCTCCGCATGTTCCGCCGTCACGAAGACTCTCTGCGGAATCGGCATCAGCGCGAAGAACACGTCTTTCTCGAGATCGTAGTCGGTCTCCTCCGACGATCCCTCGGAGCTATTTGAGCCGGTGGGCATCCTACGGTTGATGCCGCGCTTGTCATCGTTCACAAGCAAAAACGGAAAGAAGTCAGCATAGCTCAGGCCGGCAGCGTCCAACCTGGTCTGCTCCAGTTCGCGGAACGCCGTGCCTACAGCGGTGACCACATGATAGTCGTCACCTCCCTTATGAACTCCGAGCAGAACCGGCAGCCCGGAATCCAAATAGTGGATGATGATCGAAGCCGGCGATTGCGGCCAAACCATCTCGCCGTTCCGCTCGCGCTTATGAAACAGAAGGGGTTGCAGGCCCATCTTTCGAAGAACCGCAATCATGTTCGACAGACCTAGTCCGCCGCTCCCTCCGGGAAGCGACGACGCGCTATTGACGTCGTGCGAGTCGAAGGCAGCTTCGGCAATGCCTGCTCGCGATAGCCACGCTCCTCCATGTTTTGCATGGAAATGCCGACCGACAACCCACAGGGCGGCTTGCCCGCAGGCGGTGAACTGCTCGTCCTGCTCCATGAAAGGTATGCCCGAGACGGACAGTCGCGCTCCGAGCAGATGGGTATCGTAGGTCGCGCTAACCTGAAGGCTTTCGTGAAACCCGGGCCAAGAGTTTAGAACATCCAGAACTAACCGTCCGATGGGGGCCTCGGACATCGGCCGCCAGATCAGGAAACCCGCATAGTTTCCGGCCGCTTGTTCGGCTTCGAGCCCCGTGACGATATCGGCCGCGTCCTCCTGGGCGATGATCTCGCTGACGTCGGACCGGAAGAAATGCATTCGCCTGGCATGACGGCGATGCGGCCTGAACAGCTTGGCGTAGAACACCGTATATTCTTCGCTGAAATCGCGGTCGAGATAATCATTTTCGACCACGATGCTTTTTATGCCCCCAGCCTTCAGGTGCCGGAGAATGTTGGACATCGGGTCGGGAGGATCGACCGGCGCAAGCGCCGAGACCAGCGCCCTCCAGTCGTCCTCCGAGTCCATTTTGCGTACTGAAATGCTGTCCTCGCCGGACGCCATACAGATCGACCTATCCATCAAACTAAACGGCTCGATCTTTCGATCGAGCCGTTTAATTTGATACTACAATTTCAAGGCGAGTCGCAAAAAACCTACCGGCGCAACGCTCCGCCGATCCGCCAATCGATGTGCCGGAAGTTTTCCTCGATCTGCTTCAGGTTCGTGCGCGCATCCTCGCTCAGGCGCTCGCCGAGCCTGGGATTCGGTACGTCCTCCTTCGGAATCGGAGGCGGCCCCGGAATCTTCACGGGTGTTCCAAAATCATCAGCCATTCTATTCCTCGTAGGGAAGGTCGCGGTGGATGCGCCGATCACGCTCGGGCCGAATCGCGAGAACATGCACGAATCGCCTCTACCGCGCAGCAACAGGATCGAGTCTTCCCCTTAAATATCTCCTACGCCCAATGTTGGCAAATCGCGACAGATCAATTCGGCGAGCATCAACTCGTTCCTAGCCTAATATCTTGTTTTTGCTTTATTTTTCCCCGTCTCGCAAGCACGACGTCGACTGAGACCTCGCCCCCGCCGGGATTTTATCCTCCTATTTATTGCCTCGTCTGGGGACGGGAATATCTCAGTGCCGTGAATGACTTACCGGGATCCATGCGCGATGCGATCCTCGCGACGTCGGCCGACATCCCCTTGAGCTGCGCATCTTCGCCAGCGACCATCGCGAGCGCTTCCCTAAGGTGCTGCACCCCCGCCGCGAAGTAGGGAATGCCCCTCCCGTAGGCGGAATGGAGTGCTCGGACGATGTTGCCTCGATCGTCGCCATTGCGGATCATGGACTGCGCGCGGATCACCGCGACGTCGGGAAGCCAGGGAAACAATTCCATGCCCTCCTCGAAGCTTAGCTCCTCGGGCGGTGCGGACTCGTTGTTCATCAGTCTGATGTAGGAGGCCGCACAGAATACGAACGGGTTCGAAGATACGTTGCTCCTGGAAAGCATGGAGCTGCCGGCGCTGACTTGATGTACAACCTCAAGTGCAGGCTCCGGATTTCCGCGGCCGAGATATGCGAGCAAGGAAGCGCTCGTTCCGTCTCGGACGACGAGAGAGGACCGGCATAGCGCACTCGTAGCACTCTGATCGACCAGTAGCTCCGCGGCCGGGAGATCCTTGTCATGCCAGGGAAACGGAAAGCTGACGACCTCCACCCCGTCGTCCAATGCGACGACAAGCCATTGGCGCCCGGCAAACGATTTGACCGTGGAAATCTCGTAAAGCGCGAGCGGCCCTTCCCTTCGAACCGGGTTGAAGCCGGCTTCGTTGCTGCCCGCCTCGGGAGGAGAAAGAGCGAGAGCGTTCCATGCCGCTGCTCCGTCGATTTTCGCCATCGATGCAATTCTGACTTTCGGCATCTCGGCTGACGCCGTCCCAGTAGCGTCGTCCGGAAAGCGCCGGGGTGCCCTTCCCATCACGACACCTAGTATCTTGTCCAGGTAAGGCAGCGATTGCATCACCTGTCCAACGCGCCCGAGCCTGGACAGCTCGACCGGCGTGGCGACAGGCAGATCTAACTGCGGCATGGCAGCCGAATAATCCTGCCAGCGGAGCCAATCGCGGCGTGGCGGACTCGCGAAAACGACCGTCACGACGTCCTCGCCGCCCACTCGTCTTTCCTCCTGCAATATCTTTCCAGATGGCAGGATCGCTTGGATGACATATCGTCCCGGCGGTACCTCGACGCGAGCAGTCGCCGTTTTCGAAACGGGAATGGATAGTTGACGATATACGACCTCTTTCGGAGCCCCATCGGCATATCCCTGGATGCGGGTGACAGCGCCGATCGGGATCTCGTCCCCGTCCGTCAGGTCCAATCTCAAGGCGAATGCGCTCATCATCGTGGCCTGCACTTGATCCGGCAAATCGCCTCCGGCGGAACGACCATCGAAACCGACTCGTCTTCCCGATAACCAAGATGGTCTTTGAAGGTAGCGCGAACTTTATACTCGCCCCTGCTGAGGACCGTCATCCATTCCTCCGTCGGTTCGTGCTCGTCGGAATCGTAGTAGTTTCTAGGGACAACGCCAAGGATCTCGATGCATGCGTTCTTCATGGCCGCGGTCGGATCGCAACGTACATATAGCGGCACGTTGATCGCGGCAGGCTTATGGATCGGAATCTGGTAGCATCTTGCGGCGTGCGGAACCTGCACGATGTTGAGCTTTCTCGCGAGCCTCTCGATTTGATGCGACAAGACGCTCTGTAGCCCGAGAGTGCTGACGTACCACTCCGTACCGGACTGTGCGCCCCCGCCGTTGAGACCCTGGATCAGAGCATCGGTGAACAAGCTCAGCCCGCTCGTCCTCGCGTAGGCTACGGTCAGATCTGAGGTGGAATGATGCACGCTCTGCTGAGCATTTACGGGGCCGTAGGTCGTGGCCTCGATACAGGCCAACCCCACCTCCCGATGCGCAGCGTCAGGAGAAAAGGCCAAGGGATCGGGATTCTGACATGCATCGATGAAGAAGACTTGGTGCGTCGGCAGCTTCGTCTTCATAGCCGCCGCGAAGCGATTGAAGTTTATGGCACCATCGAACCGGTTTTCAGGATCGATCCCGTAGTCCCTGAGGAGTAAAATCGGCTCACCGGTCGAGACGCCGTGCCCAGAAAAGAAGAAGATGGCGAGATTGTCGGAGTGACTGGAAGCGCGCTTCAGCCAGGCGCGTATCGCAGGAACAACGTCGGAGACTGCTCCAATCGTAGGCCGGGCACCCGGAATTGTCCGCGCATGCGAGAACGGTCGAGCTGTTTCACCCTCGGATAAGACGAGCGAAACGCTCTTTAGGGGACGCCCCGGGTTATCGAAGTGGTCCAAAAACCACGTGACCAGAGCACGAGCCGACAGAGGCGGAGCAGCAAGCTGCTCAAGCCCCGCTGCGGCGATCGATTCCGCTGCGACGGCATCGTAGTGGCCGATGCCGATGACAATTGCATGCGTACCCGGGCCGGGCGATGCATCCTCGAAAATTAGAGCGGGATCAACGGGCGATGACATTTGTCGAAGAAAGGAAGGTTAAGTCGATATCTCTAAGATCTCCGGCAGCCTACTAGGCATGATCCAGAATGGCCAAGGCTCTAGCCGCGCTTATTCAGCCTCTTTTTGAACTGCGGCAGCTAGGGCCTGGCCTCCCCCGCCGGGATCTTGACCGGCAGTCGCTGCCTCGTCCAATCTTTTCATCTCCTCGCTCCGCATCGCATGTCGCCATCGAACAGTATCGGTGCTTCCCAGCACATGACGGAGGCCCTGCACGGCCTCGCAGATCATCTCGAGCCGCCGCTGGGGGAAAGACGTTACGTCAAGATCCAGAACCAGATGGGATCGGCGTTCCAATAGTCGGCTCCTACAGGATTGCTGCCGTCCCACAGGTCGATGTGGCCCTGCCCTGGGAAATCAGGAATGTTAAGGTAGGCAACCAGCCCCTTCTTTCCCTGAACGCTCGCTGGGGCGATGCCGGGCGCACTGACGCCGATGTCGTGAACGCCGAACACCTCCGCCTTGCGCAGAATGCCGGCCAGGTCGCCCGCGCCGCGGACGAAATTGTGGGGGCAAAGGTTGACCCCGCTGTTCGCAAATTTGTCCTTGATCCCTGTGACCGTCTTGTCGAGAGCCTCGCTCATGCGGATCGCACAGGTGTTCGGAAAGTGCATGGTGCAGTTATGGATCTGCGTCGGATCCGTCTTGTAGACGGCCCGGACGGCCGAAAACGCGGGCCTCGTCAGGGCAAACGGAGAGAGCATGTCGCGCAGCGCGTCCTGCAGCGAGAGCTCATCGGGCACGACGATCACGTCCTTCGGAAGCGAACCCGCCTGATAACCTCCGATACGCTCTTCGGGACCGACAAAGGCGACAACTTGCTTTCCGAGGCCCAAAGCGATTTCGAGCTCAGCCTGGGTACCTTCACCGCCCGCCAGAACGATGACCAGATCGGCCGAGGCCATATTCATGATGTTGCGCGAATCGGCACTCTTTGGCGACTTGCCGGGAAGATGCGTGAAGATGGGGAGCTCGATCCACCGGTTCGGGTAGCCGTCTTTCGGACTCAGCGTGTATGGCGACACATGTCCAAGTCTTGCTCCTGCAAAACCTTCCGCGCTTCCCGGAATGATTCCGATCGAGCGTCCGCCCCGGAACGGCGTCCCGCAGAACGACTTTGCGACGATCTCCATCGCGCCGCCCCCGCCGCCGGTCAGAAGGTCGCATCCGCGCTCCGCGATGATCCGACCGACAATCCGGGCGCGTCGATCAAGCTCGATTCCAACAGCGCCGCCGGAGGCTGCTACGACGATTTTGACCATTTTCCTTCTCCCCTCGCTTACTCACGCCGCGTAAGTGAACTCATCTTGATTGTAGCGAATCTCCTCGTTGACGGATTGACCGCACGAGTTTGGCTCGATCGGGACGACCCAGCCGCGCCACGCGAGCCTCAGTGCAAGCAATCCGTCGCGACATTCCGCACCGGCGACGAAAATCCTGGCGATCGGATTAGCCGACGGATCGACCCGGTCATGCACTTCGGATTCCTGGTCGCACGACAGTTCGTGAGCCTGAGCTTCAATAGAAGGGTCACGGGGCCTCCATCATTCACGAGAAGACTATCGAGCACCTCGATCAGCTCGGCGCCGGAGATTTATCTTCTTCAGGCTTTAGGAATTCGCTCTCCCTTTCCGGCAGATAAGTCTGTCCGTTGCGATCGGCCTTGATCACGAAGACACAATTGCTTCTGAAATCGTCGCTCGGTCTTACCAGAGTCCAGACGAAGGCGGCGTGGCGGCGCATCATGCCCCGACGAAAGTCCCGCGCCGGCTCGACGAGATCGACCCTCCACGGTAGCGGAGACTGGGCATGCAGCGGCACCGACAAGCGCGAAGCGGCTCCTTCTCCTGTGCGCAGGAGCGCGGCAAAAAGCGCAGGTGGCGGCTCGATCACGGGATCGTCGGTCAGCACGAAGCGTAGGCTGCACGACGGGATTTCCCTAGGCGCATTGGGGGCCGCCGGTGGCTTGGGCAGCAGATCGACTGAAGCCGTTGCATTTGCGCTGACCGAGTTCCAAAGCACGGCGGTGGCCACACCGTTCAGAGCCGTCTCCATTACCAATATGTCGCCGGCCGACAATCGAGCCGGTGTGCCATCGGCTTCCGTGACGGCGGCAAGCGGCAGTTCGTATACGCTGCCGAGCTTGATGGCGACCTGGTCCTTGGCGAAACGCAGCGGGCGGGACGGTTCGCCCTTTGGTTGCAGCTCGAGCCGCATCGAGGCAGCGGCGTCGTTTGGCTGCGCTTTCATGAGATCGCCCCCCGAAGCAGCTCCGTTCGCTTCGGCGACAGCCTGTGCGATATCGTCCATTTGCCTCTCGAAGCGAACGTCGAGCATGAAAGTCACGGTGCCGCGACGGTTGAGCTGGCCGCGATCCGCCGTCAGGACGAGCTTGAGATCGCCGCGGCCGCCGGGCAAGAGTTGCCTGGCCGCATCGGTGAGCTCAAGCCTCTTTCCGTCGCCAACCGGCGGGCCCGCGAGATCGCGATCATAAGCAGGATCGGCAAACAGCAAGGTTGCGGGCGTGAGCGGCAAGGCGCCACGGATCGCGGTGACAGGGTACAGCGGCATGCGGAGCGTGACGGGTGCGCGGTCGGAGCCCTGCGCAAGTTCGGGCTTGTCAGGATCGGCGACCATGAGCGGTAACGCGCCATCCTGCACAACCACGCTGGAGACGCGCGCCGACGAGGGATGAACCGTCCACTGAATTTCCGCCGCCGGCAGCGGCCCAGGCACGGAAAAAGCCGCCGCGATGTCCGGATTCGCAATCTGTCGTGTCGCGCCTCTTGGAACGAGGGTGACCGCGATCTCGGCGCGGAAGGTCTTGATCGGCGCCGCAGCATGCGGCGTCCAGTCCTTCGTCGTAGTGAAACTTGCCTGAGAAAAGGGAATGATGGCTTTTCCAAGCTTCAAGATGGCGCGCGTCTCGAGCTTACTGGCCACGCCCTCGATCAAAACCTGCCCCAGCAACTCGCGAGGCGGCGCCACAGGCGCGTCTTCCGAGACGACAATCATCCGGCACACCAGCCTGATGGTGCCGTCCCACAGATCGGAGGTGGTGCTTTGCCATTCGGGCGCAGCAACGACGCTGATCGACCAGGCTCCGTACTTCACCTCTCCTGGCTTCGACCCGACACTGACACCCTCAACGATGTCGGCCGAGCCAATCACCGCCGTAAACGGCGCAGTCGGGTCGACCGGCGAGGCCTCGATCCGCCGATCCCTGAGTGCATTACCCGTATTCGCCGGTAGGCGCGCTGGCCGAGGCGTCCTGAGCTGGCGCGCGAAGGAGGAGCCGCCCTGCGCCGGCCGGCCAAACCGCGAATACATGGGATCGAACATGCCGATCGTCCCAAGGCCGCTTAGCAGACGCGCGCGTCGCGCGGTCATGATTCCGGCGCGCTCGCCGACAGAAGCGGCACTTATTTCCTGCGGGAGAAATGGCTGGACCTCGCGGCTGCGACCGGCCAGCACGGCATCGTCGTTGCCATTGCTGGCGCGGATCGCTTGGAGCACGTCACCGACGACCGGCAGCCGCACCTGAGGCGATGCCGGAGTCAGCCATCCGATCGGCGGACCCTTCATACCCTTGGTCTGCAGCGGCAGATAGATCGGCACCTGCGTCTGTGAGAACCAAATGAAATCGCTCTCGGCCTGCGTTGATGCGAGGTCGATCTTCTCGCCGGCATGAGCGGGAAGGCGTACGCGCCTCGCTAGACCGGCGAGGCCCGAACCTTGGTCCAGACCCTTGTCGTAATCGCGAATCGGCGTGCCCGCGCCTTCGATCGCCGGAGCGAGCCAGCGGAGCGGTTCGGTCGGATCGGGGACCGCAACCGCGCCACGGCCGTGATCGGCAAACGATGCGGCAGGGCTCGTCGGGACTGGCGGCACATCGGCTATCGCCGCCGGGAACACATGCATGATATAAGTTGCCACGGACGCGCCGGAAGCCGCGGGAACAGCGACGAATGCGGCCCTGGGGATTGCGTCGCGCGCAACTGCCAGTCCGTTCAAAACGGGCATCGGACTGGCATCGCTCTCTCCCGACAGGGGGCCTGTCCAGTCGGCAACTGTCAGCTTCTCTCCCACCAGGGCAAAACGCGGCGCGGGCCTCTTCGGCGATGCCGGCAGGTCCTTGTCGCGCAGCGCCATGGCAGCTGCCAACGAAAGTGACGATGTATTGCCACGTTTGCGCAAGACCGATGCGCCGGCAACGAGCGACAGCGCTTCGACCTGCGCCGGAAGCGATGCTTCCCCCATCCTGAAGATGCGCTCAACCGTGACTGCGGAAGCGAGGAAGAACGGCGTGGATGCCAGCTGCGCGTCCTTAGTGAGATCGGCGTTGACGTAGCTCTGCTCGACCAGCAGCGCGCCGGCAGGATCGTCCCAGGTGCTGTCCTCGTTTGTCGGAGGCAATGGCAGCGATCCGGCCAGCGCTGCGGCGCGCAGCGCATCGAGCGAGGCATCGGCCGGCGACGGTGTTCCCGGCCTTGTCAGCGCCAGTAGCCGTGCAGCCGGTCCGTCGGTCCAGGACAATTCGATGCCCCGGCCTGGCAGCGTCTGCTTGATCATGCCGGCATCCAACCCCGCCAGCACCGGCAGGCGCAGCAACGGAGTAGCGGCGGCTGTGCTCAGCCGAAGCGCGCCGAGGAAACCGCCCATCACCATCAAACCTTGCGACGGCTCGTTCCAGAAGGCCTTTCGAAAGGCGGCGCCGAACGCACCCTGCAGCACGGTGGCGACCGCGCCCAGACCTGGACGGTGCATGCCGGGCTCCCTGTCTGGGGAGACATACTCGCTCTTGACGATCTTCCCCCGGTAGCGCGCCGCGAACGTGGTCGTGTCCTCATCGAAGTCGGCGTCATTCGCCGTAGGCACCGGGATCATCGCTTTCGGATATCCGACCGCTATGGTCTCGACCCCGGTCCAGCTCAACGTCTTGCCGTCACGACTGAGCTCGTGGCGCGCGGTGACCGGCGTGGTCCAGCAGGCGACGGGAGATTTTTCGGCAACCGCGGCCGCCAGCGCGAGATCGAGCCGATGATCCAGGAATGTCCAGGTGACGATATGCGATGCGGCGACGCCCGCTCCCGGCTTGACGGTGATCCGCCCGTTGCTTTGCTTTGGATCGCCCGGCAGCGGAATGGTCGGCGTAGATCCCCAGCCGATCGACGGCCAGCTGATGGCATTTTTTGCGATGACCTTGCCTGTCACCGTCGCGGTGCCCTTCCAGTCGGATCCGGAGCCCACACCTGAAAGGGTGAATCGCAACCTGGCGCCTTTGGCGTCGATCGCCTTGCCCAGCGCGACAGACGGCTCCTGCGCGACGACTTCACCTTCGCAGTGTCCAAACGCGAGGTCGGCCGTACCCGCCGTCGCGCTCTTGCACAACCGCGCGACGAAACCAAGCGATGCCATCCATGACGTGGAAATCGAGGTCTCGGGTATCGCCATCACCAGGGCGCCGTCGCCCTC
Source organism: Bradyrhizobium sp. HKCCYLR20261 (assembly GCF_051168435.1). Classification (NCBI taxonomy): domain Bacteria; kingdom Pseudomonadati; phylum Pseudomonadota; class Alphaproteobacteria; order Hyphomicrobiales; family Nitrobacteraceae; genus Bradyrhizobium; species Bradyrhizobium sp. HKCCYLR20261. Next base: position 70,690 of record NZ_JBNPUZ010000022.1, read on the forward strand.
GTTGATGGATACCGCCTCGAGATCGACGCTCTGTCCCAGGAAAGAGAATTTGCCGGCCCCGACATTGTCCAGCTCGATGCCGAATGACCCCGTCGGAGATGTCGGCTCTTCGCCGCGCGGCACGATCTCGATACGGTAAGTCAGTGCAAGCGACGCTCTCCTCGGGGGAGGAGGCGTGACCGGCTGGACCCGCAAGCCCGCCTCGAGCTCCGCCTTGGTCACCCGCAGCCGCCCTTTTCCCGGCGCCGGAAGGTTAGGCTGCACCGCTGCAGTGAAGCGCACGGTTTCGCTCCGGACAGTATCCTGCACAGCCTCCGCAAACACAGCCGAAACCTGGTCGAATCTGATGCCCACGCCGGCAACGTCCACCGTCAGGTCGGCGATCGCAAGATCGAAGGCAGAGCTCTCGGTCGGCTTGATCTGGGCGTTGACGACAACATTTCGCCGCGGATTCCGCTTGTCGGCAACGACGAACGAGAACTGCAGCGGCCGATCGTCGAAGCTCGCGCGCGTGCATTGCCCTTGATCGTCGAAGATCAGGCTCAGCGTCACCAGGTTGAGGCCGGGGTCTGGCAACGGCACCTGCTCGCCGAGAGTGAGCCGGCAGAGAATCGAAGCCGCCGACACCTTATCGTCCTTCATCGAGAGCGCAGTCAGCCGCAGCGGCTCCAGCCAGAAGCCGAAGAACGGAAGCTGGCTGCGGCCGAGCCGGAATGCCAATTCGGCGTCGATCGGGTTGGCGGGCACCAGCCGCCATTCGAAGCCGGCGCTGGCCAACTTCTGCTCGTCGTTCCAGATGTCGAAAGCGATATTGCCTTCGCCGTCGAGCAACGCCTTGCCGTCCTGAAATAACACGTCCTTGAACCAGAACTGGAAACTCCGCACGATGCCGTTCGCCTTGAAGCCGATCGACACCGGCGTCAGCAGCGAAACCAGGCGTCGATCCTTCATGTCCGGCAGCATCACCGGTCGCGACAAGACGCCGACGGGAGTCTCCACGGGAGGCTTGATTCCGGTGAGACGGTTGTCGAGATCGAAATAGTCGTCGCCGCCGGCCCGGTCTCTGAAAGTCGCCGGACTGAAACCCACCACTTCGAGAGGGCCGCCGTTGCTCTGCAATATTCTGGTCGCGAGGTTGGGCGTGAATTTCCCGTCAAAACCTCTGAGCACGGCATTGCCCGACAGCGCGTCGCTATTGTCGATGGAGAGGCTGCCGTAAGGCAGCTTGCCGGCAGCGACCTTGGTGCCGACCTGAATAGAAACACCTCCCCAGGTCAGACCTTTCACGAGCGTCTTGACATCGACCTTCGCGCGGTCGGCATCGCCGTCGACCGGCCTGAACGGCATCATATAGCTGTCTACGACGCGGGAATTTTGGTGCTTGCGTTCCTGGTCGCTCCAAAATTCGGCGAGAAGCGGCCAATCGAGCGCAGTTGCCACCGGCCGCGGCGGCGGCGCTTCGCGCTCCTCCTTGCTTGCAGGCCCTCCCGGTTGCGGCGGCAACGGCGCAGTCGCAAAGGCTTCGTCGAGTGCCGGCAGATCGAAGCGAAGCGAGGCGTGATACGGAACGGGGTTGTGAAGGCCGGCATCCGGAAGCGGACGCAGCTCGACGCCCGGCAAACCGAGCGCCGCGAAAGCAATGCCTCGATCCGGACTACCGGTCTCGTCAGCGCCGGGATCCGTGGGCCAGGAACTGACGAGCTTGTAGCGCAAGGCAGCGTCGACCAGCTCGGCAAAAGGCTTGCCTTTCACAACGCGGAGCGTTGCGAGCCTCCGCCACTCCTCCCCTGCGGCCTTGGTCTCGAGGGCGAAAGGGATCAGATCGCGACTCTCGAGCGGTCTAACTCCGCCGGCGGCGGCGCGTGTCATCGGCATAGCGGCCGCGAGAGGGATGGTGTGGTGACGTCGCCAGACCACCGGGGACCACGGCGGCACCGATTTGACCGCGAAGGCAGAATCCAGTGCGCCCGCGGCCATCTTGCCCTCGACGGCGGTTACAGCCGCCTGCAAGGCGGCCCGTGCCTCCTTCGGCCTGAGCAGATCGTCGATCCAGCGGTTGCCTTTGACGTTGAAATCAATGGCCAGATCGACCTGCTCCACCTCCATCGGGTGGGACTGGGGCTTGTCGTCAACCCGCGTCGTGGCGATCGCGAGCGTTGACACGTTGACCCGAAGAAGGTCCTGGGCGTCGCTCTCGAAAGGGAGATCGACGAACGAGCCCGGCCCTGCGCCAAGTCGCGGCAACGCCTCGAATGCGTCCGGTCGGTCCGCCGACATCCAGACCAGCCCGCGGGCGGAGAGGCTGAAACCGTCGATCCAGATATCGGCTTTGGCCAGAAGTGCCGCTGGGGAGACGCCGGGGCGCGGATCGGGATCGTTTGCCGGTTCGACTTCGACCACGCCGTAAAGTGCGGCTGGTTTTGCAACAGTCACGGCCCAGGGAGCTTGAGAGCCCGGACCAAATTCGCCCCCAGTTGAAAGCACGTGAGGGGGCAAGCCGAGGCGCTTCAAGCGGAAGAAGCCGTCATCGAACATCGACGTCTTCTGCTTCTCCGGCGGCCTCACCGTGAGATTCAAATCCTGGTTCGTGTCGCGCGGGCCGACGTTGGGCACCGGCAATTGCAGCCAACCGTCAGCCAGCGGCACGAACGCAGGAAGGAGCGGTCGCGCAAAGGCTGGTCCCGCCGGCGAACCGGGTTCGACCGGCGGCACGGGCGGCGGATGCTCAAGACCGTAAGCACTCCGCAGATTGGTCGCGAGCTGGTCAACATGGACACCAAGCGGCTGCAATGTTCCGAAGGTTGCGGCGATCGACTTCGGCAGGCAGGCAATCCTCAGGGCCGACGGCGCCGTGGCCGTCGCCGGCTGCCCAAACTTGAATGTCACCTTGCCGGCACTCTCGGTTGCGCCGACCCAGCCGGTCGCGAGCGGCGCGACGCCGTCAACATCGCCATTCTCACTGGGGCTGACCATTTCGACGCGCAGCGCGCGTTGGGGTACCTCCAGGGGACCGAGCGTGCTGGGGACGCCGTCCTTCATCGTCACCGACCAGCGGAAGCCGGGGATTCTGCCGTCGTGGGCGGCAGCGAATTTCAATCCCAGCAGATAGTCCTCGCGGTTTTCGCGAACCGCCGGCGTGATCCTGGTCCAAGCGTCACGCCATTCTTTCTCCGCTCCATCAGCGGCCGAGAGCAGGTTCAGAAAAAACCTGCCTTCTTCGTCCGAGGAAAGGAGCACTCTGCCACGTAACTCATGCCCCCTGGAACCGGGAAAGGCGTTGAAACGCGCGTCGAATTCGATGCCGTCAGGCACCAGCCAGATACGGGCCCAGACCGCATTGCCTTCCTTCGTGGATTCGATGCCGAGCTTCGTAAGCCAGGCCAGTCCGTCTGTCGGATGCCCATTGGCCTCCATGAGGGCGCGCAAGCCGACGCGCCCGGCCACCAGCCGCAGCGGCGGCACCGGAATAACCTTGGAATCATCGCTGGGCGGCGGCCACTGCCGATCGTCGACCGGCAGCGGCTCGACAACGGTGCGTACGAACGGTGCCTTGCGCGGATCGACGCCGGTTGATGGCTCGTCCGCTTCAGCGAAGGTCTGGAGCACGGCCCCTTTCCGCGCCCGCACCTCGATGCGCGAGGTCTGCGAGAAGGAAAAGATCAGGCGATCGGCATCGCCGGCGCGTTCTGCGTAAGCCGGGTTGGTCGCGCCGACCAGCAGATGGAGGTCGATCAGTCGCGGCCGCCGCCACGGAGGACCGCCGGCGCCTCCGGCGCGAGGCTGATCGGCGGTGAGCAGACGAAGGGGATAGACATGATCCGCAGTGACTCCGCTCGGCCTGTTGAACTCGTCAAAGGTATTCTGCCGCCCGAAATAGGGTGCTGTGGCCGACAGCACCCAGAAGAACCGCGCATCACGCTGGGACTTCTGCGCCGAACGTCGCGCGGCATGGCCGGTCAACATCACTTGGCGGAGCTGCGGCTGATCGCCGTCGATAATGAGGTCGGCCATGACTAACCCTCGCTCGCAAAGGCGGCCCAATCGGGCGGTGCAACGTCGGTCTCGATCTCGCCGATCGCCTCCCAGTCGTGCACCGGGCCTTGGATTTCCGACCTTTGCTTGGACATGTCGATCGCGTTCCGCCGGTCTACGGCGCGGATCCTAAACTCCTCCGCCGCACCAAAGAGCCGCTCGCGGCAAAGCCGCCACAACACGCCGCCCTTCTTGCCGAATGGGTGCTGATCGAGCGCCAGCACCCCGTCAGCCTCGGTCTGTGTCGGCAGGTCGGATACAGTCAATATCTCCGCGCCGGTGCGTTCGACCATGAGCGTCAGCGGCAGCGTCGTGTTGATCGGCGGCAGGATGGCGTCGTCAGCCGCCGATGTCAGCAACGCCAGCACCCGGTAGCGTTCTCCGCTCAACAGAGCGAGATCGGGCATCGCAGGACCGGCAATTGCGTCCGCTTCGACTTTCAGATTTCCGGCCATGCTCTTTAGAGCTTCGGCGAGACGTCTGTTATCGTCCGACTGATCGAGGGTGTCGGCGGCAGTAAGAAGAACATCGCTGGCATCGACAAAGCGCTTCTTGAGGGCGGCAATGTCGGGCAATCCCTCGAAGCCGAGCTTGAGTACTAGTCGTCGCTCCGCGCGCAGCAGCGCGAATGCACTCGCTTTTTCATTGAAATCCTTGCGAACAGGATCCTGTTTCGAACTGTCTGGATCCTTCGGTACGTAGCGTGCCGTTTGCTCGTGGACCAAGCCGTCCGCGCGCGGCGCCAGCGAGAACGCCAGATGGAATTGCCGGCCGGGCTTTGCCGGACCGGGTCCGAACGCCTTGTCGATCTCGTTTGTCGCGACCACCGGCCATCCGGCGGCACGTGTTGTATCCGCTGCTGTCGGCTCGAACCGAGGCCCACGGCAACGCAGGACGATCGGAACTGGGGCCGCTTGGCCGTCGGCCTGCGCATCGGGCCGCGCCACCAACTGCACCGCCGCGTCCTCTTCTTCGAGGAGACTGTTTTCGGCCGCGGCACCCGACGTGCCTTGGCGCAGCAAGGCGTAAGTCACGTTCGGATCCGGCCACCACACGACATCTTTGCGGGCCATTCGATCGTTTGGATCGGTCGCGATCCATGACCACGCTTCCTCTACCGCCAGATCGGCGTGCGAAATGAGGCGTACACCTCCGACCTGGATGCTGGATTTCTCGCCCTCGCCCTCCCGCACGATCTCAATGGTGGGGCTGCCAAGCAACTTCTCGACTTCGCGACCCTTGAGGTTCTGGCGGGGCGTCTCATCCTGCAGGGCAGAGACCACGTTGGAGACGACGAGGCCAGCGCGTGCGACGGCGAGCGCGGTGACCCGATAGTGCGGAGGCAGGTCGTCGATGCGCCAGATGTCGGCGCCCTTCCAGAGCGACGGGTAACGATCCGCGACCTCGCCGAGCGTCTTGCCATCGATATCGTTATCGCCCAGCGGGCGCTTCAGCGGGCCGACCTTTCTCTTAGGATAGAGTTGGACGTCGTCAGGCCACGTATCATCGGCCCTGACGTGCCTGAGCCGATCCGGCCAGTCGCGGTCACGGTATTCGCGCGCGAAGGTCAAGGCCGTTCCTTCGGTGCCCAGCCGGGCAAACAACGAACGATTGGAGAAGGCGAGCGCTTCCTCGCCGTGTCGGGCCACGACTAGCTCCCATGTCTTCCTGGCAATGCCGTCGTCTTTCCTGGCCGTGAGACGCGATCCTAGGATGACGGGCGGTTCGATCCTTTCGGTGCGCGGCGATACGGCGACCGCGTAACCGATCGGCTTCTTGAACTTGTTCGCGTCGTCCTTGTTGCCCTCGAGAAGTCCCCGCGTCACCAACCGCTCGCTGTCCTCCTGGTCATCGCCGTAATAGCCGGCGCCGAGCGCGAGGTTCTGATAGCGCGGGGTCGGGCGCACCGCATAAGCGCGCGCATGTGCCCAGCGATCGGCGTGGAGGAACGACAATGTGAGCATGCCGTCGGAGTCGGCGGCAAGATGCCACGGCTGCGCCTTGGTCGGAGCAGCGAGCGCGTAGGGAAGCTCGGGCGCTTCGCCTGCTACTGCACCATGATCGAGGAAGCGCTGCGACCATCCGAGATAGGCGCCCATCACCTGCTGGTAGTCGTCGTAGGTCGGCGGCACCAGCCGCCCGTCTGAACTCCTCGTGGGCCAGGCGAAATCGGGCAAAGCCGATCCCAGGTTTCGCCATAGCGAGTCGAACGCCGCCCTGCTCGCGGGCGTCGATTTCGGCGCGCCAACTTCGATATTGCCCGGCCGGCTCGCCTCGGCGACTGCCATGACCGACCAGACGTCGGCCTTGATCGCTCCGAACAGCTCGAAGGGCGAGCGCCCTCTCACCGTTGCAGCGGGAGTGTCCAGCTCAACCAGAACCGGCACGCCGTCGTTTTCGTCAGCGAAGGGCTTGCCGGGAAAGTCGACGGGATCATCCGACGGCGGATCGAAATCTTTTCGTTCATCGATGATGAACTTCATCAGGTCCTTGAAGAGAACGAACGTCTCCTTCTTGACCGCCGGGTTGTCGCCTGCTGCTGTCGTGGTGACTATGCGCGCCCGCACGTTCAGGGCCGCGTCAAGATCGATGGTCTCGTCCCCCGCCACACGGAAAAACAGACTGAGACCCGGATCGAGCTTGTTCGAAAGGACTCGCCCCTTCGGCCAGGTAGTGGCCTGCAGGCTTGCGGGCGCGGATTCCATCTGGCCTAGCGGAGCCGCCGGCCCGGGCTCCGGCGGTCTGACCTCGACGATCCTGCCGTCAACGGCGCGCAAAACCTCGAACGTCGATTTACCCGCCTGGTTTTCGAAGCAAAGATCGTAGCCGGAAATTCTGATGGTTTTCCATATGTCGGGATTTGATTTTGGATTGCCGGCCGCGATTTGCGCTGACGGCCAGTCCGCTTTGGACCAGCCCATCTCGAGCAGGTAGTACTTCCAGAACTTCGCCGGTCGCGGCCGCAGCGACAACTGCGCCAGCGCAAGCCCGTCATCGTCAAGGTTCAGTCTGGCGACTTCGCCTTCGACGCCCGATGTCGGCAGAAGGGCGTTAAACGGCCCCTCCGTCCGATCGCTGCCCGGCTTGAGGAGCACGTCGACGAAGGGGGCTCCTACGGCTTTCTCGTCATCGAACACGCGACGATACCGTCTGGCGGCCTCTTTCATTACCGGTTCGATCAGAGCAAGGAGTTCCGAGGGCAGAACAAAGCGGTCCTGATCGCGGTCATACAGTCTCAGCGTCACCGCAAGGCCGAGCTGGTGCAGAGCAGCCCAGCCATAGGGATCCTTCTCGGCCATCGTTGCCGAGAGGAAGCCGGCAAGATCCTTGGCATCGCCCGGTGCGGCACTTTGGGGAGTCACGACATATCGCCGGTACAACGCCTTTTGCGTGATTTCGTATTCAAGCTCGCCGACGACCTCTTCGAGAAGCGGATGACGGAACGTCTTGAAGTCAAGCGGCTCGATCCACTTGCCGGTTTCGATGTTAGCGCCGCGGGTGAATATGTTGCCCGTAAGTTCAACGGCCAAGCCGTCGAGCGCGGTACGATCCTCGGTGAATCTCTCGACAAGGGCTGGAGACGGTTTCCAGCCGAACCCGAGCAGCGCCTCCCGGAGCAATCGAGCCGAGAACCTCTCATCTTCGTTGTTGACCCCGAACTCGCAATGGCCAACGTTCGGGTAGAAGACGAGTGGGCCCGGATCACCGTTGGCGGCCGCCAGTGCCGTATGCTCCCACCCGCAGCTGGCCAAGGCCACTTCGACGGAGGGCGCGATCGACAGCAGGGTCTTTTCGGCCCGGCTGCCCGCCGCAGCCACAAGCTGCGCCCGCACGGCGGATGGTCGTCCATTCCGCATCAGGTCCGTGACCGCACCTTCCGGCGCGGTCGCCATCAGCCGGATGCGCGGCACCCGTTCGGCGAAATGCAAGGTCGATTCGGCCGGCGAGTACCAGGGCGCGCGGATGGGCTGCGATTGCCCCTCGCGCCCTTGGGCCCGGTTCAGCAGCCGCCAGGTTTCGCTGGGATAATGGGCCTGCCAGCCCTGCCAGTCCCTGTTGTGATCCGGCATCAAGCGCGCCATTTCAGGCGAAACTCTTTCAACGCGGGCGACACGGCGGGCACGCCGCCAAGTCTTGGCATTGTCCTCGAGCTTTATGGTGCTGGTATCGAGCCGTGCCAGATCATCTAGGTCGAGTTCGTGCACGTCGTAGCCCGCGACGGCCGTTTGGTGGATCTTGTCGATGCCGGTCGCCGAACTCGCATCAAATCCGGAGGAAGCAGCGAACGAAATCCGGGTCAACACGCGCCGGTCGGCGTCCCGCACCAGCGCTGGCGGCTCGCCCTCGGTCAGGCATTTAAGGCTCCCGAGCGCACCGGTCGGCGGGACACGGAAACGGGCGAAGCCGGATTCGGCGCGAACCTGTCCGGCAAGGTGCGGCGGCATGTCGAGATGGACCGGCCATTCGAACGCCTCCGGCCGCATCAAACCGATATCCAGCCCCGAATCCCGGCCAGCGAGCGGCTCGACGCGCACTTCGATCGCGACCGGAGTCCGTTTCGAATTGAAGGTCGCCACGACCTTCGGCCGCTTCGGATCGCTTTCATCCATTACTGTATGGAACGTCTCCAGCGAAAAGCGCGTCGCAATGCGTTCCTTATCTCCATTCTCGCGACGCCACAGGCTCGCCAGGAAGACGTCGCTACTGCCGATGCCTTCCGGATCTCTGTCTTCCGGTTTGAGCTTGCGGACCGGCGGTCTCTTGTCGAACTTCAAGTCGAATTCGTTGATCGTCGGACCATCGAGTCGCCGCCACAGCGGAAATTTGGCAAGCGTGTCGTGGTCGGGCTCGATCCAATCAACGTCGGTATCGTCTGGAATCTTTCCGCCGCGCCGTACGTCGAAGAACAGATCGCGATTCTTGTCCCTGAAGTTGACAATCCAGATCAACTCGTCGGCGGTCGGCCCAACTCCCGAAGGCAGACCGAGACGCCGATCGGTCAGGCCATCGGTGCCGTAGTGCCCGGAGGGACGTATCGATTCGGGGTCGGCTATAAGCCGATAGTTGCGCACCACGCGCAGAGGGCCGCTGCTCCAATCCTTTTCCGAACGGAACGGATCTCGCAGCGCCATCACAACCCCGACATTGCCCTTCGGAGCAAGATCCGAAGTCCAGGCGACGTCTCCCTTCACGCCTTGTCCCATCTTGGTGACGACAAATCGCAATTCGGCTTCCGCTGGCCTGATCGGAGGTTGCGGTTTGGGTACGTCGACCAAAAAGCTTTTGGGCAAGCCGCGCGTACCCGCGATATCGACCGGCGTTACCGTGTAGGTGACGGATACGGAATTGTCCTCACCGATCAGATTGACCCAATTGACCGCCGCCTGCAGTGCATGCGATTCGTCGCGCGCCGGCAGCATCGCAGCACGCAGATCGGCGGCGATATCGGCGAGGTCGTCCGTGAATTGCCAGTCCGGGCGCAAAAGGGTGACGTTACCAGCATCATCGCGGCCACCGATCGTGGATGCCGGCTTGATCTTAACGACGCGCGGTGTGAATTCCTGGCCCTCGATCGTACGCCTGACCTCATAATGGTGCAGGAAATGTTCGGGATCATGGTCGTCACCGGGGAAGGCCAACTGTAGTCGCCAGTCGAGCTTGATCCCGTCCGCCGCGACCGTAGAGCGCCCCGACGCAAGAACCGGATCCTGCAGCTCGAACCAGGTTTCCTTCGCGTTGAAGAGCGTGATTTTGCCGCGCTTGGCTGCAGGTATTGCGGTTTCGTCCTTGTCGTCTCTCTCCAGCTTCTCGATGTAAAGGTTCGCGAGGCGCGCCAAATCGGCGGCCTTGCCGCGGAATACCAGTCCGAGATGGGAGACATGGGCGAAGGTCTCTTCGCGCAGACCCGTCTCGGCGAGCGCGACGAACTGCTCCAAGAACATCGATAGCACCGTCGAACGCGCCTGATGGACCGCCTCGACGACGGGATTTTCCGCAGCCGTCGCCAGGCGGGCGCGCTGCGCCGTGTCGCGCGCCGCGATCCGCTCCTGCTCGGTGACACCTTCGACGTCTTCCGCTCGGTCATGCCGTCGCAATGGCGGCTCGCACCAAGCCGCCAACGTGGCTCGGTAGGGCTGGTTACCGTCCCCGATTCGCCATTCCGTGTCGGTCAAGAAGCACTCGTCGAACAGGTGGGCGAGCGTAAACTTTTCCCCGCCCGTTCCTGCCGGCTGCTCTGTCTGGACCGGTTTGTTCCACCTGACCTTGATGTCCGCTTTCGTCGGGTCGCTTTGCCCCGCTTTGACCGGCTGCCAGGTGATGGTGACCGCGTCCCAACGCTCGATGCCTGCCTGGTTCCAGTCTCCCGCAGGCCCCCGCAATTGATAAGCAGGCGCATCCTCCGACCGTTCGCCGCTGTTCGATTTGAACACCGTGGGCGCGGCGTAAAAGCTGGACCGGTCCGTGACGTCTTTCCCAGGTTCGCGCGGCACCAGCAAGGCATAGCAGTCGTCGTCGTTTCCGACCCGATGCAGCACCAGCCAGAAATCGGTCGGCTGCGTCGCGGCGCCGAATTGAGCCCGGTACTGCGACGGCTTGAGCGACGGATTGGCCGGATTCGGCTTGACCACCTGCTCTGGCGACGGAGCCTTTGCAGGCGCTTCGGCATTCCTGGCGTCGCTTTCGATCCGCTTGTCGCCGCTGCTGCTTGCCGCCACCGGCGCGGCATCGGGCTCCTCGGCGGTGATCGACATCGCCATGAAGCGCTGCACACGGGCACGGGCTTCTGCGAGCTGGGAGGCGCCGAGGGTAAAGCCGATGCTGACCGAGAGCGTGCAGCCGAAAGCCGAGATTGCGACGCGCGCATGCACCTGGGCACCGACGCCCTCGGTCGAGATGACCATCTCCACCGAGGCCGAAAGCTGCAGCGAACGCGAGAAGCTGATCCGGATCGTGAAGGACTTGAAGCCAAGGTCGACTTCCAGCCAGGCGCGGATCGAAATCGCCAATGACGCATCCAGAGCGATCAGGCCGTAGATTAGCGAGCCCTTGATCCGCCACGACAGATAGCAGATCACCCGCGCGACCAGATGCGCGTCCAGCGATGCCTCGCCCGCAACGCCGACGGGCCCGATCTGAAGCGCCCCGCCGAAACGGAAAAATGCATCGGCCTCGATGTTGTAGCCCCACAGCAGCCCGTCGTCGGCCGCGCGGAAGATCATGCCGCCCCGAACCGTCACGCGCATGTTGGGCTCGTTCATCAGGCGGACCACGAGTTGGTCAGGCCAGCCCATTTCGTAGTGGAACAGGCCGGGCTTGATGAACAGGGTGACCGACCAGTCGATCGAGCGCAGCGCCTTGCGCAGCGGCGGCTCGGAGTCGCCGGTTTTTGCCAACGCCGGGATGCGATTGCCGATGTAGCCTTGGCTGTCGCCTATGGCGCGGGCAAGCAGCCGCTTGTGCGGCGCCGAAATGTACAGGTAACCGCGGAGACCGGGATTGCTCCGCAGTTTGTCCTTGTCGTTGAGGTAGTCGATGTAGTTGGTGCCGAGCCAGCCGCGCAGCCCCATGAATAGGGTGAAGTCGGAACGGATGGCGGCCACGAGATCGAAGAGGAACGGATTTTCTGCCGCTTCCTCCGCTTCTTCCTTCCAGGTCGTCTCCGCGGGATAGGCCTGGATCGCCCCCTTCAACGCCAGCGTGACGCGATCGCCCTCGACCTCGGGACGCCAGGCGGAGAATTTGTGAAGGTCGCCCTGCCGCTTGGAAATGTCGTCGAGCGCGCGGATCAACTTCGGAATCGAAGTCGCTCGATCCGCGGCGGCGAGCGCCTCGAGCGTGTAACGGAAGCCGAAACCGAAGCCGACTTCGCGCAGATAGAAGGTCCAGACGACGGCCGGTATTTCGACCGCCATCTGGCGCTTCTCCGCATAGAAGAAAAAGGACTTGCGCCGCTCCCCCGGATGATCCTCCCGTTCCAATTCGAGAAAACCCAGGCTTGCGGCAAGGTTGCCGAATCCGGGAATCTCCAGTTCGCCTTCTCCCAGGAAGCCGTAGGTATTGTAGCCGGGCGGCGCCAGCTCGGTGCCTTCCACGGTCGTGCCGGGATCGACCGCAAGCACGGCACCGCGAACGTGGATCGCGCCTTTAAGATTGAGATCGATACCCAGCCCGTCCGCCCTGATGCGGGGCAGCGACTGGCCCTTGGCGGGCGGCGCAATCCACAAGCCGTGAAAGTCGATCTTCGGCTGCATGATGTCGCCGATTTCGACGAACTTGATCTGGCCGGATACGTTGACCGCCGGGTCGCCCCCGAACTTCGGAGAGGCCGGATGGTAACCGAAACCCCGTATCTCAAACGAGAAGAGATTGAACAGGCTGAAGGTCTTCTTGGGATTGAGCGCTTTCTGAAACGAGATGTGCTTGAGCAGAACCCGCGGATCCGCAGACAGAGGCGTGCGCTCGAGGTTCATCTCGACGCCATCGAGGAACTGCAGCAGCCCGCTCTCGAACTCGCCAGATTTCGGCGTGAACCGCAACGAACCGGTCACGAGATAGTAGAAGTGATATCCGTTGTCCTTGACGAAGGAGATGTCGAGGTCGGTGATCGTGAGCGTGAAACGCGACGCGTGACAGACGATCGGGTCTCCCTTCTTGTCGAGCTCTACCTTGCCCGATTGCAGCACGATGCCTTCCTTGGCATCCTCGCCGAACGTCAGCGCCACGGTGCAGTCGGCATCGCCGATCAGTTTCGGCGGCAGCGATCCTCGCCCCGCGATCGACGCCGAGACCAGCCGACCGGCCTTGATCTCCAACGAGCCGGCGGTGAAGCGGAACGGCACGTCGATCCCGTTCATCTGCACGGCAGCGTCGCGGACCTTGGCCTTCAGATCGAGGCCACCGGCGCTGATCTTGAAGACCTCGACGTCGAACACCACACCTTTGCCGTCGGAGGACAGGCCATCGAAACGCAACTCCATCCGGGCGTTCGTCGCGTTGAGCTCGAAGCCGCTCTGGCCACCGGTGAATCCGAGCTGGAACATGTCGACCGGCGTGTCGGCAAGGCGTTCCTTTTCATTCTTCTGCTCCACGACCCAAACAAGGCCGAGCGCATGCTCCTCGATGCGCCGCGACTTGATTGGAAACAGCTTCCCCGCCTCGACAGTGACGTCGAAATTGTCGAGGCTGAGCTTGGTTTGCAGCGTGACCTCGGTTTCGACCCCGGCGGCCTTGAGACCCAGAATGAGGTCGATCTCCGCAAAGCGATCGTGGATATTGGCCGTCGTCTTGGTGTCTTTGACCCAGATGACGTTGGACAGCGAATTCTGCAGCTTGTCGAGAAAGCTCGGCTGCTTCGGACCGCTGGTCGTTTCCTTTCCGGGCTCGCCCATGCCCAACAAGGGCAGGATGCGTTTCTTGTCGAACTGGACGGAAACGTCGAATTTGTCCTGAATCGGCTTGAACACGAACGCACCGGCGGCCGTTTTGGCCTTGATGCTGGCCGACGGTACAGGCAGTGGAAGGTCGGTCACCTCGCCATCGAGCCAATGGAGAAATATCGGGTTGCCCCGATTGAGTCCGGCAACGACCACGACGAGGCTGCCCGCGTGCGCACTGTCGAGAAGGTTCAGGTCGAGCTCGAGCAGCGGCTTTTCCGCACGATCTCCGGTGCCCGCGTCGGCGTCGCGCACCGGTTTCGTGGTGCTTGCTCCCGCGGTCGTGCTCTTCAGCCATAGATCGGTCGACAGGCTCGCTGCGGTCAGTTTCGCTCCGCCGGCCGCAACATCGTGCGTCAGGGTGAGATAGGCGCCGGGCTGGCTGACGAAGTCGATCAACAGCCCCGGCTGCCAGGCGTTGTCGATGTCAACCTGCACGCCAAGCGCGCCGCCGGCGATCTTCCTGCCAGTCGCTGGTGCCGGCTCCGCCACCGGCGGCAGGGTGATCAGAATCTGCCTGAGTTCGATCGGATCGGTCGCGATCCGGATTTCGACGACAAGATTCGGGGTATCCTTGCTGAGATTCCTGAGTTCTTTCAGCGCAGCGCCGATCAGTTCGGCGATGCCGGATAGAATCTTGGATACCAGGTCGGCAACGTTGTCGACGATCTCACCCGCGACAAGCACGGCAGCCCGCGCGACCGCGGCCGCCATCTTCCCGATGATTACTATGATCTCTTCGGCCTGCTTGGCGGCGGAGGCGACCAGCTCGAACATGATCTTGACGATCGGAGCCGCTTCGCGCGCAACGGCCACGGCCGTGTCGGCGATCAGTTGGATCGGATACGGCTCCACCAGGCGTAGTTCCGTAACCTGGACGCCTTTTGGGGACAGCTTGAGCTTTCCGGAGAAGGCGAGAAACGCTGTGGGATCGTCATGAACCCGAACCATGAGACGACGGAAACTCACATCGACCCACAACGACTCGCCGCCGGTCGATACCGACGGTACAACGGTCAGACCTTCCCAGGACACTTCCAGCGGCCCGAAGCGGGACGTGCCGGGTTGGACGTCGAGCGGATCCCTGACGGTGATGGTTGCATCGACGACGAGCTTGGTCGCCGTGGAGGCAAACCGCATCGCGTCGAACGTTGCCACCGGCGTCGGCCCGCCGCCCTTGCTCTGCTTGATCGTCGCCTTGAACTTGGCGAGCTTGCCTTCGATCAGTGCATCGGCCCAGTCCCCCTCGGCGAGATCCTGCGTAACGACGGCCCAGTCGATGCCGCCCGCGCCTCCCGGTCTCACGCGCAGCGCCAGCCGCGCTTCCTCGTTGGGACCTGGAGCAGGATCCTGTTCGAAGACGGCTTCGATCTTCGCCGCTTCAACCTTGCTCACCAGCCGCTGGAAGGCGCCGGCAAGTCCGTTTAGCGCGCCCTTCAGCTTCAGCGGACTGTGAATGGACGGCAGATCGAGTGAAGGCAGCTCGAATTCCGGTAGGCTGATGTTGAAATCGTCGATGTCGATGCGCAACGTCGCGCTGGTCTCCATCTCGACGATGCACACCAGCGAGACCGATCGCTTGACGGCACCAATAGAAACGCTGGCGCCGCCGACCACCTCGCACCTGCCGCTGAACTTGATCTGCGGTGGATTCTGCTCAAGCATGCTTTCGTCGAGCAGCCTGAGCTTGATTGATCCGCCCGCAAAGGCATTGCCGCTTCCGAACGGAGACGCGACGCCCAGAAAGACCGCGCCCGCCGCAGAGATCTCCACGACCCGCAGGCGCCGCTGGGCTTCGTGTAATAAAGCGACAAACTGTCGCACGAGATTAGCTTTGGCGGCATTGAGAGCAGTGGTGATCTCGCCGTTGAGTTCTGCCTCCGTGCGAAATCCGCTCTTGTCGTCCTTGATCAATCCGGCCGGAACGTCGATCGGCTTGGCTAACGCGACGCCGACACGTTCAGTCCCGTCAGCCTTGACGATGACTTTCGTGATTTGAAATACCGCGCGGTTCAGCTTTTCCGGCGAGGGACCGTCGTACTCGAATATCTTGCCCGGCGCCCCTGCAGCGACATCTCCCTCAAGCTGAAGCTCCCAGCTCAACCCGCCCGGAAGAGGTCCGCCAAATGCCCTCAGCCCTGTCATGGTCTCGCGACACGCCCCCAAAATGAACTGGCAAAGAAATGAAATGGTGAACTGATGTCGCGGGATCCTCCGATCCGCTCAAACGCTGCTGCACTGCAAGCTAAAAAAATTCATTCGCGCTGTGATTGCAAAATTTATCTAATCATACATCATAGTGCTTGGCTAGAGAATGCGGAGGTGAGGTGAAGCGCGGTCGACGTTAGTCCATCGCTTGGGGGAAATAGCCAATGGCTGACAGTGATATTGATTTGATTTCATCCTTTGTTTGGGGCGAGTCCAGCGGACTGAGCGGATCGGGCGACGAGCCCGATAAGGTACTGGACCGACTGTGGTCTGATCTTGCCTACATCGCGATCAAAGCGCGGCCACTTGGTTTGCTCGGCCAAATGAAGCGCGCGGGAAAGTCGGTCGGCACCGAGGAGGCCGCGAACTACAATCGTATGAGGGAGACGGTCAAAAAGGTCGTCGAGGAAAAATACGACGGTCAGACCCTGCCCCAGCAGGCGGCTTTGTGGCAGATCGACGCCGACGGCAGGTTGCTGTTCGACACTGGCGACAACGGCCAGGCGCCACCATCCTGGATTTTCAAGCCGACCGCCGCCCAGGCCGGCGAGTTTTCCAGCAAGGCCGGCACGCGATTCCGTCTCTATGAATTGAAGGATCCGGCCGTCACCGGTCAGCTGGGTTACGTATCGTCCTACAGTTCGACTGGCCTTGCGGTCAGACAATGGACCGTGCCGACACTCACGCGCAGGATCGCGTGGGGAATTGGCGTTGCAGCATCGATTCTCTTCATCCTCGGCGGTGTCCTGGCCAAGCGGACCGGAGAAGCAGATGGTGCAATCCGCACGAAGATGGCAAACGCCGATTTCCAGTACGACATCGTCCTCAAGCTGGCCAACAACTGCATCAACGACCAGAAACTGTTCCCGAAATGGAAGCGCGGCGCATGCAGCTTTCTCCAGGACGGCGACAAATACGTCATGCCGCGCAAGGTCGAGGAGGCCGAGGCGGCCCGAGCGAAGGAGGCACAAGCGAAGGGCATCGCCGTACAAGCGGCTGCGGCAGTTGTGGCTGCCCCAACTGCTACACCTACGGCGGCACCCTCGGCTACGCCCACGGTTGCGCCGACGCCCACCGGCACGGCAACACCAACACCAACAACAACACCCGCGCCCACGGCTGCACCGACGGCGACGCCTTCGGCCGTTCCGACGGCCGCACCGAGCGTGCCACCGGCGCCTTCGCAGAACGGTTCTGCAAAATCTGCCCTCGCGTCTGAAGCTTCCCAAAAGGACGTCAGAGAGTTCGGCGACGTCGGCGCGACAATCGCGTTGATCCGCAAATGCCTGAACGTCGGGCTGGCGGCTCCGCCCGCCGAGGACAAGCCGGCAGGAACTCCCGATGCCGATGCTGCTGCCGCCGCCGCGGATCAAGCCGCATCGTGCGAATTGATCGCACGTAGCGCCGGCAATCTCGTTCCTGTGAAGGCCGATGCCGGTTTTCTCAATAACTCCGTAGCGATGCTCTTTGGAGCCAAGCTTGTTGCCGGGACGAGGTCAATTCTGCTGCAGCTCTTGTTGACCACGATCGGAATCGCAGGGCTCGCGATCGCGCTCGGTCTGGGCACCAAAGGGCGAGTCGATGGTATTTGGATCGACGAACGCAACCGTGTATCGCTGGCGCGCGCGCAGGTGACGCTATGGACCATCGTCGCACTCGGGGGCTTCGCGACAATCGCTCTGTACAATGTCGGACTAGGGGCGCCGGTCGCGTTTCCGCAAATCCCGGCATCAATCGCGGCCGCCCTAGGCATCGCTTTTGCCGCGCCGATGATCTCGGCGCTCATCCTCAAGACCAAGGGGCTGGAGGATGTCACGACAGTTGGAGCATCTGCCAGAGACGCCAAGGATTTCGGGGGTCGCGGTGATTTTCTGACCGCGGCGCCTTCGGGACTTGAGACGCGGGCGGATCCTACCCAGGCGTCCATCGCCGACGTGTTCATGGGCGAGAAGGTGACGGATGCGGGCAACGTCGACATCTCGAGATTGCAGAACGTCGTACTGACCGTCACCCTGGTTCTCGGATATTTCGCGATGCTGACCGGACAGCTTCGCGCGATATCTCCGGACAGCATCCTGAGCGGGTTGGACCACCTTCCCGATCCGGGCGCTGCCTTCACGGCGGTTCTGCTGGTCAGCCATGCGACCTATCTCGGCACCAAGGCGTACACTACGGCCGGCCCCGCAAGCACCGACAAGCCCTACTGAGGTTTGAACCATGCCAGATTCGAACGCAGGGTCCTTCATCGGACTGGGCCTAACCGCGGCCGGCTTCGCATTCGCTCTCTATCAATATCGGATGAACAGCGAGGAGGCCGATCGTGCCCGGAGACGGGAACGTGCGGTGATGGCCGTCGAACATATGAAAAACTTCTACGACGACCCAAACGTAAAATTTGCGATGCAGCTGCTGGACCACGGACGGGCTCATCTTGAGGGCGTCGGAGAAGTTGCGGCCTCAGAGTTGAGAGAAGCCTTGAAACAACACTGGGTCGACACACGGCGCGGATCGGAGCAGGAAGGGACGGAGAAAAAAGCCTTCAACGCTAGGGATCGGGCGATACGCACTGCCTTTGACGGTTTTCTCGTGCAGCTGGAGTCGATCGAGCATCTCATCGTCAACGGCGTGATCGGCGCTCGCGAATTCGGAGAGCTGTTTTCGTATTGGCTAATTCTTCTGGGGGAGACGGCCCGACCCGATGACAAGATCGGCCATCTGTCCGATGACGCTCGGAGCGCGCTATGGACTTACATCCGGGTCTATCAGTTCGATGCCGTGGTACGCCTGTTTGCGAGGTACGGCCGCGCCGCGCCCCCGGGGGTAGAGGGGGGCTTCGTCGCGCGCGGCAATGCAAAGATTCCATTGAAGCAACTGTTCTAGACCTCGCTTCGTGGCGGTTTTCGAATTGTGAGCCGCTTGTCTGCTGGATGTAAACGACAAAGTTTTTATGGTGCGTTCTCTGAAGACGCAGGATGAGGGAGACAAGCCATGGGGAAGATCGATTTTCCGTTACCAACCGATACCGACGAGATGCTTGTCGTCGGCGCGATCTTCTCGGAAGCAACGACCGGCGCGAACGCAAGCGATGACGAGAAGCGTGCCATCGGCCATTGCGTGCTCAATATGGCCTACTATGCGCGCATGACGACGCAGAACGGCAAGAAGTGCTTCAACACGACATTCGGTGACGGCACGATCATCAAGGCGATCAAGACAAGCGTGAAAGGCTACGACACGCCCCGCTGGAGACTGGTCATGAACGGAGACGTCCTCAAGACGAAGGCCGCTCTCGAAAAGGATCTCGACGCGCCCGAAGCCGCCGTCCTGAAGAACGTCGTCTCGATCGCTGCCGCGGTGATGAAGGAGCCTTTGCCCGCGGCAGGGCCAGGTTCGACACGCGTCCCGCTGCAGTTCAATCAGGCCGCCAATGATCCACCGAGCAAGCGCGAGGAAAAGATATTCAATCTGGGAAGTCATACGTTCTACGGTTTCATCGCCGGAAGGGAGTGCCAGTGAAGACCCTTCCGGTTTGCGGCCGGGGGCCTGCGGTGGCGGCAGCTTAGGACGGGTTTCTGGTCGTCCCAGGCTGTAGGTGTGCAGGCGGGCGCTGCGGTAGCGAAATTTCAGACCTCCCATGATGACAAACTTCATCCGGCCGGCGATCCGCATTTGCAGAATCGACACCGGTGCGTCGGACGGAATGCCCGGGATACGCCCCGTCCCTCGACTTCCCACCGCCCTCACGTTCACGCCGAAATGCGTTCGCCTTTTGCTTCACGGCGTCACGAACAGCACTCCCCGATCGTAGGACGATCGGCACGTCGGAGCGGATACACGCGTTGATGTTGAGGCCGGTGCAAAGCCTCCAATTGGAGGACGTAAGTCATCCAATTGCGCACGGACGAAGTGCGAACAAACGTCGATTCCGTGTTGCATCGATGTTGCACGGAGTGGACGGTACTGGGCGTAACCCATTGTAATCTATGTACTGGGCGTAACAGGCGTAATACCGCTTGAGAGCCCCGGAATCGCCTGGAACGCAGCGAGAACTGCCGAGGAAATGCCTATATTTTAAGGGGTTTCGTGCGTTTTCGCATTGGCGATCCCGGGAAGACTCGAACTTCCGACCTACGGTTTAGGAAACCGCCGCTCTATCCAGCTGAGCTACGGGACCGGAGCCTGCACCGACGTGCACCTGCTTCGACCGCCTGCATAGCAGACCCGGTCTGCGACCGGAAGCCTCATCACGGGGCCTCGCCGCAGCCGGGGACGTCGAACAGCGCCTTGAGCCCGCAGGACGAGGTGAACATCTTGTCGCCGTTGTGACCGACGCCGGCGACGTCCCACAGCCGGTGATTCGGCGTGCCGCCGTCGCGCGCGGCCATGACCGCGGCGTAGGAATGCCCGCGCACATAGCGCGTCGGCCCCTGCGCCCGCGCCATGCAGCTCTTGTCGAGCGCCGGATGATTCGGATCGGTGTCGCGGGTGCCGAGCAGGTAGATCACGCGTCGCGCCACATAGGTCCGTTCCAGCTCGGAAGGCGTCGGGGTGGCGAGATAGGCCGGCCGGTCGGCCATGCCGTATTTCCAGCGGTCATAGCCCGGACAGGCCGCGGCGATCTCGGGCTCGGGCCGGTCGGCGGAGAAATAGGCGTAGGACGAGGGATTGGCGACGACATAGCGCACCGCGACCTGGCGCCGCGTCAGCGCCGCCTCGCCCTGCCCGGCGATCGCGTAGCGCTGCACCACCTGGCCACCGCCGGAATGGCCGGCGACGACGACCTCGGTCAGCGCCGGGAACAAAGAGCGGTCGGCAAGATGCGCGAGGATCGCATCCAGAGCCTCGAACGAGCTGACGGGGTGCGGAGCGGTCGCCGCATCGCCGCCCTGCCAGCCTTCCAGGGTCCAGCGCAGCGTCTCCGGCGGCAGGCCATGCGCCTCGACATCGAGGTCGGCGAGAAACTGCGGCACGACCAGCAAGGTGGTGGCCCCGGCGGGGCCCGCGGCGTCGCGGGCCTTGATCGCGGTGTCGTAATAGACGTCGGCGTTGCGCAGCCGGCCGTGCAGGACCAGAACCGCGCGGGTGATGTCGGGCTGCGGCTTCGTCCAGGGCCGGGAGACATAAAGCGGCAGAATGCCGCGATCGCCGACGGCAAGCCGCGCATCGGCCACGACAGCCACGGGACGGCGGTTCGGCGCGGTCTCATCCTGGGCCCAGGCCAGGCCGCCGAGCAGTGCTAGACAGGCGATCAGCGCCGACTTCAACGCAGTCATGAATTCCCACCAACCGGACGCGACACCGGACGGCGGTGCCCCGGTTCGACCATAGGCACCTCGAGGCGGGAACAGAAGACCGCCTGTGCCCTACTGCCATGGCCGGGCGATCACAGCCCCGTTGGCGGGGGGCGGTTTGACTATCCGGCAGGCAGCCGATGGTCTAAGAGAACGGCGCCGATGCGGAACCGGCCTCGGGATCGCCGTATTGGTCGTGCCTGAGCGCAGCGCGTGACAGCCATCAGAGGTCACGGAGCTTGCGCGCGGCACGCCCGCCCATTGTTCAGCCGAGGGAAACAGACAGTTCGATGCTTATCCGGTCGGTCATTGCAGGTGCGTTTGCAGCTCTCCTCTCCGTCGCCGCCGCCGGCGCCGAGGACGCCCGTCATCTCCTGGAATCCAAGGAGTCGCTCTACAACAACATCTACGTTTATGAGCAGGGGCCTTACCGCAGCATGACGTTCGGCCATAACCGGCGCATCTATACCGAGAGCGTCTACAACACCCGCGACGAGCTCGATCTGCCGGTCGACTATACCCGCTTCATGACCGCGAGCGTGATGTACGCCAAGAATGTCAGCTCGATCCTGGAGATCGGCTTCGGCGGCGGCCGCACCGCCTGGTACCTGCACCGCTTCCTGCCCAAGGTGCAGGTCACCTCGGTCGAGCTCGACCCGACGGTGCTGGACTTCGCCAAGAAATATTTCGGCATCAAGGAGGAGCCGAACTTCCACGTCGCCAACCGCGACGGACGGCTGTTCGTGCAGGAATCCAAGGACCGCTACGACATCATCCTGATCGATGCCTATCGCGGGCCCTTCGTGCCGTTCCATCTCCTGACCAAGGAATTCTACCAGCTCGTCAAGGATCACCTCGCCGAGGGCGGCGTGGTGGCGCAGAACGTCGAGCCGTCGACCATGCTGTTCGACGCCGCGGTCAAGACCATCCACAGCGTGTTCCCGCAGGTCGACTTCTACGAGGCCGGCGGCAACATCGTGATGGTCGCCTATCCCGGCGATGAGCGGAAGGCCGAGGATCTCGCCGCCATCGCGCAGGAGCGCGACAAGGAATTCGGCTTCCGCTACAAGCTCGCCGACATGCTGGCGCAGCGCAAGCGCATCGACATCGACGGCGGCCAGGTGATCGACGCCAAGGCCAAGATCCTGACCGACGACTTCGCGCCGGTGGAAGCGCTGAAGAGCATCGAGCGCCATAACAAGAAGCTGCCATGAGCGAGCCGGTGTCCCGCGCCGGCATGCTGGCGATCTATATCTGCTCGTTCCTGGTCGGCTGCGTGCTGATGGGCTTCGAGATGCTGGGCAGCCGCTATCTCAACCCGTATTTCGGCAGCGGCATCGGCGCCTGGGCGAGCCTGATCTCGACCGTGCTGTGCGCGCTGGCGATCGGCTATTTCGCCGGCAGCGCCATCGTTGACCGCAGGCCCACCACGCGCACCATCGCCACCATGATCCTGATTGCTGCGGCCTACATGGCGCTGGTGCCGGCGACGGCGGACATCGTCATGGCCGATATTCTCGACACGGTCGGCGACGGCCCGATGGCGACGCTGATGGCCGCGACCGCGCTGCTGCTGGTGCCGCTGACCCTACTCGGCACGTTCTCGCCGATCGCGGTCAGTCTCTTGACCCGCTCGGCCGGCGAAGCGGGCCGCGTCGCGGGGCTGGTTTACGGCGTTTCCACCATCGGCAACGTCGTCGGCACGCTGGTCACGACGTTCACGCTGATCCCATCGATCGGCTCGCGCGCGATCACCTATTATTTCGCCGTGGCGCTCGCCGGTTGCGCCGGCATCCTGTTCATTCCGTTCGGCAAGAAGACGTCCTGATATTCATCATCGAAGAGCTTTGCGAATGACCGAGTTCTGGCCCCGCCTCGCCGCGACCGCGGCAACGGCCGCGCTGCTGCTGACGTCGCTGCCCGCGCAGGCGGCGGACGCCCAGATCGAGCTGTGGGACGGCCAGCGCGCGCTCGGACACATCGCTGACCTGCTGAAGTTCACGCCACGTTCGATGGGCGAGCCCGGGCACCAGAAGACCATCGACTACATCAAGGCGGAGATGGCCAAGAGCGCCGCCGAGGCGGTGCTGACGCAGAGCTTCACGGCCAAGGGCGACGACGGCAAGGCGATCCCGCTCACCAACATCATCGCCCGCTTCCAGGTGCAGAACCCGCGCCGCGTCATCGTCGCCACGCATTACGACAGCATCATCAAGGCCTATCGCGATCCGAAATCGCCTGATGCCCCGATGCCGGGCGCCAACAACTCGGCCTCCGCCGTCGCGCTGCTGCTGGAGACCGCCCGCGTGCTGTCACTGTCGCCGAAGCCGGACATCGGCATCGACTTCATCTTCTTCGACGGCGAGGAAGGACCGAAATCGCTCGGCGCCGGCGACCCGACCTGGCGCCCCCTCGGCTCGCCCCATTTCGCGGCCAATCTGAAGACCTATTACCCGACCATAAAGCCGGAGAAGGCGGTCGATTTCGACATGGTCTGCGACAAGGACCTCAAGCTGCAGCCTGAGCCGTCGTCACTGGCCTCGGCGCTGCCGGAGGTCAAGAAGTTCTGGAGCATCGGCAGCCGGATCGCGCCGCAGGCGTTCTCGCCGGAGCCGACGGCCTACCCGATCAGCGACGACCACACCGCGCTGATGCAGGCGGGCATTCCGAGCTTCCTGGTCATCGACTTCGACTACGAGCCCTATTTCAACACGACGCAGGACACGATCGAGCAGTGCTCGGCGCAGAGCCTCGAGGCGGTCGGTCGCACCCTGCTGCGCTATCTCTACACGCCCTGATTGGCCGCGGTTACGGGCCGCGTCTCCGCCGCCCGCGCGGGCTGCTCGGTCTGCTGCCGCGAGCCGGCCCGCGCGGCGCCGGCCAGCAGGCCCGGGACCAGCGCTTCGGCCGCCTCGGCCCCTGAAATCACCACCGCCTCGACACCTGCTCCGGCATTGCCGCCGCCGGCGATGACCAGGTTGGACACCGGTGCCTTGGCGCCCTTCAGCCGGCCGGCGCGCCCGACGCCGTAGATCGAGCCGGCGCTGGCGAGATCGTAGCGCGCATAGGTCACCGGGCTCGCATCGGTGCGATAGACGATGTGCTTGGACAGATCGGGAATGACGGTTTCGGCGGCCGCGACCATGGCGTCGCCCAGCTCCTGCTTGCGCGCCTCGTACTCCGGCGAACGGCGCCACGCCTTCCAGTCGTCGCCGCCCTCTGACGGAAACCAGGCCTTGGCCTGCTCATGCGGAACGAGGGTGATGATGGTCATCGTCGAATGGCCTTCGGGCGCGGCCGACGGATCGAGCTTCGACATCACCGCAAGCCCGACGCCCATCGGCGTGTCGAGATGGGTGGCCGGGGCGATGTCGGGCACGATGTCGAGGCCGAGATGCACCGAGAAGCAGGAGGTGGCCGGCGCGATCGCGGCGGCGCGCTCCCGGAACGCGGCGGGCAGATCCTCGGGCTTCAAAAGCTCGGTGAAGGTGCGCTTGAGGTCGGCATTCGAGACGACCGCTTGCGCCCGGATGGTGCGGCCGTTGGCGAGCACGACGCCGGCGGCGCGCCCCTGCTCGACCAGGATTCGCGTCACCTGCGACTTCAACTGCACCTCGCCGCCACGCGCGGTGATCGCATCCGTCAGCACGTCGGCGAGATGACCGGAGCCGCCGACGGGATAGAATCCGCCCTTGAAGTAATAGCCGAAGATCGGGACCATTTGCGCGCAGGACAGCGGCTCGCTGCCGTCGCCGAGATAGCCGGAGAGCGCGTTGAGCGTACTGATCAGCTCGGGATCGGAGACGTGCGCGGCGACCAGCTCGTCGAACGGGCGGTTCATCCAGCGATAGGCCTGCGGATGCTTGCGCGGGAAGGCGAGCAGCTCCTCCAGGGTCGCAGGCATGCCGGGAATGCCGCTGCGGCCCTGCCCGGTCGCGTACATGCTCTCGAAGATCGCGTGGATGGTGTCGAACAGCCGGGTCAACCCGTCGGCGTTGGCGGGAAACATCTCGCAGAGCAGGCGGACATAGGCGCGCCAGTCCTCGGGCACGTCGATACGGCGACCGGCGAGACGATAGGAATGAGTGACTCGCTTCCACTGGATGCGGTCGGCCACGCCGAGACGGCGCAGCACGCTGTCGACCGGGCCGCCGGGCCAGACGCCGGAGAAATCATGCGGGCCGGCATCGAAGCGGTACAGCACCGGCATGTTGTCGTGATGCGCCTTGCGCAGATAGGTGTGGCAGAAGCCGCCGGGCACCACGTGGTGGTCGAACACCTTTACCTTCAGTCCGGACTCCGCGAGCAGCGCGGCCGCGGTGAGGCCGCCGATGCCGGCGCCGATCACCGCGACGCCGCAATCGGTCTTGGCCTGATCGGTCTCGGCCTGGCCGGTGAAGCGCGGGGCCGGCCAATGATAGTCCTCGCGCGCGGCCCGCATGCGCTGCAGCGCCTGGCGGACGGCGAGGCGGGGCCCGAAGATCGAGACCAGCGCACCGCCGACGACGATCGCGGTGGTGATCCAGGAGGCGACGCCGGCCCAGCGGCACAGGCCGAGCAGGAGAAACAGGACACCCCAGAGCCCGGTCATCAGCATGTTGATCAGATGAAACTGCGGTGTCGCGGCGCTGTCGGCATAGGCCGAACGGGAATAGTCCGCGGTCCAGGGCCGGCCGACCGCGAGCGAGGCGAAGCTGATCAGCCCGAGCGCGGCGAAGGACAGCCACAGCGCATTGGCCATCGTCCAGTTCGGCGCCACGTCGTTCGCGATCGCCAGCATGACGAACAAGGCAAGGCCGCCGAGTTCGAGCAGCGCCAGCTCGCCGCGGAAGGCGCGCCAGACATTGCCGGCGACCGCCAGCGCCAGCGCCGACCAGACCGCCCATGCGGGCTGGTTCCAGGCGAGCAGAGCCCAGAACACCACGAACGGCAGCAACGCCAATTTCACCGTGAGGAATACCTTCATACCAGCCTCCCCCGCGCCGCTCCGGCGCGCGCCATCTTTCCAATGTCAAGATTAAGCTTTAGGGCCGGGGGAACCTGCCGTCAACCGAAATCTTTCCACCGTCAAGATTTGCCTTGTCAACCACGGCGGGAGAAAAACGGTAAAACCATGCCGCGTATCGTTTGCGCGCCACAGCCAGGCGTGATTCACTCACCTCATGGCCGTGAAGGCTGAACCAAGTGTGGCAAGTCGATCACGGAACCACGGCAAACAAAGAAGAAAGTCCAAATTTACGCAGCATTGGAGTCACACCCCGCCGCAAATTGGCGACAATCTCCGGTCATCTGAGGCAGCGAGACGTTGAGGATTGCCGTTCGTGTATCGACCCCGCTTGCCAATATTGGTTTTCGCAGCGTTGACCTGCCTTCCCGCCGCGCAACCTCAACGCGCGCACGCCGAATGGTGGAGTCGCTCGCCGACGGATTTCGAGGAATGCGCCGACGCGGCCGAGAAGTCCGCCTCCAAGGAGGAGAAGACGGCTGCGCTCGCGCAATGCAACGCGAAATTTGCCGGGAGACGGAAGCCCGGCGGCGGCTATGTCTATTACGACTTCATGCAGGACCGCAGCTTCGACATCGCCGGCCCCAATCCGACGCCGGACGAGCAGAAGTTCATCGACCAGCAGTATACGCAATATCTGGAGCGGCAGCGCCACTCCAACATGAGCTCCGCGATGATGTCGCGGCCGCAGCCCCAGGAGCTGCAGCCGACATTGCGCGAGATGACGGCGCGCGCCGCGATCGAGCCGCCGAAGCCCGCGATGCCGGCGCCACCGCCGCAGCCGCGACCGGCCAAGCCGCCAGCCGCGACGGCCCAGGGCGGTGTGCCGCCGCCCGCTTCGACCGCGGAGGCCCGCGCCCGCATCAAGGCCGCGCAATGTGCCAAGGACGGCGGCCGGCGCGATTCGTTTTCGTGCAATTTCCCGGTCCTGTCCGAGAAGCTCGACGAGCTGAAGCGCATGTTCACCGGTCCGCGCGAGACCGCGGCAGCGCCGCCGGCCGCCAAGGCGCCCAAGCGAGCGGACGCCAGGAACTGAGCCGACCCGCGCGCGCGGAGCATGTTGAAGATGCGGCGATTCCGCCCGCCTTGTAACGCTCCGGGCCAAGCCATAGCTTGACGTGCGGGGCGCGCACGGAGGCGGTCAATGGGTCTACTCGATATCCTCAACGGCATGCAGAACGGCCCGAACGGGCCCAGTCACCCGACGACGCAGAAGAGCGGCGGCATGTCGCCGATGACCATGGCCATCCTCGCCTTGCTGGCGTGGAAGGCCGTCAAGCACTTCTCGCAGAATGGGCAGCAGCCGAATGCGGCGCCCGCGCCGGTTCCGCCGCCGCAGCCGACCGGTCACCAAGGTGGCGGACTTGGCGGCGGTCTTGGTGGTGGTCTCGGCAACATCATTGCCGGCGGGCTCGGCGGTCTGCTGGCTGGCGGCGCCGCGGGCAGCGTGCTGTCCGGCGGACTCGGCGATCTCCTGCGCCAATTCCAGGAGAAGGGTCACGGCGACACCGCGAACTCCTGGGTCTCGCCCGGTGAGAACAAGCCGATCTCCCCCGGCGATCTCGCCAATGCGCTCGGCGCCGACCAGCTCGATCAGCTCACCGCGCAGAGCGGCCTGTCGCGCGACGAACTGTTGAGCGGATTGAGCCAATACCTGCCGAGGGTGATCGACCAGCTGACGCCGGACGGACGGCTGCCGACCGAGCATGAGCTCGCGGGCCAGATCTGAGCGCGGCCATCAGGCAAGGATGATTCCATGATCTACATACTGATCGTCGGCTTCGTCGCCGGACTGCTGGCGCGGCTGCTGTCGCCGGGACCGAACAATCCCTCCGGCTTCATTCTCACCACCGTGCTCGGCATCGTCGGTGCGTTCCTCGCCACCGCCGTCGGCCAGGCCATTGGCCATTACGGTCCGAACCAGGGGGCCGGCTTCATCACCGCGACGATCGGCGCCGTCGCCGTGCTGTTCATCTGGAACCGGCTGGTCGCCAGCGGCACGATCCGCGACTACAACCGCTGACCTCCGCGACATCGCGAGCACGGCGAAGCAATTCAGATTCCTTACTGGGCCTCTGGATTGCTTCGCTGCGCTCGCAATGACGGAGTGACTGCGGTGCTCCATCCGCGTCATTGCGAGCGCAGCGAAGCAATCCAGGGGCTACGCGAAAATGGCGGATGGCGTCGCCCCCTGACGACGCGACACCGCTCTCATCCGAGCAGATGCATCCCCGCGTCCATGCGCACGACCTCGCCGGTCATGTGGCCGGACGCCGGGCTCGCCAGGAACGCCACCAGCTGCGCGATGTCCTCGGCCGATGACGCCGCGCGCAGCGGCACCCGCGCCACCACGGCATCGCGCACCTGCTTGGCGCCGGCTTCGCCGCGGCCCTTGGTGAACCAGGGCGTATCGATATAGCCCGGGCAAACGGTGTTGACGCGGATCGACGGCGCCAGCGCCCGCGACAGCGACAGGGTCATCGTGTTCAGCGCGCCCTTGCTCGCCGCGTAAGCAACTGATGAGCCGATGCCGCTGATGCCCGCGACCGAGGAGACGTTGACGACGGCCGAGGCGCGCACCGTCGCCTTCGCCGCGGCTTCGAGCAGCGGCCGCGCGGCACGCACCATCTGGAACGGGCCGATGGTGTTGACCGCGTAGATGCGCTGGAAATCCTCCGCCGACAGGCCGTCGAGCTGATCATGCGGCACATGCTTGGTGGTGCCGGCATTGTTGACCAGCGCGTCGAGCCGGCCCCAGGGCGCCGCCGCCGCGACGATCTTGCGGCAATCCTCGTCACGCGACACATCGCCCTGGACGACGACGACCTCGACGCCCTCCTTGCGGCACAGATCGGCGGTCTGCTCCGCCTCGGTCTTGCTGTTGGAATAGTTGACGACGATGCGCATGCCGGCCTTCGCCAGCAGCAGCGCGCTCGCGGCCCCGAGGCCGGATGCCGAACCCGTCACGATCGCGCACGAACCTTCCGCCATGCCGCTCCTCCCTGTTTGCCGTCCTGTTTGCTTGGCTTCTTCTAGCCAAGATCACCGCGACTGCAAATCGGCGCGATCTCCGCGTTGCGGAAATCGCCGTCGATTCCATGCGGCGAGCGGACGGGGCCCTGCACTGCGCAGTGCTTGTCAGGAACCGCGCTTGCGCCCATCATGCGCCGCAAAGCACCGCTGGCGCTTTCAGCCGAAGCGGACAACAAGAGAGGGACGAGGCGCGCCGTGGCGGAAGCTGAGAACATCGTCGTTGCGACCGCGGAGAAGATCTTCGCCGATCTCGCCGACCCGCAGACGATCAATCACGACAAGGACGGCCGCTGGACCGCGCCGTTGTGGCAGGCGCTGAGCGAGGCCGGCCTGCCGCTCGCCTGGGTCAGCGAGGAGCTCGGCGGCGCCGGGGTTGATCTCGCCGACGGCTTTGCCGTGATCAGCGCCGCGGGACGGTTCGCGATCGCGGTGCCGCTCGCCGAAACGCTGCTGGCCGGCTGGCTGCTGCAGCAGGGCGGCCTGTCGTCGCCCGACGGCGCCATGACCGTCGCGCCCGCAAGTCCGAAGGACAGGATCACGCTCGCCGCCGACGGTACGCTGTCAGGGCGCGCCCGGGGCGTGCCATTCGGCAAGGCTGCGAAACATGTCGCGGTGATCGCCGACAGCGCCGACGGCGCCGTGATCGCGTTGGTCGAGACCGCGCAGCTGCGCATCGAGCCGGGACTCAACGTTGCCAATGATTCCAGCGACACCGTGATTTTCGACAAAGTCGCGCCACGCGCCAGCAACAAGGCGCCGGCCGGCTTCGACGCCGCGACATTGATGCTGATGGGCGGCGTGGTGCGCGGCCTGCAGATCGCCGGCGCGCTCGACCGGCTGCTGTCGATCAGCGTCAACTACGCCGGTGAGCGCGTCGCCTTCGAGAAGCCGATCGGGAAGTTTCAGGCGGTGCAGCACAACCTCGCCCGGCTCGCCGGCGAAAGCGCCACGGCCAGTGCCGCCGCGACCTCGGCCGCCGATGCGATCACGCGCGCCAGCACATTCGACGACGCGGTGTTCCTGGAAGCGGCGGCCGCCAAGATCCGCTGCGCCGAGGCCGCCGAAAAGGGCGCGGCGATCGCCCACCAGGTCCATGGCGCGATCGCCTTCACCACCGAGCACATCCTGCACCGTTTCTCGTTGCGCGCGCTGGCCTGGCGCGACGATTTCGGCTCCGAGAGCCATTGGGCCGTCGAACTCGGCAAACGCGTCGCCGCACGCGGCGCCGACGAGTTGTGGCCGCTGGTCGCGTCACGCTGATACGAAGAGGATTGTCGCATGACCACCGCACTTCGTTTCGATCCGATCCGCCTGCCGCCCGAATGCGAGGAGCTGCGCAAGGAGGTGCGCGCCTTCCTCGCCGAGGAGATCGCGGCCGGCACCTTCAACCCGTACCAGCCCAAGCGCGAGGACGCCGACGCGCGCGAGTTCTCCGCCCGTGTCGGCGCGCGCGGCTGGATCGGCATGACCTGGCCGAAGCAATATGGCGGCCATGAGCGCTCGTTCCTGGAGCGCTACGTCGTCACCGAGGAGATGCGTGTCGCCAACGCGCCGGTGCGGCGCTTCTTCGTCGCCGACCGCCAGAGCGGGCCGATCCTGCTGCGCTATGCGCCGGAGCATATCAAGGCGGACATCCTGCCGCGCATCTGCCGCGGCGAGCTGTGCTTTGCGATCGGCATGAGCGAGCCGAACTCCGGCTCCGACCTGTTCGCCGCGAAGACGCGCGCCACCAGGACCGGCGGCGGCTGGCTGATCAACGGCTCGAAGATCTGGACGACCTCGGCGCACATGGCCGACTACATGATCGCGATCTTCCGCACCTCGCCGTCGACCAAGGAGAACCGGCGTCACGGCCTGACGCAGTTCCTGGTCAACATGAAATCGCCGGGCATCAAGGTGAATCCGATTCCGCAGATCACCGGGCAGAAGGAGTTCAACGAGGTCGTCTTCACCGACGCCTTCGTGCCGGACGATCATCAGCTCGGCGAGATCGACGGCGCGTGGAAACAGGCGACCTCGGAGCTCGCCTATGAGCGCTCCGGGCCGGAACGGTTCCTCGAGACCTACTACGTGCTGACCGAGCTGGTGCGCGCGGTCGGCCCCGATCCGGACACGCGCAGCGCCGAGGGCATCGGCCGGCTGGTGGCGCAATTGCATGCGATGCGCCGGATGTCGGTGTCGGTCGCCGGCATGCTGCAGGCGGGCAAGGAGCCGGTGGTGGAGGCCTCGATCGTCAAGGACGTCGGCACCGTCTGGGAGCAGCAATTGCCGCACCGCGTGCGCGACCTCGCCGCCTTCGTCGACGAGGACGCCGGCAATCGCGAGACGCTGGAGAGCCAGCTCACCTTTGCGATGCAGACCGCGCCGAAGCTGACGATCCAGGGCGGCACCACGGAGGTGCTGCGCGGCATCATCGCGCGCGGGCTGGGGTTGCGGTAGGCACCGTCGGCGCTCTGCCGTCGAAAACGAGCACGCACATCTAACAGCTCGCACCGTCATCGCGAGCGCAGCGAAGCGATCCAGGGCCGCACGACGATTCTGGATTGCTTCGTCGCTTCGCTCCTCGCAATGACGCCTGAGGACATAGAATCGGAGACCACCCCCATGACGACCTTCCCTGACATCGGCGTCGAGATCCACGGCCATGTTGGCCTGATCGAGATCCGCCGGCCGCCGTTGAACTTCTTCGACATTTCCCTGATCAACCAGATCGCGGACGCGCTCGAGGGATTCGATCGCGACATCGAGATCCGCGCCTCGGTGCTGGCCGCGCAGGGCAAGGCGTTCTGCGCCGGCGCCAACTTCACCGATCCGGCGCGCCAGGCGCAGGATGCGGCGGAGGCCAAGGGCGATCCGGCCGACAGCCTCGGGGCGATCAACCATCTCTACATGCAGGCGGTGCGCATCTTCCGCTGCAAGAAGCCTGTCGTCGCCGCCGTGCACGGCGCTGCGATCGGTGGGGGGCTTGGACTTGCCGTGTCAGCCGATTTCCGCGTCACCTGCCCCGAGGCGCGGTTCTCGGCGAACTTCACCAAGCTCGGCTTTCATCCCGGCTTCGGCCTGACGGTCACGCTGCCGGAGCTGGTCGGCAAGAACAACGCCGAGCTGATGTTCTACACCAGCCGCCGCGTTACCGGCGAAGAGGCGCTGAAGATGGGCCTCGCCAATGAATGCGTGCCGCAGGACCAGGTGCGCACGGCCGCGATGAAGCTGGCCTCCGAGATCGCCGAATGCTCGCCGCTCGGCCTGCTCTCGACCCGCGCCACGATACGCGCCAACCTCGCCGACCGCGTGATGGCCGCCACCGAGCACGAACTCGCCGAACAGACCCGCCTGCGCGCGACCGAGGATTTCAAGGAAGGCGTCAAGGCCACCGAGGAGCGCCGCTTCGCGAACTTCAAGGGACGGTGAGCGATTGTTGTTGTGAACCTACACTCTCGCCACGATCGCTGCTGCGCTCCCTCTCCCCGTCCTTCACGGGGAGAGGGCTGGGGTGAGGGGCCGCCCCACCCACCGACCGTGCTGAGAGTCCCCCTCACCCGGATTGCATCTGACGATGCAATCCGACCTCTCCCCGCAAGCGGGGCGAGGTTACGGCGAGTTCGCAGCACGAGTTTCCCTCAAAACCGATCTCAAGCGACTACCGCGAACGTCACACCAGCGATCTCGAACCCGTTCCCCGAGACCGCATAGCCTCGCGCACGCGCAGCATCGAGGACAACAGCCACATCCGTCCGGAAGCACAAGCCGCTCATGCACTCGCGCTCGCCTGTTGTCACGCGAATGGCGGCGTTCGGCAGCGACAGTGTCCAATCACCCTCACTGTTAGCCGCTGGCGTCAGATCTAGGATCCGTCCCCAATGCGCGGCGAGCCCTGATGGCTCCGGGCTCTGCAGCACGACCTCGGTCAGCGCCGTCGTGACATCGTGACGGATCGCGCGCGTCCAGTCCGGCCCCGCCGGGGGATACGGCCCCAGCACATCGTCGCTGCCATCGGTGTGATTGAGCTCGATGAAGGCGGCGCGGCAGTCGCGCGGGTGCAACTGCACGCCGTGATAGGTCTCGTGATCGATGACATTCGCGGTGCGCACGCCCAGTGCATTGGCTCGCGCCGCACGGCCGTCCGGATCATCGCAGGACAGGATCGCCATGTAGCCGCCGCGGCCGCCTGACTTGTCGAGGAAGCGTCCGGCCGCGGTGCCGTCGCGGGTCGGCGCGATCACTTCGAGCAGGATCGGCCCGACCGGAAGCAGCGCGTTCTCCAGCCCGTATTTGCCGACATGCGGATCGCGGTAGCAGACCTCCAGCCCCATGATCGCGGCGATGTCGGAGACCACAGGCTCCAGCCTGCGAGCGACAAGACAGAACTGGCGCAAATGGAGGTAAGGCATGGCCGGCCTCATGAGGTTCGATCTACGACACAGCTCCGCAGCACCAGCAACCGTCATTGCGAGCGCAGCGAAGCAATCCAGGGCCGAGCAAGGATTCTGGATTGCTTCGCTACGCTCGCAATGACGAAGGAGGTCGCTTTAACGTCCGTGAAACACGGGTGCACGCTTTTCGACGAAGGCCCTCGCCGCTTCCTTGTGATCCTCGGTGTCGGAGCAGCGCGAGTGATGCACCGCCTCGGCGTCGAAGCAGGCCTCCAGCGTCATCGTCTCGGCATTGTTGATGTTGCGCTTGATGTAGCCCAGCGTCACGCTCGGGCCCTGCGCCAGCGACATCGCCAGTTCGCGCGCGGCGGCCTCGACCTCGGCATCGGCGACCACCTTCGTCACCATGCCCAGCGCCAGCGCCTCTCGCGCGGTCAGGATCGGCGAGGTGAGATAGAGCTCGCGCGCCTTGGCGCTGCCGAGCAGCTGGGTGAGGAAATAGGTGCCGCCGAAATCGCCCGACAAACCGACCTTCGCGAAGGCCGTCGTGATCTTGGCCGATTCGCCGGCGACGCGGAGATCACAAGCCAGCGCGATCGACAGGCCGGCGCCCGCAGCCGCGCCGTCGATCTGGGCGATGACCGGCTTCTGCATCTGATGCAGCAGCCGCGACACCTCCATGCGCTCGCGCAAGCTGGTGACCTTGGTTTCGAACGACGGCGCGGTCTTGGCCTCGGCCATCGCCTTGACGTCGCCGCCGACGCAGAACGTGCCACCGGCGCCCTTCAGCAGCACGGCGCGGACGTCGGGATCATTCGCCGCGCGCTGCGCCGCCTCGACCAGGCCCTTGGTCAGATCGCTGTTGAGTGCGTTGCGCCGCTCCGGGCGGTTCATCGTGACCGTGAGCAGGCCGGAATCGAGGTGCTGCAGGACGGTGGAGTTGGTGGTCATGGCCGGCGCTCCTGTTCGCAATTTTGATCCCCGTCATTCCGGGGCGACGCGCCAGCGTCGAACCCGGAATCCGGAGATGATGGACTCATATCGAGATTCCGGTTTCGCGCTGACGCGCGCCCCGGAATGACCGCCGTTCGGCGGTCACTTCTTCACCAGCGGACAGCGCGAGGATTCCAGCGGCTGGAACGCCTCGTTTCCCGTGACGGTCGCGAGCAGCTTGTAGTCGTCGGACTTCGCCTTCGACTCCGACGGCTTCTTGACCTCGAACAGATACATGTCGTGCACCATGCGGCCGTCGGCGCGGATGCGGCCGCCCTTGGCGAACATGTCGTTGATCTCGGTCGAGCGCATCAGCTTCATCACGGCGTCGGGGTCGGTGGTGCCGGCGGCCTTCACCGCCTTCAGATAGTGCGTCACCGAGGAGTAGACGCCGGCCTGCGCCGAGGTCGGCACGCGCTTGG
Organism: Bradyrhizobium sp. HKCCYLR20261; assembly: GCF_051168435.1. NCBI lineage: Bacteria > Pseudomonadati > Pseudomonadota > Alphaproteobacteria > Hyphomicrobiales > Nitrobacteraceae > Bradyrhizobium > Bradyrhizobium sp. HKCCYLR20261. The sequence goes on from NZ_JBNPUZ010000022.1 coordinate 105,481, forward strand.
TCCGCTCCATGAAGCGCTTGGTGAAGGCGCGGGTGTCGTCGTTGAGATCCCAATAGAAAGCCTCCGCGACCAGCAGCCCCTGCGCGGTCTCCAGCCCGACGCTGTCGATGTCGGAGACGAAGGCGAGCAGCGGCGACAGCTTCTGCCCGCTCTTGGTGAGGCCGAACTCCGCCGCCTGCTTGATCGCGTTGATGGTGTCGCCGCCGGCATTGGCGAGACCGATCACCTTGGCCTTCGAGGCCTGCGCCTGCAGCAGGAAGGAGGAGAAGTCCGAGGTGTTGAGCGGATGGCGGACGCTGCCGAGCACCTTGCCGCCCGACTTCGTGACGACAGCCGTGGTGTCCTTCTCCAGGTCCTGGCCGAAGGCGTAGTCGGCGGTCAGGAAGAACCAGCTGTCGAGACCCGACTTCACCGCGGCGAGGCCGGTGACGTTGGCCTGCGCGAAGGTGTCGAACACGTAGTGCACGGTGTAGGGACCGCAGGCCTCGTTGGAGAGACGCACCGAGCCGGGGCCGTTGAAGATGATGATCTTGTTGCGCGCCTTGGCGATCTCACCGGCGGCGAGCGCGGTCGCGGAGGCCGCCACGTCCCAGATCATCTCGACGCCCTGGTTGTCGAGCATGTCGCGGGCGATGTTGGCGGCGAGATCGGCCTTGTTGAGATGGTCGGCTGCGATCACCTCGATCTTGCGGCCGAGCACCTCGCCGCCGAAATCCTCCACCGCCATCTTCGCCGCAGCCTCGCTGCCGGGGCCGGTGATGTCGGCATACAGGCTCGACATGTCGAGAATGCCGCCGATCTTCAGCGGCGGCTTGCTCTGCGCATGCGCACCGGCCGACAAGGTCAGCGCAAGCGCCAGCGTGAACAATGACACCGCGGCGCCGCCGATCGTTCTGCTCATCAAATTCCTCCCTGCGGACACGCCGCTGCATGGCGACGGCCTCGTTGATAGTTCGTATCATGACGCACGCGCGCGCACGCGGCAAGCGCTCAACAAAGACGATACGCGCCGCTGTTTTCCGCTGAGTGGAATGGACAAAGCGTGCGATGATGCGTCATGCCGCACGCCCGCATCATCGCTGCCAGACACTGGCTTCTCGCCTGCAACCTCACGCTGTTCGCGATCGGCGCGGCCGCGCCCGCAAGCCGCGCCGCGCCCTGCATGTTTGCCGAGCTCGGCGAGGGTCGTGTCAGCGACATCGTCGACGCGCGCAGCTTCCGATTATCCGATGGACGAGAGGTGCGGCTTGCCGGTCTCGAAGCGCCGCCGGACGAGTACCTCGCCGCTGCGGTCGAGGCACTCGGCGCGCTCCTGCGCGACCGCGACATCGTGCTGCGCGGCGACGACGACGCGCCGGACCGCTACGGCCGGCAGCGGGCGTTCGCATTCCTGACAGGTGGGGATCAGCCGGTGCAGATCGGGTTGCTGAAGGCCGGGGCCGTGCTGCGCGGGCTCGACTTGGCCGACCGCGACTGCGCCGCCAGCCTGGGCCTGGCCGAGGATGAGGCGCGCACGGCGCGCCGGGGTCTCTGGAATATTAGAACCGTCATAAAAAACGCGGAAAGTCCAGACGATATTTTGGCTCGCGCAGGGCTATTTACGGTTGTCGAAGGCAAGGTGTTGTCCGTACGACAGACGGGCACAACAACTTATCTGAACTTCGCTCGTAGCTGGACACGGGGCTTCGCGGTGATTATTCCAAAGCGTATGATGGCGGTATTGGAAGGTGCCGGTATCGACGTCAAATCACTTGCGAATCGGCAGGTTCGCGTGCGCGGTTGGATCGAAGCGCAGGCGGGTCCGAGACTGGAACTGACGCAAGCCGCGCAGATCGAGATTTTGAGCGGAAGTGACCGCTAAGGTACGTGAGTAGCGACGTGACCCTGTCTGTTCGAAGGCGCATGACGGTGATGAACTGCGGTTCGCGGATCGCACCGGCTTTGCTGTGCCTCCAGGTTGTCCTCGGCCTCTCGCTGGCCGGTTGCAGCGACATGGGCAAGTTGCAGCAGGCGACGGCGCCGCTGCCGACGCCGCGCCCGAAGCCGGCGATGGTCCAGACCACGCCGGCGAGCGACCGCGAGCACGAGCGCATTCTTGCAACCTACGGCGGCGCCTACGAAGACCCCCAGCTCGAAGGGCTGATCGGCCGAATCGTCGACCGGCTGGTGGCGGTCTCGGACCGCCCCGACCAGGGCTACAAGGTCACGATCCTGAACTCCGGCGCGGTCAACGCCTTCGCGCTGCCGACCGGCCAGCTCTATGTCACCCGCGGCCTGATTGCGCTGGCCAACGACACCTCGGAGCTGTCGTCGGTGCTGAGCCACGAGATGGCGCATGTGCTGGCGCGGCACGCCGCGATCCGCGAGGACCAGGCGCGGCAGGCGGCGGTCGTCACCCGCGTCGTGTCTGACATGAGCAACGATCCCGACCTGACGGCGCTGGCACTGGCCAAGACCAAGCTGACGATGGCGAGCTTCTCGCGCACGCAGGAGTTCGAGGCCGACGGCATCGGCGTCGGCATCTCGGCCAAGGCCAAGTTCGATCCCTACGGCGCCGCCCGCTTCCTGACCTCGATGGAGCGCAACGCGGAGCTGAAGGCCGGCAAGGTCGCGCTCGACCCGCGGGCCCAGGATTTCCTCTCGTCGCATCCGGCCACACCGGAGCGCGTCCAGAACGCCGCGGCCATTGCCAAGCAATATGTCTCGCCGGAGGCCAAGGAGCATGACCGCGAGACCTATCTCGCGGCCGTCGACAACATCGTCTACGGCGAGGACCCGAGCGAGGGCTTCGTCCGCGGCCGCCGCTTCCTGCATCCCAAGCTTGGCTTCACCTTCCAGGCGCCCGAAAACTTCACCCTCGACAACACCGCGCAGGCGGTGATCGGCGTGCGTGAGGGCGGCGCCCAGGCGATGCGCTTCGACGTGGTGCGCGTGCCGGCCCAGCAGACGCTCGGCGACTATCTGAATTCCGGCTGGATGGAGAATGTCGACAAGTCCGCGACCGAGGAGCTGACGATCAACGGCTTCCCGGCGGCCTCGACCACCGCCAGCGGCGATCCCTGGCAGTTCAAGGTCTATGCGATGCGCGTCGGCAGCGACGTCTACCGCTTCATCTTCGCCTCGCGCCAGAAGACGACCGAGAGCGAGCGCAATGCCCGCGAGACGGTGAACTCGTTCCGCCGCCTCAGCCTGGAGGAGATCCAGTCGGCCCGGCCGCTGCGGATCAAGGTCATCACCGTGCAGCCCGGTGACACCGTCGAATCGCTGGCGCATCGCATGAACGGCGTCGACCGCCCGATCGAACGCTTCCGCGTCCTCAACGGCCTCGACGCCCGCGCCCAGGTGAAGGTGCGCGACCGCGTCAAGATCGTGGTGGAGTAAGCCTCTTTCAGGGGCTCGCGATCACGCGCCGCATCCGACAGCCAGATGCTTGGCGCAGACCGCGCCTCGACGCTCTTACGAGCGATTGGGACCAGCATCACCGACTGCTCTCCGCGACGGTGGCCAAATGCCGATGATAACGATGGTCGGGCGCCGCGATCTCGGTCTCTCACCCCTCCCCTGGAGGGCAGGGCCATCGCATGTGGAAATTCCAGGCTGTCTCGACGAACGATCCTGCAAGTTAGTTACTCCGTCATGCCCGGGCTTGTCCCGGGCATCCACGTCGTTCTCAGCATGCCGGCCGACGTGGATGGCCGGGACAAGCCCGGCCATGACGACGTGGAGAGAGACGAGCACAAAACGGCGATCGCCACATGCGATTGCCCTGCCC
>NZ_JBNPUZ010000023.1:0-96891 GCF_051168435.1 Bradyrhizobium sp. HKCCYLR20261
GCGCGTGAAAGTCTGAATCTCTACAAATACTTGATTCTCAGCCGGTTATTTCGTCGATTTTTGACTCAGTAGTACTAGCTCGGGGCCTGACGGAGTTACTTATGGGCAGAACACGTAGGGAGGATTAGCGGAGCATCATACGCGATTCCACCCGACAAAACGCGGCGGCTTACGCTGGCGGCTAAGCCGCCCGACAGACCCTCGAGCAAGCGGCCCGTCCGCGTAGCCCAGATGAGCGCAGCGACATCTGGTGTCGCACAAGCTTTAGACATTGAACCCGGATATCGCTGCGCTCATCCGAGCTGCGACCGCTGGCGTCCGTTCTCACGACAAGCGAGACGACGTCTGGTTACTAGTTGTACGTTGCCTTTGCTCGCGCGCGTTGCGGTCGCTCACTTCCAGAGCGCGTGATACATGATGCCGCCAAGGATACTAACAGTGCTGGCTACGCCAAAGTATCCCGGCCGAGCCTTAATGACCGTTACTACGACTACGAGAGCGCCCAGGTAAGGCCCGAACGCTTGGCGACACGCGTGAGCGTGGGCGAGAATCTGGCTCAACTCGGATTCACCCAGCGGAGGCTTCTTCGGTTTAGGTACAGTTTCGCTGCTCATGCTTCACCGGGACGGGGCCGAACTTGCGGCTTCATTGCAAGGCGCTGAGTTCGCGAACTTCCTGGCGGCCAACTCTCAGCAGATGAGGCCTCGCGATTTGGTCATAATAGCGGCCACGCCCGCGTCATCCAAGAGGATATTACGCTATGAACAATTTTTACGCGATAAGTTTCTTGAAGGATAACATTGACGATAACTAGAGATTACTGTAGGACGTTTGCCGTCACAGGAGGGGCCAATGGCCAAAGCGCGCAGTCCTCAGTATCCCGCTATCGGCTTAAAGGAAGCAATTGAGAGGGCTACTGAGGTTTATAATAATGATTATCAGAACCCCATCCCGCGCTCAGTGGCAGCTGCTCATATGGGATACCAGAGTTTGAACGGAAAATCCCTGGGCGTTCTCTCTGCGGTGCTCAAGTATGGATTGCTTGAGGGGCGCGGTGACCAAACTAGAGTATCTGATTTGGCTGTATCGATCATCGCTCACCCGCCCGGAAGTGGCGAGCGCGTTGGGTCGCTTCGCGAGGCTGCTTCGAATCCCGAGCTTTTTGCAGAACTTGATGCGCGGTTTCAAGGCGGCAAAGCGAGCGACCAAGCACTTCGCTCCTATCTCTTAACTCAAAAATTCATTCCAACTGCCGCTGATGCCGCTATTCGTTCCTATCGCGAAACAAAGCAGCTCTTAGAAGCGGAGTCTTCGGGTTACGATATCGCCGATATAGCCAGTTCGCCGGTTTCTGCGCCGAGTGGTGAAGAGGTTTCCCGTAGTATCCTCGTCGCCCAACCGACTCTCCCAAACGTTCCGACAACGCCAATCGTTGCAGGTACGTCTGGAAGGCAAGCCGTGACGATAAGTTGGGTTGGAGAGAAGGGGGTAAGCGAATCCTCGATTGCGATAAAGGATGATCGTTTAGAACTCGCTGCACTACTGTACGATCAGGCCGGAGTACAAAAGGTGATTGACAGACTTTCTGCGATGAAAGCCCTACTTCCGGAGAAGACTCCGGATGCTAAAGAGGAGGCCGCCGATTGAGGCGGCCTCTAGTGATCTCAGTCTTGGGAGAGGAGCGCTCTGGTCTTGGTCGCTTCAATTTCTTCAACTTCGGTCATTTGAATAACAATCTGACCTAGCAGTTCGGCTGGCAACTCAATTTTACCCTCGAGGACTAAGCTACCAAGCTTACGTTTTGCAATTCCGAGCTCATACTCTGCACGGTTGCGGAGCTTTTGCTCCAATCTTGTCAGCTCTCGCGCTTCTCTTAGCCACTGCCGTAGTTCATTTTTTGTTGGTTGGATCATTGGCGCGCCGGATCGGCCCCATGGGTTAGACATTTACCTTCTCCTGTATGTCAGAACCCCCAGCCGTTCCAAAATGGGAACTTTTTCCTATGGCGAAAGGGCTGCAATCCAATTTTTCAAGTTTTCGTTGCAGGAGAGAGCTTGGGGTCTAAGCTCACGTGATAGCCGCTATAATCACGGACGTCGGTTTTGATAAGCATACAAAGAATTCCGAAAAACAAAAATCCTCTTGCCCTCTACCCCAAATCACCCGTATCCTCCACCCGTTCCGTACCGCTGAGGGAGCGTATCGCGATCGTCACGGACGCGGGTTGCGGAATGCGATGGATGCGGGCGGCCGCAAGCGGGGTTTGGGCCTCGCCGACGAACGGCTGACTGCGGACAGGAAATCGTGTCGTCCTGGCCTCCCGGTGCCGAGGTCAAGCTGGTGGTGATGATCCGCCGGCGACGGGGTCAATGAGCCGGTCCCCGGGGAGAACTCGTATAAATGTTAAAACCATCGCGCAGGGAAGGCCGGGTGCGTTCGGCCAGACCTGTGGTGACTGCCGCCTGCTTTTTTGTTTGCAGGCGGGCCACGGGCGCGGCCAGCGCCCGGCCTTCCCTGTGCCCTCTGCTTAAGAGGGTGCGAGTTGATGGGCATAACTCGGGCGCGGGATGCGTCGCGAGAATGTGGAGGCTCGGGTTGGTGTCGGGTCGCTCCGGCCGCTGTTAGTTCTCTCCAAGGGCTGTTTGACAATGTGGATCGGGATGTTGCCTCGCGTGTCGTCGCCAGCAAAGCGCGCTACGCTCGCAATATCGCAGCTTGTTGGAGGCGTGGCATTCGACAAACACAGTGTCGTCCCGGCGAACGCCGGGACCCATACCCCCAGGGAGCGGTTTGAGGCAGGCTGGCCATTGGCTTTTTCGCCCCACAAGACGGCTGCGGCGTATGGGTCCCGGATCGGCGCCGTGCCGCGCTTTGCGCGTCACGGCTTGTCCGGGACGACGGCGGTGGGGGCGGCGGCTTGCGCCACCGGGGCAGGGCGGTGAAGCCGCATGTCGCTTCCGCCTTCGCCCTTCAAGTCGCTCATGCGGGTACGGGGGCGGTCGCTGTGGGGCCGGTGAAGGGCGGCGGGTTACGCCTGCGGCTCACCCGCGTACGGGAGTTCATACTTCTGGATGGCGGGCCACAAAGATGGTCAGCCTTGGGGCAAAGGAGGCTCCAGCAACCCATTGCCCGTACACGCCTTTTCCCACTCACTCCACCACCTGCGCCATTCTGCCGCAGTCTTCGTGTCCATCCATTACAGAAGTTTAACGCCGCAGCCAGCACGCCGTAAGGCGGCAAGTCCCATGTTCACTGGCGAACGGGGCGAACAGCCCGGGACACACGTTTAGACCTTGACCAAAATCACTTGCGGAGAAAACCGTATGACCGACCGTCCGATCGACCTGTCCTCTCTTCCGTCCTATCGCAAGTCCCGGCCCGGGCTGTTCTCGGCGCGCAAGTTTGCGCTGATGGCCTCCGTGGTCGCGGGCCTCGGCATCGCCGGATATGGCCTGTCGCCGCAGGGCGCGCCGCTCGATCTGTTCTCGACCGCGGCGCATGCGCAGGTCGCCAACGAGGTCAGCAAGGTCGCGCGTCCCGTCGGCTTTGCCGACATCGTGGAGCGGGTCAAGCCGTCGGTGATTTCGGTCAAGGTCAACATCGCCGAGAAGGTGGCCAAGAACGACAATGACGACGACACGCCGTTCCAGCCGGGCTCGCCGATGGAGCGCTTCTTCCGCCGCTTCGGCGGTGAGAACGGCATTCCCGGCATGCCGGGCCGCGGCGGCCGTGGTGGCGGTCGCGCGGTGACGGGGCAGGGCTCCGGCTTCTTTATTTCCGCCGACGGCTATGCCGTGACCAACAACCACGTGGTCGACGGCGCCGACAAGGTCGAGGTGACGACCGACGACGGCAAGACCTACAGCGCCAAGGTGATCGGCACCGATCCGCGCACCGACCTCGCGCTGATCAAGGTCGAGGGCGCCTCGAACCTGCCGTTCGCCAAACTCGCCGACGGCAAGCCGCGCATCGGCGACTGGGTGCTGGCGGTCGGCAATCCCTTCGGCCTCGGCGGCACCGTGACCGCGGGCATCGTCTCGGCGGTCGGCCGCGACATCGGCAATGGCCCGTATGACGACTTCATCCAGATCGACGCGCCCGTGAACAAGGGCAATTCGGGCGGCCCGGCGTTCGATGTCGACGGCAACGTCGTCGGTGTGAACACCGCGATCTATTCGCCGTCCGGCGGCAGCGTCGGCATCGCGTTCTCGATCCCCGCCTCGACGGTGAAGAGTGTGGTCGCGCAGCTGAAGGACAACGGCTCGGTCAGCCGCGGCTGGATCGGCGTGCAGATCCAGCCGGTGACGCAGGACATCGCCGACAGCCTCGGCATGAAGAAGGCGGAAGGCGCGCTGGTCGCCGAGCCGCAGGCCAACGGCCCGGCGGCGAAGGCGGGCATTCTGTCCGGCGACGTCATCACCGCGGTGAATGGCGAGCCGGTGAAGGACGCGCGTGAGCTCGCCCGCACCATCGGCGGCATTTCGCCGGGCTCGGCCGTGAAGCTGAACGTGCTGTCGAAGGGCCAGGAGAAGACCGTCAATCTGACGCTCGGCAAGCTGCCGAACACCGTCGAGGCCAAGGCCGACACCGGTGGCGACAGCGACAGCGGCAACTCCACCCGCGGCGCCGACGTGCCGAAGCTCGGCATGACCGTCGCTCCGGCGTCGAGCGTGGCCGGCGCCGGCAAGGACGGCGTCATCGTCACCCAGGTCGACCCGAAGAGCGCCGCGGCCGATCGCGGCTTCAAGGAAGGCGACGTGATCCTCGAAGTCGCCGGCAAGTCGGTGACCTCGGCCGGTGACGTGCGGGAAGCGATCAACGCCGCCCGCAACGACAACAAGAACAGCGTGCTGATGCGGGTGAAGAGCGGCGGCCAGTCGCGCTTCGTCGCGGTGCCGCTGGCCAAGGGCTAAAGGCTCTTACGAGATGGGAGACCGCCGGCATGTTGCCCCCGCGCCGGCGGCTCTTCCTGGGGGCGGGCTTCAAGTTCCGCTCCCATCAACCTTCCGTCAGGACAACGCCCCCCTCCGTCGGAAGGAACTCGGGCGGTGAGGTCCCCCAGCCTCACCGCCCACTTTCCTGTCGATCACCCCTGCGCCGATGCCGCCTTGCACGGAAACGGCAGCCGGGCCATGTAGATGGACATCGAACCGTGAGTGTCGCCCCCGTTTCCGCAATGCGCCTGCTGATCATCGAAGACGACCGCGAGTCCGCCGACTATCTGGTCAAGGCGTTCCGCGAAGTCGGCCACGTCGCCGATCTCGCCGGCGACGGCGAGGAGGGCCTCGCCATGGCCGAGAGCGGCGATTACGACGTGCTGGTGGTCGACCGCATGCTGCCCAAGCGCGACGGCCTGTCGATGATCGGCGCGTTGCGCGACAAGGGCAACCGGACACCGGTGCTGATCCTGTCCGCGCTCGGCCAGGTCGACGACCGCATCAAGGGCCTGCGCGCCGGCGGCGACGATTACCTCCCGAAACCTTACGCTTTTGCCGAACTGCTCGCCCGCGTCGAGGTGCTGTCGCGCCGCCATGGCGGGCCGGCCGAGGAGACGACCTACAAGGTCGGCGACCTCGAGCTCGACCGGCTGTCGCACCGGGTGGCCCGCGGCAAGGACGAGCTGACCCTGCAGCCGCGCGAGTTCCGGCTGCTCGAATATCTGATGAAGCATGCCGGGCAGGTGGTGACGCGCACCATGCTCCTGGAGAACGTCTGGGACTATCACTTCGATCCGCAGACCAACGTGATCGACGTCCATATCTCGCGGCTGCGCTCCAAGATCGACAAGGGTTTTGACCGTCCCTTGCTCCATACCATCCGCGGCGCGGGGTACATGATCCGTGACGGCCTTCGGTAAGCTGATCCGCACCACGGCGTTCCGGCTGACGCTGGTCTATCTGCTGCTGTTTGCGCTGTTTGCCGCCTCGCTGCTCGGCTATTTCGCCTGGAACACCCGCCGCCTCATCACCGAGCAGATCTCCACCACGGTCACCTCTGAGATCAGCGAGATGACCGACATCTTCTCCCGCTGGGGCCTCCGCGGCATCGTCGGCGCGATCGAGAGCCGCGCGTTGCGGCCCGGCGCCAATCTCTATCTGATCACGACGCCGACCGGGCAGGCCATCGCCGGCAATGTCGGCTCGCTCGCGCCCGGCGTGATGGGCTCGTCCGGATGGTCGGAGACGTTCTATCGCCGGCTCGACGACACCAGCGAGCAGAACCATCGCGCGCTGGTCTATGTCACCCAGCTCTCCAGTGGCTTTCGCTTGCTGATCGGCCGCGACCTCGAAGAGCGCCGCCGCCTGTTCGGCATCGTCGCCAAGGCGGCGCAATGGTCGGTGCTGGTGGTGGTCGTGCTCGGCATCGGCGGCGGCATCTTCGTGTCGCGACGCGTGCTGGTCCGGATCGATGCGATGACCGGCACCACGCGGCGGATCATGGATGGCGATCTCTCCGGCCGGTTGCCGGTCGGGCGCAGCGGCGACGAGCTCGATCGTCTGGCGGAAAATCTCAACGCGATGCTGGAGCGCATCGAGGCGCTGATGACCGGCCTCAAGGAGGTCTCGGACAACATCGCCCATGATCTGAAGACGCCGCTGACGCGGTTGCGCAACCGCGCCGAGGAGGCGCTGGCGATGTCGCGCTCCGAGGACGAATATCGCGCGGCGCTGGAACGCACGATCGAGGAATCCGATGGCCTGATCCGGACCTTCAATGCGCTCTTGATGATCGCGCGGGCGGAGTCCGGACAGGCGCGCGGCGACATGGTCGAGTTCGATGCGGCCGAGGTCGCCGGCGGCATCCACGAGCTGTACGAGCCGCTCGCCGAGGACAATGAGATGACCCTGCGGGTCAAGGCGGCGGCCGCGCCGGTGCATGGCAATCGCGAGCTGATCAGTCAGGCGCTCGCCAATCTCGTCGAGAACGCGATCAAATACGGCAAGCCCGCGGCGCTGCCGCTCGATTCCGCGGCGGCCGCGGCCAGCCGCGAGATCCTGATCGAGGCGCGGCGCGAGGGCGGCCAGGTGCTGCTCAGCGTCACCGATCATGGCGAGGGGATTCCTGAGGCCGAGCGCAAGCACGCGGTCGAGCGGTTCGTGCGGCTGGAAGCATCGCGCACCCTGCCGGGTTCCGGCCTCGGCCTGAGCCTCGCCTCGGCGGTGGCGACGTTGCACGGCGGCGAACTCCGGCTCGGCGACGCGAAACCCGGATTGATCGCGACGCTGGTGCTGCCGGCCGGCGCGGGCCTGCCCGCGAAGCTTGCGGCGCCGACACAGGATGTGCCACAGAAGGCCGCATGACCTCATCCGCGCCGGGAAACGCGGACGGGCAGAATCTGGCCGGGCGTTTCGTTGCCGGCCCGCATGTCCGTGCGCCCGACAAAGCCGAACAATTCTTGCAAGACTGGCTCGCCGAGCTCGAGCCCGCCCAGGCCGCCAGCCTCGCGGCCCTGCTGGGAGACGGCTGGGCCAGGACGATCCTGCTCGGCATCGCCGAATGCTCGCCCTATCTGTTCGATCTGATCCGCGCCGACGCCTCTCGCCTCGACCGCCTCCTGCGTTGCGAGCCGCAGGCGCATCTCGACGACCTGATCGCCCGCACCTCGCACGAGGTCTTCGCCGCCACCAGCGAAGCCGACGTGATGAGGTTGCTGCGCCAGCTCAAGGCCGAAGCGGCGCTGTTGATCGCGCTGTGTGACATCGGCGGCGTCTGGCCCGTCATGCAGGTGACGGCGGGACTGACCGATATCGCGGTATCCTCGGTGCAGATGGCGCTGCGCTATTTGTTGCGGCAGGAGGCCGCGCGCGGCCGTCTCTCGCCGCCCGATGCCGAGCAGCCGGAGCAGGGCTCGGGCCTGTTCGTGCTCGCGATGGGCAAGATGGGTGCGGGCGAACTGAACTATTCGAGCGACATCGATCTGATCGTGTTCTTCGATCCCGAGAGCCATTCGCTCGCGCGGGACATCGAGCCGCAGCCGTTCTTCGTCCGCGTCACCCAGGCCATGGCGCGGCTGCTGCAGAGCCGCACGGCCGACGGCTACGTGTTCCGCGTCGACCTCCGGCTGCGGCCGGACCCGGCCTCGACACAGGTGGCGATGTCGACCGAGGCCGCGCTGCATTACTACGAGCGGGAGGGACGCACCTGGGAGCGCGCCGCGATGATCAAGGCGCGGGTCTGCGCCGGTGATGTCGCCGCAGGCGAAGCGCTGCTGGCCGAGCTGTCGCCCTTCGTCTGGCGCAAGCATCTCGACTTCCAGGCGCTGACCGACGTTCACGACATGAAGCGGCAGATGCAGGTCTATCGCGGCCACAGCGAGATCGCGGTCGAAGGCCACAACGTCAAGGTCGGGCGGGGCGGCATCCGCGAAATCGAGTTCTTCGCCCAGACCCAGCAGCTCATCGCCGGCGGCCGCCATCCCGAATTGCGCGTGCGTCCGACCCTGCAGGCGCTCGACGTGCTCACCGCGAGCAAGTGGATCACCGAGCAGGCGCGCGATGAGCTCACCATCGCCTACGAGTTTCTGCGCCGCGTCGAACACCGGCTGCAGATGATGGCCGACGAGCAGATCCACAGCCTTCCCGACGACGTCGAAGGCGTGGCTCGCTTCGCCTGCTTCTTCGGCTACGACAGCCGCGAAAGCTTCGCGACGGACCTGCTGTTCCACCTGAATATCGTGCAAGGCCATTATGCGCGCCTGTTCGAGGGCGATCCGACCGGCACCGTCAGCCTGCCCGCGGTGAACTACGCGGCCGGTCCCGACGATGCGCGGCTGATGGAGCATCTTGCCGGGCTTGGCTTCCGCGATCCGGTGATGGTGGCCAAGACCCTGCAGCAATGGCTCGCGGGCGAGTATCGCGTGTTCCGTGCGGAGGCGACGCGCTCCGCCTTCAGCGATTTCCTGCCGGCGCTGATCGATGGTCTCGCGCATGCCGACGAACCGGATCGCGCCGTCGTCGCGTTCGACCGCTTCCTGCAGGCGCTGCAGCTCGGTGGCCGGCTGATCACCTTGCTCGGCCAGAACCGCGATCTCGTCGCGCTGGTCGCGCTCGTGCTCGGCACCGCACCGCGGCTCGGCGACATGCTGGCGCGGCAGCCGCGGCTGATGGACGGCTTGATCGACCCGCGCTTCTTCGGTGCGATCCCCGACAAGCGCGAGCTGTCGGAGCGGTTGGCAACGACGCTGCATGATGCAGGGACCTATGAGGAGTTTCTTGATCGTCTCCGGCTGTTCGGCCAGGAGAGCCTGTTCCTGATCGGCACGCGCATTCTCTCCGGCACCGTCTCCGCGCAGCAGGCCGGCACGGCGTTCGCCGACGTCGCCGAGGGCATCGTGCACACGGTGCACGGCCTGGTCACCGACCGTTTTGCTGCCCAGCACGGCCGCATCGCGGGGCAGGAGACGGCGATCGTCGCGATGGGCCGGCTGGGCGCGCGCGAGATGACGGCGTCCTCCGATCTCGACCTGATCTTGCTGTACGACTTCGATGCCGATGAGCCGGACTCGGACGGCGAGCGTTCTCTGCAGGGCGCGCACTATTTTGCCCGCTTCACGCAGCGGCTGATCTCGGCATTCACGTCGCGCACCAACTACGGCGTGCTCTACGACATCGACATGCGGCTGCGGCCGTCGGGCCGAGCCGGCCCGCTCGCCTCGCACATCGACTCCTTTGCGCATTATCAGGAGCAGGAGGCGTGGACCTGGGAGCACATGGCGCTGACGCGCGCGCGGGTGATCTCGGCGTCGCCCGCGTTCCGAGCGCGCATCGAGGCCATCATTCAGACCGCGCTGCGGCGCGCGCGCGACGCCGCGGCGATCGCGCGCGACGTCGCCGACATGCGCCGCGCGATTGCGGCGGAGAAGGGCGAGGCGGATCTGTGGGATCTCAAGCACGCCGCCGGCGGCATGGTCGACATCGACTTCGTCGCGCAATATCTGCAACTCGTGCACGCCGCGACCCGACCGGAGATCCTCGACGTCAGCTCGCTCGCGGTGCTCGACAATGCCGAGCGTCTCGGCGTGCTGCCGCGCGCGGAGGCCGTGATCCTGCGCCAGGCGGCGCGGCTCTATCACGACCTGACGCAGATCCTGCGCCTGTGCGTCAGCGACAAGTTCAAGCCCGACCAGGCCGGCGACGATCTGTTGCGGGTGCTGGCGCGAGCCGGGGATGCGCCGGATTTCTCGGCGCTTGAGGCGCGGGTGCGCGAGACGCAGAGCGAGGTGCGCCGCGTATTCACGACGCTACTGGAGGAATGATCTGCTCAAGCAGCGCGATGAGGAGTGACGAGTTACGCCTTTTCCTTCGCGACCGCGTCTTGCTTGAGCTTGCCGATCGCGTCCTTCACGGCCGGATCGAGGCCTTCGCCGCCGGCGTCGTGGTGGGCGTAGATGGTCTTGAGCATGCGCGGGTCCCAGAACTTCTTGATGTGTTCGGCGACGCCGGCGACCTCTTTCTCGCGGCCCTGGCTCTGGAAGAACTTGCCGATCTGGTTCGCCATGTAGACGAGGCGGTCTTGGGTGCTATGCGACATGGGGCTTGTCCGTCTGAGGTGATTGCGCGCGCGGCTCGGCGCCCGCGACGATGCGGTCGGGGTGGGTGAAGATTTCGAAGCCGTCGTTGCGGGCCACCGCAATCAGCGTGATGCCCGCAGCCTCGGCCATGCGAATGGCAAGCGCGGTCGGAGCGGAGACCGCGACCAGCACCGGGGCGCCCATCGCGGCGGCTTTCTGCACCAGCTCGACGGAAACGCGGCTGGTCATGATCACCACGCCTTCGCTCGCGGCGCTCCCCACCTGCGCGAGATGGCCGGCGAGCTTGTCGAGCGCATTATGGCGGCCGACATCCTCGCGCAAGCCGACGATGCCGCGGGCCGGCGTCCAGAACGCCGCGGCGTGCACCGCGCGTGTCTCATGATTGAGCTTCTGCAGCGGTTCGATCGCGGCCAGGGCGGCCATGATGTCGCGCGGTGTGAAGCGGCGGCCGTGGGGTACATGCGCCGCCGGCCGCACAGCTTCGGCAAGGGAATCGATGCCGCACAGGCCGCAGCCAGTGGGCCCGGCGATGTTGCGGCGGCGCTCGGCGAGGCGTTCGGCGAGCGCATCGGGCAGCCACATCCGCAGCTCGATGCCGTCGTCTAGTTCGACGACGTCGAGCGAGACGATCTCGTCGCCGCTCGTGATCAGTCCTTCGTTGAGGCTGAAGCCGATGGCGAAGTCGCGCAGGTCCTGCGGCGTCGCCATCATGACGGCCTGGGTGCCGCCATTGTAGGTCAGCGCGACCGCGGTCTCCTCCGGCACGCGGCGGTGGCCCTCGGTGAGGGCTCCGTCGCGCCAGACCAGACGATCCGCGATGCGCACTGCATCTGGCATGCTACTCCGCCGCCTCCACGATCGGGGCGATGCGGCGCGAGTTGCGGGCCTGCTCGTCATAGGCCTTCTGCCAGTCCGACGGTCCGTTGGACTGCGAAACCTGCACCGCGGTGACCTTGTACTCGGGGCAGTTGGTCGCCCAGTCCGAGTAGTCCGTGGTGATGACGTTGGCCTGCGTGAGCGGGTGATGGAACGTGGTGTAAACCACGCCCGGCGCCACGCGCTCGGAGATCAGAGCATGCAGCGTCGTCTCGCCGGCGCGGCTGGTCAACCGCACCCAGTCGCCGTCACGAATGCCGCGCTGCTCGGCGTCGTGCGGATGGATCTCCAGCACGTCCTCGCCATGCCACACCACATTGTCGGTGCGCCGGGTCTGGGCGCCGACATTGTACTGCGACAGGATGCGTCCCGTGGTGAGCAGGAGCGGGAAGCGTGGGCCGGTGCGCTCGTCGGTCGCGACGTACTCGGTGACCACGAACTTGCCCTTGCCGCGGACGAAGCCGTCGACATGCATGATCGGCGAGCCCTCGGGGAACTTCTCGTTGCAGGGCCACTGCACCGAGCCCATCTCCTCGAGCTTCTGGTAGGAGACGCCGGTGAAGGTCGGCGTCAGCGCCGCGATCTCGTCCATGATCTCGGACGGGTGATTGTACTTCATCTCGAAGCCCATCGCCTTGGCGAGGCCGATCGTGACCTCCCAGTCGGCCAAGCCGTTGCGCGGGCTCATCACCTTGCGGACGCGCTGGATGCGGCGCTCGGCGTTGGTGAAGGTGCCGTCCTTCTCCAGGAAGGTCGAGCCGGGCAGGAAGACGTGGGCGTAGTTGGCGGTCTCGTTCAGGAAGAGGTCCTGCACGATGACGCATTCCATCGACGACAGCGCCTGCACGACATGCGTGGTGTTGGGATCGGACTGCAGGATGTCCTCGCCCTGCACGTAAAGGCCCTTGAAGGTGCCGTCGATCGCGGAGTCGAACATGTTGGGGATGCGCAGGCCCGGCTCAGGGTTGAGCTTGACGTTCCACATCGCCTCGAACTGGTCGCGCACCGCGTCGCCCGAGATGTGCCGGTAGCCCGGCAGCTCGTGCGGGAACGAACCCATGTCGCAGGAGCCCTGCACGTTGTTCTGGCCGCGCAGCGGGTTCACGCCGACGCCGCGACGGCCGATATTGCCGGTCGCCATCGCGAGGTTGGCGATCGCGATCACCGTGGTCGAGCCCTGGCTGTGCTCGGTGACACCAAGGCCGTAATAGATCGCGCCGTTGCCGCCCTTGGCGTAGAGCCGGGCCGCGCCGCGGATCGCTTCCGGATCGACGCCGGAAATGCCGGCGATCGCTTCGGGACTGTTCTTCTCCAGGGCCACGAACTCGGCCCAGTCCTGGAACTCGCTCCAGTCGCAGCGCTCGCGCACGAAGGTCTCGTTGACCAGGCCCTCGGTGACGATGACATGCGCCAGCGCGGTCAGAATCGCGACGTTGGTGCCCGGCAGCAGCGGCAGGTGATAGTCCGCCTTGATGTGCGCCGACTTCACCAGATCGATCTTGCGCGGATCGACGACGATCAGCTTGGCGCCCTGGCGCAGCCGCTTCTTCATGCGCGAGCCGAACACCGGATGCGCGTCGGTCGGATTGGCGCCGATCACCATGATCACGTCGCTGTCCTCGACCGAGTCGAAGTCCTGCGTGCCGGCCGAGGTGCCGAAGGTGGTGGCGAGGCCGTAGCCGGTCGGCGAGTGGCAGACGCGGGCGCAGGTGTCGACATTGTTGTTGCCGAAGCCGGCCCGGATCAGCTTCTGCACCAGATAGGTTTCTTCGTTGGTGCAGCGGGACGAGGTGATGCCGCCGATGGAGTCGCGGCCATGCTTGGCCTGAATGCCGCGGAGCCTCTCGGCGGCGAAGGTGAAGGCCTCGTCATAGGAGACCTCGCGCCAGGGCTGGTCGATGGTCTCGCGGATCATCGGCTTGAGAATGCGCTCCTTGTGGGTCGCATAGCCATAGGCGAAGCGGCCCTTGACGCAGGAATGGCCGCGATTGGCCTTGCCGTCCTTGTAGGGCACCATGCGCACGACTTCCTCGCCGCGCATCTCCGCCTTGAAGGCGCAGCCGACGCCGCAATAGGCGCAGGTGGTGACCGCCGAATGCTCGGGCTGGCCGATCTCGATCACGCTCTTCTCGGTCAGGGTCGCGGTCGGGCAGGCCTGCACGCAGGCGCCGCAGGACACACACTCCGAGCCGAGGAAGCTCTCGCTCATGCCCGGCGATACCCGGCTGTCGAAGCCGCGGCCGGAGATGGTCAGGGCGAACGTGCCTTGCACCTCCTCGCAGGCGCGGACGCAGCGCGAGCAGACGATACACTTCGAGGGATCGTAGGTGAAATAGGGGTTGGACTCGTCCTTCGGCAGCCAGGCCGGATTGGCCTCGCCACAGGCGTCGGCGAACACGTGGTTCTCACCCTGGTTGCCGTAGCGCACGTCGCGCAGGCCGACTGCGCCGGCCATGTCCTGCAGCTCGCAATCGCCATTGGCGGCGCAGGTCAGACAGTCGAGCGGATGGTCGGAGATGTAGAGCTCCATCACGCCCTTGCGCAGCTTCTTCAGCCGCTCGGTCTGGGTGTGGACGACGAGGCCCGCGGCGACCGGCGTGGTGCACGAGGCCGGCGTGCCGGCGCGGCCTTCCACCTCGACGAGGCAGAGGCGGCAGGAGCCGAACGCGTCGACCATGTCGGTCGCGCACAGCTTCGGGATCTGCGTGCCGGCCTCCATGGCCGCGCGCATGATCGAGGTGCCCTCGGGAACGGTGATGCTCTGGCCGTCGATGGTGAGCGTGACCATCTTCTCGGACTTGGAGAGCGGGGTGCCGTAATCGGTTTCGTGGATGAGCGACATGGCCGTGTCCTTGTTCCCGAATGTCTATTCCGCAGCCTGCAGGCGCGGTTGCTGAGGACCGAAATCCTCGCGGAAGTGTTTGAGCGCCGAGAGCACAGGGTAGGGCGTGAAGCCGCCGAGAGCACAGAGCGATCCAAGCTTCATAGTGCCGCAGAGGTCCTCGACCAGAGCGATGTTTTCCGCGACGCGCTCGCCGCGGCGGATCTTGTCGATGGTCTCGGCGCCGCGCGTC
The DNA here is from genome assembly GCF_051168435.1 of Bradyrhizobium sp. HKCCYLR20261. Classification (NCBI taxonomy): domain Bacteria; kingdom Pseudomonadati; phylum Pseudomonadota; class Alphaproteobacteria; order Hyphomicrobiales; family Nitrobacteraceae; genus Bradyrhizobium; species Bradyrhizobium sp. HKCCYLR20261. The sequence goes on from NZ_JBNPUZ010000023.1 coordinate 14,482, forward strand.
GAGCCGATGCGGCAGGGCGTGCACTTGCCGCAGGATTCGATGGCGCAGAACTCCATCGCGAAGCGCGCCTGCTTCGACATGTCGACGCTGTCGTCGAACACGACGATGCCGCCATGGCCGATCAGGCCCTCCTTGGCGGCGAACGCCTCGTAGTCGAACGGGGTGTCGAACAGCGCGCGGGGGAAGTAGGCGCCGAGCGGGCCACCGACCTGCACCGCGCGCACCGGGCGGCCGGTGAAGGTGCCGCCGGCGATGTCGTCGACGAGCTCACCAAGCGTGATGCCGAACGCGGTCTCGAACAGGCCGCCGAACTTGACGTTCCCCGCGATCTGGATCGGCATCGTGCCGCGCGAGCGTCCCATGCCGAAATCGGCATAGGCCTTGGCGCCTTCATCGAGGATGAAGGGGATGGCGGCGAACGACAGCAGATTGTTGACCACCGTCGGCTTGCCGAACAGGCCGTGATGCGCGGGCAGCGGCGGCTTGGCACGGACGATGCCGCGCTTGCCTTCGAGGCTCTCCATCAGCGCGGTCTCTTCGCCGCAGACATAGGCGCCGGCGCCGGTGCGGACTTCGAGATCGAATGTGTAGTTCGAGCCCGAGATCTTGTCGCCGAGCAGGCCGGCCTTTTTGGCGATGTCGATCGCCTTGGTCATGGTCGCGATCGCGTGCGGATATTCCGAGCGCGTGTAGATGTAGCCCTTGGTGGCGCCCACCGCGATGCCGCAGATGGTCATGCCTTCGATCAGCACGAAGGGATCGCCTTCCATCAGCATGCGATCGGCGAAGGTGCCGCTGTCGCCTTCGTCGGCGTTGCAGATGACGTATTTGCGATCGGCCGCGGTCTGCGACACCGTCTTCCACTTGATGCCGGTCGGGAAGCCCGCGCCGCCGCGGCCGCGCAGGCCCGACGTCGTGACCTCGGCAATGACGGCATCCGGCGACAAGGTCAGCGCGCGCGTGAGACCCTTGTAGCCGCCATGGGCGCGGTAGTCCTCGAGCGACAAGGGATCGACGATGCCGCAGCGGGCGAAGGTCAGGCGGGTCTGCCGCTTCAGCCACGGGATCTCCTCGGTCAGGCCGAGCGAGAGCTTGTGCGACTTGTCGTCGATGATGGCGTCGAGCAGCGACGGCACGTCGTCGGCGGTGACGGGGCCGAAGCCGAAGCGGCCCTGCGCCGTCTCCAGCTCGACCAGCGGCTCCAGCCAGTACAACCCACGCGAGCCGTTGCGTACGATTTCAATATCGACCTTGCGCTCGAGCGCCGCCTTGTGCAGCGCGTGGGCGACCTCATCGGCGCCGACGGCGAGGGCGCCGGCATCACACGGGACAAAAAGACGCACGCTCATCGCTGGGCCTCCGAGACGAGAGCATCGATCCGGGCCTCATCGAGCCGGCCGACCAGCCGGCCGTCGATCATCGCCGAGGGCGCGGTCGCGCACAGGCCGAGGCAGTAGATCGGCTCGAGCGTGACGCGCTCATCCGATGTGGTGTTGCCCATGGCGATCCCAAGCTTGGCCTCGGCGCGCGCGGCGAGCGCATCGCCGCCGGCGGCCTGGCAGGCCTCGGCGCGGCACAGCTTCAGCACGTGACGGCCGGCCTTCTTGGCACGGAAATCATGGTAGAACGTGAACACGCCGTAAACCTCGGCGCGTGACAGGTTCAGGGCGGATGCGATCATCGGAATGGCATCCTCGGGGACATAGCCGAACGTCTCCTGCAACGCATGGAGGATGGGCAGGGTTGCTCCCTCCATCTGGCTATGTTCGGCGATGATTTCGGCGCCGCGCGCCGCGTCCCAACTTTCGTACATCGTCGTCATCTTGGGCGTCATCCTGATCCCGATTCTGCGTTGCAAGCGTTTCGCATATCAGAATTGGAATTCCTCCAGATATCAATAAAGCTGTCCCGTGCTGCGATTGCGAAACGCTATCGTAACATAGCTAGAAGTTGACGAAAAACCGGCGTTCGCGTGACCCGACTGCGGCGTGTTTTACCGTGTCCGGGACCCCTTCGCCGTGATAGGATTTCGCCCTGTCCGGAGGCGCTCAAAACGTGCGGAACCGGGCCATTCAACCGCTGGAAGGCCGCTCTCTTGATCGACAAGCTTGAACTGCTGCTGGCGCTGGCCAAGGAGCGTCATTTCGGCCGCGCGGCCGAGGCCTGTGGCGTCACCCAGCCGACGATGTCGACCAGCATCAAGCAGCTTGAGGAGATCCTCGGCGTCATGCTCGTGCAGCGCGGCTCCCGGTTCCAGGGGTTTACGCCCGAAGGCGAGCGCACGCTGGACTGGGCGCGCCGCATCGTCGGCGACTTCCGCGCGATGCGCCAGGAGATCAACGGCCTCAAGGACAAGCTCTCTGGCGAGATCCGCATCGCGGCGGTGCCGACGGTGCTCGGCATGGTGGCGTCGCTGACGACCCCGTTTCGCGCCAAGCATCCGGAGGTGAGGTTCCGCATCATGTCGTGCACGTCGGCCGACGTGCTCGGCCTGCTGGAGAACCTCGAAGTTGATGCCGGCCTGACCTACATCGAGAACGAGCCGATTGGCCGCGTCCGCACCATCCCGCTCTACAACGAGAGCTACCGCCTGCTGACCGCGCCCGATGCGATGTTCGGCGATCGCGAACAGGTGACGTGGCAGGAGGTCGGGCAGGTGCCGCTGTGCCTGCTGACGCCGGACATGCAGAATCGCCGCATCATCGACCGCGCGCTGAAGGCCGCCGGCAACGAGGTGACGCCGACCCTGACCTCGAATTCGCTGCTGGTGCTGTACACCCATGTGAAGACGGGGCGTTGGGCCAGCGTGATGCCGGCCAAGCTCGCCGAGACGCTCGGCCTCGCCGACAAGGTGCGCTCGATCCCGATCGTCGATCCCGTGATCAACTACCAGATCGGCCTCGTCATCCCCCAACGCGACCCGATGACCCCGCTGATCGCCTCGCTGGTCCAGATCGCCCGCGAGGTCGCGCCGAGCCTGCAGGCGTAGGCGCGCGGCGGCGTTCTCCGAGTAGGGTAGGCAAAGGCGCGCCCGAGCGGCCAGCCGTATCCTCGAACTCTCGCCCGCGCCGTGCCCACCATCCGCGTCCGCCGCTCTGCCGAACGACGGTGGGCACGCGCCGCCTGCGGCGTCGCTATCCCCAGCCTAGGTTTCGCGTGTTGCTGCTGGCTCAGCCCGCTGCCATCGATGGCACCCGGACGTGGTAATGCACGGACTGCGCGTCATAGCGACTGAGCAGCGCCTGCGCCGCTGCCGGCACGACGGCCTGCTCATGCGCGGCTCCTGCGAAGCGCTTGACGGCGTTGTCGTCGCCGAACGTCATGATGGTCATGAACTCGACCTCCGCCTCCAGCGGCCGCCGCAGCAGCTCGATGGTGATGAACCCGGGGATGGCCCGATCCTCGATCCCCGGAAAGATCGTGGACCGCAGCAACTCCTCATAGGCATCGGCATTCGCCGGCGTGGTCCAGCCGTGCCAGATACGCTTGAGCATGATTGATCCCTTCAGGTGCGCCAGTGGCCCCTGGAATCGCACAGCCTGCGATTTTGGACTTGCTCAAAATTGCGATTCTGAGTTTTGAATCTTAAAGCGACGCGTCGCAGAGCAAGGCACGCCAGGCTGCGATCAATACGCCGCGAATGTCTCGTGCATGATCTTCTCCTCCTGCCGGATGCGCAGCGTCAGCGGCACGGCATAGATGATCAGTCCGATCACCAGCGTCACATAGGCGTGCAGGGTCAGCGCGTAGCCGATCAGTTCGGGCAGGATGTTGAGGAAGTAATTCGGATGGCGGACGATCCGGAACAGCGGGTGCGTCACCAGGGCATGGTCGCGGGCGATCATCAGCTTGACCGTCCAGAGCCGTCCCAGCAATTGCGACACCACCAGCAGCATCACCGCGCCGAACAGGTAGATGACGAAGCCGGTGATGCTGATGGCGTCGAACGGAGCATCGCGGACGAGGCCTTCGGCCGTCGCGGCGAGATAGAAGGCGACATGGGCAATCGCGAGCCAGCGCGACACCGAGGCGCCGTATTCGGTCGCGCCGTCGGCGCGCAGCCGCTTCTCGTTGCGGATGGAGACCGCGAGCATGGCGAAGCGGTAGACGAAGGCGACGACGATGAAGGCGATGATCACACCCGGCACTCCCGTTTTCGGAGCGCTTGCCTTAGTTGGCGATCAACGGGTGCGTCAATACCTTCAGCGTGAGTGTCTCCATTCGCAGGCCTGCGACGACGCTTATCGGCACAAATGTCCGACGTAGCCGCCCTCACGCCGCGACCGAAATGCTCACCGTGGCCTTGTAAGCGTCGCGGGGCAGGGTGACGCGGACGACGGTGCCGTGTTCGAGGCGGGAGCGCAGACGCATCGAGCCGCCGTGGAGCTGGGCCAGCGAGCGGGCGATGGCGAGGCCAAGGCCGGAGCCGTGATAGGTCTTGGTCATCTGGCTCTCGACCTGCTCGAACGGACGGCCGAGCCGCGCCAGCGACTGGGCGGGGATGCCGATGCCGGTGTCGGCGATGATCAGCACCACCTTGTCCTCGAACACCCGGCTGCGCATCGTGACGCGGCCGCCCTCGGGGGTGAACTTCACCGCGTTGGACAGCAGATTGACCATGATCTGCTTGGTGGCGCGGCGGTCGGCGATGACAGGGATGCTGCCCTCGATGTCGGCGTCGAGCACCAGGCTCTTGTCCTGGGCCCGGCCGGAGACGACGCGGAGCGACTCCGCGAGCGTCTTGGCGAGGTCGAGCGGCTCCATGTCGAGCTTCATGCGGCCGGCCTCGATCTTCGACATGTCGAGGATGTCGTTGATCACCTCCAGCAGGTACTGACCGGAGGTCAGGATGTCGTGGCAGTATTCCTGGTACTTTTCCGAGCCGAGCGAGCCGAACATGCCCGAGCCCATGATCTCGGAGAAGCCGATGATGGCGTTGAGCGGCGTGCGCAGCTCGTGGCTCATATTGGCGAGGAACTTCGACTTGGTCTGGTTGGCTTCCTCGGCGCGGGTCTTCTCCTGCGAGTATTTCTCGGCGAGGTCGGCGAGCTCGATCGCCTGGCGCTCCAGCGCCGTCTGCGAGCGCTGCAGGTCGATGACGGTGGCGCGCAGGCGCAGGTCGTTGTCGACGAGCTTCTGCTCGTGCTCCTTGATGCGGGTGATGTCGGTGCCGACCGAGACATAGCCGCCGTCCTTCGTTCGGCGCTCCGAGATGTGCAGCCAGCTGCCGTCGTCGAGCTGCGCCTCGAAGGTGCGGCCGCCCGGCGACTGCGGGCTGTGGTCGTGCAGCCGGGTGCGGATCTCCGGCATCTTGCCGACCTCGATGACGGTCTCGTAGGAGGTGCCGGGGATGACGGCGGAATCCGGCAGCTTGTGTAGCTTCTGGAAGTGCGAGTTGCACAGCACCAGGCGATTGTTCGAATCCCACAGCACGAAGGCTTCCGAGATCGTCTCGATCGCGTCGCGCAGCCGCAGGTCGGCCTCGACGGTCTTCTCGACCAGGCTCTTCTGCTCGGTGACGTCGACCGCGATACCGATCAGGTGCAGGCCGGAGTCCGTGGTGCCCTGGCTCAGTTCGCAGCGGACGCGGAGCCAGATCCAGTGGCCTTCGGTGTGGCGCATGCGGAAGCTCTGGTCGATCTGGTGGATGTCGCCGGCGACGAGTTGGTCGGCGATCGCGAACAGGTCGATGTCATCCGAGTTCACCAGCGCGTTGACCTCGCCGAAGGTGAGCAGGTCGGTGCGGTTCTCGAGGCCGAGCATCGCGAACATCGAGTTCGACCAGAAGATCCGGCCGCGCGACAGGTCCCAGTCCCACAGCCCGCAGCGGCCGCGGTTCAGCGCGGTGTCGATGCGGCCGCGCACGGCGTCGTTGATCAGGTCGCCCTCGCGGGCGCGGGTCGACTGCCAGTGGAAGGCGAAGCCGAGGATCAGCACCACGAAGCCGGTGGTCGCCGACAAGGTCACCGACAGCGCGGCGTCGGATCCCCAGATCGGGTCGAGCTTCTCCTGGATGATGACGACGCGGCCGGGCAGGGCCTTGATGAGCTGCGACACAGCGAAGGCCGGGCGGCCGTTCGGCAGGGTGATCTCGGTGACCGCGCCCTGCAGGCCCGGCGTCGCCAGCAGCTGCGCGGTCGAGATCAGGTCGAGGATGCGGTCATTCTCGCCGAGCGCGGCGTCGACGGGCACGCGGGCCAGGATGCGGTGGTCGGCGCCGGTGACGATGACGTGGCGGCCGGCGGCGGCCCCCCAGCTCGGGATCAGGTCCGGCAGCAGGCTCTGCAGATGCTCGATATTGGCAATGCGGTCGGCGCGCATCGCCAGGTAGCCGATGCGATCGGCGAGCAGGTCGGAGATCGCCGCGAGGTCGCGCTTGGTGGCGGCCCGCTTCTGCCGGCTCTGGTCGAGCACCTGGACGAAGGCGCCGAGGCAGATGGTGACGAGAAAGGCGATGATCAAAGTGGGGACAGCACGACGCAATACCGGCTCAGCAGTCAGCAGCCTTTGATAGGCCGGTTTCGCGATCGATTGCGCCAACCCCTTGATGGAATCAGAAGATTGGACGCACGCGTTCGCGGCATGCGCACGCGCCATGCTGTAGACCCCCGAAACTTCTTGGATTACCCGAATTTCGAAAGAGCCCCAGCCGCTTCCGAATCAAGTCAATTTGAATCCAGATTTGTGGGGCTGTCGAGAGTCAACGAATTGGCAAAAGCTAATAATTCTTATCCAATGCGATTTTGCCATGGCAAAAAACCGGCAGGATGAGTCCGAAGCGAGAACGGAGCGTGACGTCCGGGCTTCAGCCGTGCGGCGGCTCGGCGTGACTGATGACGCGCTTCACCGTCGGGAAGGCGCGCCGTACCCCGCGCTCGATGTGGTCGACATTGTCGTGCACCTTGAGCACGCTCATCGACGGCGCCGCGCGGCAGTGGAAGTTGACGATCTCGCCGGCCTCGGTGTTGCGGACGCGGACATTGTGCACGTCGTACATGTCGGTCTCGGCGGCGAAGCGCTGCAGGGCCTCGGCGATCACGGCGACGCGCTCGTGTGGCGCGTCGATGCCGAACGGCAGCTCGGGCTCGAGCGGCTCGATGTGGGTGTCGACTTCGACATCGGCGCCGAACTCGTCGCGAATCGAGCGTTCGAGCTCGTGAGCGATCGCGTGCGCGGCGAAAAGGCTCATGTCGCCGTCGACTTCCAGATCGATCGCGACGATCAGGCGGCCGCCGATGTCGTGCACGGTGACGTGGTGGATGGCGAGGCCGGAATTGCGCGCGATCACCATGATGCGCTCGCGCACGCTCTCATTGCTCAGGGCCACCGGCACCGTTGTGAAGGTGACGTCGGCGTCTGACAGCGCCTTGCCGACGGCGGCCTGGGCCTGTCGCTTGATCTCGTCGACGCGGTCGATCGGGTAGGTGCGCGGCACCTGCACGGTGGCATCGACGAAATGCGTGGCGCCGACGAGCCGCACGCGCAGACGTTCGACATCGACGACGCCGGCGACCGAGCGGATCGCGGCATCGGCCTTTTCCGCCGCGCCGTCGGGGGCGCGGTCGAGCAGTGTTTCTACGGTAGAGCGCGCGAGCCGCAGGCCGAGCACCGAGATCATCAAGGCGACCGCGACGGCGGCCGCGGAATCGCCCCACCAGAAGCCGAGCGCGGTGAGCACGAGGCCGCCGATGACGGCGACCGAGCCGAGCACGTCGGAGGCGAAATGCAGTGCGTCCGCGGCGAGCGCCTGGCTGTGGGTTTCGTGCGCGGCCCGGTGCAGCGCGCGGGCGCGCCAGAAGTTGACGGCGATGTCGACCAGCAGCACGACGAAGGGAATGGCCGAGAGCGATGGCGGCGGCGCCGCCTCGCGCAGCCGGCTGACGGACTCGACCAGCACGCCGCCGGCCAGCACATAGAGCAGGGCGATGACGCCGAGCGCCGACAGGCTCTCCAGCTTGCCATGGCCGTAATGGTGCTCGTCGTCGGCCGGACGGTCCGATACCCGAACGACCATCCAGGTGATGATCGTGGCCACGACGTCGACGGCGCTGTGCAGCGCTTCGGAGACCAGCGCGAGACTGCCGATCAGCACGCCGACGATGAACTTCGCCGCCGCCATGCTCGCGCTCGCCGCGATCGAGATCGCGGCGACACGGGCTTTTCCGGAATCGACATGGGAAGCGGCGTCGGTCATGGCCGCGGATGTAGCAGCCGAGGCTCCGCGGTGAAAGCCGGGATCGCGCGGGCCATGTGCATGGCATGCTGGCTTGCTGTCTTGGCCCGCGCGCGGTTTCGATTGCTTCTAAATCTCAGGAGATTGCGTTCACAAGGTCACCACGATCTTGCCGAGATGCTTGTTCGCTTCCATGTGCGCGAACGCCGCGCCGATGTCGTCGAAGGCGAAGACGCGGTCGATCGGAAGCTGCAGGGTTCGCTGCTCGACGGCGCTCCAGATGTCCTGCTTCACCTCGTTGAAGATCGCGCGGATCTCCTCGATCGAACGGGTGCGGAAGGTGACACCGACATAGGTGATACGGCGCGCGGCGTGCAGGTCGAAGTTGAAGTCCGCGTGGGTGCCGCCGAGCCGGCCGACATTGACGATGCGGCCGAGCACCTTGGTCGCGGCGAGGTTCTGGTTGGCGACCGGACCCGACACCTGGTCGATGATCAGGTCGACGCCCTGGCCGTCGGTCGCCTGCAGCACCTGGTCGACCCAGGCCGGATCGCTCGAATCGATGGCGAGGTCGGCGCCGAACTCCTTGAGCCGGCCGCGACGCATGGCGTCGGTGGAGGAGCCGATCACGAGCTTGGCGCCCTTCAGCTTGGCGATCTGCATCGCCATCAGGCCGACACCGGAGCTTGCGCCTTGCACGAGCACGGTCTGCCCTGGCTGCAGCGCGCCGTTGGTGACGACGGCGTTGTGCATGGTGGTCAGCGCGATCGACAGCGTCGCGGCCTCGTCGAAATTCATGTTCGACGGGGCGTGGAACAGCCGGCCGTGATCGGCGAGGGTGTATTCGGCGAAGGCGGCGGCGCCCGAGCCCATCACGCGCTCGCCGACCTTGAGGCCCTTGGCGTCCGGTCCGAGCTCGGCGACCTCGCCAGCCCATTCCATGCCGAGCACGGTGCCGACACCGCCGGCGGCGCCATGCACATGGCCCTTGGTCATGCCGAGATCGGCGCGGTTGAGGCCGCAGGCGCGCACGCGGACCAGCACCTGCGTGCCCTTCGGCACGGGCTTGGCGACATCGGTGATCGCGGCGCCCTGGGCGCCATAGACATAGGCTTTCATCGCGAGGAATCCTGTCGGGCTGCGAGCGGCGTGGTCACTGTGCCGCTCTTCTCGGCGCACCGCCTAACAGGCGGCGAGCCGATCCGACAAGACTCTGGTCGCGACGATACGGTTCCGCCAGCGACGCGCGCGTCAGGCGGCGACGGAGGCTTCCGCCTCGTCGAACGCCGAGGAGATGTCGCGCATGCTGATGACGCCGGCGAGCGCGAAGTCGACGATGACGGGCAGATGGCGGATGTGGTGCACGTTCATGAGGTGGCGGACATGCTCGAGCGTGTCCTCGGTGCTGCAGGAGATCAGCCGCTGCGGCGAGATCAGCTGCGAGACCTTCATGCTGACGCCGGCGGCGCCGTGCTCGGCAATGGCGCGAACGACGTCGCGTTCGGTGAACATGCCCGCGGCGGTATTGCCCTCCGTGCGGACGACGTCCTTGACGACGAGGGCGCTGACATTGCTCGAGCGCATCAGCTGCGCCGCGACGCCGACGGTCTCGTTCATCCGCACCGTGATCACGCGCGCCGTCTTGTTGCGCAGGATGTCTCCGACTTTCATGGCACCCTCCCGTTGGTTGTTAATGAACGATCCAAGTCTGGTATACGTTATGCCAGAAGTCAATCGGGAGATGGCGATTTCGTGTGCGGCGTCGTGTTTTTTGCTCCACCGCAAATGAGCAGGTGATGTCTCCCGGCAACGACGGTGCGCTCCCTCCCCCCTTGTGGGGGAGGGTTGGGGAGGGGGGGGTAGCCCAGGGGTCGGTGGGTGTGGCACCCCCCTCCCTAACCCTCCCCCACAAGGGGGGGACGGAACATAGCTTTTGCGTTGAAGCAGCGCGCCTCATTGCAAGAGCCGCAAGCCTCGCTCATCGGCGCAAGTGACCCCCCTGTAAACAAAAGAGGCGCACCGGGATGCGCCTCGAAGTCACGGGAAGAACAGAAGAGAGGTCAGGTCAGGCGGTGCGGACGTCCTGCCGCGCGGGTTCGGTGACGGCGGGGTCCTTGCCGAGAATGAAGGCGCGGCGCAGCGGCTTGATGACGAACAGCGCGAGCAGCGCCGCGGTCGCGTTGAGGCCGACGCCGATCACGAACACCGCCTGCCAGCCATACTTGGCCGAGACGAGGCTCGCGAGCGGCACGAGCAGCGACGCGGTGCCCTTCGCGGTGTAGAGCATGCCGTTGTTGGTCGCGGCATATTTGCTGCCAAAGGTGTCGCCCGACGTGGCCGGGAACAGGCTGTAGATCTCGCCGAACACGCCGAAATAGACGGCGGTGGCGAGCACGAACACGATCGGATTGTGCCCGTAGGTCGACAGCGTCAGCAGCATCACCGCGGCCGTGCCGAAGGCGATGAACATGGTGTGCTCGCGGCCGATCGTATCCGAGATCCAGCCGAACACCGGCCGGCCGAAGCCGTCGAAGATGCGGTCGAGCGAGATCGCGAACGTCAGCGCCGCCATCTGGAAGCCGGCGAGCGTGACCGGCTCGTTGGCGATCTTGAAATCATGCGCGATTGGGGCGATCTGGGCCGCGGTCATCAGACCGCCGGAAGCGACCATCACGAACACCAGGTACATGATCCAGAAGATCGGCGTGCGCAGCACCTGCGGCGGCGTGTAGTCGATCTTGCTCTGCGGCAGGTTGAGCTGCTTCTTGCGGGCGGGCGCCGCGTGGGTCGGCGGCCGCAGGAAGATGGCGAGCACGAACACGATCAGGCCCTGGCCGATGCCGAAGGTGAAGAACGCGGACTGATAGCCGCTCGAGGCGATCATGCTGGCGATCGGCACGACCGTCAGCGCCGCACCCGCGCCGAAGCCGGCGGCGGTGGCGCCGGCGGCAAGGCCGCGACGATCGGGAAACCATTTCAGCGCGTTGCCGACGCAGGTGCCGTAGACAGCGCCCGCACCGATGCCGCCGACGACGGCGCCGGCATAGAGCAGAGTGAGCGAGTCGGCATAGGAGTTGAGCACCCAGGCCAGCGCGATCATCACGCCGCCGAACATGATGACGATGCGTGGACCATATTTGTCGACGAACCAGGCCTCGACCGGCACCAGCCAGGTCTCGGTCACGACGAAGATCGTGAAGGCAAGCTGGATCGCGGTGCGGCCCCAGTGATACTTCGCATCGATCGGATCGACGAACAGCGTCCAGCCGTACTGGAGGTTGGCGATCATCGCCATGCAGACGATGCCCATCGCGAGCTGCAGCCAGCGGAAGCCGCTGGACTGGGCCTGGACGGGCGGTGATGCCTCTGTGCTGGAAACCATGGATCCTCCCAAGATCACGCTGTGTCCGGCGATTTGTTGCAGCCGGTACCGCTGTCGCATGTATGCCTGGGAATTCTGGTATAATATATTCCAGTCGGCAATATGGCTCGTGGCGTTGCGATGACGATGCTGCGCTGCAATCGATGGCAGCGCGACGTCCAAGCAAAAGAAAACGCTCGGCTATTCGCCGAGCGTCTCTTGCGTGGAATCATTCTATTTTATTTTCGCTGCAGCGCGAGATGATGCCTCAGAGCATCGATTTCTCGACAACCACCTTGCGCCAGGGCTTCAGCACCGCAATCGACAGGATCGAGGCGAGGATGTTGGCGCCGGCGGCGATCATGAACACCGTGTCCCAGTTGCCTGACGACTGCTGCATGTAGTTGGCGATTGGCACCAGCAGTGCCGCGGTGCCCTTTGCAGTGTAGAGCAGGCCGGCATTGGTGGTCGCGAACTTGGTGCCGAACGTGTCGGTGCAGGTCGACGGGAACAGCGAGTAGATCTCACCCCAGGCGAAGAACACAAAGCCGGAGAGGATCACGAACCACACGGGATCATGGCCCAGCATGTAGAGCGCCCAGATGCCGATGCCTTCCATGCCGAAGGCGATGAACATCGTGTTCTCGCGGCCGATATTGTCGGAGATCCAGCCGAAGAACGGACGCGTCAGGCCGTTGAGCACGCGGTCGATGGTGGCCGCGAAGGTCACCGCGGTCATGGTCATGCCGATCAAGGTCACCGGGATGTTGTCGACCTTCCAGTCGCCGGCGATCGGCTTCAAGTTGGCGGTGACCATCAGGCCGCCGGCGCCGACGATCACGAACATGAAGTACATCAGCCAGAAGATCGGTTGGCGGATCACCTCCGTTGGATTGTAGTTGCGGCGGCTCTGCACCAGGTTGGCGTTCTGCGTGACCGCGGGAACCTGGCCTTCCTTCGGTGCGAACAGGAAGAAGGCGAGGATGACGATGATGATGCCTTGTCCGAGACCGAAATACAGGAAGGTGGTCTGGAAGCCGGAGTCGCGGATCATGGCCTGGATCGGGGCGACGGTCAGCGCCGAGCCCGCGCCGAAACCGGCCGCGGTGATGCCGGCCGCGAGGCCGCGCTTGTCTGGGAACCACTTCAGCGCGTTGCCGACGCAGGTGCCGTAGACGCCGCCGGCGCCGATGCCCGCGATGATCATGCCGAGATAATAGCCGTTCAGCGTGGTGGCGTAGGAGTTGATCATCCAGCCGATGGCGCAAAGGATGCCGCCGACGAGGACGACGATGCGCGGGCCGTATTTGTCGACGAACCAGCCCTCGACCGGCACCAGCCAGGTCTCGAACAGCACGAACAGCGTGAAGGCCCACTGGATCGACGCGCGATCCCAGCCGAAGGTCTTTGCAATATCGGGAACGAAGAAGGTCCAGCCGTACTGGTAGTTGGCGATCATCACCATCGCCAAGACGCCGACGACGAGCTGTGTCCAGCGATAGGCGTCACTTACTCTTGCAGATGCGGGGGCCCCCGCGTGAGCCAAGTCCGTCATGTTTCCTCCAGGCTGTCTATTTTTGTCCTAACAGCTATGCGGAGTTTGGTATAACATATGCCAATAGACAAGCGGATTTCCGCGGAGCTTCGGCTGTTGCGTTGCGAAGCCGGCCGAAAAAGACCAGAGATAGCAAGGCAAATCGCTGCAGCGACAATACGACGCGGCAGGGGAAAATTGTAGATCAACTATCGGATTAACGTCCGGTTTAAGCGGTTGCCGCGCGCAACCGGCTCCATCCGCCCTGGATCGCGGACCAGAACAGCGCGATCAGCCCGAGCACCATGATGGTGCCGACCAGCCCGTTCGAGAAGAACACGGCCAGGGATCCCTGGGATCCCAGAAGCGATTGGCGGAAGGCTTCCTCGGCCTTGTCGCCGAGCACGATCGCGAGCACGAGCGGCGCGAGCGGATAGCCGCACTTCTTGAACAGGTAGCCGAGCACGCCGAACACCAGCATCAGCACGACATCGAACGTGCTGCTATGCACCGAATAGGCGCCGATCGCGCAGAGCACCAGGATGAGGGGGGCGATGATGCTGAAGGGAATGCGCAGGATGGCCGCGAAGATCGGCACGCAGGTCAGCACGACCAGCAGGCCGGCGAGGTTGCCGAGATACATCGAGGCGATCAGGCCCCAGACGAATTCCTTCTGCTCGACGAACAGCATCGGGCCGGGCTGCAGACCCCAGATCAAGAGGCCGCCGAGCAGCACAGCCGCGGTCGGCGAACCGGGAACTCCGAGCGAGAGCATCGGCAGCAATGCTGCGGTGCCCGCGGCGTGGGCCGCGGTTTCCGGCGCGACGACGCCCTCGATCTCGCCATGGCCGAAAGCCTTGCCGCGCTTGGAGAGCCGCTTGGCGATGCCGTAGCTCATGAACGACGCGGGCGTGGCGCCGGCCGGCGTGATGCCCATCCAGCAGCCGATCAGGCAGGAGCGCAGCGAGGTCAGCCAATAGGCCGGCATCTCCTTCCAGGTGTGCAGCACGACCCGCAGATTGATCTTGGCGTTGCCGCCGCGGAAGCTGAGACCTTCCTCCATGGTCAGCAGGATCTCGCCGATGCCGAACAGACCGATCACGGCGATGAGAAAGTCGAAGCCGTTGAGCAGCTCGGTGATGCCGAAGGTCAGCCGGAGCTGGCCGGTGATGGAATCGAGCCCGACGGCCGCCAGCGCAAAGCCGATCATCATCGCCGCGATGGTCTTGAACGGCGGCTCCTTGCTGAGGCCCACGAAGCTGCAGAAGGCGAGGAAGTAGACGGCGAACTTTTCGGCCGGGCCGAATTGCAGCGCGAAGCTCGCCACCAGCGGCGCGACCAGCGTGATCATCAGCACCGCGAACAGCGCGCCGACGAAGGACGAGGTGAAGGCGGCCGTCAGCGCCTCGCCGGCCTTGCCCTGCTGCGCCATCGGGTAGCCGTCGAAGGTGGTCGCCACCGACCATGGCTCGCCGGGGATGTTGAATAGAATGGATGTGATGGCGCCGCCGAACAATGCGCCCCAATAGATGCAGGACAGCATGATGATCGCCGAGGTCGGCGGCATGCTGAAGGTGAGCGGCAGCAGGATCGCGACGCCGTTGGCGCCGCCGAGCCCCGGCAGCACGCCGATGATCACGCCCAGCACGATGCCGAGGATCATCACCATGATGTTGAAGGGCTGCAGCGCAACGGCGAAGCCGTGAAACAGATTGGCGAGTTCTTCCATGCCGGCCTAGTCCTGCAACCCGTGAGCCGATGATTGTTGTTGTTAGAGCCCGAGCCATTCCTCGACCGGTCCCTTCGGCAAGGGGACCATGAACCAGCGCTCGAAGATCAGATAGGTGACCACGGGCATCCCGATCGCCACCGCCGCGACCGTGAGCCAGCCATATTTGCCGAGCCAGCGCATGAACCAGGCGATGAAGATCATGGAGGCGAGATAGAGACCGGTGAAGGGCAGGGCGCCGACATAGATCGCGGTCGGCACCACCACGCTCATGACCTGGCGAAGCTGCGTCCATTCGGCGAACAGCCCGCCATCATCCTCGCGCAGCGTGTTGCGGACATTCATCGCGCTCGACACGACGATGAACAGGCCGACATAGAACGGGAAGAAGCCGGCGCGCGGCCCTTCCGCACCCCAATTGATTCCCGCCTTCACGCTGCCGATGATCACGACGACGCCGAACAGCGCGATGGCGAGCGTGACGCCGAGCTCGACCGCCTTGTGGCTCGGGCCGGCGGATCGTCCCTGACTGCTCATGCGCGCCGCTCAGTTCGAGGCCAGGAAGCCGGCGTCCTTCATCAGGGTCTCGTGCCGCTTCTCCTCGGTCTCGACCCATTTGGCGTAGTCGGCGCCGGTCATGAAGGTGGTGTTGAAGGCGCCGGTCTTCATGAACTCCTGCCAGTCCGGCGTCTCCCGCACCTTCTTGAACAGCTCGACATAATACTCGACCTGGTCCTTGGTGGCGCGCGGCGACATGAAGATGCCGCGCAGCATCAGATACTCGATGTCGAGGCCCTGCGACTTGCAGGTCGGAATGTCCTTCCAGGCCTTGCCGTCGGTGATTGGCTCCTCGTAGCTCATCGGCTTGGCGTCGAACACGCAGAGCGGCCGGACCTTGCCGCCGCGCCATTGCGCCACCGCCTCGATCGGATTGTTCACGGTGGAGTCGACGTGATTGCCGACGAGCTGCACCGCGACCTCGCCGCCGCCCTTGTAGGGGATGTAGGTGAACTTCGCACCGGTCGCCTTCTCCATGGCCACCGTGATGATCTGGTCTTCCTGCTTCGAGCCGGTGCCGCCCATCTTCAAGGTGCCGCCGGCCTGCTTGACCGCGTCGATGTAGTCCTTGGCCGTCGCATAGGGCTTGTCGGCATTGACCCAGAGCACGAACTCGTCGAGCGCGAGCATCGCGACCGGGGTGAGATCCTTCCAGCTGAAGGGGATGCCGGTGGCGAGCGGCGTCGTGAACAGGTTCGACAGCGTGATGATGATCTTGTGCGGGTTGCCGGCCGAGGCCTTGACGTCGAGGAAGCCTTCGCCGCCGGCGCCGCCGGACTTGTTGATCACCACCAGTGGCTGCTTCATCAGATTGTGCTTGGTGACGATGCCCTGGATCGTCCGCGCCATTTGGTCGGCGCCGCCGCCGGTGCCGGCGGGAACGATGAACTCGACCGGCCGGACCGGCTCCCATCCCGCGACCGCCGCAATGTTGCCGGCGACCAAGGCCACGCCAGCCGCGCAGGCCACGCGCACAAAACGCTTCATCGACGCTGTCTCCCCTTCATTGCCTGGACCTCGTCGGCTTCTTCCGGCCGCTGCGTCCGATCGTGCCACTTACGCTGTGATGATTCTGGTGATGATCCTGGTCCGTCTCGTTGTGTCGTCTTCAGCGATCGCTCGCTTCGAGGTCGTCGCGAGGCATACAATTCTCGTCCGGGCGCTGCGCATCCCATGGTTGCGTGGGCGGGCAGAGACGCGCAAGAGAAAGCTTACCAATCGTAAATCGACCGATTTGATTTTGGTATGAGAAGGTGACCGGCCGCAATTGATGAGATGGGCTGGGATGCCTGCGGAGCCAATTTGTCGCAGTCGGCGGGCGGGTCCTGAACAGCAAAAAGCCCCGGGAACCGGGGCTTTTGACGGGGCAGTGCTCGGAGTCGGCGCGGCGGGCGCCGGCCGGCTCAGAGGCCGAAATAGGGCAGGTCGCCGTTACGGTTGGCGGCGCGAGCGCTGACCATCAGCACGCGATCGAGAGCGGCGAGGAAGCGGCCGAACAGGGACACGGGCTGAACGAGGGGGAGGGCGACGGTCTTGGCCATGGTTTGTCTCCTTCAGTGAGGCGGTAGGACGTTCTGACTGAGGAGAATTTACGTATACCAGATGCCAGGGACAATGGCGGATATTGCATAGCGGCATGAAGTTTTTGCGCTGCGGTAGCTATGTCACAATTTGGATTTCTTATTGAAGCCGGCGTTCTCATATGGAAAGTGCCGCCCAACCGGGGGCCTGGAACCGGTGCGCGCCAGGAATCGAACCGCGCCCGGCCAGAACCCTGGCCGCGCGCAGCCTGTCGCGACATTCGTCGGATGCCGTCACATGATCGATCGGCGCATCAGGCCAGCCCGGCCGACACAGATTCGGTGCACTTAACTCGGTGATCCCGGGGGCGGTGATCCCGGGCGTCGCCGATGGCGCGGCACGCCCTATGCTCCTGTTTCGAGGCGAAGGAGTTCTGTGCACTGTCACCGTATCCGATCGGCGGACCAATGCATCGCGTGGTGGGCGGGATCTTCGGCAGGGAGGCCGTCTGACCGCGGAGGATAAGACCCCCCAGGGCGATCTCGTTGGGCGACGGCTCCAACGATCTGGCACATTGATCATGCAAACCCGGGCTGTCATCGTCCGCGAAAGCGGACGCTCCAGTACGCCGTGACGTCTCGGGCCAATCTCTTGTGCCGCGGAGTACTGGATGCACCGCTTTCGCGGAGCATGACAACAGTTGAGACGGCGAGCGCTCACCCCGGAGTCCGTGCACCGCTGCATTCGCGAAAGTTGGAGCCGGATATGGACGCCGCGAAAAGACAGCTCATTTGGGACCTCTCGCAAGGAGTTGTTTCGGAGGACGCCTTCATCGCGCGATTCGGTGCCGATCCTCGGACGGCGCCTGAACGAGTTGCCTCCGAGCTCGAGCAGAGTTTCGCCGAGAGATCGGCGGATGATCTGAGAAGTGCATTGACCCTTGCATTTCGCTTTGGCCTCTCACGGCAATGGGCTCCGCTGCTCTGCAAGCTCATGGAAGTAGACTGGCACGACAGTCATGAAGACATTGCTCAAGCCCTCCAGGATCTGAGCATGCCGTCCACGATCGACTGCCTCTACCGCACCGCGCTGCGCAAGCATGACTATCTCGCCTACAACAACAACGAGTCCTTGGCGATCAAGTGCATCTGGGCGCTCCACGATATCGGAACATCCGAGGCGATCGAGAAGCTGCAACTGCTGTCGCAATCTGATTTGTCCGCGTCTGTTCGCGACAGGGCTCTCAAGCGAATATCGGAGCTTGCGGCAAGACGTCCCGACGACCCCAAGCCAGCCTATCGTCGCGCAAGAGACGGAAGGGTGCGGCCCGACTGAGATTTTGCCGTCAGGTGCAACCGGTTGCCAGCTCGATGCGCAATGAAGTCCACGTAGTGATCTCGTTAGCGAATAATCGATATCGGCGAGAGTTCAGGGAGCGACCGTTAGATGCGCAGCAGTGGGACTCTGTTGAAGCGATATCTGGCGGGTGAGTTCGATCAGGTCTGGCGAGAGATCCGGGCCTATCCGCGCATCGATGGTGAGTTTCGCGACGAAGTGATGGAGGTCGCCGATGCGACCATGCGACGGGTCGCGCAAAACGCCGACCTTGTCGCCTCCCGCTTGCAAGCTATTGGCTGGCAGGCCCTCTCATCCGAATATCAGGGTCTTCGAACACCTCCGACACGGACGGATGAGGCCGTTTTCGCTCGTATCGTCGAGATCTCCGGAGCACAGATCCCGCCGACGCTGTTGGCATTCTGGCGCGTCGTGGGTGGGATCAACTGGGTATGGGACTACAACTCCAAGGATCATCCACCGGATCTTGGGTTCGATTTGCCGTCTGAGGAACACGATGCCCTGTGCGTAGATGCGCCCTCTTTGGTGACCGATCTGTTCGACGAGTGGATCTATCAGAAGGCAAGCATCGGTCCGGATGCTGAGCATCAGCTGCAAATCCACTTGGCGCCCGACTATCTTCACAAGGCAAACATCAGCGGAGGCAGCCCGTATTGCATCGTGGTGCCATTCTTCGGTGCCGACCCTCTGTTCTCTGACGAGCGGCATGGGTTGCCGTTTCTCGACTATCTGCGTTTGGCATTCCGCTGGGCCGGCTTTCCCGGACTCGACCGACATGCAGCGCGCGGCGATGTGCAGGATTTCGTCGCCAGCTTCGGAAAAGATCTCATTCCCTTCTGAACCCGTTTCAGGCCGCGCAACGACCAATGGGCGTCTGGGTATGTCCGCGGCACGGCGAGGCAGTTGCGTCGTCAGTGTGCATGGATTGGTTTCCTGCAGGACGGAGTTGTGTCGTGCGTGTTTTGTTTTTTCTGGTTGTCCTTGCCGCGACGTCGCCAGCGCTGGGCAGGTACATTGCCGTGGAAGTAGAGCAGGTCCCGGTCGCCAGGCTGATTGAAAACCTGAAGAAGATCGCCACGGACAATCCTTCCAGCGTCGAGGCATGGCTGAACCTCGGTCGCGCGCATGGCATGGCCTACGCCCAGAAGGCCGACCCGTTGACGGTGCCGAAGGCCTACCATGGCATGGCGCCGCCGATTGTTCCTTTTGGCGTGGTCACGTCTGCCGCGGGTCCCGCTTTGGGGGCAGCCTCCTGGGTGCATCTGCAAGCCGCGTTGACAGCGTACAAGCACGCGCTCGAGCTGGACAAGGACAACCTCGTCATCCAGCTCGGTATCGCCTGGCTGACCGAGCAGGCCGGCAATAGGGACGATGCGGTGAAGCAGTATCGAAGGATAGCAGCGGCGGCTTGGGAAAAGGAAAAAAGCCTGACGTGGCTTGGTCTCGGCGGGCAGACGTTGACCGGCGAGGTCGTCTCCTACCTCATCCCACTTCTCAGCGCAGTGTGGGACAAGCGCGAGATCGAAACCTTGAAGGAACGCGTCGCGACCTTGGGTAAGCTGCCCTACGTCGTCACCCCGATCGTGGTGCCGTTGGCCGATGGGCTCGCTCCCGCCGACCTCGAAGCACCTGAGGCGCAAGTGACATTCGACGTCGACGGCAGCGGGCTCGGTCGCGAATGGAGCTGGATTTCGCCCAAGGCGGCCTGGCTGGTGAGCGACTCTATGCGGGATGGCAAGATCACCAGCGGCCGGCAATTGTTCGGCAGCGTGACGTTCTGGATGTTCTGGAGCAACGGATACGCGCCGTTGGCCGCGCTCGATGACAACCGCGACGGCGTGTTGAGCGGCGACGAACTGGCCGGCCTCGCGCTCTGGCACGATGCCAACGGGAATGGTGTCGCAGACCCGGGCGAGGTCAAACCAGTCTCGGCCTACGGGATCGTTGCTCTGTCCTGTAAGTGGCAGACGCTCGACGGCAACGCCGACAAGATCGCCTTCAGTCCGGACGGCGTCGTGTTCCAGGATGGAAAGACCCGCCCGAGCTTTGATCTGGTCTTGAAGTCGAAACCGCCGGCCTCAAGGCTGTGGGAGACACGCGGATGAAAGTGGTGAAGACGCTCGAGCCTGTCCAGACGATGTCCGCTGAAGGTAACTCGAAGCAGCGTCGTATCGCCATCCTTCAACGGGATGACCGATATTTTACGTTCGCCGAAGAGTATTATTTCAAATCGGAATATGAGGGAGAACTCATTTCTGAGGGCTGGGCTCAACTTCCGAGTGAAGGCATTTTTGAAACCATGGAGTTGGCTGAGGAGGCGGGTCAGACGGCCTTCCGGAAGCGACACAACGTCCAGCCCTGATCATGGCTTTGAACTGCAAGGTCTCCTGCGATGCGACAGCCCGGGGGGGAGCACATTGGTCGTCCGAAAAGGGAAAACTAACAAGCCGCCGGACGACGCCGGCGGCTTGATCTCGGTTGGGGACTGTTCGGGCGGCGATAGCCGCGCATCTCGTCTCTGACGCGCTGCTTACTCCGCCGCTTCCTTGCGCGGCGGATCTAGTGCGCCGGAGTCGTGGATTTCCGCGACCTGGTGGTCGCTGAAGCCGAGGACCTGGCGGAGGATCTCGTCGGTGTGCTCGCCGAGCAGGGGAGAGCGGGTGACGTCGGCCGGGCTGTCCGACAGCTTGATCGGGTTGCCGACCGAGAGGTACTTGCCGCGGGTCGGGTGGTCGACCTCGACCAGGGTGCCAGTCTTGCGCAGCGACTCGTCCTCGGCGATCTCCTTCATCGACAGGATCGGGCCGCAGGGGATGTCGAACTCGTTCAGGATGTCCATGGCCTCGAACTTGGTCTTGGTCATGGTCCACTGCTCGATGCGGCCGAAGATCTCGTTCAGGCGCGGCAGGCGGGCGGCGGGCTTGGCGTAGTTCGGGTCGGTCTTCCAGGTCGGCTCGCCGATGACGTCGCAGATCTTCTCCCAGACCGGGGCCTGGGTGATGAAGTAGATGTAGGCGTTCGGATCGGTCTCCCAGCCCTTGCACTTCAGGATGCGGCCGGGCTGGCCGCCGCCGGAATCGTTACCGGCGCGCGGCACGGCGTCGCCGAACGGCACGCCCTCGCCGAACTGGCTGTATTCCTTCAGCGGACCGTGATCGAGGCGCTGCTGGTCGCGCAGCTTGACGCGGCAGAGGTTGAGCACGCCGTCCTGCATCGCGGCGGTGACGCGCTGGCCGCGGCCCGTGTGGGTGCGCTGATAGAGCGCGGTGACGATGCCGAGGGCCAGATGCAGGCCGGTGCCGGAATCGCCGATCTGCGCGCCGGTGACCAGCGGCAGGCCGTCACGGAAGCCGGTGGTCGAGGCCGCGCCGCCGGTGCACTGCGCGACGTTCTCGTAGACCTTGCAGTCCTCGTAGGGGCCGGGGCCAAAGCCCTTGATCGAGGCGACGATCATCTTCGGGTTGATCGCCTGGATCTTCTCCCAGGGGAAGCCCATGCGATCGAGCACGCCGGGGCCGAAATTCTCGACCAGCACGTCGCACTTCTTGATCAGCTCGGTCAGAACCTCCTTGCCCTTCGGGTTCTTGGTGTCGAGCGTGATCGACCGCTTGTTGTGGTTCAGCATCGTGAAATAGAGGCTGTCCACGTTCGGAATGTCCTGCAGCTGGCCGCGGGTGATGTCACCCACGCCCGGACGCTCGACCTTGATCACGTCGGCGCCGAACCAGGCCAGCAGCTGCGTGCAGGTCGGTCCGGACTGGACGTGGGTGAAGTCGAGAATGCGAACGCCCTCGAGCGCCTTGGTCATGTTGTTCCTCTCCGTATCGAATGGTCATCCCGCATCGGCGGGCAGGTGATGTGGGTGGCCTTACTTCTTCTTGGTCAGCACGCTCTGCGGATTGAGGTTGCCGATGCGGCCGCTCTCCGAACCCGCAGCGGGATCGATCACGGCGTTGATCAGGGTCGGCTTGCCGGAATCCATCGCCTCATTGACGGCGCGCTTCAGCTCGTCCGGCGAGGTCGCGTTGACGCCGACGCCGCCGAAGGCCTCCATCATCTTGTCGTAGCGCGCGCCCTTGACGAACACGGTGGTCGCCGGATCTGACCCCGCGGAGTTCTGGTCGGTGCCGCGATAGATGCCGTCATTGTTGAAGATGACGACGCAGATCGGCAGATTGTAGCGGCAGATGGTCTCGACTTCCATGCCGGAGAAGCCGAAGGCCGAGTCGCCCTCGATCGCCAGCACCGGCTTACCGGTCTCGACGGCGGCGGCGATCGCCGAGCCCATGCCGATGCCCATGACGCCCCAGGTGCCGACGTCGAGCCGCTTGCGCGGCTGATACATGTCGATCACGCCGCGGGCGAGGTCGAGCGTGTTGGCGCCCTCGTTGACCAGGATCGCGTCGGGACGCTCCTTGATGATGGTGCGGAGTACGCCGAGCGCGCCGTGATAGTCCATCGGCGAGTTGTTGTTCATCAGCCGCGGCGCCATCTTGGCGACGTTGTCCTCGCGCTTCTTCTGCACCGCGCTGAGCCATTCGGCCGGCGCCTTAGGCCAGCTGCTGCCCATCGCGTCGGAGAAGGCGGTGACGACCGAGCCGATGTCGCCGACCACGGGGGCCGCGATCTCGACGTTGGAGTCCATCTCCTTCGGCTCGATGTCGACCTGGATGAACTTCTTCGGCGCATCGCCCCAGCTCTTGCCCTTGCCGTGCGACAGCAGCCAGTTGAGGCGGGCGCCGATCAGCATGACGACGTCGGAATCCTTCAGCACTGTCGAGCGCGCCGCGCCCGCGCATTGCGGATGCAGGTCGGGCAGCAGGCCCTTGGCCATGCTCATCGGCAGGAACGGCACGCCGCTCTTCTCGACGAAATTCTTGATGGCCTCGTCGGCCTGCGCGTAGGCCGCGCCCTTGCCGAGGATGATCAGCGGACGCTTGGCGCTCTTCAGAACGTCCAGCGCGCGCTTGACGGAGTCGGGGGAGGGGATCTGCGCCGGCGCCGGATCGATCACCTTCACCAGCGAAGCGCTGCCTGCCTGCGCGTTCATCACCTGGCCGAACAGTTTGGCCGGCAGATCGAGATAGACGCCGCCGGGACGGCCCGAGACGGCGGCGCGGATCGCGCGGGCGAAGCCGATGCCGATATCCTGGGCGTGCAGCACGCGGAAGGCCGCCTTGCACAGCGGCTTGGCGATCGCGAGCTGATCCATCTCCTCATAGTCGCCCTGCTGCAGGTCGACGATCTCGCGCTCCGAGGAGCCCGAGACCAGGATCATCGGGAAGCAGTTGGTGGTCGCATGCGCCAGAGCCGTGAGGCCGTTGAGGAAGCCGGGAGCCGAGACGGTGAGGCAGACGCCCGGCTTCTTGGTCAGGAAGCCGGCGATCGCGGCGGCATAGCCGGCGTTCTGCTCGTGGCGGAAGGAGAGCACGCGGATGCCTTCAGCCTGCGCCATGCGGCCGAGGTCAGTGATCGGAATCCCCGGAACGTTGTAGATCGTGTCGATCCCGTTCAGCTTCATCGCGTCGATGACGAGATGGAAGCCGTCCGTCAGCTCCTCGTGGGTGTCCGCCTCGGTCTTCATGGCTGTCTGCGGCATGCGCCTCTCCCTGGTCGTCTATGAAGGCGCATTCCGCGTCTTCTGTTTGAAACTCAGCTGAACAGTTCCTGGCCGTGCGTCTCGACGTAAGTCGCGAGGCCCAGCGTGTGATCACGGGCGCGCTTCTCGGCGAGCTCGGTGTTGCGTTCCTCCAGCGCCTCGATGATCGCGAGGTGCTCGGGCAGGGACGCCGCGATACGGTCGGTGCGGCCGATCGTGAGCTGGCGATAGCCGCGCACATGGAGCAGAATGTCGTTGGTCATGTCGACCAGCACCGGCGACTCCGACAGCGAGATCAGCGCCTGATGAAACGCGATGTTCGCCTTCGAATATTCCTCGATGTGCTCCTGCGGCGGGCGGTCCTTGCCGAAATCCTTGAAGTAGTCGCGCAGCGCCGTGATGTCCTTCTTGCGCGCGATCGTGGTGATGAGCCGCGCGGCCATGCTCTCCAGCGCCGCCCAGGCGCGGATCATGTCGACGATCTCGCTCTTGGTCCGGCGCACCACGACGATGCCCCGGCGCGGCACGGTTTTCACGAAGCCGTCCTGCTCGAGCATCGCGATCGCTTCGCGGATCGGCGTGCGGCTGACACCGAGGCGTTCGGAAAGCGCGCGCTCGTCGAGCATGACAGGCTCGGGCGAGGCGTAGATGTCCATCTTCAGAATCGCTTCTTTCAAGGCCTCATAGGCCTTATTCTTGAAGCTCGTCTCCGGGGCGATGCGAGCGATCGCGATGTCAGCCTCGGCCATGATGGGCAATGCCTTGTTCGTTTTCTCTGTCGACACGACCGATCTCCTCTCCTTGGGAGATCACTGTGTACAGCATTTTGCGTCCAATATTTTTGGCATACCAGATGCCAGACTGTCAAGATGACCGATTTTTCCGCGTTTCCACATCTTCGATGCGCTTGACAAAGTTTGCTTCTGGCATACCAAATGCCATAAACCACGAGCAATCCCCCAGGAGGAAGCCCCAATGTCTGACGCCATCCCGAACGCCAAGGCCACGATCCGAGACGTGCTCGATCGTGTGAAGGCGGATAAACGCACCAGCCTCACCGCGCCTGAAGGCAAGATCGTCTGCGACGCCTACGGCATTCCGGTGCCGAAGGAGGGGCTGGCGAAGTCGGCGGCCGAGGCAGCCAAGCTCGCGGGCGATATGGGTTTTCCGGTCGTGATGAAGATCGTCTCGCCGGACATTCTGCACAAGACCGAAGCGGGCGGCGTCATCGTCGGCGTGAAGACCGCCGATGACGCGCAGAAGGCCTACGACACCATTCTCGCGAATGCGAAGAAGTACAAGGCCGACGCCAAGATCGAAGGCATCCAGGTGCAGCAGATGCTGACCGGCGGTACCGAGGTGATCGTCGGCTCGATCACCGACGGCTCGTTCGGCAAGCTGGTGGCCTTCGGCCTCGGCGGCGTGCTGGTCGAGGTGCTGAAGGATGTGACATTCCGTCTCGCCCCCGCGACCAAGGACGACGCCCTGTCGATGCTCGACGGCATCCAGGCGCATGAGATGCTGAAGGGCGTGCGCGGTGGCGATGCCGTCAGCCGCGAGGCGCTGGCGGACGTCATCGTCAAGGTGTCGAAGCTGGTCAGCGATTTCCCTGAGATCGTCGAGCTCGACCTCAACCCGGTGTTCGCGACCAAGAACGGCGCCATTGCCGCCGACGTCCGCATCGTCGTCGATTTCGACTACAAGCCCCGTCCGGCGCCGCGCTCGAACGAGGAAATCGTCACCGCGATGAACCGCATCATGAAGCCCCAGGCGGTCGCCGTGATCGGCGCCTCCGCCGAGGACGGCAAGATCGGCAACTCCGTGATGAAGAACCTGATCAATGGCGGCTACAAGGGCCAGATCTATCCGATCCACCCGAAGGCCTCCGAGATTCTCGGCTACAAGGCGTATAAGAGCGTCAAGGACGTGCCGGGCGTGATCGACACCGCGGTGTTCGCGATCCCCGCCAAGTTCGTCGCCGGCGCGCTGACCGAATGCGGCGAGAAGCAGATCCCGGGCGCGGTGCTGATCCCCTCGGGCTTCGCCGAAGCCAACGAGCCGGAGCTGCAGGCCGAGATCGTCGAGATCGGCAAGAAGTACAATGTCCGCCTGATGGGGCCAAACATCTACGGCTTCTACTACACGCCGGCCAATCTGTGCGCGACCTTCTGCACCGCCTATGACGTCAAGGGCCACGCGGCGCTGTCGTCGCAGTCGGGCGGCATCGGCATGGCCATCATCGGCTTCTCGCGCTCGGCGAAGATGGGCGTGTCCGCGATCGTCGGCCTCGGCAACAAGTCCGATATCGACGAGGACGATCTGCTCGCCTTCTTCGAGCAGGATCCCAACACCAATTTGATCGCGCAGCACTGCGAGGACCTCAAGGACGGCCGCGCCTTCGCGGAAGCCGCCAAGCGCGTCTCCAAGAAGAAGCCGGTCATCGTGCTCAAGGCCGGCCGAACGTCGGCCGGCGCCAAGGCGGCCTCGTCGCACACCGGCGCGCTCGCCGGCAACGACAAGATCTATGAGGACGTGCTGAAGCAGTCCGGCGTCATTCGCGCCCGCTCGCTGCGCCAGCTGCTCGAGTTCGCCCGCGGCGTGCCGGTGCTGCCGACGCCGAAGGGTGAGAACGTCCTCATCATCACCGGCGCCGGCGGTTCGGGCGTGCTGCTGTCGGATGCCGTCGTCGACAACGGCCTGTCGCTGATGACGATGCCGCCGGATCTCGATGCCGCGTTCCGCAAGTTCATCCCGCCGTTCGGTGCCGCCGGCAACCCTGTCGACATCACCGGTGGCGAGCCGCCGATCACTTACGTGAACACGGTCAAGCTCGGCCTGTCGGATGAGCGCATCCATGCGCTGATCCTCGGCTACTGGCACACGATCGTGACCCCGCCGATGGTGTTCGCGCGCAACATGGTCGAGGTGAAGAAGGAGATGGAGGCCAAGGGCTTCGTCAAGCCGATGGTCGCCTCGCTCGCCGGCGACGTCGAGGTCGAGGAAGCCGCCGAATATCTCTACCAGAACGGCATCCCGGCCTACGCCTATTCGACCGAGCTGCCGGTCGAGGTGCTCGGCGCCAAGTACAAGTGGGCGCGCGGCGCGGGCCTGCTCTAAGTCATAGTGACGCGAATGCCGCTCCGGCCCTGGGCCGGGGCGGCACTTTATTTGATAGCGTGACGAAGCAAGATCCGTCCGTCCTGCAACGACGCCGCCTTAAGATGGCCGCGCAGAGAGGCGCCACGTGATCCGTCGCAAGACGATTGAGCCACGCGCGGATGCCGCGGCCGAGCCCCGCGACGGCGGTGTGCAATCCGTCGGCCGCGCGCTGCAGATCCTGGAAATTCTCGCCGAGGACGACGAAGGCTATCGCCTGAGCGATCTCGCCGTGCGTGCCGGGCTCTCGACGTCCACCGTCCATCGCCTGCTGACCACGCTGGAGAAGCGCCGCTTCGTCCAGTTCGACCGGATGGAATCGAAATGGCACGTCGGCGCGCAGAGCTTCGCCGTCGGCGCCACCTTCACCCGCCGGCGCAACTTCGTCGCGCTGGCGATTCCCTATCTGCGCCGCCTGCGCGACCAGTCGCGCGAGACCGCCAATCTCGCCGTCGTCGACGATGAATCGCTGATGGTGCTGCTGCGGCTCGACAGCCGCGAGATCATGCGCTCGCTGACCAAGGTGGGCGGCCGCCTGTCGATGGTCACCTCCGGCATGGGCAAGGCGGTGCTCGCGACCTATTCCGACGACGACGTCAACGGCATCATCCACCGCCAGGGCATGCCGCGCCTGACCGAAAAATCCATCATCCGCGCCAGCGACCTGTTCCGCGAGTTGGAGACCATCCGCCGCCAGGGCTACGCCGTCGACGACGAGGAAGCCCGCCTCGGCCTGCGCTGCATCGCCGCCGTCGTCCACGATTCCTGCCGCGAGCCGCTCGCCGCGATTTCGGTCTCGGGCTTGGCGAGCCGGCTGACGGAGGAGCGGGTGCCGGTGGTGGGGGGCATGGTGCGGGACATCGCGGCGGAGCTGACGGCGGCGCTGGGCGGGGTGGGGCCGGCCGCCGGCGATAGCGATGGGCAGGCCGATTGACGGCAGTGCCGCCAGCGCCGACAATCCCGTTCGAGGTGAGTGGCCGAGCCAGCACAACCGCGCTGCTTCCACGGAGTCATGCCAATGTCCATCAGCGACGCCGAGATCTTCGATCGATGGCTCAACAAGGCCGGCGAGTACGGCGGGATCGTCCCGCCTCGCGTCGCATCGAAACTGATGGCGGGGGGACGGCTCGTGATGAGGTCTCTTCCAACCGAAACCTGCACGCGGACGATCGTCCGGCGAATGGCTCCCGACAAGGCGCTCGCGTTAGGGACATCCGCGCTTGCGAAGCTCGGCGAGCTGATGCCCGAGGACGACATCGCGCCACCCCGGCGTGTCCTCAAGGCGGCCATCGGCGCTGGCTTCTTGAACATGAACCCCGCAATCGTGCGGCTCGAAATCGTCGATCGCGAGTCCGGCGAATGCGAGTTCAGGATCAGCACGCGGGCGAAAGAGGGCTTCGTCCTCAAGCAGAACACCGCGCCGAAGGCGCTTGAGCGCGTCACCGCGGAGCTGCGGACACTGATCGGCCTCTATCCATAGGCCGAACGACCGGATCCCAGTCGCGATGACTGCCGTACAACGATCGAGGCGACCAGGCTAGAACGCCCGCATCGCCAGCATCGTCTTGATCACGAGGGCGTAGGCCGCGAGCGTGAGTCCATAGGCGACCGCCAGCGCGACGCCGCCCCGGAGCGAGAGTGGCTTCAACTGGATCGCCTGATGTCCGGTCAGATAGCGCTGCAGCGCGAACAGCAGGAACGGGATGCCGATCAGCCAGGAGTGGAAATGCAGCGCCAGGACGAGGCCGGTCACGACGCCGATCCAGCCGGCGAGCAGGGCGGCCTTGCGGCTGGCCGAGCCGATCAGCGCGTTGAGAACGAGGCCGCCGTCGAGCGGATAGATCGGCAGCAGGTTGGCCGCGTTGATCACCGCGAACATCTCCATCGCCAGGCGCGGGTCGGATTTGCCGGCCGGCATGATCGCGAATAGCGCGAGCGTCGGGATCAGGCTCATCGCCGGCCCCATCAGCGCGATGAAGCCGAGCCGGCCTTCGCTGCCATAGGCGGTCTTCGGCACGATGGCGCCGCCGAAGAAGGGGACGAGGTAGACGGCGTGGATGCCTACGCCGGCCATCAGCATCGCTGCGGCGTGACCCGCCTCGTGGATGGCGAGGACGATCGCCAGCAGCACCGCCTCCTTCAGGCTGAACATGTACCAGAAGCTGGCCAGCGCCAGCGCCGAGAGCACCAGACCATGATTGGCGATGTCGGCGAGACGGCTGTGCGTGCCGGCCTCCCGCTCGCATTCGGCCTTGATCAGTTGCGTCAGCCTGCGCACGCTGAGCGGATAGATGATGCGGTCGCGAAAGCTGCGGATCGTCAGCTCGTTGAAAATGGTCAGCAGCGTCCCTTGCGCGGTGGCGGTGATGCTCACGCCCGCCTGCGCATCGCGTCCGCCCTCCGGCGGCACGCTCAGCTCATGCGCCACGTTCTGGGACCGGATGATCCCGTTGGCATCGTCGCGCTCGATCTCGCGGTAGACGCCTTGTGTTCGCGGCTGTCCGCTCACGGCGACGCGGCCGAGCCAGAGGTCGGGGCTTCCGGGCAGGGGTTCGCGGGTGATCTCGAGCACCGGTGGCCCGTTCAGCACCATCCGCTCGGCGACGTTGAAGCGCCACACCGCGTCGCGAGGGGCGTTGATCAGGATCTGGGCCTCGTAGCGCTGCCGTTTGCGGCCCCTGACGGCATCGACCATCGCCTGCATGACGCAGATGACAAGACGCAGCAACTCGATCGGCACAGCCAGCAACCTGAGCATGGGATCCTTCACAGGTGACGTATTCGTGATCTCTCGCCCCTAGGGTGCGCAGCCGATGTCGTCAAGATCGGGGACGGTGAAGGAGCCCCCACTGCCCAAGGCGTAATCAAATCCGCCGCCCTATTTGGGCTTGCCGTCGCCTGCATCGCGCGCAACGATCGTGGCGGATCACCTGAACACGTCCAGCGAGTTGTGCCATGTCCAAACTCACCCGCTTCTCGGTCGCTCCCCTGCACAGCATGACGCGGCGGCTCGCCGATGTCGCGTCGGGCCGGGTCGCGCCCGATCTCGTCATCACCGGGGCGCGGGTGCTGTCGACCTATTCGGAGCGCATCCTGACGGGCCGCGAGCTGTGGATCTCCGGCGGACGCGTGGCCGCGGTGAAGCCGGCGGGCGCGCACAAGGCGCTCGCGAGCGGCTTCGCGATCTACGACGCCGCAGGCGGCATCATCGCGCCCGGCCTCGTCGATCCGCACATCCATATCGAATCCTCGATGGTGACCGCCTGCGCCTATGCGGAAGCCGCACTGCTCAACGGCACCACGACGATCTTTTGCGACAGCCACGAGATCGGCAACGTGATGGATGTCGCCGGCGTCGAGGCGATGCTGGAGGATGCGCGGCAGGCGCCGCTGTCGATCTTCCTCACCGTGCCCTCGACGGTGCCGGCCACGTCGGCGGCGCTGGAGACCGCCGGCGGCGATCTCACGCCGGACAAGATCGCCGGCCTGTTCGACCGCTGGCCGGAGGCGGTGGCGCTCGGCGAGAAGATGGATTTCGTGCCGGTCTGCATGGGCGACGAGCGCAGCCACGCCATTCTCGCAGCCGCGCTGCAACGCGGGCGGCCGGTGTCGGGCCACGTCTATGGCCGCGAGTTCGTCGCGGCCTATGCCGCGAGCGGCGTCACCGACACGCATGAGGCGATCGACCGCGACATCGCCGACGACCTGCTCGATGCCGGCGTCTGGATCTTCCTGCGCGGCGGGCCGCCGACGACGCCGTGGCACAGCCTGCCGCAGGCGATCCGCACCATCACCGAGCTCGGCGCCTCGCACAAGCGCACCGCCGTCTGCACCGACGATCGCGACGCCGACGATCTCATGCTGTTCGGCTTGGACTGGGTGGTGCGCGAGGCGGTCAAGGCGGGGATGTCGCCGGAGCAGGCGTGGTCGATGGGCTCGCTGCACGGCGCGACGCGCTTTGCGATGGACGGCGAGATCGGCGGCCTCGGCGGCGGCCGCCGCGCCGATCTGGTGCTGCTCGACGATGGCCTCAAGCCGCAGTCCACCTGGTATGGCGGCGAGCTGGTCGTCGACAAGGGCAGGATCACCGCGCTTTTCGATCAGGCGCTGTCGCAACGCTATCAGTATCCGAAGGCGGCCTATGCCACGGTGAAGCTGCCCGCGCAGGTGAAGCTGACGCCGGAGCTGCCGGCCAAGGCCTGCACCGTCAACGCGATCAAGACCGCGCTGCCGGGCATCACGCTGATCCATGAGAAGGTCGCGATCGAGCCGGCCAACGACTGGGACACGCTGTTCGCGCGCCACGGCCTGTGCTTCGTCGCCGTCATCGAGCGGCACGGCAAGTCGGCCGGCAACGTCGCGCATGGGCTTCTGAAGGATTTCGGCCTGAAGCGCGGTGCCGTCGCCTCCAGTGTCGGCCATGACAGCCACAACATCATCGTCGCCGGCACCAACGAGGCGGACATGCAGGCGGCCGTCGCCGCGATCGGCGCGCAGCAGGGCGGCGTCTGCCTCGTGGCCGACGGCCAGGTACGGGCGATGGTTCCGTTGCCGATCGCCGGCCTGCTGTCGGACAAGCGCGTCACGGAGGTCGCCGATGAGGTGAAGCTCTTGAAGACAGAATGGGCCGAGGCCGGCTGCACCATTCCCTACATGGGCTTCAATCTGATTCCCTTATCGGTCATTCCGGAAATTCGTATCACCGACCAGGGCCTCGTGCTGGTGCCGCAGATGGAGCTCGCGTCGCTGTTCGAATAGCAGGATCGCGCTGCCAAGCTGTTAGGACATGTCAGCTGTTTGTCGCCATAACTAACTGAGCCATCCGCTGTTTTGCCGGACGTGCCGCATCGTGGGAAAAATCGACGACTGAATTGAGATGACCGCCCGCAGCAGCGATCCTCGCGCATCAACCAAACGGGAGACGCGAGATGGCGAAGATGCGGGCGATCGATGCTGCGGTGCGGATCTTGGAGAAGGAGGGCGTCGCCTGCGCCTTCGGCGTCCCCGGTGCGGCGATCAACCCGCTCTATTCCGCGCTGCAACGGCGCGGCTCGATCCGCCACATCCTCGCCCGCCATGTCGAGGGCGCCTCGCACATGGCCGAGGGCTACACCCGCGCCAAGGCCGGCAATATCGGCGTGTGCATCGGCACATCAGGCCCGGCCGGTACCGACATGATCACCGGGCTCTATTCGGCGATCGCGGACTCCATTCCGATCCTCTGCATCACCGGCCAGGCGCCGCGCGCGCGGCTGTACAAGGAGGATTTCCAGGCCGTCGACATCGAGCAGATCGCCAAGCCCGTGACCAAATGGGCGGTGACGGTGCGCGAGCCCGGCCTGGTGCCGCGGGTGTTCAGCCAGGCCTTCCACATCATGCGCTCGGGCCGCCCGGGCCCGGTGCTGATCGACCTGCCGCTCGACGTGCAACTCGCCGAGATCGAGTTCGACGACGAGACCTATGCGCCGCTGCCGGTCTACAAGCCCGCGGCGAGCCGCAAGCAGGTCGAGAAGGCGATGGAGATGCTCAACGCCGCGGAGCGTCCGCTGATCGTCGCCGGCGGCGGCATCATCAACGCCGATGCCAGTGATCTGCTCGTCACCTTCGCCGAGATCGTCAACGTGCCGGTCGTGCCGACCCTGATGGGGTGGGGCGCCATTCCCGATGATCACGTGCTGATGGCCGGGATGGTCGGCCTGCAGACCAGCCACCGCTACGGCAACGCCAACTTCCTGGAGTCCGATTTCGTCCTCGGCATCGGCAACCGCTGGGCCAACCGCCACACCGGCTCCTTGGAGACCTACACCAAGGGCCGCACCTTCGTGCATGTCGACATCGAGCCGACCCAGATCGGCCGCGTCTTCAATCCCGAGCTCGGCATCGTGTCCGATGCCAAGGCGGCGCTCGAGATGTTCATCAGTGTCGCGCGCGAATGGCGCAAGGCGGGCCGGCTGCGCGAGCGGCAGGCGTGGCCGGCGGCTTGCCAGGACCGCAAGCGCACGATGCTCCGGCGCAGCGATTTCGACCAGGTGCCGATCAAGCCGCAGCGCGTCTATCACGAGATGAACAAGGCGTTCGGCCGCGACACCTGCTATGTCAGCGTCATCGGCCTGTCGCAGATCGGCGGCGCGCAATTCCTCCGCGTCAACCATCCGCGCCACTGGATCAATGCGGGGCAGGCGGGCCCGCTCGGCTGGACGCTGCCGGCCGCGCTCGGCGTCCGCGCCGCCGATCCCAAGCGCGAGATCGTCGCGCTCTCCGGCGACTACGACTTCCAGTTCCTGATCGAGGAGCTCGCGGTCGGCGCCCAGTTCAATCTGCCCTACATCCACGTCGTCGTGAACAACGCCTATCTCGGCCTGATCCGCCAGGCGCAGCGTGGCTTCTCGATGGACTATCAGGTGCAGCTGTCGTTCGAGAACATCAACGCGCCGGAGGTCGGCGGCTACGGCGTCGACCACGTCGCGGTCGCGCAGGGGCTCGGCTGCAAGGCGATCCGCGTCACCGATCCGCGCGACGCGCAGGCGGCGTTCGCGACCGCGCGCGAATGGATGGCGGAGTACCAGGTGCCGGTCGTCGTCGAGTTCGTGCTCGAGCGCGTCACCAACATCGCGATGGGGACGGAGATCGACAACGTCGTCGAGTTCGAGGAGGTGCTCGATCTGTCGGTGGACGAGACGCCGGCCGAGCCCCAGCGCACGCTGCAGCCCGCCTGAACACATCCGCCGCTCTCATCCGAGGATCATCACATGCCGCGCTTTGCCGCCAACCTCACGATGCTGTTCAACGAGCTGCCGTTCATCGAGCGCTTCGCCGCCGCCAAGGCGGCCGGCTTCAGCGGCGTCGAATATCTGTTTCCCTACGAGTTCGACAAGGCGGAGCTGCGCGAGCAGCTCGGCCGCCACGGCCTGACCCAGGTGCTGCACAATCTGCCGGCCGGCGACTGGGCCGCCGGCGAGCGCGGCATCGCCATCCTGCCGGACCGCGTCGACGACTTCCGCGACGGCGTCCGCCGCGGCATCGAATACGCCCGGGCGCTGGACTGCCGCCGGCTCAACTGCCTCGTCGGCATCGCGCCCGATGATGCCGATCCGCGCGAGCTCAACCAGACGCTGGTGCGCAACCTGCGCTTTGCCGCCACCGCGCTGAAGGCGCAGGGCATCAGGCTGCTGATCGAGCCGATCAACACGCTCGACATGCCCGGCTTCTTCTTGAGCCGCACCGCCCAGGCGCTGCAACTGATCTCGGAGGTCGAGTCCGACAATCTGTTCGTCCAATACGACATCTACCACATGCAGATCATGGAGGGCGATCTCGCCCGCACCCTGCAGAAGCACCTCGCCCGCATCGCCCATATCCAGCTCGCCGACAATCCCGGCCGCCACGAGCCGGGGACGGGCGAGATCAACTACGCGTATCTGTTCCGCCACCTCGACGCCATCGGCTATGCCGGCTGGGTGGGCTGCGAGTACAAGCCGTTGACGACCACGGAGGAGGGGCTGACGTGGCTGGCCGGGACAAGTCCGGCCATGACGATGTAGAAGCAGACTTGCGCAACTGTGCGGAGCGCCGTATGCGAAGAGTCGAGCCGGTATCGGTGACCGTGCATGAAAAATCTGCCCATCGCGACGCTGTTGCGGAGTTGAGTGCGCTGTCACAACAAGCCGATGGCTTCCCCGCGGCCGTGAGGTCGCCGGCAAGGTGGGGCTGTCGTCGCCGCACGCCGGCTCGAAGGCGTAGGGAGGATGCGATGACGTGCACGGACATGCTAAGGGCGCTTGGGATGGCTGTGTGTCTGGTCGCGCCAGGCGTGTCTTGGGCCGAGGAGGATGTGGTCGCGTCGGCACGGCGGCTCGCGGATGCTCATCTCGAGGCGACGTCCGATGCCCTGCTGCACGGCTTCGAGAAAGCGCATTCCAGACGATATGGTCGCTATATCGCGTTCGCCTACGTCGAAGATATCGATCTTGGCGACGGCTGGAGGGGCGGACGCGGAGGTCCGACCGTCTTCGTTGATGCCGGGACAATGTCGGTGGCCGGGATCCTGCGGCCGACCCAACCGGGACGTCCTATCTCCGTCGGCGACCTGGGGCAGCGGCTGGCAGGTAATGTGACGGCGTATTTTCGCAAGGCGGTGCCGCAATTCGACATCGCAAATTATGATTTCAGCATCGACGATATTGGCGGCGTCTCGTATTTGAGCGTCACTAGAAAGTTTCGCGACCGGGACCTGTACAAATCCGATTGCGCGCTCGTGGTCGACAGCAGCACAAGCGAAATTCTCGGCAGCGAATTCAGGTACGATCATGTTTGGCTCGCCCCCGGGACAGGACGATCTTCTCTCCCCGACTGGTCCTCTCCCTGAACACGCCTCTCAGTGTGTTCAAGGTCAATGTGCAGGATCACGTTGGGTGCCAAGACCTCATGGTGAGGAGCGCCGCCCTTGCGGCGCGTCTCGAACCATGAGTCCACGATGGAGCCTCGCCCTTCGAGACGACCGCCATAGGGGCGGGCCTAATGGTGACAGTGCACGAAATCTGAAGCGGGAAAAGCCCGGCGAGTCGATCGACGAGGTGCGATCCTTCGCGGAAGCTTATGCTTTGGGTATCGACACGTCCGTGCCGGTGCAGACAGTCACGCTTTAGCTGCTCGGTGGACCGAACCTCACCGCCGATGGCATCCTATCCGAGCTGAAGCTCGACAATCCAAGTTGCAACTCACGAGGTGCTGATGACAACCGATTTTGATCCTGCGAGGCTCGAGAGCGCCTGGGCGCGCTACACGGCGAAGGCCACCGAGGCGCATGCGCCCTTCATCAGCTACTTCAACGAGGGCGCCACGACGGCCCAGATCGAGTCGGCCGAGCGAGAGGTCGGTTGCGGGTTTCCTCCGGACCTCCGCCGATTGTTGAGCCTCCACAATGGAAGCGGCGATCATCAGGTCCTGCCTGGATGGGAGCTGTTCTCGGCCGAGCGCATCGCTGAGGAGTGGAAGATCTGGGCCGACCTTTATCGCACGCAGTTCAAGCCCGAGAACTACAGCTGTGACCCGAGCGGGCCGATCAAGGGCGATGAATGGTGGCGCTTGCGCTGGATTCCGTTCTGCGGAGACGGCGGCGGCAACCATCTCTGCGTCGACATGGAGCCGGCCGAGGGCGGCAGCAGCGGCCAGGTCATCACGATGTGGCACGACGATGCCCGCCGCGACCTCATCGCGGGCTCGCTGACCGAGTTCATCGAGATCATCGCCGACGACTTCGAGCGAGGCGCGCTGACCTGGGATGACGAGTGGGGCGGGGTGTACGAGTCCAACCAGGCGTGAACACAGATCGTGACATGCGTGTGTTCGGCGCCAGCCCGGCCTATCGCCGCGAGGCGAGGGTCGGACCTGATGACGACCATGATGGATCGGCGGCGCCGCTCTGCAGCGCCGCGCGCCGTTCGGCCAGGGCATGATTGAACAAGTCGAGAACCAGGCCGAATGCAGTCAGGTCCTCCTGTTCGACGGCGCCGTCGTCATAGCCTTTCAGGGTCTCGGCGATGATCCCGTCGATCTCCCGTTGCAAGGTCAGCAGATCCTGCTCGGACGCGGCATTGCGCGCCTCGGACACTGCGGCCAGAATGCGGTTGCGGCCGCTGGTGTCGTCGTCCGCTTCATCCCGGTTCAGATAGCGGCGTAGCCATTCCGCGGCCGAACCGATGCCGGACAGAACGAGCAGGGCGAACCAGAAGTAGTCGCTATACTTGTCCAGGAAGGTCCGCTCGGTGCCGTTGATCACCGCCGCGGCGCCGCGATGCACGGACGGTTCGGTCTCCTTCTCGGTGTCGGGCTTGATGATGTGCGTCGCGCCGGCGAGGCCTTGCGTGATCGTGTCGCGGACCGCGAACAGCTGCCGGAAGAAGGCGGCCGCCTTGGCTTCGGACAGCTCCTTCTTGGCCAGGATCAAATGATTGACGCTGATCGTGTCGACCTTGTCCTCCGGCCAGGCCGGCTTGGCGCTGAAGACGCTGGCGGGGATTTCCTCGGCCTCGTAGCGCGGATGCTTCAGGGCGATGGCCTCCGACGTATCGATCGGAAGAAAAGTGGGAGCGCCGCGTACCCGCGAGGTTGCGGTGATCGCATCCACCGTGATCTTGCTGTCGAGCGGACCGACCGCGAGATACGCGTCGATGGTGGGGTCCTGCGCCAGTTTCTCGATCTCGTCCGTCCCGAATTGAGCGGTGGCGACCTTGTCGGGTGTCACGCCGGAGCCCTCCAGAATGGCCTGGAGCACAGCCAGATTGGCTCCGGTCTTCCCGATGATGCCGACCTTGTGACCCGCCAGATGGGCGATATCCGCGATCTTGCCGCCGGCCTTTGGCTTGGTGGCGTTGCCGCGACGCCCGGAGGCCGACCACAGCACGACATAGTTCTTGCGCAGGACGGCCAGCGTCTGCGCATCGGGCGGCATGCTGAGGTCGCCGCGGCCGACTGCCAGATCGGCTTTGTCGGCGGCCAGCAAAGCGAGGGATTCAGCCGCTCCCGCGGTCGTGATCGGCGCGAGCCGGACGGTCCTGCTTTCTTCGCTGAACGCGTCGGCCATCGCCTGGACCACCTTCTGGTCGTCGCTCCCTGCGGGTCCGACGGCGATCCGGAGCGTCTCGGGCTGCAACACGTAGACCAGACCGGCCGCAGCGGCGCCAAAGGCGATAAATCCCAGGGCAAGCACGATCAGCAACCGTCGTTGACGGCGATCATGAGCACTCCTGGCCACATCGGACGACGACATCAGCGGACCCCTCGAGAAAACGCGTGCTGGCACCAAACGCGC
This sequence comes from Bradyrhizobium sp. HKCCYLR20261, assembly GCF_051168435.1. Classification (NCBI taxonomy): domain Bacteria; kingdom Pseudomonadati; phylum Pseudomonadota; class Alphaproteobacteria; order Hyphomicrobiales; family Nitrobacteraceae; genus Bradyrhizobium; species Bradyrhizobium sp. HKCCYLR20261. Next base: position 52,279 of record NZ_JBNPUZ010000023.1, read on the forward strand.
TGGAACTTGGGCGAACCGGTGTCCGTCCGGAATGTTCCGCCGCGGTTCATCGAGTTCGGGACACAGGAGGCCTCTTCGATGATCGCCGGTCCGAAAAACAGACCGCCGACGAGAGGCCACCTCTCGGAATCACGGCAAGTGCCTGATCACCAGTGCGACAACGCCTATGAACAGAGCCACAACGAGGACCGCGCTGACCACGACCTTGTGCATTTTATCGCTTACAAAGTGAACACCAATCCACGAAGCGAAAAACCTCGGCGTACATGACACATGGAGCCCAGAGGCGGCGTGGGCAGCAAAGATGATCCGAGATCGCAAGGCTCTTCGGATTGCGCAGGACTATTTGAACCCAAAGACGTTCCCTGCATATCCGGAGATCGTCCGCGGGAAGTCTTCTGCAATGACCAGCCGCTCCTCGGGACGGTCGGAGGCCGCCAGGGACACCTTCCCGATCGGGGCCAGGCAGCCATGTTCTCCATAGCCGGGGTCGTCACACTTGAACTTGCCGCCCGCGGTTGATGTCCACCGCGCCGGGTGCAGCGACCATGAATCGGGCTGGCCCGGTGCATGATGGCAGCTGAACATGATGATGCGGCCATCCGGCGCATAGTAGGTGCCCTGCGTGGGGCAGGCGTGGACGTGACCAAGTGCGTCGGTTGCCGTTTCGGCCGACATGAATGTATTGCCGATCAGCAAGGCCATGGCGCGGTCTCCGGTCACCGGCACCGTCGTGCCGTTGCCAGACCCGTGACCGGGCGTTTCGATCTCCCGGGGAAAATCCGCCGATTTCACCCTCATGAGCTCACCCACGCCCTCGGGGCGTTCGATCAGCGGGGCGATCGTCGCATTTGCCTTGACCACGGCGTAGACGTTCGCGTTGAAGGTCAAGTAGCGGCCGATGACGCCAGTCCGTTTGTCGGGCCGAGGAGCCGCAAAAAGCCGAGGCGCACTATAAGACCTGTAGGTTGGATCGTCGCATCTCCAGGGTATCTCAAAACAGATCATCGGCCCGTCGACCGTCCAATGACTGATCCAGCAGTCGCTGCCAACGCATTGATAGGCGGTGTGACGGTCCTTGAAATAAAAGCTCATGTCGCTCACGGACGATCGAAGGTACGGCGCCGAATCCGACTTCCTGATCAAGACGGAGTTGCCGATCAGGAAGTTGATCGCATCGTCTCCGGAGAGCGCGACGTAGCCGCGCTTCAGCAAGTCCTTCGTCCTGTCCGGCAGATGCGGCACCTTCTTACGCTGCTGCGCATGGGCGCTGGCTCCAACGGGTGGACATGCCGTCCCGAGAACGCCTGCTGTCATCGCGATCGCGAAACCTAAACGTCGGCAGGCTCGCTTCAGGGAGCCAGTCCAAGCCATCATCACCGTCAACCTCCGCGGGAATGCACGGTGTCTTAGTCTCATCGTCTGGTGAAGTCAGCCGACGCTCAGGGGATGGTTAACGATGCAAAAAGAGCCCCCGGTGCCCAGCGTACAGCCCGCTCGGACTGCCGATAACGGCGAAAGTGTAAAAACCTTGAGCATAAAAATTGCACTGTCACCGTTATGCCTGATAGCGCCACTCGCGGATGGTGCTGACGACGCGAGTTTCCATGCTCGCATGGTGCGGCGGATCACTGCCTCGTAAGAGCTCTATCAGTCGTATTGAAAAAATAAGTCGTGCGATTGGGGGTCAAAATTGAAGCGAACTGATCTGTCAATGGGGCTACAATTGTCAGCGACGACTCTGACCAATAGCTCAAAAGAAGCGGCCGGAGCGTTGTTCCCAAACATGTGAACATAATGGTTTGGCATCCAGGAGACACCAAGCCACAAAGTATGTGCTCCAGGCATCAAGTCGAGTGAAGCCAGATTCAGGTAAAAAAAGGCGCTTGGGGGAATGCTGCGCGGACTGGAAGGGCTACCGTTGGACCACTCGAGCTCCAGGACCTCTTCCTGCACGTCGGTATTCATACCATTCGCTGAGTGCTGAATTCCAATTATGTAGCCTTTGCAGTTATGCACCGTAGACCGGCCTTGATTTTGGATGATTAAACGCAGGAACTTGGCGTCATGTGTAGGGACTGGATTGCCCCGTGCGGTGGTTACATAGCAACCTTTACCTTGGATCAGGTGCGCGCTTAGAATTGGGCGAGACCACCAACTACGAATCCAAGTTAGGAGCGAAGCCATTACACTCCCTCCGAGGAATCCAATCAACACACTGGGTATCCACGTCACATCCGCCCCCTGCTGATCTGAGTACAAAAACGGCAATCCAAGAAACAGCCATAGTGCAACGGCGGCCAATGAGCTGACCACGATCACATCTTCGGTGTCAGGTCGATTAGATAGTGCCACAGAAAATGCCACGTTTATACCCCAGCGAATTTAGCTCCCCGAGCGCGCGAAACGTTGACGGAAATCGAGTGCGTCTACAAGGAGAGTGAGCACTGAACAAATCGATCAGTGTCATTCATTTCGAAGCGAGTTGGAATATCAGCTTTGGGCAAAAGCAGGCTTCCGTCATTCCTATGGCTTGCTTCCGGTTGATCGCCAAAGCGGTCCTCCGGCAGTCAATGATTTGCTTCCGGTTGTGGCTGAAGGCGGACGTCTCAACGTCGATCTGAAGGTCGGGACTGAGTCGGGCGTGTGCCCGACGGGCAAATCAGTTCCTGACCTTTGCGCACTTCCGGTTCGGACCGCAAGCACGAGAGGCGTAACGTGCTGTGTCGCATCAATCGAATTCGCTTTCTTGATCAACTTGTTGTCGCGCTCGCGGGCGACATTCAAAGAAAACAGTTTCGTTTTCTCAGAAATCATGCATGATGCACCCATCCTGCCTCGTTGAGAGGGACGTTGCGCGCGATCGTCACGACACGTGAGGCGGGGATGCGGTGGCCGTGAGGTGTCGCAGCGTGCGCTTGCGCATGTGGACGAACGACACATCACGGACGCGAAGTCGTGTGGTCCTGGCCTCCCGGTGCCGAGGTCAAGGCCGTGTCGAGGGCTCATGTCCTCGCGCGGACGACGGGGTCAAATCAGCCGGTCCCCGGGGAGAGCACGAAGGAAGCGTTAAGACCGCCGCGCAGGGAATGCCGGTTGACCGGCTTTGCCTGTGGTACCTGCCGCCTGCATTTTTTTCCGCAGGCGGGCCATGGGTGGGGCCTTCACCCGGCATTCCCTGCGCCCTCTCGATCTCATCGAAGGGCGACCGATCCCAGAACTCGGGCGTGATCCGCCGCGAGGTCGCTCATGCGCGCCGCTGTTTGAAACGTGGATAGACCTTGAACCCTCTTTGTCATCTCCAGGTGCGGATCCTCGCTGTCCGTTCCTGGGAAAATGATGAAGTTTCGGCCATCTGGAACCGGAACCGCGAGCGAGCCCTCGGTGTTGAGCGGGCACCTTGAACACACTGGAGGAGAGAATGATGAGGACCCGTCTTGCCGTTTCGCTGATCGCCACGTCGCTGCTGGCCTCGACCGCCGCGTTCGCCCAGTCCACCACCGTCGAAGGCGCCGCCAATGGCGCGGCCGCAGGTGGTGCCGTCGCCGGTCCGGTCGGCGCGATGGTCGGCGGCACGGTGGGCGCGGCTGTCGGCGCTGCCGTGGAAATTCCGAACGCCGTGATCACCTCGATCGATGCGGAGCGTGCGCCGTCGGTCGTCGTGCGCGAGCGCGTCGTGGTCGGCGAGCCGCTGCCCGACACCGTCGAGCTGCGCCCGGTGCCGCGCTACACCGAGTATCGCTACGCCGTCGTGAACGATCGCCGCGTCATCGTCGATCCGCGCACCCGCCGCGTCATCAAGATCATCGAGTGATCTGACGCGACCCACGCCACGAGGGCCTCGCTGCGACAGCGGCGGGGCCCTTCGCGCATCAGGTGGTTTGCGGACGGAATTGCCGCGCGAGCCAATCCAGCACGGCCGCCAGGCCGAAGCCGATACAGGCGGTCGCCGCATCGACGACGAAATCCTCCAGCCGCGCGTGGCGCCCGGGCGCCAGGAACTGCGCGAGCTCGAGAGCGCCGATCAGGATCACGGCGATGGCGGCGGTTCGCAAACGGTGACTGCTGTAAGCGAGGCCGAAGGCCAGCCCGATCAGGACGAAAGCGAGCGCGTGCTCGCCATCCTGTCCGAGATGCGAATGAGGCCGAGAACTTGGCGGGCCGAGGGTTGCAAAAGCGACGGCTGCGGCAAGCAGCCAGGCAGACCATTTAAAAGCCAGTTTCATGTATCCTGCTTAGCACGTTCCGGGCCACAAGCCGGGCTCACAGCCGCTTGAGGCGTCGGTGTAGTTAACGGCGACAGGCCAGGGCCGTTTCCCAGGACCGGCGCGCCCGTCAGATCGGCTGCCGAACGCCCAGTCCCTGCATGAAGCGCTCGCGGATCTGCGAGGGATCGCGCCGGGTGGCGCCGACGCCGGGCGTGTCGTCGATCCGGGCCCCGATCAGCATCGGGCCGTCCGTGGTCAGTGCGACGTCGACCAGTCTCTCGAAATCCTCCTCGTCGGCGGCCCAGTGGCTGGCGGCAATGCCGCAGCCGGACGCGATGGCCACGATGTCGGCTTGCCGCGCGGGAGTCGGCTGGCCGCCGGTGATCTGGTAGATGCCATTGTCCATGACGATGATGGCCAAATTGTTCGGGGCCAGCGTCGCAATCGTGGTCAGGCAGCCCAGCTGCATCAGCAGCGAGCCATCGCCTTCGAGCGCGAACACGCGGCGTTGCGGCTGCGCCAGCGCGACGCCGAGCGCGATCGGGCAGGCCAGTCCCATGCTGCCGAGCATGTAGAAATTCTGCGGCCGCGACCCCGCCGTCCACAGGTCGAAATTGGTGTTGCCGATGCCGCCGATCACGGCTTCCTCATGCGTCAGCCTGGCCACCAGCCGGCATGTGAGGTCGAAGCGATTCATGATCCCAGTGTTGCGGGTGCGGTCGCTCATGCGAACACCTTTCCGCCGGTCAGCAGCGGCGACAGGATCAGCGCCACCGGCGCCTGGGTGGCGACCGCCTGCTTGATCGAGCGGTCGACGATGAAGTCGAGCTCGTCGAGCCGCGTCATGGTGTGATGCTCGATCGCCAGTGCATCGAGCACCGGGCGCATCGTCCGGCACACCAGCGACTGGCCGACATTGAACTCGCCGAGCGTGCCGCGCTCGGAGACGATCATGATCATCGGGATCTGGCAGGGCACGACCAGCGAGGCGAGCACGTTGGGCAGGGTCGCGAAGCCGGATGTCTGCATCAACAGCGCGCCGCGCCGTCCGCCCATCCAGGCACCGGCGAGTATGCCGACCGCTTCCTCCTCGCGCGCGGTGGCAAAGGTGGTGAACGAGGAGTCGTCGTGCAGGCCCTGGATCAGCGGCGTGAGGACGCGGTCGGGAACATAGGGGACGAGGCTGACCTCGTTGCGCTTGAGCGCGGTCAGCACGATCTCGTGCCAGTTCGGAGCGGATGCTGATCGTGCCGCGCCGGCATCGGCCGCCATGGTTCGTCCTCCCATGTCCACCATCCGTTGCGCCGGCTTGCGCGGCGTGTGGGCCGAGCTTGACGCGGCGCGGACGATTGTCAACATGCCGCGCCGGCCGGTCAGGCATCCGCCGTTCGAGGCCGCAATCAAGAGCAACAACCAGGAGGTCGCCTGTCCATGGCCGCGAATTCGAAGCGCGTCTTCTACGTCAAATATCTCGCGCACCCGATCTTCAGCGAGCTGCTCGCCGCGCGCCCCGACGTCCGCCTCGACCGGCTGGAGAACGACAGCGCCGAGGCCGAGACGGCGCCGATCCTCGCGGCGGCGCATGCCTACCAGATCGGCGCCGCCCGCGACGAGCTCGCCCCGCGTTTCCACGTCGATGCCGATCTGCTGCGCCGTGCCCCGAACCTGCTGATCGTGTCGAGCAATGGCGCCGGCTACGATCCGGTCGATGTCGAGGCCTGCACGGCGGCCGGCGTGCTGGTGGTGAACCAGTCCGGCGGCAATGCGCACTCGGTCGCCGAGCACACGCTCGGCATGATGCTGACCCTGTCAAAGCGCATCATCCAGTCCGACCGCAGGCTGCGGCGCGAGCGCGACGTCAACCGCAACGACCTGATCGGCAACGAGGTGCAGGGCCGCACGGTCGGCATCGTCGGCCTCGGCAATGTCGGCCGGCGGGTGGCCGAGCTGTGCCGCGGCCTGCTCGGGATGGCGGTGCTGGCCTACGATCCGTACCTCTCGGCCGAGGAGATCGCCGCGCGCGGGGCGGAGAAGGTGGAGCTCCACGAGCTGATGCGGCGCTCGGACTTCGTCTCGATCAACTGCCCGCTGACCCGGGAGAGCCGCGGCATGATCGGCGCAGCCGAGTTCGCGCTGATGCAGCCGAGCGCCTATTTCGTCACCACCGCCCGCGGCTTCATCCATGACGAGGACGCGCTGCTCGCGGCCTTGACCGAACAGCGCATCGCCGGGGCCGGGCTCGACGTCTGGGCCAAGGAGCCGCCGCCGCCGGACCATCCGCTGCTGCAGCTCGACAACGTGCTGGCGAGCCCGCACACCGCCGGCGTCACCCGCGAGGCGCGGCAGAACATGGGGCGGATCGCCGCCGAGCAGCTGCTCGCCGCGCTCGATGGCAGCCGCCCGCCGCGGCTGATCAACCCGGAGGCGTGGCCGCGCTACAGCGCCCGGTTCCGCGAGGCGTTCGGAGTGACGCCGGAGTAGGCGAGGGGGGCGGAAGAGGCGGAGAAGATTTCATGCGTCGCAGGCCGCGGCGCAGCAATAAATCTTCTCTCCGGAACGGCCGCGGCGAAGCGGACATTGCTATTTCCGCCGCCGTCTCGACAGCCGGCCGGCCGGCCCTCATTTTCCCAGGAGCGCCATGAGCTTAAGCCTGATCTTTCGCTCGGCGCCGAAGGGAAACAGGTCCAATGCGCCGGCTGAACGCCATCCTGAAGTCTGCTCCTGGCCGCGTGCGGCGCGCGGTCTCCAGGTTTGTCGCCATCGCCGCCGCGAGCCTGCCCTCGGCCGGCGCCTGAGCCGGTTCCGTCAGCCGCATCAATTATTTGCGTCGGCTGCTTGATATCGGTCAACAGCGAGCGCCCAAGCGCGGTAACATCACCTTCGAGCACTGCTTCAGGATGCAGGGAGGTTGCATGTCGCGCTATGTCATCCATTTCATGAAGGACGTGCTGGGCGAGAACGGCCGCCAGTGCGAAATCTGCCAGAGCACGCTGGAGGTTGAGGCCGAGAGCGAAGGCGAGGCGGCAGAGATTGCCAAGCAGGAGTTCTGCAAGACGCAGAACCTGCGCGACTGGTCGCTGCACGCCGACCGCATGGAAGTGAAGGCGGCGGATTTTCCGTCCTGATGGCGAGCTTCAGCGGCCGAGGGCCGCCGGCGCCTCGGTCGCGCCCGGGCCGAGGGAGCGCTGGACCATCACGGTGTCCGACCAGCGCCCGTAGCGGAAGGCGACGCCGGGCAGCAGGCCGACCCGGGCAAAGCCGAACCGCTCGTGAATGCCGAGCGAAGGGGCATTGTCGGCGTCGATATAGCCGATCATCTGCCGATAGCCCGCCGCCGCGCAGGCATCGATCAGCGCCTGCATCAGCAGCCGGCCGACGCCGCGGCCGAGATGATCGTGATGGACGTAGATCGAATGCTTGACCGCAAAGCGATAGGCCGGGCGCTTCCTGAACTGCACCACATAGGCATAGCCGACGACCTCGCCGCGGAACGTCGCCACCAGATGCGGCAGGCGCTGGCTGCGCAAATTCTTGCGCCGCTGCTTGAGATCATCGGGTTCGGGCGCGCCGGTGCCGGCCGCACTGTCCTCGACACCCCGGCGGACGTGCCGCCGGTAGATCGACAGCATCGCCTCGACGTCCTCATCGCGCGACGGACGCACCAGCACCGGAGGCTCGGTGTCGAGAACGGGGGCGGTGTCGTCCATGGGCGAATTACTCTGCGCAGACATAGGTGTAGAGCCGGATCCGGCCAGATTCGTCGATCTCCTTGTACAATCCCTGAATCTCGACGTCGAAACCGGGGAAGGTGTTGAAGGCGCGCTCGAACATCTTGAGGTAATCGATCATCGGCCTGGCGCGCTCCGACAGCCGCTCGCCCGGGACGATGGTCGCGATGCCCGGCGGATAGACCACGAACGGCGTCGTGGCGATGCGGCCGGCGATCTCGTCGATCGGCAGGTAGTCGACCTCGTTGCGCATCAGGGCGCGGGCCGCCTCGCGCGGCGACAGCGCGATCTCCGGCAGATGCTGCGGCTGGAACTGCCTGGCCTGCAGCGCGCTCACCTCCGCCTCGCGGTAGAAGCGGTGCATGTCGCCGCAGAGGTCGCGCAGCCGGGTCTTGCCGTAGCGCTGGTAGCGCTTGCGGGTGAACTCGGGGATGGCATCCTCGAGCAGCACGTTGTCATCGTGCAGCCGCTTGAAGGCGACGAGACCGCTGATGAGCGTGCCGGCCTTGCTCGCCTCGACCCCCGGCGTCAGCAGGAAGAGCAGCGAGTTGAGGTCGTTCTTCTCGGCGACGATCCGGTTCTCGCGCAGATATTGCGCGACGACGGGTGCGGGGATGCCGTGCTCGGCATAGCCGCCGGTGGCGCGGTCGAAGCCGGGGGTGAGCAGGGTGAGCTTGTTCGGATCGGTCATCGCGAAACCGGGCGCGAGATTCGGGAAGCCGTGCCAGGCCTCGCCGGGCGCGAGCTGCCAGAGCGCGGCGTCGGTCGCGAGCTGGTCGGTCGAGATCGCCTCCCAGGCGACGTCGTGGCGGCCGCCGGGGCTCGCGGCATCGGGGATCGAGACACGGTCGGGGACGAACGGCTCGAAGAACCAGCGCCGCGCCGGATCCTTCTCCTTCTCCTCGAATTCCCGCCGCATCGCCCTGATCTTCTTGCGCAATTCGATGCCGAGCCGGATCGTGTCGTCCCACAGCACCTCGCCGGAGCGGCCCTTCATCATCTGCGCGCCGACGTCGAGCGAGGCGAACAGCGGATAGAACGGCGAGGTCGAGGCGTGCTGCATGAAGCTTTCGTTGAAGCGGCGGTGCTCGACGCGGCGGCGCTGGCCCTTGATGTGGCGGTCCTTGATGTGGATCTGCGAGGCCTGCGAGAAGCTCGCGAGCTGCTTGTGGGTCGACTGCGTGGCGATGATGCCGGGCGCATCGGGGCCCAGCTCGGACAGGCCCATCGCGAAGCGGCCGGCATAGAGCGGATGGAACTTCATGAAGCCGGCCCAGGCCTCGTCGAACATGATGTACTCGCAGAGGTGCCCGATGCGCTTGAGGATCATCTCGGCGCTGTGGATGGTGCCGTCATAGGTGCACTGCTCGACCACGGCGACCCGGAACGGCCGCTCCTTGCGCCAGGCGTCGGGGTCCTTGACGAGCGGATTGTTGCGGATCTGCTGCCGCAACTGCTCCTCGTCGAGCAGGTCCCAGCGCATCGGCCCGATCAGGCCCCAGGCGTTGCGGACGGTCGGGACGTAGACCGGCACGCCTCCCGCGATCAGCAGCGCGCCGTGGTGGGCGGCCTTATGGTTGTTGCGGTCGAACAGCACGAGATCGCCGTCGGTGACCAGTGCGCCCAGCACGACCTTGTTGGAGGTCGAGGTGCCGTTGAGGACGAAATAGGTCTTCTCGGCGCCGAAGATCTGCGCGGCCTCCTTCTGCGCGCGAAGCGCCGGTCCCTCATGGGTGAGCAGGTCGCCGAGGTCGAGCACGGAATTGTCGAGGTCGTCACGGAACACCGCTTCGCCGAGATGCTCGACGAAGATCCGGCCGATCGGGCTGCGGCTGTAGAACACGCCGCCATTATGCCCCGGGCAGGTCCAGAGCTGGTTGCCTTCCTCGGCATAGTCGACCAGCGTGCCGAAGAACGGCGTCTTCAGGGTCTCGGCATATTGCTTGAGCCGGCTGATCAGATTCTTGGCGATGAACGCCGGCGTTTCCTCGGAGAGGAAGACGTAGCCGTCGATGAAGTCGAGCACCTCGACCGGCAGATCCTCGAAGCGCTTGCGCCGAATCAACAGGATGATCGGGAAGTCCAGGCCGCGGCGCCGCATCAGGTTGATCAGCGACGCCGTCTTGCCCTCCAGCCCCTTCTTGCCCCAGTCGACCACCATGCAGCCGATCGCCGCATCCGTCTGCACCGCGATCTCGGCATCTTCGAGCTTCCTGGCCCGGACGACCTCGAAGCCCGAGCGCTGGATCTCCTCGATGATCTGGTTGAAGCGGACGCCGGCGAGGTCGTCGGTCTCGAACACAGGTGCGGCGAACAGGAAGGTGAAGCGGCGGAAGTAATCCATGAGCGTCTTTCGGCTGGGTGCGGCAGCCACCTGTCGGATGGTTCGATGACAGTTGGATGACAGCGCAAAGCCGCCCGGAGGGAGGCGGTCGTCCGGCTGCCGGTTCCGCAGAAGCTGCCGATGCGCTTGTCTTGGCGGTGCGCCGGTGGCAATCGTCCGCGACCAGGAACGCTGAAAGGACCCATCTTGCTCCCCGACTGGATCAGCGCCGAATGCCCAGCGCCCTCCCACTCGCATCGCGAGGCAGCCCTGGCGCGCCAGGCGCAACTGACCAAGCCGCTCGGCGCGCTCGGGCGGCTGGAGGAGGTCGCGGTCGAGCTGGCGGCGCTGCAGGCCTCCGAGCGGCCGGCGGCGGAGCGGGTTCCGGTGGTGCTTTTTGCCGGGGACCATGGCATCGCCGCCCAGGGGGTCTCGGCCTATCCGCCGGAAGTGACGGTGCAGATGCTGCACAACTTCGCCGGCGGGGGCGCGGCGATCTCGGTGCTGGCGCGCAGTTTGGGCTGTCCGCTGGAGGTGGTCGATGTCGGAACGCTCGCCGTCGACGCGGTGCGTGGGGTTTCCGTCGACAAGCCACGGCGCGGCACTCGTGACTTCAGCGCGGAGCAGGCGCTGACGCCGGAGGAGGTCGCCTTCGCCTGCGAGGCCGGGCGACGCGCGGTCGCTCGGCAGGCCGACCACGCGCCCGATCTCGTGATCTTCGGCGAGATGGGCATCGGCAATACGACATCGGCCGCAGCGATTGCAGCAGCGCTGCTGTCCTGCGCGCCGCACGACATCGTCGGCAGCGGCACGGGGCTCGATGCTGACGGGCGAGCCAGGAAAGCCGCGGTGATTTCCGCAGCCCTGGCGCGGCATGGCTTGATGCCGAATGCGGCCGTGGCCGATGTCCTGGCCGCCGTCGGGGGCCTCGAAATCATCGCGATGGCCGGCGCGATGATCGCGGCCGCGCAGCGGCGCTGGCCGGTGCTGGTTGACGGCTTCATCGTCTCGGTCGCGGCGCTCGTAGCGGTCAGACTCAATCCGTCGTGCCGGCCCTGGCTGCTGTTCTCGCATCGCTCCGCGGAGCGCGGCCACGCGGTCGTCCTCGACGCGCTCGGCGCCCGCCCGCTGATCGACCTCGATCTCAGGCTCGGCGAAGCCTCGGGTGCTGCCACGGCGCTGCCGATCATCCGGCTCGCCTGCGCGCTCCACAACGGCATGGCCACGTTCGCGGAGGCCGCCGTGTCCGGTCGCGACGCCTGATGCGGATCGATCTGCTGCGGCACGGGACCACGGGGCGAGACGGCCATCTTGATGGCCGCACCGATCCGCCGCTGAGCGAGGCGGGCTGGGATCAATTCCGGCGGCAGACCCAAAGCGGGGAATGGAGCCGCGTCGTGAGCTCGCCGTTGGTGCGCGCGCGTGCTGCGGCTGAGGATTATGCCCGACGGACCGGCTGCGCGCTGCACGTCGATCCGGATTGGAGCGAGCTCGATTTCGGGCAATGGGATGGACGCAAGCGCAGCGACATTATGAGCGCACCGGAAGAGGCTGCATTGCTCGAGGCCTTCTATGCTGACCCGATGGTGGCGGCATCGGATGGGGAGAGCTGGGCCGATCTGCAAGCGCGGGTATCGCGCGCAGTTGACCGCATTCTCGTGACACCCGAACTGGCGTCGGTCCTCGTCGTCACGCATGGCGGGGCGATCCGCGCCGCGCTGGCGCACCTGCTCGGATGGCCCTTGCGCCAACTGTGGAGCCTGCGCATTCATCCTGGCACCCATCTCACCCTGGAAGCCGGGCAGGGCGCGGATGGCGCGCCATGGGCCGAAATCGTCGAGATCATCCAGCCATGAGCTTGCGTGAATTCTGGATCGCCCTGCAATTTCTGGCGCGTCTGCCGACACCACGCGTGGCCGACTCTCGGCCCGATGATCTCGCGCGAGCGTCGCTGTGGTTTCCAGCCGTCGGCCTCGTGATCGGCGCCTGTCTCGCGATTGTCGCTCGAGTCTTTCAGAGTGCCGATCCCTGGATCGTCGCGCTCGCCGTCCTCGTCGCCTGGATCTGGATCACCGGCGCGCTGCATCTAGACGGGCTCGGCGATGTCGCCGATGCCTTCGGCGCATCGCATGTCAAGCCCGAGCGCTTCGTCGCGGTGCTCGGCGATCCCCATGCCGGCAGCTTCGCCGTCGTTGCGATCGCGCTGCAGATTGCCGCGAAGCTGGTGCTGATCGCCGAATTGGCGACGGGGCCGACGGCCTGGGCGCTCCTGCTCGTTCCAGCCTGGGCGCGCCTGGGGACATTGGTCTGCACCAAGACGCTGCTGTCGTTGAAGCCAGGGATGGGCGCGAGCGTTACGAACGGCGTCGGCTGGAATGTCATCGTGATCTGGGGCGGCGTGCTCGCGGTCGCCGCACTCGCCGGAGCGCCGCCGACGCTTTTGGCCATCGCATTGATCCCGGCGATCGCGTTTTATTGGCAATGGCGGCTCGGCGGCATCACCGGCGACTGCCACGGAGCCAGCATCGAAGTGACGGAAACGCTGCTGCTCGCAGCCTGCGTGCTCGGCTAGCGCTTAAGCGCCTGTTCGAGCCGCTGCCACTGGGCTTCGTCGCCGGGCAGGCCGAAGCGCAGCCAGTTCGAATGCGCCGGGAAGCGCCGGACGTGGATGCCACGGCGCGCAAGCCGCTCGGCAATATCAGGCGCATCATCCGCGGCGACCAGCCGGAACAGCGGTGTGCCGCCGATCGCGCGGCAGCCGGCTGTGGACAGAAGCGCGTCGAGGCGCGCGCAATCCTGGGCCAGCCGCGCGCGGGTCTGTTGCAGCCAGGCGTCGTCGGACAGTGCGGCCGTTCCGATGGCGAGCGCGGGCCCCGAGACCGCCCACGGTCCGAGGTCGTCGCGAATATGCTGGATCACGTCGTCGGAGCTGAGCGCAAAGCCGAGGCGCACGCCGGCAAGGCCATAGACCTTGCCGAACGAACGCAACACGATCGTGGCTGGCGGCAGATCGGCGGTGAGGCTTGCGTCAGCGGGATAAAGGTCGATGAAGGCTTCGTCGACGATCAGCAGGCCGTCTCGCCGGCGCAAGGTCGACGCCAGTCGGACGAGCGCATCGCGCTGATACAGACGGCAGGTCGGATTGTTGGGATTCACCACGACCGCCACGTCGGCATCGGCGAGTGCCGCGATGTCTTCGACGAGGTCGACGCGATGACCGCAGCGGCGCCAGCATCGCGCGTGCTCCTCATAGGTTGGCGCGAGCACGGCCACGGTCGAGCGCGGGCGCAACCGCGGCAGGATCTGCAGCAGGGCCTGCGTGCCGGGCGCGGCCGCGATCATCTCGGACTGCGGGACGCCGTAGCGCGCCGCGGCCGCCGCGCGCAGCGCGCGTTCCTCGTCCTTGCCTGGCAGGCGCGACCAGCTTGCGGCGGAAAGCTCGGGCACAGGGTAGGGGATCGGGTTGATGCCGGTCGACAGATCGATCCAGGGGCTCGGCGCATCGGGGTAGCGGCGGCTGACCGCATCGAGATCGCCGCCGTGAACGATCGCTTCCGGCGCCTCGAAACGCGTGCTAGTCGCTCTCTGGTCCATATCTGTCCTTCAGCGGAGATCGATGTTCGTCTCTCTCGCGCTTACGGCGCTGCTCATCGAGGCGGCCGCCGGTTATCCCCAGATCCTGGTGCAGCGCATCGGCCATCCCGTGATGTGGATGGGCGTGCTGATAGCATGGGCCGACCGCCACTGGAACGGGGACGGCGACAGCTTTGCCGTGCGTCGGGCGTCCGGCGTCGGGCTCGCGGCCCTGCTCGTGGCCGTGATGGCCGCCATCGGTCTCGCCGCCACCTGGCTCATGACCGCGCTTCTCGGCAACATCGGCGCAACGATCGTCCTCGGTATATTGGCCAGCAGCCTGCTGGCGCAGCGCAGCCTCGACACGCACGTTGCCGCTGTCGCGGAGGGGTTGGAGACCGGCGGGCTCGAGGGCGGCCGTCGCGCGGTGGCGATGATCGTCGGGCGTGATCCGGAACGGCTGGATGAGGCGGGCGTGTCGCGCGCCGCGATCGAGAGCCTGGCGGAGAATTTCTCCGATGGCGTCGTCGCGCCGTTGTTCTGGCTGTTCATGGGCGGCCTTCCCGGGATCCTGATCTACAAGGCGATCAACACCGCCGACAGCATGATCGGCCATCTGTCCGATCGGCATCGCGCGTTCGGCTGGGCGGCAGCGCGGCTGGATGATCTGATCAACCTGCCGGCCTCGCGCCTGTCAGCAGTGTGGATCGCAGCGGCCGCTCGCCTCATTCCCGGAGCATCCTCGTCGTCGGCGCTGCATGCCGTCGCGCGCGATGCCTCGCGACACCGGTCGCCGAATGCCGGCTGGCCGGAGGCCGCGATGGCGGGAGCCTTGGGCCTGCGCCTGGCTGGGCCGCGCACCTATCATGGACATCTGGTGACCGATGCGTGGATGGGCGACGGACGCGCCAATCTGAACGCGTCGGATATCCGGCGCGCATTGCGCCTCTACCGGATGGCTTGCCTGATCCAGGTGCTGTTCGTCGCCGTCATCTTCCTCGTCAAGGTGCTGTAGGCGAGTCTCGGCGCCACGGCTCGGTGGCGAGCGCGAGAATGCGGCTGACGTCGACGTGGCGCTCGAGGTGTTCGGCCAAGGCATCCAGCGTCGCCTCGACATCGCTGTCATAGGCCAGACCGTTAGTCGTGGCGCCGAGTCCGCGCAGCCAATGCGCGCGCAGCCCATCATCGGCGAACAGGCCGTGCACATAGCAGCCGGCGATCTGGCCGCCGCGCGCGACCGCACCATCGCTGCGGCCGTCGGCGAAGGTGAGGAAGGGATGCCGAGCGGCCGGCCCCTCGGTGCGGCCGATATGCATCTCGTAGCCGCGGAACGGGATCTGCTCCGTCGTCAGCCTGCCGCTGACGTCGCGCAATGCCTTGTCATCGGTCAGGGTGGTGTCGACATCGAGCAGGCCGAGCCCTGCGACCGATCCGGGCGCGCCTTCGCGTCCGTCGGGATCACTGATGGTCCGCCCGAGCATCTGGTAGCCACCGCAGATGCCGAGCACGCGGCCGCCGCGCCGCAAATGCGCTGAGAGATCGATGTCCCAACCCGTCTCGCGCAGAGCGGCGAGGTCGGCGATGGTCGCCTTCGATCCCGGCAGGATCACGAGGGCGGCGTCGCCGGGAATCGGCATGCCTGGCCGCAGGAACTGCAGATCGATCCCGTCTTCGAGCCGCAGCGGATCGAACTCGTCGAAATTGGAGATGCGGGGATAGGCGGGCACGACGACCTTCGGACGCTGTCCGCCGGTAGCGGCATGTCCCGGCAACCCCAGCGCATCCTCCGCCGGCAGGCGTCGGGCATCGGCAAAGTGCGGGATGAGCCCGAGCGAGGCCCATCCCGTCCGCGTCGCGATCTCGTTCATGCCCGAGGCGAACAAGGTCGGATCACCCCGGAACCGGTTGACCAGGAAGCCCGCGACGAGAGCCGCATCCTCAGGTGCGAGCACGGCCTTGGTGCCGACGAGGCTTGCGATAACCCCGCCGCGGTCGATGTCGCCGATGACGACCACCGGAGTTCGCGTCGCCTGCGCGAACCCCATGTTGGCGATGTCGCCGGCGCGCAGGTTGATTTCCGACGCCGAGCCGGCGCCCTCGACCAGCACGACATCGGCATCCGCCGCGAGGTGATGGAAGCTGTCGAGCACCGCGGACATCAATTGCGGCTTCATCGCCTGATAGGCGGAGGCCTTGGCGTTGCCGATGACGCGGCCCTGCACCACGACCTGCGAGCCGATCTCGCTCTGCGGCTTGAGCAGCACCGGGTTCATGTGCACCGTCATCGGCCGCCGCGCGGCGCGCGCCTGCAGCGCCTGGGCGCGGCCGATCTCGCCGCCATCGGCGGTGACGGCGGCATTGTTCGACATGTTCTGCGGCTTGAACGGCGCCACCTTCAGCCCGCGCAAGGTCAGCGCGCGCGCCAGCCCCGCGACGATCAGCGATTTGCCGACGTCCGAGCCGGTGCCCTGGAACATGATCGCGCGCGCAGCCATCGCCTAGAACTCGATGCCTTCCTGCGCCTTCACGCCAGCCGAGAAGTGATGCTTCACGAGATTCATTTCAGTCACGAGATCGGCGGCCTCGATCAGCTCCGGCTTGGCGTTGCGGCCGGTGACGACGACGTGCAGATCGGCACGGCGCGCGGCGAGCGTCGCCACGACGTCGCCGATCGGCAGATGATCATAGCGTAGCGCGATGTTGAGCTCGTCGAGGATCACGAGCCGGATCGACGGATCCGCCATCAATTCTTTTGCCTTGGCCCAGGCGCGTTCCGCCGCGGCCACGTCGCGCGCGCGGTCCTGCGTTTCCCAGGTGAAGCCCTCGCCGAGCGTGTGCCAGGAGACCTGGTCGCCGAACGCCGCGATCGCCTTGCGCTCGCCGGTTTCCCACGCGCCCTTGCCGAATTGCACGACGCCGATGCGGAAGCCGCGGCCGAGCGCGCGCAGCATCAGGCCCCAGGCGGCTGTCGACTTGCCCTTGCCCTTGCCGGTGTGGACGATCAGCAGGCCTTTCTCCATGGTCTTCGAGGCGACCTCGGCATCCTGGATCGCCTTGCGATTTTCCATCTTGGCCTTGTGGCGCGCATCGTCGGCGTTCTCGGTCATCGGCAAGTTCTTCCTTATTTCCAAGTTCTTATTTCAACGTCAGCGGCAGGCCGGCCGCCATCAGGATGACGCGGTCAGCCATCGCCGCGACATCCTGGTTGAGCCGTCCCTGCGCGTCGCGAAACGCGCGGGCCAGCGCATTGTCCGGCACGATGCCGAGCCCGACTTCATTGGAGACGGTAATGATCGGACCGCGCGCGGTTGCGAGCGCCTCGACGAGGTCGGCGGATGCGGCGGGCACGTCCATGTCGGCGAGCATTACATTGCTGAGCCAGAGCGTGAGACAATCGATCAGGATCGGAGCGGACGCATCTGTGTGCGCGCGGACGAGGCCGGCGAGATCATGCGTGGTCTCCAGCGTCTGCCATCCCTCGGCGCGCCGTGCCTTGTGTTGTGCAATGCGCTCGGTCATCTCGTCGTCGAACGCCTGCGCGGTCGCAACATAGATCCAGGGTGGCGGATTCGCGGTGATCAGCGCCTCGGCGTACCGGCTCTTGCCCGAGCGCGCGCCGCCGAGCACCAAAGTGAGGCGCGGCAGGGCGGGGAACGGCGGGGCAGGGGGCATGGGGACGATTCCGATTGACGGGCTTTGGCCCGCCCCGTATCTAACAGATGACGGTTCTCCGAAAGGAGAGATTTAGGGAACACGGTGCGGGTCCTTCGGACCCCAGGCCGCGGCTGCCCCCGCAACTGTAATCGGCGAGTGTGAGGCCAAGACACCACTGGGAAACCGGGAAGGTGGTTTCACGCAGCGACCCGAGAGCCAGGAGACCTGCCGTCGACATTGCTGTTGGCCGACCCGTCGCGCGGGGCGTCGCGATGCTGGTTTTGATCCTGCCGAGGATTCGGCGGGATGCCGTCGGATGCAGCGCATCGTCCGGTCCTCTGGGGGAGCCGGCAAGCGACGGAGACGGCCATGAGATTCACCCGTAGCACCACTTTTGCCGTCGCGAGCTTCGTCCTGCTCGCGGCCCAGCCCGCGTTTGCGCATCACATGATGGACGGCAAGCTGCCGCAGACCTTTGCGCAGGGCCTGCTCTCCGGCCTCGGCCATCCCGTGATCGGGCTCGATCATTTTGCCGCCATCATCGGCGCCGGCATCGTCGCAGCGCTGCTCGGCCGCGGTTTCGCGCCGGTGCTCGCCTTCACCACCGCGATGATCGCGGGCGTCGGTCTGCATCTGGCCAAGGCCAACATTCCCGCTGCCGAGCTGCTGGTCGGTCTCTCGACCGCCGTGGTCGGCCTCGTCGTGGTGATGCGCGGCCGGTTCGGCGTGCTACCCGTCGCGGCCCTGTTCGCGCTGACCGGCCTCGTGCATGGCTATGCGCTGGGCGAGTCGATCGTCGGTGCCGAGAATACGCCGCTCGGCGCCTATTTCGCCGGCCTGCTCGTGATCCAGACCTTGATCGCAGCCGGCGCGTTTGTCGCCACCCGGCTGCTGTCGGCGAAGGCTGATACACTTGCACCGATGGCGCTGCGCGTGGCCGGCGCGGCAATCGTGCTGGTGGGCGGTATCGCCGCGGCGACCGCCGCAGGCGTGATCGGCTGATTGATGACCGCTTCAGAGACTGGGCAGACGACGCTGTTCGTCTGCATCACCTGCCGCACGCAGGCGGCTGACGTCACGCCGCCTGAGCAGCCGCGCGCGGGAGCGCGCCTGCTCGCCGCGATCGAAGCCGTGCCGCCCGAACAGCGGGACGGTGTCACGGTGGTCGGCGTCGAATGCCTGTCGAACTGCAATCGGGCCTGTACGGTGGCCGTGACGGCGCCGGGCAAATGGACCTATGTGCTCGGCGCGCTCGATCCGGACGTTCATGCGCGGGATGTTTTGACATTCGCGCAACTGCATCAGCGCCACGAGGCGGGGCTGCCGGCCTGGCGCGAGCGTCCCGAATACATCCGCAAGAACACCGTCGCGCGTGTGCCCGCGCTGCCGGCGATGTCCTGAACACGAGAGATCCGATCCTCATGACCAAGTCGTTCGCGAAGACGCCGTGCACCATCGTCACCGGCTTCCTGGGAGCCGGCAAGACCACGCTGGTGCGCAACCTGATCGAGACCGCCAACGGCCGGCGGCTCGCGATCATCGTCAACGAGTTCGGCGATGTCGGCATCGACGGCGACATTCTGAAGGGCTGTGGCGTGCCGGACTGTCCGGAGGATCGCATCGTCGAGCTCTCCAACGGCTGCCTGTGCTGCACCGTGGCCGATGATTTCGTGCCGGCGCTGAAGAGCCTGCTCGACCAGAAGGAGCCGCCGGAGCACATCGTGATCGAGACCTCCGGCCTGGCGCTGCCGAAGCCGCTGGTGCAGGCCTTCAACTGGCCTGAGATCGCGACCCGCGTCACCGTCGACGGCGTCGTCGCCGTGGTCGATGGTCCGGCGGTGATGGCCGGCCGTTTCGCCGATGATCCGGAGGCATTGGCCGCCCAGCGCGCGGCCGACGATTCGCTCGACCACGACAATCCGCTGGAGGAGGTCTACGAGGATCAGCTGCTCTGCGCCGATCTCGTCGTGATGAACAAGAGCGACCTGATGAACGATGAGGAACGCAAGAGCGTCGCCTCCGAGATCGCTGCCACCGTCCAGCGCTCGGTCAAGGTCATCGCGACCGAGCATGGCAGGCTGTCGGCCTCCATTCTGCTCGGGCTTAGCGCGGCGGCGGAAGCCGATCTCGCGGCGCGGCCGTCGCATCACGACAACGAGGCCGAGCACGATCACGAGGACTTCGAGAGCTTCGTTCTCGACGTGCCCGCGCAGGCCTCACCGGATGTGCTCGTCGATCGCATTGCGGCCGCCGTCGATGCGCATGACGTGCTGCGCGTGAAAGGCTTCGTCGAAGTCGCCGGCAAGCCGCTGCGCCTCCTGGTGCAGGCTGTCGGCAACCGCATCCAGCATCAGTTCGAGCGCCCGTGGCGTGCGGGCGAGGCGCGGCAGGGACGGCTCGTGGTCATCGGCGAGCGCGGTCTCGACGCGGCTGCCATCAAGAGCCTGATCGCGGGCTAGGCGGGGGACATGCATCTCCTGGCGACCACAGGCGCAGATCTCGACGACCTCGAACAGGCCGTCGATCTCGCGCAGTCGCCAGCCGAGATCGTCGTGCTGTCGTTCTCCGACAGCGACCTGTCGGCGCTTGCAGCAGCGTGGACGGCGCATGGGGACGAACTGCCGAGCCTGCGGCTCGCCAGCCTGAAGCGGCTGAAGCACCCGATGTCGGTCGATCTCTATATCGACCGTGTCATCACCGGCGCGCGAGCCGTCGTGGTGCGTTGCCTCGGCGGGCTCGATTATTGGCGTTATGGAATGGAGCGGATCGCCGCGGTCTGCCGCAGCCGCAACATCCTGTTCGCGGCGTTGCCGGGCGATGATCGTGCCGACGACCGGCTCGACGCGCTCTCCACGCTGCCGCAGCAGGCAACCGCGCGGCTGTATGGCTATCTGCACGAGGGTGGCGTCGGCAACGCGCGCGAGGCGCTGCGCTATCTCGCCGTGCTGCTCGGACATGACGCGGCGTTCGCGGAGCCGGTTGCGGTCGGATCGATCGTCGGCTTCGTTCCGGAGCGCGGCGCCGTCATGGTCGACGATCTCTGCCTTAAGCACGATGGCCGAGCAGTCGCGCTGATCGTGTTCTATCGCGCGAGCCTGCTCGCCGCGGACACCGCTGGCATCGCCGCGCTGATGCAGGCGATCGAGCGCGAAGGGCTCGCTGCATTGGCGGTGGCGGTGACGAGCCTGAAGGACCCGAGCATCCGCGACGCGATCGAACGATTGGTCGCGGCGCGCCGTCCCGCCGTGGTGCTGAATGCCACCGCGTTCTCGGCGTTGCGCGACGATGGCTCGACCGTGCTGGATATGGCCGACGCGCCGGTGCTGCAGGTCATTCAGGCGCAGAGCACCGAGGAGGCATGGACGTCGTCATCGCGCGGGCTGTCGCCGACCGACGTTGCCATGAACGTCGTGCTGCCGGAGCTGGACGGCCGCCTGCTGGCCCGCCCGATCGCCTTCAAGGGCGAGGCCGACATGGACGAGCGGCTGCAGTTCGGCGCGGTGCGCTACGTGCCGCAGCCCGATCGCATCGCCTATGTCGCGCGGCTCGCTGCGAATTGGGCGCGGCTGCGAACCACGCCCGCGGCCGACCGCCGCCTTGCGCTGGTCCTGTCGGACTATCCGGCGCGCGGAGGCCGGCGCGGCTACGCCGTCGGCCTCGACACCAGTGCGAGTGCTGCCGCGATAGCGCAGCATTTGACAGAGGCCGGATACGATCTTGGCGGCAATGCTCCCTCGGCGCAGCAGGTCGAGGCACTGCTGCGCGACGAGGCGGATGAACTCATCGTTCCGCTCGCCGACTACCAGCGGGCGCTCGGCCTGCTGCCGGACGATCTGCGGCGCGCGCTGCAGGAGAGTTGGGGCGAGATCGATGCCGATCCGGCCTTCCGCGACGGCGCCTTTCGTTTTCCGGTGCTGCGCGCGGGGCGGCTCACCATGCTGCTGCAGCCGGATCGCGGCAGCCGCGGCGATCGCAAGGCTGGCTATCACGACACCAGCGTGCCGCCGCGGCACGCTTTTGTCGCGCTCTACGCGCATCTGCGCGAGGTCGAGCGCATCGACGCGGTGATCCATCTCGGCGCGCATGGCACGCTGGAATGGCTGCCCGGCAAGGCGCTGGCGTTGTCGAACGCCTGCTGGCCCGAGGCCGTGCTCGGGCCGCTGCCCGTGATCTATCCCTTCATCGTCAACAACCCCGGCGAGGCGATGCAGGCCAAGCGGCGGCTGTCGGCGCTGACGCTCGGGCATCTGACGCCGCCGCTGTCGCAGGCCGGCCTGCATGGTCCGCTGCTCGAGCTGGAAGGGCTGGTCGAGGAATATGCCGAGGCCGACGGGCTCGACAAGCGCCGCCTGAAGCTTTTGGAAGACGAGATCGTCGCGCGCGCCTGGCAGAGCGGTCTCGCCGCCGATTGCGGGCTGGACCGGAGGATGAACGGCCGCGAGGCGATCGCGCAACTCGACGCGCAGCTGTGCGACATCAAGGAGCTGACCGTGCGCGAGCGCCTGCACGTGTTCGGGCAGGCGCCCGATGCCGCGGCGAATGCCTTGCTCGCCGATGCGATCTCCGCCGCGGGTTGCACGATCGACCGGGCCGAGATCGGCGCCCGTATCGCTGCCAGCGCTATATCGGAGCAGAGCGCGCTGCTCGCGGCCCTCGATGGCCGCCGCGTGGCAGCAGGTCCGGCCGGCGCGCCGAGCCGCGGCCGGCTCGACGTGCTGCCGACGGGGCGCAATCTCACCGCGATCGATCCGCGCGCGATTCCGACGCGCACGGCCGCGCTGGTCGGCGCGCGCGCCGCCGACGAGGTGATCCGGCGCTATCTGCAGGACCATGGCGACTATCCGCGCGCGCTGATGCTCGATCTCTGGGCGTCCGCCTCGCTGCGCACCGGCGGCGACGATCTCGCCCAGGCGCTCGCTTATCTCGGCGTGCGTCCGCACTGGGATCTCAATTCCAACCGCGTCACCGGCGTCGACGTGATGCCGCTCGCGATGCTCGATCGTCCGCGCATCGATGCGACGCTGCGGATCTCCGGGCTGTTTCGCGACCTGTTCGAGGCGCAGATCGCGCTGTTCGATCTCGCCGTGCAGAAGGTCGCGGCGCTCGACGAGGACGATGCCGATAATCCGCTGGCGGCGGCGCGGCGGCGCGGCGAAAGCCTCGCACGCGTGTTCGGCGGCGCGCCCGGCAGCTACGGCGCCGTGGCCGCCGATCTCGCGCTTGGCATGGCTTGGGAGAGCCGGGCTGAGCTCGGTGACGCTTATCTCGACGCCACCGGCTTCAGCTTCGGCGGCGTGCATGACGGCCTGTCGGCCGCCGAGACGTTTCGAGCCCGCGTCCGCGGCGCCGATGCGCTGGTGCATCCGCAGGACGATCGCGAGCGCGACCTGCTCGATGGCGAGGAGGTCGCCGACTTCGCCGGCGGCTTCGCCGCGGCGGCCGCCGCGCTCGGCGCCACGCCGGCGCTGCTGCATCTCGACACCAGCCGGCCCGAGGCGCCGAAGGCGCGCACCTTCAGCGAGGAGATCGCCCGCGTCGTGCGCGGCCGCCTCACCAATCCGCGCTGGATTTCGGGCATGCTCGGACACGGCTACCGCGGTGTCGCCGAGATTGCGCAGGGGGTCGACGCGCTCTATGCCTTCGCGGCGACCTCGGACGCCGTGCCCGAGCACCTGTTTGATCTGGCGCATGGGGCGCTGCTGCGCGACGAGGCAGTGTTGGACGCGATGATCGCGCGCAATCCGGCAGCGGTCGCGTCGATCGTGTCGCGCTTCGAGGATCTGCTGCGCCGGCAGCGCTGGGTGCCGCGCCGCAACGCTGTCGCTGACGAACTCGCGTCGGCCCGCGAGCGTCTGACCCAGAGGGAGAGTGTCTCGTGACCGCCGCCGAGATCAAGGGCTGGTGTCCGGGCGCGCGTCGGCCGATGCCGAGCGGCGACGGTCTCATCGTCCGCGTCCGGCCGCATGGCGGCGCGCTGCCGGTCGCGGCGCTGCATGCGCTGGCCGATGCCTCCAGGCGCTTCGGCAATGGCCAGATCGACCTGACCCGCCGCGCCAATCTGCAGATCCGCGGCGTCTCGCAGCAAACCCTGGCGCCGTTGTGGGACGTCATGTCCTCGCTCCAACTGCTCGACGACAGTGCCGAGCTGGAGGCGATCCGCAACATCGTCATCAATCCGCTGGCGGGACTGGACCCGGCTGAGATCGCCGACATGCGCCCGATTGCGGCCGAGCTGGAAAACCGGCTGGCCTCGGAGCCGGAACTGCAGGCGCTGCCGGCCAAGTTCAGCTTTGCGCTCGACGGCGGTGGCAGACTGCCGCTGTCCGGTCTCGCCGCGGATGTGCGTCTCGTCGCCTGTGGTCCTGCGGGCAGCAACCGTATCGCGATCGGACTTGCCGCTGCCGACGGCGTGACATGGCTCGGCACGACCGTGATGGCTGACGCCGCAGCCAAGGCCGTACGTCTCGCGCGCTGCGTGCTGCAACTCAGCCCCACGTGTCGCGCCGCGGCACTGCCTCGGCCGGCGATCGCGGCCATCCGCGCCGAACTCGGCCTCGAAACGTCCGGCACCATCCAGCCGGAGTCGGCGTCGCCATCGCAGCGCTGCGGGTTGATTACCTTGACGGACGAGCTCTGCGTCACGGGACTCGGTGTGCCGTTCGGCCGTCTCGACAGCGACACGCTTGCGCATCTTGCAGAGATCCTCTCCGCCCATGCTATCGGTGAGGTCCGCTTGTCGCCGTGGCGCACGCTCTATGTCGCCGCCGGGCGCGCGGTGGCCGGGCAGATCATCGCCGATGCGGCAACCCTCGGCCTGATCGTCGACGATGCTGATCCGATGATGCGGATCGATGCCTGTTCCGGCGTCGGCTGCTGTTCATCGACCGCGCTCGCCACGCGGCAGCATGCGCGCGTGCTCGCGGACGCGATGGCTCGCACTAGGTTTCAAGGCTCGCTGCATGTCTCCGGCTGTGCCAAGGGTTGCGCGCGCTCGGCGTCTGCCGACGTCGTGCTGATCGGCGAGAGCGACCACTATCGCATCGTGCGCAACGGTACCGTGAGAAGCGAGCCCTGCGGCATCGTCGATCCGGCTCATCTCGACCCGGGGGCGGTTGCGCTGTTCAAGGCAAGAGAGAAGGCCGATGTCTGACCTGCGCGACTACATCAAGGATGGCGCGGAGATCTATCGTCGCTCCTTCGCCACCATTCGCGCCGAAGCCGACCTGTCGCGCTTCCACGGACTGGAAGAGAAGATCGCGGTGCGCATCATCCATGCCTGCGGCATGGTCGAGATCACCTCGGATATCGAGATGTCGGATCAGTTCGCCGCCGCGGCGCGCGCCGCGCTCGATCGCGGGGCGCCGATCCTGTGCGACGCCAAGATGGTGGCGCAGGGCATCACGCGCGCGCGCCTGCCGGCCGGGAACGAGATCATCTGCACGCTCGATGACCCGCAGGTGCCGGCGCTGGCGGCAAAGCTCGGCACGACGCGTTCGGCCGCGGCGCTTGAGCTGTGGCGGCCGCATCTCGACGGCGCGCTGGTGGCGATCGGCAATGCGCCGACCTCGCTGTTTCATCTGCTCGACATGTTCGACCAGGACGCGCCGCGGCCTGCGGCCGTGATCGGCACGGCGGTCGGCTTTGTCGGCGCGCGCGAGTCGAAGGAGGCGCTCGCAGCCGACGGCCGCGTGCCCTATCTGATCGTCCGGGGACGCAAGGGCGGCAGCGCGATGGCGGTTGCGGCGGTGAATGCCATCGCGAGCGATGTCGAATGAGCCTGCTCGACACCATTGCGGGCACGGCCGACCCCGGCACGCTGTATGGCATCGGCGTCGGTCCCGGCGACGTACGCTATTTGACCTTGCGTGCCGCCGGCCTGATCCGCTCGGTCGATGTGGTGGCGTTCTTCGCCAAGCGCGGCATGGAGGGCAATGCGCGCCGGATCGTGGCGCCGCTGATGGACGCCGCCCGGCACGAATTGCGACTCGAATATCCGGTCACCGAGGAGGTGCCGGTTGCCGATCCCAGCTACCAGGCGCAGATCGGCGACTTCTATCACCGTGCCGCCGACAGCATCGCGGCGCATCTCGTGGCCGGCCGCTCGGTGGGGCTGCTGTCGGAGGGCGATCCCTTCTTCTACGGCTCGTTCATGCATATGTGGCGCCGCCTTGAGCAGGATCATCGCGTCGAGGTCGTACCTGGCGTGACCGGCATGTCCGGCTGCTGGACCAAGGCCAATGTCCCGATCACCTGGGGCGACGACATCCTCTCGGTGCTGCCGGGCACGCTGACCGAAGAGGTTCTTTGCGATCGACTGAAGCGCTGCGAGGCCGCCGTGATCATGAAGGTCGGGCGCAACCTGACCAAGGTGAAGCGCGCGATTGCCGCCGCGGGCTTGCTCGACCGCGCCGTCTATGTCGAGCGGGGGACGATGGAGGCCGAGCGCGTCGCGCCGCTGGCGGAGATCGAGCAGGATCGCGGGCCTTACTTCTCCATGATCCTGATTCCAGGGCAGGGGCGCCGGCTGTGACGGGAACGCTCACCATCGCCGGTGTCGGTCCCGGCCGGGCCGAGCTGATGACGCCTGCGGCATCTGCTGCGATCGCACGGGCGACCGACCTCATCGGCTACGGACCCTATCTCGATCGCGTCACGACGAGCCGTCCGGGCCAGATCCGCCATGCCAGCGACAATCGCGTGGAGCTCGATCGTGCGCGCCACGCGCTGACGCTCGCCAGTGAAGGCAGGCAGGTCGCGGTCGTATCCGGCGGCGATCCCGGCGTGTTCGCGATGGCGGCGGCGGTGTTCGAAGCGGTCGAGGCAGGACCGCGGGCCTGGCGTGATCTGGATATCCGCGTCGAGCCTGGTGTCACGGCGATGCTGGCCGCCGCAGCCGAAGTCGGCGCGCCGCTCGGCGGTGACTTCTGCGCGATCTCGCTGTCCGACAATCTCAAGAGCTGGACCACGATCAGGCGAAGACTGGAGGCGGCGGCCGCCGCCGATTTCGTCGTCGCGCTCTACAACCCGCTCTCCAAGGCGCGTCCGCATCAGCTCGGCGAAGCGTTTGCATTGCTGCGGCAGCTCAAGCCGTCGTCGACCGTGGTCGTGATGGTCCGCGCCGCAGGGAGCGGCGATGTCAGCCGGATCATCACGACGCTCGGCGAGGTCGATCCCGCGAAGGCCGACATGCGCACGCTGGTCCTGATTGGATCGGCGGCGACACGCCTGATCACGCGCGAGGGCAAGTCGCCCTTTGTCTACACGCTCCGCCGCGAAGTCGAGGGCGGCGCATGAGCGAGCTGATCCTCGAGCCAGCGCACGGCCGCAGTTGCGCTCTCCAGCGCAACGCCATGCGGCTTATCGGGCCGCGCGATCATCACCACGGGAATGCCGAGCCGGCGCGCCGCCGCGATCTTCGGGTAAGTCGCAACGCCGCCGGAATTTTTCGAGACGACGATGGCGATGCGCTCCTGGACCAGGAAGTCATGCTCTTTCGCAGCATCGAACGGGCCGCGATCGGAGATGAAGCTGATGTCCGGCGGCAGCAGGATGTCGCCGGGCGGATCGATCGTGCGGGCGATGTAGTGATGCTGCGGAGCCGCGGCAAAGGCCGTCAGCTCCAGCCGGCCGAGGCTGAGGAACACGCGGACAGCAGTTGCGCCGAGCGCTGCGGCCGCCGCCTCGGAACTGTCGACCTCGATCCAGCGGTCACCGTCTTCGCGCTGCCAGGCCGCGCGCCGGATCGATGCCAGCGGCAGCGCCAGCGCAGCGCAGGCCGCAACGACGTTGCGCGAGATCTGGTCGGCATAAGGATGCGTCGCGTCGATCACCGCGTCGACAGCATGATCGCGCAGCCACGCCTCCAGACCGGCAGTGCCGCCGAAGCCGCCGATGCGTGTCGGCAGCGGCTGCGGCCGTGGCGCGACGGTGCGGCCTGCGAGCGAGAGCGTCGCCGCGAAGCGGCCGTCGTCCGCCAACAGCCGCGCCAGCTCCGATGCTTCGGTCGTGCCGCCGAGAATGAGAACGCGCATGCGGGGCAGGGTCCATGGTAAATCCGGGCGCAACTTGCAACGCGGCGCGCTGGCTGTCCATCATCGGCATCGGCGAGGATGGCGTCGAGGGGCTCTCGGCGCCCGCGCGTCGTCTCATTGCGCAGGCGGCCCTGGTTGTCGGCGGCGTGCGTCATCTGGAGCTCGCATCGCCCCTGATTGCTGGCGAGCGTCTGGCGTGGCCGAGCCCGCTCCATCTGGCCTTCGATCAGATCGCGGCGCGCCGGGGTGAGCCGGTCGTCGTGCTCGCCAGCGGTGACCCCTTCAACTACGGCGTCGGCAAGCAGCTGATGCAGCGCTTCGCTGCCGCTGAGATGCTATGCGTGCCGCAGCCTTCCGCCTTCAGTCTGGCGGCATCGCGGCTTGGCTGGTCCCTGCAGGATATAGCGCAGGTGACGCTGCACGGCCGTCCGCTCGAAGGTATCATCCGGCATCTGGCGCCCGGCGTGCGTATTCTCGCGTTGGCCTGGGACGGTTCGACGCCCGCAAAGCTCGCAGCCTTGTTGACGTCGCGGCGGATGGGGCGCTCGCGCCTGACGGTGCTCGAAGCCATCGGCGGTCCGCACGAGCGGGTGCGAAGCGCGACGGCCAGCGCCTTTGACCTCTCGGACATCAACTCGTTGACGACGATCGCCTTGGAGGTGATTGCCGAGCCCGACGCGCCGGTGATCCCACTGACCTCGGGCCTCGCTGACGATCTGTTCGAACATGATGGCCAGCTCACCAAGCGCGATGTGCGTGCAGTCACGCTCTCGGCTCTTGCGCCGCAGCCAGGCGAGCTACTGTGGGATGTGGGCCTGGGCTCCGGTTCGGTCGCGATCGAGTGGCTGCTGCGCCATGGCACACTGCGCGCGATCGGCATCGAGGCGCGGCAGGACCGCGCCGACCGCGCGATGCGCAACGCGCTCGCGCTCGGTGCGCCCGATCTCAGGATCGTGCTGGGGCGCGCACCGGCGGTGCTCGCCGATCTCGAGCCGCCGGATGCGATCTTCATCGGCGGCGGCATTTCGGAGCAGGGTGTGTTCGAGACGGCATGGGCGAAGCTGAAGCCGGGCGGCCGCCTCGTGGCCAACGTGATTTCGCTCGAAGGCGAGGCACGGGTCACCGATCTGTTCGGCAGACACGGCGGCGATCTCATTCGCATCGCCGTCTCGCGCATCGAGCCGGTCGGCCGCATGCATGGCTGGCGGCAGGCCATGCCGGTGACGCAGTGGCGGGTGACGAAGCCATGATCGCGCTCGGGATCGGCTGCCGCCGCGACATCAGCGCCGACGCGATCGAGGCGGTGGTGGTTCAAGCTCTGACCGTTGCGCGGCTTTCGACCGCCGAGATCACCGTGATCGCAACGGCCGCCGACAAACAGGACGAGCCCGGCATCATCGAGACCGCAAAGCGCCTGCAGCGTCCGCTGCTTGGAATCGCGGCTGACGAACTCTCGGCGGTCGCCGATCTCACGGTCACCCGCAGCGATCGCGTGCAGCGTCTCAAGGGCGTGCCGTCGGTCGCGGAAACTGCGGCGCTCGCCGCGGCCGGCCGGAATGCGCGATTGATTCTGCCGCGGCTCGCTCATGCCTCCGCGACCTGCGCCATCGCGGAAGGCGAGGGCCCTGCGGAGCTGATGTCATGACGGTCCATTTCATCGGCGCCGGCCCTGGCGCAGTAGACCTGATCACCGTGCGCGGCCGCGATTTGATCGCGCGCTGTCCGGTCTGTCTCTATGCCGGCTCGCTGGTCCCGAAGGCGCTGCTCGATCATTGTCCGCCTGGCGCGCGCATCGTCGATACGGCGCCGCTGTCGCTCGAAGAGATCATCGCCGAAATGGCGCGGGCGACGGAAGCCGGTCAAGACGTCGCGCGGCTGCATTCCGGTGATCTCTCGATCTGGAGCGCGCTCGGCGAGCAGCTGCGGCGACTCGATGCCTTGGACATCGCCTATACGATCACGCCCGGCGTACCCTCGTTCGCGGCGGCCGCAGCGGCGCTCGGCCGCGAGCTGACGCTGCCGGGGCTTGCGCAGTCCGTGGTGCTGACACGCACCTCCGGCCGCGCCTCGGCGATGCCGGAGACGGAGCAGTTGTCGCTGTTCGCGCAGTCGCGCGCCACGCTCGCCATTCATCTGTCGATCCATGTTCTCGACAAGGTCGTCGACGAGCTGCGTCCGCATTACGGTGACGATTGTCCGGTCGCGATCGTCTATCGCGCGAGCTGGCCGGATCAGCGCGTCGTCACCGGCACGCTCGCGACGATCGCGGGCCAGATCGCGGCGGAGGCGATGGAGCGTACAGCGCTGATTCTCGTCGGCCGCG
The DNA here is from genome assembly GCF_051168435.1 of Bradyrhizobium sp. HKCCYLR20261. NCBI lineage: Bacteria > Pseudomonadati > Pseudomonadota > Alphaproteobacteria > Hyphomicrobiales > Nitrobacteraceae > Bradyrhizobium > Bradyrhizobium sp. HKCCYLR20261. Next base: position 82,119 of record NZ_JBNPUZ010000023.1, read on the forward strand.
CGCTCGGCTCGGAGGATTTCCGCAACAGCGCGCTGTACGACGCCGACTATCAGCGGCGTTTCCGCGGGAGAGGCGAATGAGCCGGTCCGCTGCTCTGTCCCACCAGCCGGCCGTCACGGTCGAACACGGCGACATCGAGCGCGATCGCCTCGTTCCCCAGCGCACGATGCGCCGTCTGCCACGCCGCGTCCGCCACGGCCGCTCCCGCTGGGAAGCCCGCACGCTCGGAGTCCTGCAACACCTGCAGCGCGGTGTTGGCGCTGCGCGCGCGCGCGACCAGTTCGTCGGGAGCGCCCGCCTTGTGCAGCGTCTCGGCCAGCCAGCCGAGATCGACCTCGCCCGCGCGCGAATGCAGGTCCAGGAGTCCCTGGCCGAGCTTGGTCATCTTGGCGAAGCCGCCGGCCACGGTGACGCGGGCCACCGGATGGCGGCGCAGATATTTCAGCATGCCGCCGGCGAAGTCGCCCATGTCGATCAGCGCAGCCTCCGGCAGGCCGAACAGCTGCTGCACGGCCTTCTCCGATGTGCTCCCCGTCGCGCCGGCGACATGCGGCAGGCGGGCGGCACGGGCGACGTCGATGCCGCGATAGATCGAGTGGATCCACGCGGCGCAGCTGAACGGCACCACGATGCCCGTGGTGCCCAGGATCGACAGCCCGCCGACGATGCCGAGCCGCGGGTTCAGCGTCTTCTTCGCCAGCTCTTCCCCGCCTGGAATCGAGATTTCGACGACGACATCCCGTGTCGCGCCGAGCGCACGGGCAGCCTCGTCGAGAGCTGCCGTCATCATCTCGCGCGGCACCGGATTGATCGCGGGCTCACCAGGCGGCAGCGGCAGGCCGGGCCTGGTGATTGTGCCGACGCCGGGGCCGGCACGAAAGGTGACACCGGCGTCCGCAAGCTCCCGCTGCACCGTGGCCTTGACCAAGGCGCCATGCGTGACGTCGGGATCGTCGCCGGCATCCTTGATGACACCGGCCGTGGCGCGCGTGCCGTCGCCCTCGTGCATCGCCACGGCGAAGCTGACGCGGCGTCCGCCGGGCAGGGCGATCTCGACCATGGCGGGACAGCTGCCGGTGATCAGCAGCTCATACGCCGCGCGCGCGGCGGCCGTGGCGCAGCTGCCGGTGGTCCAGCCACGCTTCAGCGGTCGGTTCGGCGCCTCGCTCGTTCCCGTCATCCCGCAGCGCATAGCACATTTCGTTGCGACGTGGCGGTGTTCCAGCCATGACCATCACGGCGCCAAGGGGGATCATCATCGCGGCGCCGCGCTCGGGCGCCGGCAAGACCACGGTGACGCTCGGGCTGCTGCGGGCACTGGCCCGGCGGGGCACGCGGGTGCAGCCGTTCAAATGCGGGCCCGACTACATCGACCTCGCCTTTCACACCGTGGCGGCGCGGCGCACGAGCTACAATCTCGACGGCTGGGCGATGTCGGCGGCTCAGTTGCAGGGGCTCGTGTCCGCCGTGACCGCGGACGCTGACATCGCCGTCGTCGAGGGCGTCATGGGCCTGTTCGACGGCGCGCCGCAACCCGGCCGGGCGGGCCGGGGTTCGGCCGCTGATATCGCCGCGCTGCTCGGCTGGCCGGTCCTGCTCGTCCTCGACGTGAGCGGACAGACCGAGACGGCTGCGGCCATCGCGCTGGGCTGCGCGAAGTTCCGCGCCGACGTGCAGATTGCCGGCGTCATCCTGAACCGGCTCGCGAGCGAACGGCACCGCGCCCTGATCGATCCCGGCTTCAAGACCATCGGCCTCGATGTGCTCGGCGCGCTGGCCCGCAACGAGACGCTCACGCTGCCGGAGCGCCACCTCGGCCTGGTCCAGGCGCAGGAGATCACGGCGATCGAGAGCCATCTCGACAATCTCGCCGACCAGATCTCCCGATCGGTCGATCTGGACGCATTGTTGGCGCGCGCGCGCGCGGGGCATGGCCGGGAGCAGCACGGCGACGCCGGCTTCGGGATCCGGCCGCCCGGTCAGCGCATCGCGCTGGCCTCCGATGCCGCGTTCTCTTTCAGCTATCCACATCTGTTGCGACATTGGCGCGCTGCGGGCGCCGACATCGTGCCGTTCTCGCCGCTGAACGACGATGCGCCCGATGCGGCCGCCGATGCGGTGTGGCTGCCCGGCGGCTATCCCGAACTCCATGCCGGGCGACTTGCAGCCGCTCAGGCTTTTCTCGCCGGCCTCCGCGCGATGGCGGCGCGCGGTGTGCCGATCCATGGCGAGTGCGGTGGCTATATGACGCTCGGTGCGGGGCTCGAAGATGCAAAGGGTACGCGGCACGCGATGGCCGGACTGCTCGGGCTGGAAACATCGTTCGCCAGCCGCCGGCTCCATCTTGGCTACCGTCATGCCACCTTGCTGGCCGACTGCAGCCTCGGTGTGAAGGGAGCTTCCGTTCACGGTCACGAGTTCCACTACGCGACGATCCTGAGCGAAGCGGACGATCCGCTGATCGCCTGTCGAGACGCCTCGGGCCGAGCGATCGCCGAGCGTGGCTCGCGGCGCGGCTCCGTGACGGGATCGTTTCTGCATGTCCTGAGCGGAGAGGCCGCATGAGCTCTGCCAAGCAGGTGCCGCCGCAATTCGATGCCTCGTTCAGGGCGCGCTTCGCCGAGCTGGTTCGCTGGCGCCGCGACGTGCGCCGCTTCCGCAGCGATGCCGTATCCTCGGAACTGATCCAGCAGCTTCTGACCCTCGCATCCCATGCGCCGTCGGTGGGCTTCTGCCAGCCCTGGCGCTTCGTGCTGGTCGAAAGTGCGGAGCGGCGCGCAGCCGTCATCGCAAATTTCAAGCGCAGCAATGAGGCGGCACTGGCCGGCTATGACGGCGAGCGGCGTGCGCTGTATGCGAGCCTCAAGCTGGAGGGTCTCACACAGGCACCCGTGCATCTCGCGGTCTGTGCCGACGAGGGCACGGCGACCGGTTATCGTCTCGGCCGCGTCTCGATGCCGGAAACGCTGCGCTATTCGGTGGTCGCGGCGATCCAGACCTTCTGGCTCGCCGCGCGCGCCGAGGGACTCGGCGTCGGCTGGGTGTCGATCGTTGATCCCAGTGCGCTGTGCCGGGATCTCGATCTGCCGCCGGAGTGGAGCCTGATCGCCTATCTGTGCATCGGCTGGCCCCAGGAGGAGCACGACGATCCCGAACTCGAACGTCACGGCTGGGAAACGCGGCTTGCGCCGACCATGCTCGCGCCGCTCCGGCGGTAGTCCGGAACTTCGAGGATAGATGGCAGGCGGCGTTCCGCCGGCGCCGGTCCGGACGATTGAAACCATGAGCCGCTCCGGAGGTTTGTTGACGGGCATCTCGTCGGCGGACCTCGCATGGATCAAACATCTCGAAGCTTCGGCCACGGCTTGCGCGCCGTCGCAGAGAACGTCTGGATCGTCGACGCCGGGCGCATCAGCGCGGCCGGTCTGCCGCTCCCGATCCGCATGACCGTGATCCGCCTGTCGAGCGGAGATCTGCTGTTGCATTCGCCCACGCGATATTCCCTCGCGCTGCGCGAGGAGCTGGAACGGCTCGGTCCGATTAAATATCTGCTCGCTCCGAACGTCGCGCATTGGATGTTCCTGCCGGACTGGCAGGCGGCGCTTCCTCACGCGCGCGTCTATGCGGCGCCCGGTCTCGCCGAGCGTCGACAGGTTCGCCGCAGCCGCCTGCGCATCGATCGCGAGCTCACCGATGTCACCCCGGACGAATGGTCCGAAGATCTGCAGCTGGTCTTGGTCTCGGCCCCGTTCTTCACCGAGGTCGAAGTATTTCATCGGCCGAGCCGGACCCTGATCCTGACCGATCTCGTGCAGAATCTCGCGCCGGAGAGCTTGGGTCTCCTGTCGCGCCCGGCTGCCAGCCTGCTTGGCATCACGGCGCCCGATGGCAAGGCGCCGGCCTATTTGCGGATGCTGTTGCGGCTGGGAGGTCGCGCCGTGCGCCTCGCTGCGGCGCGCCTGATCGCGCTGTCGCCTGAGCGCGTCATCTTCGCGCATGGTCGGTGGTTCGACAGCGGCGGGACGCAGCAACTGCGTCGCTCGCTCGGCTGGCTGATCGATGCCTCGCCGGAGGCGCGACGGCTGATGCGCGATCTGAGAGGAACCCGCGTCGTCGTCACCGGCGCCTCCAGCGGCATCGGCCGGGCAACGGCGCTCGCGCTTGCGCGGGAAGGGGCGAGCATCGTGCTCGCCGCGCGGCGCGAGGACGTGCTGAAGGATGTTGCCGCCGAATGCGAGACGCTCGGCGGACGCGCCCTGGCGGTCGGCACCGATGTGACCGACGCTGAGCAGGTCAAGCGGCTGGCCGAGCAGGCCGTGCAGACCTTCGGCGGCATCGACATCTGGATCAACAATGCCGGGACCGGGGTGTTCGGCGCCTATCAGGATGCCGATATCGCGCTTCACCGCAAGACGATCGAGGTCAATCTCCTTGGCACGATGAACGGCGCCTATGCGGTGCTGCCGATCTTCCTGCGGCAGCGACGGGGCACGTTGATCAACAACATCTCGCTGGGTGGCTGGGCGCCGACGCCGTTCGCAGCGGCCTACACGGCGAGCAAGTTCGGCTTGCGCGGCTTCTCGGCCAGCCTGCGCCAGGAGCTCGCGGCTCACAAGGACATTCACGTCTGCAGCGTGTTCCCTGCGATGGTGGATACGCCCGGCTTCGTTCATGGCGCCAACATGTCCGGCCGCAACCTCGACCCCGGTCCGCTGCTGTATCGGCCCGAGGACGTGGCAGAGACGTTCGTGCAGCTCATTCGCGCGCCGCGCGACGAGATCGCCGTCGGTTGGCCGGCCCGGCTCGGACAGGTCTCCTACGCCTTGGCGCGGCGGCCGACGGAGCGACTGATGAGCTCGGCCTTCCGCTTCCTGCTGTCGCGAGCCCACATGGCGCCGCGCAGTTCCGGAGCCGTGCTGGCTCCGATTGCAGCGGGCACGGCGGTGAGCGGCGGATGGCTCGGTCGCAAGAAGCTGCCGCCTGCGGGCCAGCTCAGCAAGATCGGTCTCGCGGTCGGGCTCGGTGGCCTGGCGTTGGTGATGATTGCACGGGGACGCCGCCCGCGCGCCACGCCGCGTGTCCGCTCGCATCACTGAACCGGAGGCTGCATGCTCGGCAAGCTCGATTGGTCGGCCATTCCGTTCGGCCAGCCCATTCCGCTCGCTGCCGCCGGGCTTGTGCTGGTCGCGATCCTCGGCGTGCTCGGCTGGGTGTTCGCGAAGGGATACTTTCCCTATCTCTGGCGCGAATGGATCACCAGCGTCGATCACAAGCGGATCGGCGTGATGTACATCCTGCTGGCCTTCGTGATGCTGCTGCGTGGCGGCACCGACGCGATCATGATGCGGACGCAGCAGGCGGTGGCGTTCCATTCGAACGGCTATCTGCCGCCTGAGCACTACAACCAGATCTTCTCCGCCCACGGCACCATCATGATCTTCTTCGTGGCGATGCCGTTCGTGATCGGACTGATGAATCTCGTCGTGCCGCTGCAGCTCGGCGTCCGCGACGTCGCGTTTCCCACGCTCAATTCGGTCGGGTTCTGGCTGACCGCGTCCGGCGCGCTGCTGGTCAATGTCTCGCTCGTCATCGGCGAGTTCGCGCGGACCGGCTGGCTGCCGTTTCCGCCGCTCTCCGAGATGACCTATTCGCCCGGCGTGGGCGTCGACTACTACATCTGGGCGCTGGAAATCTCCGGGATCGGAACGCTGGTCGCCGGCATCAACCTCGTCACGACAGTGCTCAAGCTGCGCACGAGGGGCATGAGCTATCTGCGCATGCCGATGTTCTGCTGGACCACGCTCGCCTCCAATCTTCTGATCGTCGCGGCCTTTCCGATCCTGACGGCGACGCTGACGATGCTGATGCTCGACCGCTATTTCGGCTTCCACTTCTTCACCAATGAGGCCGGCGGCAACATGATGATGTTCATGAACCTGATCTGGGCCTGGGGGCATCCCGAGGTCTACATCCTGGTTCTGCCGGCCTTCGGCATCTATTCGGAGGTCGTCGCCACGTTCTCGAGCAAGTCGCTGTTCGGCTATCGCTCGATGGTGCTGGCGACGATGGCGATCTGCGTCGTCTCCTTCATGGTCTGGCTGCATCATTTCTTCACGATGGGGGCGGGGCCCAACGTGAACGCGATCTTCGGGATCGCCAGCATGATCATCGCGGTGCCCACGGGCGTGAAGATCTACAACTGGCTGTTCACGATGTACGGCGGCCGAGTGCGTTTTACGACCCCCATGCTGTGGTCCATCGGCTTCATGATCACCTTCATGATCGGTGGGCTGACGGGCGTGCTGGTCGCGGTGCCGCCGGCGGATTTTCTGCTGCACAACAGCCTGTTCCTGGTGGCGCATTTCCACAACGTGATCATCGGCGGGGTGCTGTTCGGCGTGTTCGCGGGCATCACCTACTGGTTTCCGAAGGCCTTTAGCTTCCGCCTCTACGAGAGCTGGGGCAAGGCGGCGTTCTGGTTCACGCTGATCGGTTTCTACGTAACGTTCATGCCGCTCTATGTGGTAGGACTGATCGGCATGACCCGGCGCATGCAGCATTACGACGTCGCCGAATGGCGCCCCTGGCTGGCGGCGGCGACCGTCGGCACGGCGCTGCTCGCGATCGGCGTCATCCTCCAGATCCTCCAGCTCGTGTTCAGCATCCGCGATCGCGAGCAGTTGCGCGATACGACCGGTGATCCATGGGACGGCCGCTCGCTGGAATGGGCCACGTCCTCGCCGCCGCCCGTGTTCAACTTTGCGGTGCTCCCCAATGTGACGGGGCAGGATGCGTATTGGCGGATCAAGGAAAACACCAAGGACCAGCAGCTTCACACCAGGAAGACGGACTATCAGGACATCGAGCTGCCGAAAAACTCTCCTACCGGGTTCGTCTGCGCGTTCTTCGCCACGGTCATGGGCTTCGCGCTGATCTGGCACATCTGGTGGATGGTCGCGCTTGGTGCAATGGGGGCGTTCGCGACGTTTGTCGTGTTCGCCTGGCGCGACCACGATGAGTACGTCATCCCGGCGGCCGAGGTGGCACGGATCGATCGGCACCTCATCGAAGCGCGACAGCGGCCGGCAGCAGCGGCCGAAGCGTGAAGAGGTCGTCCCGGTGCGAGCGGGTGGCCGATCGCACCGGGACGTGAACCATCACCAGCGATGGTGCGTGCGGATCACGCCATGGCCATGGCGGTGTCCGAAATGCCGGCCGCCGTGCCAGCCGTGATGATGGCCAAACCCGGGACCGCGGTAGTAGCCATAGCTGTGCCGCCAGGGGCGATGGTGGTTGTAGTAGCCATAGCTGCGATAGACCGGGCGCGGGGCATAGCTGTAGCCATAGCCGCCATAGTACGGACGATAGGAGCTCACCGGGTAGTAGCCGCCGCCGTAGCCGTAATAGGGGGAACTCGCATAGCGATAGCCGCCATAGCCGTAGGACGGGTAGGGCGCGTAGCCGTAGCTCGGCGCGGCAATCGCCGATCCGATCACGGCGCCGGCCAGAAGCCCGGCTCCGATCGCCGCACCGCCGCCCCAGCCGCCATGATGGTGCCAGCCGCGATAGCCGACCTGAACGGCGTGCGATGTCTCAGCCGGCTTTGCTGACGCGGAGAGCGATGTCAGCGGCGCTGCGGAGACCGATTGCAGGGTGGACAAAGAGATCGCGCCGGCGATGGCCAGGGTCGCGGCGGCCTTGAAAGTCATCATTCTGATTTCTCCCGTGGTGATGGGTCTTGCTCAATCCGAACGACAGAAGCTTGGTTTCAGTTCTCGCGGCGGACCGATTGTCGCGGTACGTTTGTCGTAGACGCGCCTGCAGCATCCGCCGGACATCTTGCTAGCGGCAGAGATGACGGCGGCCATCCTTGCCGAGATAGGTGCCCGAGCGCGGGTCGTAGGACCGGTGGCGTTGCGAGCAGGCAATCTCCGCGCGGCTCGCCTCCGCGCGGCTGTTCGCGACGGCGCTGCCGAGCATCGCGCTCGCGGCGACGGCGGCGCCCTTGGTGTCGTGATGGGGCCGATAGCCGTATTGATAGCCGTGACGACGTCCGAGACCGGGGTGCCAGTCATGTCCGCCGCGCCAGTGCCGGTACGCGATGGTCTGAACTCCACCGGTGTCGGCGATTCCGGCTGCCGGGGCCGGATGAGCCGGCAGCATCGGCGCCGCGGTCGCGGATGTTGCGACGGACAGCGCGAGAGTTCCGACGGTCGCTGCGGCCGCAAGTCTTCGCAGGTTCATCTGCGTTGCTCCTTTCTGCGACCGAGATAGGAGAAGCCACGTTTTGCCACAACGGCCCGCTCTGCGTCACCGCGTCGCCTCAATCGGTGGCACGACGTCGCATCGTTGCCATAAGGTCGCAGCGGCTCGGCGAGCCGCTGCGATGTGTTGCTTGCGTCAGCGCGGCGGAACGACGCCGTTGGTCGACGGGGTCCGCTCGTTGCGCATGCCGGGCGGGCTCGACGCGCCCTGGCCGCCACGCTCCACGTGGCTCGGACCACCGCCGCCGGCTGAGCTGCCCGAACCGGAGCCCGCGCCCGATGATCCCGCTGCACCGGCGCCCGCGCCACCGGCCCCGCCCGAGCCGGCGCCGCCGGCTCCAGATCCGCCAGCGCCTGCTCCGCCGGCGCCAGAACCACCTGCGCCGGATCCGCCGGCGCCCGCTCCGGCACCGCCGGATCCTCCACCTGCGCCGCCGCCCGATCCGCCGCCACCGCCGCCGCCTTGCGCGAAGGCCGCACCGACCGAGCCGGCCGCGATCACGGTCGCGGCGAGCAGCGTGAGAATTGTCTTTCGCATTGTTGCGCTCCTTGAGGTTTCACCAACCACCAATCGAGCGCGTTACACCGCGTTCCTAATTCTCACGGGCGCAAAGGTCGCGCCCCAGATCGCCTTCGTTCCGCGACGGAACAACCAGGCGCAACTAATCGATCAATGCGTCGAGCAGCGCGTCCGGACATTCCGCCATCATCGTGTGTCCCGCACCCGGCAGCACGATCGTGCGCGACTGCGCGATCGCCGCAGCCAGCGCCTTGCCGGCCTTCACCGGCGTCATCATGTCCTTCTCGCCGAGGATGAGACGCGTCGGCACCTTGATCCTGGCTGCCGCTGCCAGCGCATCCTGATAGTTGTTGCAGGCGGAGAGATCGTTGAACAGCACGCCCGGCGCACAGCGCTCCAGCGTCGCCTGCGCGCCGCCATGCATCCACAGGCCGGGCGCGCGGCTGCCGCCGAGCTCGGCTGCAAAGCCGAGACCCCAGATCGAGACCATGTCGATCGCCGCGTGATCGTTGCTCTCGGCGGCCTTCAGCAGATCCGGTCCGACCGTCATCGTGGCTGCGGTGCCGATCAGGCTCAGCGCCGAAACTCGTTCCGGATGGCGCGCGGCGGCGTCGAGCGCGATCAGCGAGCCCATCGAATGGCCGATCAGATGCGCGGGCTTCGCATCCACCGCCTGCAGCAGCGCGGCGACCCAATCGGCCATCGCGGCGATCGTCGGCAGCGCCGGCCCGGCGGAGCGGCCATGGCCGGGCAGGTCGGGGGCCAGCACGGCAAAGCCGTGATGGGCGAACCAGCGGCTGTGCAGCGCCCAGACCGAATGGTCGAAGCCGGCGCCGTGCACGAAGACGACGGCGGGGAGGGGGGCATCGAACGCGCGGCCGCCGGTCGCCACGAACACCTCGCGGTCCTGGATGGACAGTTGCATGGCTCACACCTTCTGCGAGGCGCGCAGCGCCTGTCCGAGATCGTCGATGATGTCAGAGGCCGCCTCGATGCCGACCGACAGCCGGATCAGCTCCTCGCCGATTCCCGACGCCGCGAGCTGCGCCGCGTCCATCTGCTGATGCGTGGTGGAGGCCGGATGAATCACCAGCGTCTTGGCGTCGCCGACATTGGCGAGATGGCTGATCAGCTTCAGGCTCTCGATGAACTTGCGGCCCGCGGGGCGGCCGCCCTTGATGCCGAACGAGACAATCGAGCCGGCGCCGCGCGGCAAGAGCTCCCTGGCGAGCGCGTGGTCCGGATGCGTCTCCAGCGAGGGATGCAGCACCCAGTCGACGGCCTTGTTTGCGGTGAGCGCGGAAAGCACCGCGGCCGTATTGGCGACATGGCGCTCCATGCGCAGATGCAGGGTCTCGACGCCCTGCAGCAGATGAAAGGCGTTGGTGGGCGACAGGCAGGCGCCGAAATCGCGCAGGCCCTCGGTGCGCGCGCGCATGATGAACGCGGCGGTCCCGAACTGCTCGTCGAAGACGATGCCGTGATAGCCGGCATAGGGCTCGGTGAGCTGCGGAAACTTGCCCGACGCCCGCCAGTCGAAGCGGCCGCCATCGATGAGGGCGCCGCCGATCGCGATGCCATGCCCGCCGAGCCATTTGGTCGCCGAATGCATCACGATGTCCGCGCCTTGCGCGATCGGCTGGCTGAGGTAGGGGGTGGCGAAGGTGTTGTCGATCAGCAGCGGGATGCCGGCGGCGTGCGCGATCGCCGAGACCTTGGGAATATCCAGCACCTCGAGGCCGGGATTGCCCAGCGTCTCGCCGATGACGAGGCGCGTGTTCGGCTTGATCGCGGCGCTGAAGCCGTCGAGGTCGCGCGGCTTGACGAAGCTCGTGGTGATGCCGAACCGCGGCAGCGTGTGCGCCAGCAGGTTGATGGTGCCGCCATAGAGCGAGGACGAGGCCACGATGTGGTCGCCGGCATTGAGGATGGTGGCGATCGCCAGATGCAGCGCCGCCTGGCCGCTCGCGGTGCAGACCGCGCCGACGCCGCCTTCCAGCGCCGCAAGGCGCTCCTCGAGCACCGCCGTGGTCGGGTTGGAGATGCGGGTGTAGATGTGGCCGGCGCGTTCGAGATTGAACAGAGCTGCCGCGTGCTCGGTATCGTCGAACACGTAGGACGTGGTCTGATAGATCGGCACCGCACGGGCGCCGGTCGCGGGATCCGGATGCTGGCCCGCATGCAGGCTCAGGGTCTCGAAGGCAGGCGGTTTCGGCGGCGGCATGCGGATCTCGGCTCTCGTCTGACGATGGTCCCGCTTTCTGCCACAGATTTCACCGGGCGTCAGGGGCGGCGCCATCACGCCGTCCCTGAACGCGTCGCGTCGTCAGCCGAAGCTCTTCGGGAACAGGCCCGCCGTGGCGATCTCGGCAATGGCGAGTCGCGGGCTCGGTTTCTCGCGGTCCTTGAGCCCGGCCGGAAGCTTCTCGCCGTCGCCCTTGCGTCCCACCGCGATCGCGATCTCCACGGCGAAGCCGTCGGGCACGCCGAGCGCGGTCTGCGCGGCGGCGACGTCGAAGCCGCTCATGCCGTGGGTGGCCCAGCCCGACAACGCGGCCTGGTTGGCGAAGTTGGCCCAGGCGGCGCCGGCATCGAAGGAATGCGTGCGGGTCGGCGCCGGCTCGGTCTTGCCGGCCGGAATGAAGGTCTTCTTGGAGACCACGTAGACCAGCGCGGCGGCGTGCTGCGCCCAGCCGCGGTTGAATTCGATCAGCGGCGCCAGGAAGGTGTCGAATTCAGCCGAGCCGCGCAGCGCGTAGAGGAATCGCCAGGGCTGTGAATTGTAGGAAGAAGGTGCCCAGCGCGCCGCCTCGATGAAGGTGAGCAGCGCGCTCTCCGGCAGCGCCTCGTCGGTGAAGCCGCGCGGCGACCAGCGGTCGACGAAGATGCGATGTGCCGGATGCTCGGTGGTGCGGTCGGTCGGCGCGGGAAGATGGGCAGTCACAGTCGTCTCCTTGCAGTCAGGCCCGCCGTCGGGCTGCGTGCGCCGCTTCGTTGCGGCGCACGGTTCCGTCGCATCTTTGGCTCACGGCGCCTTCGGAGTCCAGATCGCCAGCGCCGAGGTATCGACCTTCGCAGGAAGAACCCGCTCGGCGAGAAAAGCGTCGGCGATCTTCTGTTGCTCCGACAGGCCGGCCGGGGTCACGGCGCCGACCTGGTAGGAGCGGTGGCTGTTGGCCTCCTCGACGGTAGCCGCATCGATCCCCCAGAGCGCGGCGAGCTGGCCCGCCGCCGCGGCCGGATTGGCTTTCACCCATTTGCCGGTCTCGACGAGCTTGCCATAGATGACGTTGAGCGCATCGCCGTGTTTGGCGGCGTAGTCGGCGGAAGCGAGGTAGTAGCGCTTGTAGCTGGCGAGCCCGTCGCTGCCGTCGGCGAGCACGCGCGCGCCGGACTGGCGGATCGTGCTGGTCAGGAACGGATCCCAGGCGACCCAGGCGTCGACATTGTTGCTGACGAAGGCGGTGCGGCCGTCGGCCGGCGGCAGATAGGCCGGCGTGATGTCCTTGAAGGACAGGCCAGCCTTGGCGAGTGCCGACAGCAGCAGATAATGACTGCCGGCGCCCTTGGTCACGGCAATCTTCTTGCCCTTGAGGTCGGCGAGAGTCTTCACCGGCGAGGCGGTCGCCACGAGGATCGCCTGTGCCGACGGCGACGCGGCTTCCTCCGCGACATAGGCGAGCTTGGCACCGGCAGCTTGCGCGAACACCGGAACGGTGTCGGCGACATCGGCGCCGACATCGATGCTGCCGATGTTGATGGCCTCCAGCAGCGGCAGGCCGCTGGAGAATTCGTGCCAGGAGATCTTGATGTCGAGCGGCGCCAGCGCCTTCTCCAGCTCGCCATTGGTCTTCAACAGCGCGATCAGGGTCGAGGATTTCTGGTAGCCGATGCGCAGCGGCTCGGCGGCTCCGGCCGGTGTGATCGTGAGCGCGCCGAGCAGGGCCACGCTGGCCGCCAGCAGGGCGCGACGGGCAAGCTGCCATGGCCGCGCGTGCGGAAGCCGGGGAGCGGAAGAGGGGATCATGTGCGGAAATCTCCTGACAGTCATCGATGCGGGTCTGATCGGATCAATCGCAGGATCGTTTATCCCTTGCAATTTTGCAGATCGGCCGGAATGGAGGCGAACATTCTTCATTCGATGCCAATGCGAGAAATCTGTTGCTGTTTCGCATCCCCAGGTAGCCGCTCGCAGCCTCGCGGCGTGCTTGGCGCCCGAGCTATGTCTGCCGTTCGTCCCTCCCGGAAGGAGAGGGCGCAGGGAAGGCCGGGCGTCGACTGACACCCATGGCCCGCGTGCAACAAAAAAAGCACGCGGCGGTCACCACAGGATCAGCCGGACATCCGGCCTTCCCTGCGCGATGGGCTTACGGCTTATACGCGATCTCCCCGGTGCGCCGGGCTTTCTGGCCACCGTTGCGCATGATGCTTGCGCATCAGCGCGTGATACTAGCGTCGGAGTATCAGGACCACGCGACTTCGCCGTCCGGCTCCCATCGTACGCCCGCGCGCTTGACGCACGCTGCGACGAGAACCGGCCACCGCATCCCACCCAACGCTTCGTGACGTTCGCGACAGCGCCCCTCGATCGGGCGGGATGGGGAGATATGATCATGATTTCGGTAAAAAAGAAACAAGAATATTTTTCGCCGCGGGACTGGACAGTGCAAATCAGCTTGAGATTGCTGGGGATTATCGGGTGTTCGCGCATCAGGAAAAGCAGTTGTCGACGCAACCGATCCCGGCGCGGCCGGTGCAACCTCTTCCCGCCCTTTGCGGGGAGAGGTCGGATTGCGCAGCAATCCGGGTGAGGGGCATGGCACATCCGTAGCCCCGATCGCGAGTCCATCGGACGGGCACGTCAATGTGAGACGTGCTGTGCATGATAGATAGCAGGCCTCGGAAGGTGAGCCGCGTGCAGAGACACCGCACCGCTCGCGTGGCTGCCCCTCACCCCAACCCTCTCCCCGTAAAGAACGGGGAGAGGGAGCACACCGCACATGCCGAGATTGCGCAGTCATCGGCGACCGCGTTTGCTGCGGCCGGCGCGTAGGGCGGATTCGCCGAAGGCGTAATCCGCCGCTTTTGTCAGGACAACACGTTTGCTAGAATTCGGTCAGGCGCATTACGCTCCACTCATCCGCCCTACGAGCTAGTCAAAAAGCCGACGGAATAGACCATGCGCATCTTCTCGGACTCGATCGGCTTTGACGTGGGAGAAGCTCGGGACCTTCTTAGACAAGGTGAAGAGGAAGGCGCTGTTGCCTATTTGGAGCAGTTCATAGCAAAAGGCTCCATTCTGGCCATGATCGAGATGGCTGAGTATTTGCAAGATAGGGGCGACAGCTCTTCTAGTTTGCGCTGGATGGAAAAGGCCGAACGGACAATCCGCCCCGAGGACTTCGATTCGCTTCTCTATCTTTCGGGAGCTCTTCGGCGCGGACTTGGAGCCGGGACTGCCCGGGAGCGCTATTTTCGAGCTTTCGACTTGAAGGAGCGAGTGGCGGAAGCGGGTCATCTGGCGGCCATTCGGGAAATGATCGTAAACTACGCTCATGGCCTCAATGGTGCCGCAAAGGATCCAGAACGGGCTATCTATTGGGTGAGGAAAGCTGCTGCGCTCAATGACGAAGAGGCGAAGCAAATTCTTCGCGAAGAAGGGATCTGAAAACGCGTAACCCGGAAAAGCGCGTAGGGCGGATCAGTACGACTGAGTCAAAAGATCGCCCTACGAGCTCCCCGCCCTTTGCGGGAAGAGGTCGGATTGCGCAGCAATCCGGATGAGGGGCATGGCACATCCGTAGCCCCGATCGCGAGTCCATCGGAGGGGTATGTCGATGTGAGACGTGCTGTGAATGATAGAGAGCAGGCCTCGGAAGGTGAGCCGGGTGCAGAGACGCAGCACCGTCCGCGTGTGTCCGACCGGGCTGATCCCTGACATTTTAGACCGGGCTGATTCCTGACAATATTCCATCATTGGTGGGATGTC